>CAWGWF010000002.1:0-207979 GCA_963826225.1 uncultured Chloroflexia bacterium
CTCACAGCCCTCCGGGCGCGCCATTGCCGGGCGCGCCAACGATCCCAGCGGCTCCTTCATCGGCTCGAAGCACGAGCAACCGATCGACCTCGTCGCCCGTCGGCTGCTCGCCTGAGGACATCGGACATACTCAGGCTGGCGGTGCACCCGTTTCGGGCGGCCCGGCCCTCTGTAGTGGTGTAGGAACCCGCACGTGGACCCGATCGAGTGGAGACGAGCAGGACGGATGTCGCCCCGATCCTTGCCGGCATCGGCGAGGCGGAGCTCGGCGCGTTCGTCCACGTGCATTACCCGCGGCTCATCCGGCTCGCCGGGCTGATCTGCCGCGAGCCGTCTGACGCCGCCGACGCGGTGCAGGTCGCGCTCGAGCAGGCCTGGCGACGCCGCGACACCCTGCGGGAGCCTGCGGCGCTCAAGGGCTGGCTCGACCGGATCGTCGTCCGCGAGGCCATCCGGGCGTCGAAACCGCGTGGGCTGGGCGCCCTGTCGCTGTTCGGCGGGCCGCGGGAGATCGCGATCGATCCCGCCGACCCGCGCGCTCGCCACGAGGAGGACACCGCGATGCGGATCGCCTTCGACGGGCTCAAGGCCGACCAGCGGGCCGCCCTCGTCCTCCACCTGTACGCCGGCTACACGGTCGAGCAGACCGCCCGGATCGTCGATGCGCCGGTCGAGACGGTGCGGGCACGGATCCGGCGAGGCAAGGAGCGCCTGCGTGCGCTGCTGGGAGACGGGCGATGAGCGAGCAGGACACGCCGATGGACGCACTGGACCGGCGTCTGGCCGCCTACCTCCAGAGCCGCGCCGAGAAGGCGTCCGCGTTTGGCCCCGGGCCTGACCGCATCGCCGCCTCGATCGCGGCCGGCGGGCGTCGTGGCGCCCTCCAGGGCGGACGCGGCGGTCCGGCGCTGCGCTGGGGACCGACACTCGCTGGGGCGCTGCTCGTGATGGGCCTGCTTGCGGCGATGTTGCTCGCGCTTGGGGTGGGGAGCGACCGCGACGACTCGCTCGTCGTGCTGCCCCCGGCGAGCCCGGCTCCATCCTTCGAGACGCCCGCTACGGCCGGTGACACATCCGCCCTGAGCGGAACCTGGGGTCTCGACTTCGAGGCGTCGGGGATCGACGACACGTACGGCGGTCCAGGAGCGAACCTGCCCGACGACGGCGGGACGCAGCCCTTTCCGGAGCGCTTCTTTAGCGGCATGGTGTTCGAGCCGGATGGCGGATTCTGGATGTCGTCCGGTGCAGGCGGTGGATGCGAATTCACGGGTACTTGGCAGGTCGTGGGCGAGCGCCTGGCCGTGGACGTGCCCACCGGACAGTTCTACTGCGAGATCGAGGGACCCGGTCCGGCCGCGAGCGAGATCCGGCTGCGAATCGCCCGCGCGGAGCGGTTCGCGCTCGGGGCGACGCTGACCCTTCTCGACAAGGATGGCGATCAGCTGCTCGTGTTCTACCGCACCACCGATGGGTGTATCTCGTGCCCGCCGACGGAGGAGTACGCAGGGACGTGGATTCTCGACTTCGAGGCCTCGGGGATCGAGGGGTGGTACTACCTCATAGGGCCTGGTGGCGGAGGTCCCAGGCGGTCGAAGGTCCCGGTCGCCTCGTCGATCGAGTTCGCCGACGGCGTCGTCAGCGGCGGGACGGGCGCCGGCGGGGGATGCGACTCCTTCGAGGGCACGTACTCGGACGAAAACACGTACTCGGACGCCGCTTGGCGCCTCACGATCGACCTGCCCTACGCCGCCGGCCGCTGCGGCTCCGGCCCCGTCTACCCGGATCTCGAGGTGCGGCAGCACCTCGAGCGCACGGCCGCGCGGCAGGTGGACGGCGACGAGCTCCGACTGCTCGACGACGACGGGGCGCTCCTGCTCGTGTACCGGCGCCCCCCGATCGATGCGCCGTAGATGTGTCCGGCAGTACGAGGCCGACCAGGGGTCTACGCCCGGACGCCGGGCACACGTTGAGCACCTTGGGGGATCCAGTGAGACGTTCGTCGTGAGGTTTCTTCGACCCAGGATCGCACTCTTCGTCGTCCTGACGGTGGTGGTCACTGCATGTGGTGGTCGAGTCGAGCCCGACCAGGCCGCGACGACGTCCCCCCTCGCTTCCGCTCCGACGCCCGCGTCTACGATCGCTCCGACGCCCCTATCCCCGACGAATCCGACACATACCCCAAGCGCGGTGGCGCGTCCTTGCCCCAATCCACATGGGGGTGTGTGCCTGGGACCTCTCGATCCCGGTACCTATAGCACCGTCAGTTTCAGCCCGCGGATCACATACACGGTTCCCGACGGGTGGTCGAACGACGAGGATCTGCCGGGAAACTTCCTCACGGTGATGACCGGCGACGTGCGCTACCTCGGGATCTACCAGAACGTGCGGGCGCCGAAGGATTGCGAGGAGGATTGGGCCGACGGCGTGGAGGGAACCGTCCAGGACCTGGTCGGGTGGTACACGACCCACCCCGGGTTGGTCACCACCGAGCCTGAGGAGGTGGTCGTTGGAGGACTGACCGGGGTCTTCCTCGACATCTCCCTCGACCCGTCATGGGATGTGACCTGCCCATTCAGCGAAGGACAGCCGGTCGTGCCGTTCATCATCGGAAACGGCGTTTCCAGCTTGCACCACGTGATCCTTCCCGGCTTCCACGAGAGGCTCTACCTGCTGGAATGGGATGGGGGCAACGTGGCGATAGAAGTAGGGCCCGAGGGAGCCAGTCTCGAGGACTACCTGACCGAAGTGCTACCCATCGTCGAGTCTCTCCGGTTCGGGGGTTGACCGCCGGGCGTCCCAGCTTCGCGACGCCACCGAGGCCAGGTTGATGGCTAGGCCAGTTCGCCGAGAGCGAGGTCGTTTGCGCTGCCAACCGGGCACGACGCCGGGCGGATGCTGTGGTTGGCGCGGAAGACATTGTCGGGGTCGTCGCGTCGCTTGAGCTCGCGCAGGCGTGCGTACGCGGACGCCGGGTAGGCGCCACAGACGGAGTCGGCGTCCTCGGCGCCCATGAAGTTGACGTAGGTCGGGGCGCCGTCCGCGGGCAGGTCGGCGCGGAAGGCTGCGGTCCACGCCTCGATGGCAGCGGCGTGGCCGTGTCCGGGCAGCCGGCTGATGACCGTGGCCCGGAAGGGCCCCGCCAGCAGCACGAGCAGCGGACCATAGGCTGCGGTGGCCATGGCCTTCGCGAGATGCGCCGTTCGGCGGAGCAGCGTGTTGTTCCTGCGCGCCCGACACCCTCCGGGCGCGCCACACCTCCGGGCGCGCCATGACCGCCGCCGCGTGGGCCACCGTGCCTGGTGGCGACGGCATCAGGCTGAGCCCGGCGCAGGCTCGCTCGGCCGGGGGTCGCGCCACAGCGTCCGGGCGATCGGCGCGCCGGGGAGCACCTCCCAGCGCTCCCGCACGTCGAAGCCGAGACCCCGGTAGAGGGCCTCCGTCCCGTCGCCGAACGTCTCGATGTAGCTGCCCACGCCGGCGGCGTCGGCCTGCGCGGTCACGAACCGCGCGAGCGCGGTCGCGACGCCCCGGCGGCGAAACGACGGGTGCACGCCCATGAACCACAGATACCAGTGGGGCGTGTCACGCGGGTGACGACCCTGCATCTCGGTCATCGGGCCGAAGAGGCGGCGCGCCTGCGGGAATGCGACCAGCATGGGGAGCATCCCGACGATCCCCCATGCCCAGCCCCGCACCTCCTCCCGGCGAGTGACCGGCCAACGCCCGGGTGGGAATCGGACACCGACGCCTACCAGCCGTCCATTGAGTCTCGCCCCGTGGACCTCGATGGCACCCGGATAGCTCCGGAGTCCAGACCAGAGGAACGGCCTGAGCACACGCAGCCGCCGGCGCGGCGTGCCTCCAAGCAGGTGCCTGAACCCCGGCTCGTCCGTCCAGCTCAGGGCGAGAACCTCGAGAGCCTCTCGGTAGTCCGATGGATCGAGTCGCGCAACGGCGATCCGGTCACCAGGCCCGCGGGCCGGGCCCCCGTCCTCGGTGCCGTCCGGACCGCCTCCCGGCGACATCCCCGGCCGGTCCCCTCCCTGCTCGTACGCCTCCACCACCGTCTTCGCCATGGCGACCTCCTCCGTCGAGGACGAACCCCAGACTGTCAGCAGCAGCCGCCTCGGGAGCGTTCCGATGTCGCCCCGGCCAACATGGCCTTGTCCGCGGGAGCCGACCCGGGCCCGGTGCGACCGGATCGTCCGCCTCGACCAAGGGCATGATCCCCTCCGTGACCAGCCCCGGCGAGAGGCATCAGTCGTGTTGTTCGTGCGCGCCCAAGGCCCTCCGGGCGCGCCAGAGCAACACGGTCCGGCGAGGTTGTCGTTCCTGCGCGCCCGACGCCCTCCGGGCGCGCCATTGTCATGAGTCGCGACATCGGCGTCACACGCCCCCGGCTCTCAGCTCCTGACCCGGCATGCCTCGACGATCCGGACCGCTCGCGCGCGAACCTCCAGCGCGCGCGCATCGTCCGCGCCGATGCCCGCCTCCAGGGCGTCAAGCGCATCGTAGTAGTGCCCCCAGGCCGTCCGCTCCCCGCGGACCCGGTCCGCGAGCGCCACCGCATCTTCAGTCGCCTCGATCGCCTCGGCGATGCGGCGAGCCCCGACGAGGGCGTACTCGCGCGCCTGTTCGACCTCACCGGCGGCAAGCAGGCGCATCGTCCGCAGCGCCAGGCGCAGCAGCACCACGGTCTGGGGGATGTCGGAGATGAAGCCGCCGGTGAATGGATCCAGGAGTCGGCGGATGGCGGCGCCGTCCAGCGAGCCGTCCAGGCCGTCACCCGCCACCGCAGCCGCGTAGGCGGAGAAGACGAGCACCCGGATGTCGTCGCCGATCATCTTGCCGACGCGAGCCGCCGCGATTGCCGCGCCGGCGAATGCCTCCTTGTCGTGGCGCATGATCAGGCCGGCTGCGTGCGCGTACCTCAGTTGCGGTCCCGCCTGACCGAGGGTCGACAGGATGTACGCCTGGTCTTCGGCGCGGCCGACAAAGCTCGGGGTGAACGGGCGGTGGCGGCGCAGCGCGTCGACGCGGATGCCGTTCGTGCCCCCCGTCACGTGGATCCGCTCGAGCGCACGTGTCACGCCGTCGACGGCGGGTCCGTCGTAGCGCGCCATCATCTCCGCCCGGGTGGAGATCGCCTGCGGGGGCGCGCTCCAGAAGACCTGCTCGTCGAACGCCGGCGGCGAGGTGGGAAGGCCAACATCCGGCGTGAACAGGCCGCGTTCGATGTCGCGCTCGTTGACGAGCGCGCCGGCCAGCATGCCCAGCTCGATGTCACGGCCCTCGGCGTCGCGAGCGGTCGCACCCCACAGCGGTGTGGCCAGGTGCCCGAACGCGGTCCGGCCGGTCTCCTTGACCAGGACTCCCTGGGGAAACACCTGGTCCAGGTCGATCTTGAAGGTCGCGCGCACCGCGGGGTCGATGGCGACGTGCCAGAGCCCGGCGATGGCCTTGAGGAAGCTGTAGTGGCGGCCATACTCCCCGTCCACTCCCACAACCTCGCGCAGCCCTGGAGCGGCCTCCAGCGCGGCGGGTTCGCCAAGGCGGATCGCAAGGGCCGGGACGACAACCTCGTCGACCAGCCGCCGGGCATCGGCCTCGGTCACGACGACGACGTCCAGGTTGCGCAGGCCGCCGGCGCGCGCGAGCTCCGCCTCCACGTACGAGCGGGCGACGGGGCCCAGGCCGTCGTGCGTCACGCTCACGGACAGCAGGCAGGTGACGCGGCCGGCGTCCGGCTCCACCTCCACGGCCTCGTCGAGCCCGCGCAACCCATAGAGCAGCTCGTTGCCGGCCGGCTCCACTCCCAGCTCGATCGGGTGGTCATACCAGTAGCGCTGCTGGCCGGCGGCGGCGGTCGCGATCGCGTCCCGCAACGGCCGGGGGTACGGGAGCGCGCCGATGTCCTCACCCGCCGGTGGGGTCGTGAGCAGAACGTTCGAGGTGAACAGGATGTCCCGAGCGGGGTTCGTCATGGGATCGCGAGCCAGTCGGGTCACGGTGACGGTCCGGGCTGCTCGAAGCTCGCGGACGCGAAGCTCCTCGTTGCCGAGAAGTCCCACGGCCTGCGGGAAGAACACCCGCCAGATGGCATCCCGCGTCTCCTCGGGACTCGTCGAGGCTTCCAGGAGACCCGGTGCGGCCGCCAACCGTTCGGCGACGTCCGGGCGGGACGCGGTGACTCGGCCGAGCTCGGCCGCGATCCGGGCCAGGGCGCTCGAGTAGAAGGCGGCGAGGTCGCCGGCCTGCCCCGGGCCTGGGGTCGCCAGCGCGGCCACTGCGCGCTCGTAGCCCCGATGGCCGGGGCCTGCGGCCGCCACGAGGAACGCCCCCGTCACACGCTCGAGGGCATCGGCATCGTCAAGGAGAGAGGACGTCAGGTCGAGGATCGGCAGGCCCGGCGTCCCGCTCCCGGGCTCGAGCATCCGACCGAGGATCGCCGTCATCCGCTCGTCCATGGGTGGGAAGGATGGCACGCCGTGAGGCGGAGGGCGCAGATCCGCGCCTCCCGCAGGGGTACGGAGGACCGGATGGTCCGCAGGGTCGGGAGGGCCCGGCGGTCCGGAGCCTCTTGCCTGCGCCGCTGAGGCGCGGCCGGATCGTCGGTCGGAGCTACCGGTCGCGCAGCATGGCATCGACGGTCGGTAGCCGCTCGAAGTGGGAGAACGTCCCCGAGTCGGCGATTTCGTGCGCCGCCTGCAGGAATCCCGCCCAGGCGGTGCGCGCCAGCGTGCCCCCCACGCTGATCCGCCGCACGCCCAGGGCCGCCGCCTCGGCAACCGTGATGAACGGGGCGTTGACCAGGAGATTCACCGGCTTGGGCGACACCGCGGCGACGACTGCGGCGACATGCTCGGCGCTGGCGATCCGAGGGGCGAAGAGACAGTCCGCACCGGCTTCTGCGTACGCGCGCAGCCGCCTGATCGTCTCATCGATGTCGGGCCGTCCGACCACGAACCCTTCGGAACGGCCGGTGAGGACGATGCCCGTGCCGCTCTCGTCGATCGCACGTCGCGCAGCTCGAACACGCTCGACCGCCAGATCGAAGTCATGGAGAGGCTCGCGTGGATCGCCCGTGGAGTCCTCGATGGAGAGGCCGGCGATGCCGGTGGCCGCGGCCAGTCTGACGTTGGTGGCGACGCCCTCCGGTTCGACCGCGAAACCGCCCTCGAAGTCTGCGTTCACGGGGACGCCTACCGCAGCCGCCACGACCCGCAGGTGTTCGAGCACCTCATCGAGCGTCACCTGATTGTCCGGGCGGCCCAGCGTCCAGGCGAACCCGGCACTCGTCGTCGCCAGGGCCTTGAATCCCATCTGCTCCAGCGCCCGCGCGCTCCCCGCATCCCAGGGGTTCGGCATGACAAAGCAACCGGTGGCATGCAGGCTGCGGAACGTCGCGATCCGATCGTCCGTCGTCGTCACGTGCTGCTCCCGGGGTGAACCAGCGCCCTTGGCGCCATGCAGTGGCGCTTGCCAGAGCACCACACTACGCTGCGAGCCCGCGAAGCAGCAAGGTGATCATCCGCTCGAAGGACCGATCGACGTCGCGCGGCAGCCCGAACCCGCCGGCCGCTTCGAGAACGACGAACCCGTGGAGCGCCGACCGCAGCGCCCTCGCCGCGTCGACCGCATCGTCACCGGCCAGCCCGACCTCGCCGAGGACGCCGAAGACCGGCGCCACGACGGCGTCGCTCGCCGCCGCGTGCTCTGCGTCGCCAGGCGGGGCGGCACGCACCGTGGCTGCGTAGCGGCCGGGGTGGGTCGTCGCGAAGGCACGATACGCCCTCGCCAACGCGTCCAGGCGGACAACGGGGCTGGCGGTGGCATCAGCCTCACCCCCGCCCGCCGACCCGCCCGCAGTGCCGCCTCCCGGCCGGGCCGCCGTCAGCGCGACGGCGAGGGCAGCCCCGAGCTCGTCGAGGGCGAGGATCGTGACGCCGCGCCGCACGGCGTCGAGCCCATCGACGTGCTTGTAGAGACTGGGGACCCGAACGCCGAGGCGGCCCGCGAGCGCAGCAAGCGTCACGTGCTCCCAGCCGACCTCGTCGGCGAGCCGGGCTGCCTCGGCGATGACCGCCGTCGCCGTGAGCCCCGCCCTAGGCACGCCCGGTGACCTCGCCGACGAACCCGACGATCACGGGCCCGACCACCTCGGGATACTCGGCTTGCGGATAGTGGCCGGCCTCGGGGACGACCAGCGTCCGCCCGCCGAGCCGCTCGGCGATCCAGGCCGCCTCGGCGGCCGGGTCGGCGAAGTCCGGATCGCGGCCGCCCATGACGACGAGCGCCTGGGTCCGCACCTCGCCGAGCCGCGCCTCGACCGGGGCGTGGCTCGTCCGGGTCGTCGCCGCGAACGCGGACCAGCGGCCGGGACGCGCGAGGCTCGCCCGGATCCGCGCCCGGTGAGCATCGAGGTCGGCCGGGCGCCGGCCGGGGTAGAGCTTCGCGTACCAGGCGTTCCAGGCCGCGGGGCCCCACGGTCGCAGCAGCGCGAGCCGGAAGGCGAGCGCCGCCCCTCGTCCGACCGGTGCGTTCCGCATGAACGCCCCGAGGAGGACGAGACCGGCCACGGCGTCGGGGGCCTCCGCGGCGGCCCAGGCAGCAGCACCGGCACCCATGGAGTTGCCGATGACGACCGCCGGTCCGCCGAGCTCGCGGACGAGGGCGACAACGTCGGAGCCGACGGCGACGTCGTCGTACGCATCGAACGTCGCGTCGCTGTCGCCGTGACCGCGCAGGTCCATCGCGGCAACTCGGTAGCCGGCGTCGACGAGCTGCGGGACGAGCGCCCGGTAGACGGAGCGCAGGTCGCCCATGCCGGGGACGCAGACGACGAGCGGCCCGTCGCCGCGGACGTCGTACGCCACGCGCCCGCCTGGTCGCTCGAGGAACCGGACGGCCGGGACCACCGGTTCGATCGTGGCTCGTGTCCCGCCTGATGTTGTCGTGGCGTTTCCGGTTGCAGCCGTGATCGCAGGGATCTCGGCGGTGGTGGCGGTGGTCATCTGGGGCTTCTCCTGGCTAGGGTTCTTAGCTTCAGCTGATGGCAGCATGGCTAATAACCTTAGCTTTGTCAAGTCTCGTACCGATTTCGCGATGATCCGCGGATGCCGATGCTGGCCGACCACATCCCGATCGGCGTCCCCGCCGCGCGCAGCGGCGTCTCGACATCCTCGCCCGTCGGCCGGGTGCTATGCCGGGCGGATGTTGAAGTTGGCGCGGAAGACGTTGTCGGGGTCGTAGCGACGCTTGAGCTCGCGCAGGCGTGTCCAGGAGGACGCCGGATAGGCGTCACGGACGGCGTCGGCGCCCTCGTCGCCCATGAAGTTGACGTAGGTCGCCGGACCGTCCGCGGGCAGCTCGGCGCGGAAGGCCGCGGTCCAGGCCTCGTTGGCGGCGGCCCGGGCAAGGTCCTTGTCGGGCGTGATGAGCCACAGCAGGGCGGGCCGATCGCGCCAGCCGAACGCGGTCGCATCACCCGGGACGCGCGCCATGGCGCCGCCGAGGACGCGGAGCTGGACGATCGCCTCGGGTGCGCCGGGTTCGGTGAGCCGGCGCTCGATCACGTCGATCATGGCGTCGTCGAGGGCGTCGAGGAACAGGGCACGGCTTGAGATGGCCCATGTCGGTCCCTCGTCGGGGTCGACCGGGGAGAACAGGTCCGGGTACGGCTTCGGGGCGATCGTGTCGCTCATCGGCGTTGCGAGGGCGCGCAGCGGCGCCAGCGCCAGCTCACCGGCGTCCGGCGGACCCGCCCACACGACCGAGAGGTAGACCACCGGGCGTCCCCGATGCGCATCCGGGATCGCCGGGTCCTCCGGCGCCAGCATGATGGTGGGCATCGCGGTCAGCTCGTCGGGAGCGGCGAGCAGGGTGGGGACCAGGCGGTGGAGCACGTCGCGCGTGGCCGGCAGGAGGATGTCGCCCGCGAGCACGTTGTCCAGCGGATGGAGCCGGAACTGCAGGCGGGTGACGACGCCGAAGTTCGCCCCGGCGCCGCGCACGGCCCAGAACAGGTCGGGGTCCTCGACGGCGCTGGCGATCCGTCGCCGGCCGTCCGCCGTCACGATCTCGACCGCGAGCAGGCTGTCGATCGTCATCCCGTGCTTTCGGACCAGCCAGCCGACGCCGCCGCCGAGCGTGATCCCGGCGACGCCGACGGATCCGGTGTCCCCGAACGGGGTCACGAGGCCATGCGCGTGGGTGGCGCTCGTGTACTCGCCGGCGAGCACGCCCGCGTCGGCCCAGGCCGTCCGCCCGACGGCATCGATCTCCACGCCCCGCATCGCCGACAGGTCCAGGAGGAGCGCGCCGTCCCCCGTGCCGTGGCCCACCATGCTGTGGCCGCCGGCGCGAACGACCAGCGGCATGCCCCGGTCCCGGGCGTGCGCGACCAGGAGAGCCACGTCCGCCGTGTCGGTCGGACGGGCGATGAGGGCGGGGCGCCTGTCGACGGCCGCGTTGTGGACCCGACGGGCGCGGTCGTAGTCGTCGGCCTTGGGCGAGATCAGCCGGCCCCGGAACCCCGGGCCGAGGTCCGAGGCATACCGCGCGGTCTCCTGAAGCACCACGGTCGATCGCTCCCTCTAGGCCGCGCCGGGCGACGCTGCGCTCCGGCGACGCTACAACCTCAAGCGCACTTGAAGTCAAGCACTGTTTTCGAGATGATCCGCGGATGCCGGTTCTGCCCGACCAGATCCCGATCGGCGTCCTCGCGGCGCGCAGCGGCGTCTCGACATCCGCCCTGCGCTTCTACGAGTCCCGCGGCCTGATCGCCGCGAGCCGGAGCCCGGGCAACCAACGGCAGTACCCGCGCCACGCCCTGCGGCGAGTGGCCTTCATCCGCGCGGCGCGGCGGGTGGGTCTCTCGCTCGGCGAGATCGAGGGCGCGCTGGCCGGCATGCCGGTGGACAGGGCCCCCGCCAAGGCCGACTGGGCCCGGCTCAGCCGTGCCTGGCGCCCACGGCTCGACGCGCGGATCACGGAGCTGGAGCAGCTCCGCGACGAACTGACCGCGTGCATCGGATGCGGCTGCCTGTCACTCCGGACCTGCCGCCTCATCAACCGGGACGACGTCGCCGCCGCGGACGGCGCCGGCTCGTACCTCCAGTCGGACCGTGGATAGCTCGGGGATCGGGGTCGACAGTCGATCGGGACGGCGCGAGCGAACGCACCCTGCGGTCTTCAGCCAACCCCGGAGTAGCAGGGGCGCGGCGATTACCCGAGCGACCGCGTCAGCGTCGAGGCGCCGCCGTTTCCGGGGCCCGTGGGGCCGGGCGAACGACCATCCAGGCCAGAGCGCCGCCAGCAGCCCGACGACGAGCGCGGCCAGCGCCTGACGGAACCGATGGTCGCGGCGCGGCGTCTCGCCGTGGTGACTGAGACCACGACGCCGACAGCCCCGCTCGCCCGGTTCGAGGCGATCTTCGCGGCCCACCAACGCGCCGTGCTGGCCTACACGATGCGGCGCACCGACGCCCTCGCGGATGCCGAGGACGCAGCCTCCGAGACGTTCGCCGTCGCCTGGCGCAGGCTGTCGGCAATCCCGTCCGATCCACTCCCGTGGCTGTATGCCGTCGCACGGCGGGTCCTCGCCAATCAACGCCGCGGCAATGGCCGCCGACAGCGACTTGCGGCGTTCCTCCGCGTCGAGGATGTCCCAACCCCGCTTCGCGCCGGCGAGGATCTCGACGGACCCGTGTTCGAGGCGCTCGCCTCCCTGCCACCCGCCGACCAGGAGATCCTGCGTCTCGTCGCGTGGGAGGACCTGCGCAATCAGCAGATCGCCGAGGTGCTGGAGATCACGCCCAACGCGGTGGCCATCCGCCTGCATCGAGCCCGGGCCCGGTTCGCGGCGACGCTCGAGAGCGTTCAGCGAGAGAGCGACCTGAAAGATCCTGGCCTCAGCCGGACATTGGCTGATGTGAAGGGCACCCAGGGTGTCGCATGGAAGGGAGTGGCGGAATGAGCATGCCGAACGGAACCGGTCCGTTCGATCGGCTCCGTGATGCCGACCCGGTCCGTGCGCACGACGTGCCCGACGCGAGCCTCGCCCGCGTCTCGGCGAGGATCCAGGAGAGCATCATGACCGACATCCAGCCCACCCCCGCGGACAAGCACTCGCGCCGTCCGTTCGCCTTGCTCGGCGGGATTGCCCTCGCGGGCGCCCTGGCCCTCGCGGTGGCGATCGGGCTCGGCCCCGGCCTCGCGTCCGGGCAGCCCGAGGTGATCGGCAACGTGCCGACGCCGTCCTCCGACACCGTTGCCGGCGGCGGGATGGCCTCGTGCCTGATGTACGAGCCGGCGATGCTGCCGACCTTCGATGTCGTCTTCGACGGCACGGTCACCGCCGTCGACGGCGACGAGATCACGTTCGCCGTGAATGCCGCCTGGAAGGGCGTGGACGACACCGTCACGCTCACGAGCCCGTCCGAGGGCGTGGCGCTCGTCGGACCCGTACCCGACTTCGAGGTCGGTGGGCGCTACCTCGTGACGGCGGCCGGAACGAACATCAACGCGTGTGGCTACACGCTCGAGTTCGACGCCGAGACGGCGGCCACCTGGGCAGCCGCGTTCGCCAACTGATCCGGTCGAGACCACGGACGAGGCCCCGCCGGAAGGCGGGGCCTCGTCGGGCGACGGTGACGGACAGCTGCCCGTGACGACCCTTGGGACGTACCCGGTGCGCTCGACGACGCACCCATGGCGGACCGCGACACCGAGGGCGAGGTCCTCGTTCATTGCCGCGAGACATCGCTGCCGGAGCCCGAACCCCGTCTCCCGATCCACGTCCCGCGCCCGACACCCGCCGGGCGCGGGACAGCATGTCGTCCTGCGCCACGGATTGGCGACGCTCGCTGGTGGCCGGGTCGGCACGTCAGGCGGCGGCGGAGGCCGAATTGCGACATGCTTGGGCCATGCTGGCCGACGACGTCATCGACCTTGCGCGACGCCTCATCGCGATCGACTCCGTCAACCCGACGCTGGTCCCGGGAGGTGCCGGCGAGCACGAGATCGCACGGTTCATCCAACGATGGGCCGCGGAGAACGGCCTGCCGAGCCGGGTCATCCCCTCGCCCGACGGCCGACCCAACCTGGTGATCGGCGACGCGTCGTCGGACGCGGGCGACGCCGGGACCGGCGCGTCCGGGGGCGCGACCCGCGACACCCCGATCCTGATGCTCTACGGGCACCTCGACACCGTCGGCCTCGGGTCCATGGAAGCCCCGCTCGAGCCGCGCACCGACGGGGATCGGCTGATCGGCCGGGGTGCGTATGACCAGAAGGCCGGCCTCGCCGCCGCGCTCGTCGCCGCCCGCGATCTGGCCCGGGAGCGCCCCCGCCCTGGTGCCCGGGGCAACGTCATCGTCGTCGCGGTTGCCGACGAGGAGGCGGCGAGCACGGGGATCCAGGAGGTGCTCCGTCACGTTCGGGCCGACGGCGCGGTCATCACCGAGCCCACGGAGATGGCGGTCGGGATCGGTCACCGCGGGTTCGCCTGGATCGAGATCGAGGTCCGCGGGAAGGCCGCCCACGGCTCACGGCCGCACCTTGGGGTCGATGCCATCTTCAGGGCCGCCCCCGTCATCACCGCGCTGGAGCGCTACACGGAACGGCTTGCCCGGCGGCCCCATCCCCTGCTCGGCGCGGGATTGCTCCACGCCTCGCTCATCCAGGGCGGCAGCGAGATGGCCACGCTGCCGGATCGCTGCCTGCTCTCGGTCGAACGGCGCACGCTGCCCGGCGAAACGCCCGACCGCGTGCTCGCCGAGATCGAGGCCATCCTCGACCAATGCCGTGCGGCTGATCCTGCGCTCGTCGCTTCCGCCCGGGTGACGCTCGCCCGCGACCCGTTCGAGATCGAGGCCGACGATCCGTTCGTCGCCCTCGTCCGGGGCGCGACCGCCCGCGCGACCGGCGCACTGCCTGAGATCGCCGGCCTCAGCTTCTGGGCAGATTCGGCCTACACCGGAGCCGCGGGCATCCCCACCGTGCTGCTGGGGCCACCCGGCGAAGGCGCGCACGCCGATGACGAGTGGGTGAGCGAGAGCGGCACCGTGGCCTGTGCGCGAGCCCTCGTGGAGATCGGCCGGGATTTCTGCGCCTGAGGCGGGGTCTTTCGTGACCGATGCCTTTGGCCACTGGTGATCCACCCCCTCAGACTTGGAACTCGCGCGGCGGGCGACGACGCGCCGCCCAAGGTTCGACCGCCGGAACCGCGCTGAGCCACCGGCGCCATCGCATGCAGCGGGCGAGGCGTGGATCCTTCGTACCACCCACGGGTATTCCGGGAGTCGATCAGGAATGATCGGTCGCGGGTGCAGGCCTACGTTGTGGCCGCGGCAGCCGTGCTCGTGGTCGGTGTCGGGCTGCTGGCCAACCTCATGAGCGACGGCAGCAGCGAGGCCCTGCTGCCGCTCCAGCCCTCCGGCACTCCGGTCGCGGCGGCGACCGCGACCGCGACGCCGCGTGCCACCCGCGGCCCGACTCCGGCGCCGACACCGGCGCCGACCCCAATGCCCACCCTTGCGCCAACGGTCGCGGCGATCACCACGGCCGAGCTCGCCCCGACCGGGGTGACCGTAGCGGACATCGGGGACCCCGCCCTCCACGGCCTCGTGGCCGACGTGAACGGCACGGTCTGGACGACCCGCGCAGGCGCAGTTCTCAACGTGGATCCTCGGACGGGTCGAACCCGCGAGTGGACCCTCGCCGACGACCCGGCGTTCGAGGCGGGCGACATCGTTGCCTCGCGGCAGGGCGGCGTGTGGCTGGTGGGCCCTGAGCGGATCCGCCTCTTCGACGGGGAGCGGTTCCGCAAGGTCATCACAACGCCCGCGCCCCTGTGGCTCGTCGCCGAGGGGTCCGACGGCAGCCTCTGGGCACAGGTCGAGCAGTACGGGCTGATCCGCTGGGCTGACGGCGCCTGGGCCAGTGGCCCCCCGGGCCGCCCTGGCACCGGCGCGGGCAGCATCGTTGTCGATGCCGGAGGCCGGGTGTGGACGGTCGACATCGACGAGCGGGAGGACGGTGAATCGGGTCTCGCGAGGCATCTCCGTGTGGGACGGGTCAGGCTGGTCCACGTTCACCCGTGATGGCCTGCCGGGTCCCGTCTTCGTGGACGGCATCCCGGAGCTCATCGCGGCAGGCGACGGATCCGTGTGGGCTGCCAGCGGCAGGAGCCTGGTGCGCTTCCAGGCGGGCGAAGTCCACGACGTATCACCCCTCGAGGGCAGCGTCTCGTTGCGCGCCGTCGGCGATGACGGCCGGCGCTGGTTCGTCCGGGAGGACTGCGATTCGTGTGGCGTTCAGATCGTGGTGGACGACGGGTCCACGGTGGCCACCTACGACGCCGAGGACGGCCTGCCCGGGCCTGGGGACACCGGTTGGGAGCCAGCGACCGTCCTGCCCCGGGATGGCGACGTGCTCGCAGCGACGGGCGCCGGCATGTACCGGCTGACGGATGGGTCGTGGAGACGGCTGGATCTGTCGCCACGCTCCGGGTCTGACACCCCGGGCTCGCGCTGGCCCGACGGCCGACGATCACTCGCGGCGCTATCCCGGACCGAAGCCTGGGTGGCAGTCCAGCGGTTCGGGACATGGGATGACGCCCCCCAGAGCGGCGGGCTCTTCCGCTTTGACAGCGCTGCCTGGCATGAGCAGCGGCTGCCGGTCGAGTCGACCCTCGGACGGGCGGTCGTGGCCCCGGATGGTGCGCTCTGGGTGGCTACCGACGCCGGCCCGCTGGTCCGCCGGAATGGCGCCTGGATCGATCTTGGCGACACGATCGCGGCGGCGGTGCCCGACCCAGGCGAAGCAGACGCTCGCTGCGGAGGTGCCGTGTTCATCGCCGGCAACGGGGTCGCCTACTACGCCGGAGCGCGTTCGGGGGGTCGGCTGGTTGCCCTCCGCCTGGTCGGGAGCGCCTGGGGAGCGAGCCTCATTCCGGCGCCTGCGCCCGGCCTGTGCTCCGAGGCGCTGGCGGCGACCGCCGACGGCACGATCTGGCTCCTCGAGGGTGGGGTGGGGCAACACCCTGTCCCGTGCGACAGGTGAGCGTTGGGAAACGGTCGACCTGGCGCCCAGCGGGGCGGCGGGCGGGCAGATCAATCCGATGGCGATCGCCGTCGATCGGGACGGCACGCTGTGGGTCGCGGGCAGCACGTTCGATCTGGCCACCGATTCCGGGCACGCCGTCGTGATGCAGCTGGTCGACGGGCATTGGGTGCTCCGCGGCGACGGTGGAGGCATGGGGAGCATCCATGCGCTCACGGCGCTCCCCGATGGCTCGGTGATCGCCGTCGGGGATGGGATCGCCACGTTCGACGGACAGCGATGGCACCGGTCGTGGAACGGCGTCTGGCTCGACGCCGTGTCGGTTGCACGCGACGGCGCCGTGTGGGTCTCCGGCGAGAACGTGTATCTGCTCCCGCCTTCGCTCCCGTAGCCGGCGTCGTCATCCCTCCGGGAACGCGAGCAGCGAGCCGGCGACCAGCAGGCCGATCGACGCGACCGCACCCACGAGGCCGATTGCCATCGGGATCCCGTAGGCGGCGCGAGAACGGTCGGCGAGGACCCAGCCGAGGCTGTTCATCGACGTGTAGGCGAGGGCACCGAGCCCGATCGGCACGAGCCAGCTCCACGCGCCCGGGGCAGCCGCGGTCACGAGCCCGATCCCTCCGGCCACCAGGAGCAGCGCCGTCGCGTACTCGGCGATCCAGTGCGGGACGAGCAGCGAGCCCGTCGACCGGTCACGGGCCCGCAACATGCCGCGGGTGCGGTCGACCTGTGGGCTGCGGACGATGTCAACCGTCCAGATCCCCGCGATCCCGGCCCCCATGACGAGCATGAACAACCCGACCGGCAAGCTCATTGCCCTGGCACCTGTGCTCCCACGTGAGACGACACGAGCGACAGCCGGATCCTCGTGGGGCCAGCCGGTGCGCTCGCGGGCCCTTCGGCGATCGCCGCAAGGGCATCGGTTGTCAGTCGCGTGTTGCTCATCGGTACCTCCGGCGACAGTATGTGGCGGACTCTTGTCGCGCCGGGGGCCGGGAGCGTGGGGCGGGCCTCCGTGGCGCGGAGGGATCGCATGACCGCTTCGCGGCGCATCTTCGGGGAGAGGTGTATCGGCCGGTCTGCCGCAGCCGACCCTGAGGTGGGCGGCCCGGTGCGCGGCCGCCGGGACTTCGGCTCGAGGCCGTCGAGCCCCGGTCCCGGCAGCGGCGCGGGCGCCGGTGGAGGTGGCCGCGGCTGGTGCGGCACTCCGCCGCCGCGGCGTATCAGGACCGCTGCACCAGGCTGAACAGCTCGGCGGATGCCAGCGATTCGCCACCGTTCGTGGATCCACCCACGACGAGGACGCGGCCATCCGCAAGCACGACGGCCGTATGCGAGGATCGAGCGGCTCGCATGTCCAGCGTCTCCGTCCATGCACCGGTGGCCGGATCGTAGATCTCGGCACTCGAGAGGATGTCGGTCGGGTCGCCGCCAGCGCGCTTGCCGCCCGCCACGAGCACACGCCCGTCGGGGAGCAGCGAGGCCACCTGCCCGAGGCGTGCGGCGAGCATGCTGCCCGTGAGCGCCCAGGTCAGCGTGCACGGGTCGTAGCGGGCAGCGTGCGCCGACCCGACGGCCCCGGGGCCGCTCGGGACGTCGCCTCCCGCGATCAGCACCGCCCCACCCGGCAGAAGGACCTCCGAGTACCCGAGGAACGGCTCCGGAAGCCGCGCGCCGTCCGCCCAGAGCCCTGAGGCCGGATCGTAGACCTCCGTCGACGCCAGGCGCGGACCGGCGTACCCACCGGCGACGAGCACGGTCCCGTCGGTCAGGAGCACCGCCGCATGGCCATGGCGACCCTGCGCCATGCTGCCCGTGGCGGCCCAAGTCCGGGTTTGCGGGTCGTACAGCTGGGCGGAGGCGAGTTTCGGTCCGAAGGGTTCGGTGGACCCCCAGCCGCCGGCGACCAGGACGCGACCATCGGGCAGGAGCGTCGTCGCCCCGCCGCTCACCGCTTCGAGCATGCGCCCGGCCCCGCTCCACGTGCCGGTCTTCGGGTCGTACAGCTCGGCCGAACCCAGCTCGATGTCCTCTCCGGGGCCGCCCGCGTAGCTGATGCCGCCGGCCACCAGCACCGAGCCATCGGCGAGGAGCGTTGCGGAGTGCCCGGCTCGGGCCGTGGCCATGCTTCCCGTCGTGGTCCACGATCCGATCGATGGGTCGTACAGCTCCGCGCTTGCCAGAGCCTCGCGGGCGTTCATTCCGCCGACGACGAGCACCCTGCCGTCCCGCAGCAGGGTCGCACTGTGGCCATCGCGGCCCTCGGCCATGCTCCCGGTCGGCGCCCAGCCCGCCACCATGTCGGGAGCGGTCGCCGGCGAAGCCACGCTCGCCTGTGCGCATGGGCCCGACGCAGCCGCGCTCGCGCCGTCGAACTCGATCGAGTCGACGATCTGCTGGATCTCCTGCTCAAGGCGGGCCCGCCCGGAATCGGTTATCGCAACTCCGGGTACGAGGTCACGGTGCGTCTCGCCGGCGATGAACAGGAGCCGTGGGCCGACCTGAACAAGCCAGACGCTGATCCTGTCGCCCGGCACGGTGTTCACCCACATATCCCCGCCCGTCTGCGCCTTCCAGTTGTAGAAGAACCCCGGATCGCACCCCGCTTCCTCGCGAACGACGACAACGACATGCTTCGCCGGGTATCCGCCCACGGTGACGTCCTCGGGAGCGGCAACGAGCGCCGTCCCGGGGGCCGAGGCGATGTACTCCGCGGCATCAGTGGCGGTCCATCGTTCGATCGGCGCATCGATGCACGGGTCCGCCTCGGTGCCGTCCGGGAAACCGGCCCAGTACACGACGGCTTCCGCGCCCTGGGGCCCGCTGATGCTCTTGCTGACGAGCAGGCTCCCGAACATTCCCCAGCCGTGGCCAAGCTTCGGGGGCGGCAGGCGCAAGGAGAAGGACACCCCGTCGACGGTCAGCGAGTGAGCGAGATCGGGCGAGTCGGCGCTCGTTGCCGCCGGTGACGCAGAGCCGGTCGCCTCCGTCGGCGAGGGTGATGATGAAGGCAGCAAGGGCAGCCCGCCGACGATGCCGAACGATGGCACCAGGCTGATGCCCGCAACCGCGACGACCGCCGCCGCCGCAATGGCCGTCACGAGCCAGCGCGCCCTGACCCGGCGGGCCGGCAGCCGGGTCAGCCACCACGCGACGCGCGTCGTGCCCGGCACGCGTTGGCGGCGCCGACTCCGCTCGACGGCAGCGTGTGCGATGACCGTGGCATTGACCGGGCGAAGGCCGCCTCGCGCGTAGTCCCGAAGGGCGCCTGCCAGGCGCGGATCCAGGCCGTCGTCAGTCATCGCCAAGCTCCGTTCGCAGGCGGGCAGCTGCTCGCGCCAGGCGCGAGCGAACCCCCGAAGGGGACATCCCCATGGCACGGCCGATCTCCGTCGCATCGAACCCCGCGACGTGGCGCAACGCGAGGACCGATCGATCCTCCGGCGAGAGGCGTCGCAGCGCCGCCGACAGGTCGAACCGGGTGGCGCGCCCGGACGGGTCGTGCTCGTCGGAACCGACGTCTGCCACCTCGATCTGCACGACGCCGTGGCGTCGCTGGCGACGCATGGCCTGGCGCGCCTCGTTCGCGGCGATCGTGACCAACCACGGCTGCAGGCGTTCCGGCTCCCTGAGCGAGGTGAGCTTGCGCCATGCGATGGCCCATGCGGCTTGGACAGCGTCCTGGGCCATGTCCCTGTCACCGGAGATCACGAAGCACACGCGCGCCATGTCGTCGTGGTGCTCGGCCACGATGCGCGCGAAGGCCCCGACATCGCCCGCCGCGGCCTCCGACACGACGAGGACTGCCATCGGTACGGGGGTCGCCAGCTCGCGCTCCATGCCCTACAGATGCTCCCGATCGTCCAAGTGTCTCAGGTGCCGACCACGTCCTCCTCGGGACGATCATCGAGCACGTCACTTGCCGGCCCTGTCGGCGGCGCTTCGCGCGGACGAGCTCGACCGGCCTGGCCTCGAGGGGCGTCCGCGGTCGGCCACGATGGGGAGAGCCCAGTCACCACCTGCTGCGTAGGTGACCGGACGATCCATGCTGATGATCGCCGGACGATCGGGATCGATCCGCGCTCGCCGCTCGATCCACGAGCCGACGCGACCTCTGCCGTTGCCTGGACGCTCACTGCGACAGGATGCCAGACGACTGGAAAGGCTCGATGGACCGCCAGGGTCACCCGCTCCCGTTGTCGTTCCTGCGCGCCCGACCCCTTGCGGGCGGGCGCCCTCGCGGGCATGAGACAGTCGGTCTGCGGATCGGTCGTCAGGACTAGGATGGACCGGAAGCGTCCGGATCCATTGAGCATTCATCTGCGACGCCCGATGAGGTCACCGTCCCATGGCCAGCACCCGGTTCGAATCCTCCGTCATCTCGATCTCCTGGATCCCGTCTGAGGCGATCGCAGGCCTGTCGAAGGTCCCGTTCGAGCTGGGGGTCACCCACTACGACCAGGTCCCACCGGACCAGATCGAGGATCTGGAGGAGCTGCGCCGCACGGATCGGTTCCGTGAGGCGAACGAGCTCCGGGCGTTCATCGAGGTCGAGGATGGGCGGATCGTCGGGTACGGTCACCTGGGACAGGGGCACATCGGCGCGACGACGGTGCGCGTCGGCCCGAGTGCCATCCGCTTCCCGGCGGTGCACCTGCCGGACATCCGTCCCGAGCCCGACGTGACCCCGACATCGGTCCGGTTCGTCCAGACGGTCGGCGGACGGATGGGTCTGCCGACACCACGCCCCGTCCGACACAAGCCGTTCGTGCAATTCTGGCCATCGATCGCGTGGACGACGCTGGCCCTCACCATCGACGTCGACGGCGCATCGACGCATGAGCTGGTCGGCGCCAGCCCGTTCCCGCGTCACTGGATCTACGACCAGGGCGGGCGGCTCGTGCAGAAGTCGGGCGTGGTCGACTTCACGACGTGGTTCAACGACTCGTTCGGCGATCGCACGCCATGGGGTACCTCGGACTCTCCTGCCGTCGTCGCCGCCGTCGAGTCCGCCCTCGAGCGACGACTCTCCGGGGACATCATGCGAGGGGGCGCCAAGCCCAGGATCCGCACGATCGCCCAAGGAGAAGCGCTCGTGGAACAGGGTGCTCAGGGAACGGACGTCTACCTGATCCTGGATGGGATCTTCGTGGTCGAGGTGGACGGCGATCAGGTCGCCGAGATCGGCCCCGGAGCCGTCGTGGGCGAGCGCGCCGGGCTGGAAGGTGGCATCCGCACCGCCACGCTGCGAGCCACGACACGAGCGAGAGTGGCCGAGGTCCCGCCTGAAGGGCTCAGTACGGATGACCTGGACACGCTCTCGGCAGCGCACCGACGCGAGGGGGATGTCGCCCCGAACGGCTGACCTGCGCGGACCGCCCGTCGCCCGTGAGGGTCGGCTGGATGGACAGCCGACGCGTACTGCTCGTGCGCTGCAGTCGCCCTCCGAGCGGCTGCGTCCGACGCAGCGTCGCCGGCTGGCTCAGGGCAGCGCGGCGGATGACCGTGGCCCGGAACGGGCCCGCCAGCAGCTCGAGCACCGGGCCATAGGCACCGGCGGCCATGGCCTTGGCGAGATGCGCCGTCCGTGCCTCGGGCGACTCCCAGTCGGCGATGTCGATGAGCAGGTCGGGGTCGTCGAGCGACTCGTAGTACGTGCTCCCGTGGTAGCCGCCCGGTCGATCGCGGGCGGCGAGCTGCTCGATGAGCGCTCGCAACTCGTCTCGCCGGCCTGCCTTGGCCTTCAGCTCGACGATGACCTTGACTGCCATGGCACTTCTCCCGTCGGGATCCCGGTCCGGCCGAGCCTCGGCGATGCCGGGCGGCGATCGTAGCGAAACGGCGGCGCCGCAGGCTGGCCTTGCGCGCCCGACAGCCAGGGGCGCACCAGCCGCCTCCCTCAGGCGCCGGCCTCGACGTCGCCGCCAGCGCTCCTGGTCCGCCCGCGGCGAGGGTCCGACGCGCGCTCGAGGCTGCGGGCATGGACCCGGATGTGGTCGCGCACCACCTCCAGGTGCTCGCTGGGGGTGTACTGGCGCGAGCCGGCCCGGTATGGGATCAGGCCGAGCGTCGGCGACAGGATCGCGGCGCGGATCGTGGCGTGAGCGACTCGGAGGCGCTCGACGATCGTGTCCAACGGCACGGTTCTCGCCTCTGCCACGCTTCGCTCGTTGAGGTCCGAGAGGCGGCCTCGAAGGGGGGTCGGCCGGCGTCCATGGACCAGGTCGCCCACGTTGCGGGCGAAGCTCTCGTGCCAGAACGTGACGTGGCCGACGACGTCGCGAACCGCCCACGAGCCATCGACCAGCACGTCGTCGGAGGCGCTCGCCGCCGCGGCCAGGAGCCGCTCGACGGCCGAGTCGAGCTCGATGAGCAGGTCGGCGCGCACGGTCAGCTCCGAACGATCCGCGACCTCGGGGCCGGAGCCGTCCTCGTGCGCCATGGGGGGATCTTCGCCGATCCTGACGCAGCACGGCAGTCGCGGGAGCGGGCTCGGCGTGGCGCGGAGACCGAGGACCCGATGGCTGGCCCCGGATCGTCGTAACGGGTCGCCGTCCGTGCTTCCTCATGGTGCTCGCCCACGTCGGGGCGAGTGCCGGCCGCGGTTCGGGCATCGCCTGGCAGCACGTCACCGTCAAGTCAGCGCGCCACCGTCAAGATTGAGCAGATCGGTTGGGTGCCGCCGTCAATACGGGCAACACGTGACCGTTGAGGCCGCGTTGGTGGCTGGAGGGGACATGAGACGCGATCTCGTCGAGGCGGCACGCCGCGGGGACCACGAGGCCTTCGAGGCCCTCGCGACCTCCGCCGGCGATCGCCTGTACGCGGTCGCTCGCCTGATCCTGCGGGACGATGGGCTTGCAGAGGACGCCGTGCAGGAAGCGCTCGTTCGCGCGTGGCAGCAGCTTCCGTCGCTGCGCGACCCGGAGCGGTTCAACGCCTGGCTCTATCGCCTGGTGGTCAACGCCTGCGCAGACCAGGGCCGGCAGCTGCGTCGCTGGTCGCAGCAGGTGCGACAGCTCCCGGTCGACATCTCGGTCGGCGATGACACGGGTTCCGTGGCAGATCGGGAACAGCTCGAGCGGGGGTTCGGTCGGCTCAAGCCCGAGCAGCGGGCGGTAATCGTCCTCCACTACTACAGCGGGTTCTCGGCTGCCGAGATCGCACGGATCCTCGGCACACCCGAGGGGACCGCCAGATCACGATTGCACTACGCGACCGAGGCGATGCGCGCTGCCCTCGAGGCCGACGCGCGGCAGCCCGGGTTCGCCCAGAAGAGGACGGCATGATGAGCACGGGCGAGCGGTTCGACGAGTCGATCAGCGGGTGGTTGGAGGCAACCGCCCCGCAAGGGATCCCCGGGCGCGTGCTGGAGGCCACCTTCGAGCGGACGCGCGCGAGCAGGCAGCAGACCAGTTGGCGCGGGCTCCTCGGCAGGTCACGCATGGCGCTCTTCGCACCCGTGCTCGGCGGCGCCGCGGTGGTCGTGGTGGCTGCCGCCCTGGCGCTGAGCTTCAATGCCGGGCAACCGGCCGTCGGCGGGCCGGTGGCCACTCCAGATCCGCGAGGCGCCTTCCTTGGCACCTGGATCAGCACCACCGATGCCGACGGCGGCACGCAGACGATGACCGTCCGTGCGACGCAGGACGGTGCGGTCGAGATCCTGGTGGGCGACGACGTCGCCACGGTGTGCTCGGGCGGCCCGTCGATGATGACGGGGACCGGGCGAATCGGGGGCATCAGCCTGCTCGTCATCCCCTCGCCGGTGTACACGTGCGACGACGGGAGCGAGCCCGAGACCCTGAGCGGGCCTCCCCTCCAGGAGCAGCTGCGGAACCTGACCTTCGTCCTCGACACCGCGACCGAGACCCTCACGGACAACTTCGGGGGAGTCTGGCTGCGGGAGGGGGCGGAGGTCCCGGAGCCGGAGATCTCCGGCGAGATGTGGCCGCAGTCGACGCTCGACGAGGTCCGGGCCGCCCAGGAACGCGCCGACGCCAGTGACCCGGACTACAGGTGGCAGGTCGACGCGCAGCTCGCGGGCGACGATTCCAACACGTGGGAGCGCCTGTCCAACGGGCAGGTCGAACTCGTCGACCGGTTCCTCCGCGAGATGTTGGGCTGGGAGGCATACATCCAGAACCGCCTCGTCGGTGGCGCTGATCACTCACTTGCGGACCAACGGTTCCTGCGTTGTGCGCCGGGCCGCACGAACCCGCTCTACCCGCCGCAACCTGGCTCGAACCAGGCCGGAGAGTCGTGCGCGCCGACGCTCGACGACCTCAGCTACGAATTGGTGAGCCTCGACCTTGTCCAACCGGACCGCCAGGGGCCGGGCGGGATCTGGGTGGTGAGCCGCTGGAGTCTGACGGCGCCGTTCGAGCAGGCCGACCCAGCGGTTGCCGAGGCCCAGGCAACAGAGCGCCTGGAGAGGTTCCTGGCCGCACGGATCGCTGGACAAGGCGCCGAGGGGCACGTGGACGTCTACGCCCAGTGGGTCGAACAACAGGTTCCGCTCCTGTACACCACCACCTCGGGCGCCCCGTACGAGCGCTTCGAGTTCGAGCGGATGGCGGGGCCGACGTGGCCCTACGGGGGCTACATCGAGTTCATGGTTCGCCTGTTCGCCGAGGATGGGACCGTGATCGAGCAGGAGATCTACTCGCATTGGGACGGAGGCGCCTCGGTGGGGATCGAGGGCGCCTTGGGGATGGCCAGCACGACGACCGAGAACGGCCAGCCCGTCCCCATGCTCTTCGCGCAGTTCGACGGCGAAGTCACCTACTCGTCGCCGAGCCCTTGGTCGATGGACGTTGGAGACGACGGTCTCATCGACTTCACTGATCCAGTCGTCTTCTGGTCGGAGTGTGCACGAGGGCCGGTGCCGGCCGACGCTGCTGCGTTCGCGCAGGCGGTCATCGCGGACCCCAACTTCGAGACCACTGCGCCCGTCGCCGCGCGCGTCGGTGGTGTCCAGGCCGTGGCGATGGATGTTGCCCTGTCCCCCGCCGGCCGTGTTTGCTGGGCGTACCGCACGGACGCTCACCGTTGGATCCATGCGCTGGAACCAGGAAGACGCCTACGCCTGTTCCTCGTCGACCTCCCGGACCGGATGTCGATGCGGACCATGGCGATCACCGTCATGGCGCCCCACGAGCGCTTCGAGGAAGTGATCGAAGAGGCCACGCCGATCATCGAGTCCATCGAGTTCCACGCTCGATGACGACGCAGACCCGGCGACTCCTCGCGCACCGGGCGCGGAGCAGGGCGCGCGCCGAAGGGAGGCCGTGCCTATAAGGACCAGGTCGGCGGCGCAGCGTTCCGTCCCGCCATGCATGACGCGGGACAGCCGAGAGACAGGAGGATGGTTCGGTGAGACGGATTCTGACGGGCGGGCTCGCCCTTTGGCTTGTTGCAGCGGGCATGCTTGCCCTCGCCCCGGCCGTGTCCGCGGCGGACCCCGGGTTCGCGGGGACCTGGGTGTCGATCGACACGGATGGCAGCACGCAGGCGCTCGCGATCGGGCGAGGTTCGACGCCCGCCGTGACCTACCAGGACTTCTGGGCCAGCTCGTGCGCCAACGATGGCGCGTCATCGACCCACTTCGTCGCGACCGGGCGTGGCGTGATCGATGGCTCCTTGCTGTGGGTCGACTTCCGCAACGGCGCTTGTGGCTGGCGCAAGATCGGACCGTTCGGGATGGGCCTCAGCTACGACGGCGGCAGCGACACCCTGACCGACGACTTCGGGATCACCTGGTACCGGTTCCCGTAACCTCCTGGGCTCCCCCGAGGGGCAAGGATCGCCGGAAGCCCCCGGGATCTCGGCGGACCTGCCCCGAGGGGAGAGCCCCCCATGCGGAGGCCGCGCTCGTCTTCCGCCAGCTCGTCAGGCGCGACGCCATCAACTGCCACGCCGGCCGTTTCTCGGCCGTCGTCGTGTCGTCAGGGCCTGCCCGAAAGCGAGCTGACCGAGGCAGTGGGGGGCTGGCTGGACGGCCTGGAGCCGGGCACCGCGGTCGTCGATGCGGATCTTCCCGCCCGCGACGTCACCGGGGCCTGGGATCGACCAGGGCCTTGCCGACGATGACGAACACGGCACCGAGGGCAACCTGCGTGGCGGCCATCCCGAAGGCGAGGATCGCGGTGAACAGCGACGAGCGGATCAGCGACGCGTCCAGCGCCATTCGCGCCTTCGGGTCGTCCTCGGCCATCTCGCCGTAGGTCCTGCCGCCGGTCGCCTTCAGCGTGATGCGTCGGACGACCTCGGCTTCCTCGAACGCGGTCAGCGGGTCCCGGACCGTCCTGTTCGGGAACCATCGCGCACTCCCGGGAACCACGATCCTCTCGTCGGCCAGCCGCCTGCTCACCACCGCCCAGACCGCCGCTCCCACCAGGATCTCGACGATGCCCGCCGCGGTCACGAACCTCCCGAGCACCGCCGTCGAGCCATCTGCCTGGGTCATGTCGGAACCTCCAACCAGAACATTTCAGGGTCTGACCGCCGGATCGACGGTCAGTGACGAAGTCCGGCCACGTAATCGGCAAGGGCGTCGATCTGCTCGTCGCTCATGCCGTCCGCCGAGGCAGGCATCCCGCCCACGCCGTAGCGGATGGCGTTGATGACCGCCTGGCGGTCGGCGGCCGAGTCCTCGTCGAGCGGCACGCCCGACAACCCGCCTTCCCCAAGGGGTCCGTGACAGGCGCCGCATGCGGCGACGAAGAGCCCCGCCGCACCCTGCGGTCCGGTAACGGGGAGCGTCGGGGCCGCCGCCTGGGCGCCGGAGCCACCGCATGACGCGGTCACCAAGGTGATCGCCAGCATCGTGACGCCGGCCAGGGAGAGGATCTGATGTCGCGCGGACACGCTCGCATTCCTCGAAGCTGAAGGGGTCCTGTGAGCGGCCGGCCTACACGAACCGCGCGAGGGGCATGGTCGCGAGCGCGACCAGGACGAGCGCGAAGTCCACCCGCTCGAGCCGGTCCATGCGACGGCCGAGGCGGGCCAGGGTCGTGGCCTGCTCCGGGGTCGGGGGCCGTCCGTTCATCTCGTCGCTGATCTTGGCCAGCTTCATGCCCGTGGGGGTGAGCCCACCCAGGCCGACGGTCATGGCACCGATGGTCGCGACAATGCCGACGAAGATCATCAGGCCCCAGCCGGTCGTCAGCAGGCTGCCGAGATCGCCAGCACGCATATTGAAGGTGATGATCGTCCCGGAGATGAAGACGATGAACGCACTCGCGAACATCGCTGGGACCACTCGCGGCATGATGGCCCCCATGACCGGCTTCTCGTAGCTGGGGCCGAGCTTGGCGAGCCGGGGCTTCAGGATCAGGACGGTGAAGAGCACCGAGCCGACCCAGAAGACGCCGAAGAGAACGTGGATCAGGCGAACGATTCCGAGCCAGTTGTCCATCTCAATTTCCTCTCTGATGTCTGTGTCCTGGGTGCTGAGGCAACGGGTGTGATGCAGTCCACGGGCGTCGTTGCCTACAGTCCTCGTTGAAAGACGATCTCGCCGGCGATCGTCCTGGCGCCCTCGAGTCCACCTTCGGAAGGCGACAGATGCACGTCTCGCCCTGCAGCCTCCTGGGCGGCCCGCATGTCGTCCAGGGTCTCGAAGATCTCGACGGTGAGCAGGACACCGTCATCTCCCCTGATCGCCAGGAGGGTGACGAAGCCGGTGGTCCTCTCCAGCGCCTCGATGCGTGAACGCGCCGTCTCCGGAACGTCGGAAACGGTGTGTCCGCCGGCTTCAGATACCCGGACTACCGCGTACATGCGTTCGTTGACCTCCCCATGCAGATCTAGGCGGATCGCCCCTCGAGGCGGATCGCCGCAGCCGTCGCCGCGTCGGCGACCGACCGGCTGGCCCTGCGGAGCGCCCAGAAGGGTCGGGCGACGAGCTCCAGCCTCCGAAACGACCGGGTCGTCGCTGCGGCACCGCCCTGGCCGGCCCGGAGGTGGTAACGGGCTGCGGCCCGCTCCAGGCCCCGGTTGCGTTCTCGCGCGATGTCCTGGGCGGCCCAGGCGTGAAGCATCCAGGCGTAGAGCATCTCGTGGTCTCCTACTCGTTGGTTCTGGCGCTCACAGCCTTCGCTTGGTCTTCCGTGCCGCGGGCGGAGCGTGATGAGAAGGTGGCACCCGGGAGGGCGGATTCCTATCCAGAGGCTCCATAACTTCGGGTGCATGTCTTTCGGGGCGGGCGGCTCGCCCGTGTGTACACAGTCCTGACGACTACGTACCCATGAGGGCCCGGGACGGCCTCGCGCCGGCGAGCGCGGGCGGCGGGTCCAGGGAGGCGGTCGAGCGGGCCACCAGGTCGGGCCGGCGCCTACTGCGTCCTGAGCAGGCCCTTCAGCTCGGGGGCATCGGCCACCTGGACGCGTGAGCGCAGGCCGAGCTTGCCGAGGATGTGATGCACGTGAAGGCTGGCCGTGCCACGCGTGATGACGAGCTCCTCGGCGATCTCCTGGTCGGTACGGCCAAGGGCCAGCAGCCTGGCCACCTCCAGCTCGCGAGGGGTCAGTCCGGCTGCCCGATCCGGGCGGTGTCCGGCGCCGTGCGCCTCTCCCCCGTGGCCCTCGAGCGGCGCTTCGCCCAGCACCGATCGGACGACATCGTCGAGGCTTGAGGCATACCCCTCCGCCCAGGCCGCCGCGAAGCCCGCGTCCCCCAGCGTTGCGCGAGCCGCACCGAGATGCCGATCGATGTCGTCCTGTTCGGCCAGGAGCGTGAGGACCCCGAGCGATTCCCGCGCGGCCCGGGCGGCCGCGAACAGCGCGACCTGGGTGGCCGCCCGGTGCTTCCCCATCCTGCCGGCGAAGTACTCGAGCGCTCCGACCACCGCCACCAGGTCGGCCTGGTCGCGATAGACGCTGATCGCCGACAGGGCTCCCTCCTGCCACAGGTCCACCGAGTGGTCATCGAAGGAGGCGATGATCCGGTCGGCCGACGCCATCCCCCATGGATCGCCCGCCTCGGAGAAGGCCGTGCGGGCTTGCCGGACGAGCGGCAGGGCCGTTCCGGCGTCGCCGCGGACCCGCGCAACCTGGGCCATCAGCAACGGGGCCTGTCCGGGGTATGCCCGCGAGCCCACCTCGTCCGCGAGCGCCGCGGCACGCTCGGCCAGCGCCTGGGCCTTGTCGAGGTCCCCCTCGGCGAAGGCGATGTAGCCCAGCGTGACCAGGGTCCAGACAAGCTCCGGCGATGGACCTGCCTCCTCGAAGTGGGTCAGCGCCGTCATCCCGAAGGCCGTCCCCTTGGCGTGATCGGCGAGGAAGGAACAGGTGAGCGCGAGGGCCATCGCGGCCCGGGCTCGCACCTCCGGCGCAGCATCGCCGCCACGCTCGAGACCGGCCTCGAGCCAGCGCTGGCCCTCGCGCAGGTGGTAGCGGAGCCAGAAGTACCAGTAGAGGGGCGCCGCCAGCCTCAGCGCCGTCTCCGTCCTGCCCTGGTCCAGCGCCCCGTGGAACATCCCGCGGATGTTGTCGAACTCGCCGTCCAGGATGCGCAGCCAGCGTGCCTGGGCGTGCGTGTGGAGCTCGGGCTCGCTCCTTTCCACCAGTCGGATGAAGTAGTGCTCGAGCCGGTCCCGGGTGGCGTCGACCTCGGCCCGATCGGTGAGGTGGCGCAGCGCGTACTGGCGCACCGGCTCAAGCATCCGGTAGCGAACGATCCCGGCCTGCTCCCCGGTCACGACGAGGGACTTGTCCACGAGGCGCTCCAGCAGGGGCAGGACGTCCTCCTCCTCGAGACCAGCGGCCGGACACACGCCTTCCGCTGCCTCGAGGCTCCAGCCAGTCGAGAACAGCGAGAGCTGCCGGAGCAGCGTCTGTTCCGCCGGCGAGAGCAGGTTGTAGCTCCAGTCGAGTGTCGCGCGGATCGTCTGCTGTCGGCTGGGCGCGGATCGGCTGGTGCCGGCCAGGAGGCGGACGCAGTCGTCGAGTCGCTCGTGGATCTGCGCCGGCGTCAGCACGCCGATGCGCGCTGCCGCCAGCTCGATCGCGAGGGGGATCCCGTCGAGGAGACCGCAGATCGCAGCGACCGAGTCCGCATTGTGCGGATCCAGCGCGAAGCCACTGTCGACGACCGTCGCTCGCTCCACGAACAGGCGCACTGCCGGGTAGTCCATGAGCGTTTCGAAGGGGGCGCTGATCCCGGGCTTCGGCGCGGTCAGCGGCGGCACCCGCAGCTGGCGCTCACCCGCGATCTGCATCGGCTCGCGACTCGTGGCAAGCACCCTCAGCTCCGGGCACGACGAGAGCAGGTCGTCCACGAGTGCCGCACAGGCCTCGATGACGTGCTCGCAGTTGTCGAGCACGAGCAGCACACGCTTCGTCCCGATCGTCTCCTGCAGCCGCTCCAGGGGGGCATCGCCCACCGCCTCCGAGAGTCCCAGCGACGCGGCCACCGCCTCGGGAACGTGGGCCGGGTTCGATATGCGGGCCAGCTCGACGACCCCGACTCCGTCCGGGAAGGATCCCCGGGACGCGGCGAGCACCTCGAAGGCCAGGCGGGTCTTGCCGCACCCGCCAACTCCCGTGAGGCTCACCAGCCGCTGGGGGCCGTCGGTCACGAGCGCCACCGCCCTGGCGACGTCGCCCTCCCGGCCGATGAACGAGGTGCGGGGAACCGAGAGCCGAGCCATTTCCGGCGTTATACCACGCCGCCGATGGCCGTCTGAGCGCCATGGATCGTGCCGAGTGGTGGGTACGGCAATTCAACCCGTGCCCGTACGGGCAGCTGGACGTCGCGGATCTCGTCTGCAACGCGTTGGACGCCGGTGCCGGGTGGCTGATCGGGGTGGCAATCGGGCGAACGGCGCCGTTCGCCAACCCATCGCCCGTGTCCGACACGGACGCCCCATCCGTCCGGCGGCGGATCGGGGGCGTCGTTCAGCGACCTCGTCGTGGTGAGCCTCGCATGCGCCGGGATGCTCCCCGCCGGCGGCGCCGCCCGGTTATCGTTGTCCTCTGGAGCCAAGATGCGAGGAGGGCACGGTGCCGAACGGAAGGCCCAACATCGTCGTCTTCTGGGGCGACGACATCGGGATCACCAACCTGAGCTGCTACAGCGACGGCCTCATGGGCTACCGCACCCCGAACATCGATCGGGTCGCGGCCGAGGGCGCCCGCTTCACGGACTCGTACGGCGAGCAGAGCTGCACCGCCGGGCGGTCGGCCTTCATCACCGGGCAGAGCGTCTATCGCACGGGTCTCAGCAAGGTGGGCTTCCCGGGGGCGCCGACCGGGATGCCGGCCGAGGACCCCACGATCGCGGAGCTGCTCAAGGTCCAGGGGTACGCCACGGGCCAGTTCGGCAAGAACCACCTGGGCGACCGGGACGAGCACCTGCCGACGGCCCACGGGTTCGACGAGTTCTTCGGCAACCTCTATCACCTCAACGCCGAGGAGGAACCCGAGCACCCGGACTACCCGGACCCGGAGCGGTACCCGAACTTCAAGGGCAACTACGGTCCGCGTGGCGTCCTCCGCTGCAAGGCGAACCCCGACGGGACCCAGGAGATCGAGGACACCGGCCCGCTGACGAAGAAGCGGATGGAGACGGTCGACGACGAGATCGTCGACGCAGCCCTGGAGTACATCGACCGCAAGCACGCCGAAGGGGCGCCCTTCTTCACCTGGATCAACACCACCCACATGCATTTCCGGACCCACCCCAAGCCGGAGAGCATCGGCCAGGCCGGCAAGTGGCAGTCCGCGTACCACGACACGATGATCGACCACGATCGGCACGTTGGCCGGGTGCTGGACAAGCTCGACGCGCTGGGGATCGCCGACGACACGATCTTCGTCTACTCCACGGACAACGGGCCCCACATGAACACCTGGCCGGACGGGGCGATGACGCCCTTCCGGTCCGAGAAGAACACGAACTGGGAGGGAGCCTTCCGCGTCCCCCAGGTGGTCCGCTGGCCGGGGCACATCCCGGCCGGTGCCGTCCTGAACGGCATCGTCAGCCACATGGACTGGCTGCCGACCCTCCTGGCCGCGGCGGGCGAGCCCGCCATCAAGGAGCAGCTCCTGACCGGCTTCGAGGCCGGCGGCAGGACATTCAAGGTCCATCTCGACGGCTACGATCTGCTGCCGTACCTCACCGGGGAGGCTGACCAGAGCCCAAGGACCGAGTTCTTCTACTTCTCGGACGACGGCGACCTCGTGGCGATGCGCTACGACAACTGGAAGCTCGTGTTCATGGAGCAGCGGCTCACCGGCACCCTGCAGGTCTGGTTCGAGCCGTTCGTGCCGCTTCGCGTCCCGCGGATGTACAACCTGCGGACGGATCCGTTCGAGCGCGCCGACGTCACCTCGAACACCTACTGGGACTGGTTCATCGACCGGGCCTTCCTGGTCCTGCCCGCCCAGCAGATCGTCGGCAACTTCCTGGGCACCTTCGTCGAGTACCCACCCCGGATGAAGGCGGCGAGCTTCACCATCGACCAGGTCCAGGCCAGGCTCGAAGCGGCGATCGGCGCGGGTCACTGACGCGCCGCGCCCGGGCGGCCGCCGGGGTGGCCGGAAGGCCGCCCCGGGCCGGCGATAGACTCGTGGCATGACCGCGTCCCAGCCGGCAGCGCCGGCGCGCTTCCACGTGATGGCGAAGCCGACGGGAGCGGTCTGCAACCTCGGCTGCTCGTACTGCTTCTTCCTGGACAAGGAGGCGCTCTACCCGGGTTCCACCTTCCGGATGTCGGACGAGGTGCTGGAGCGGTACGTCGAGCAGCTGATCGCCTCGCATCGATCGGACACGGTGACGTTCGCCTGGCAGGGCGGCGAGCCCACCCTCATGGGCCTCGACTTCTTCCGGCGGGCGGTGGAGCTGCAGGAGCGCCACCGGCGCCCCGGGATGACGATCGAGAACACGCTCCAGACGAACGGGACCCGCCTCGACGAGGAGTGGGCCGCCTTTCTCGCCGAGCAGGGCTTCCTCATCGGCATCTCGATCGACGGGCCGCGCGAGCTCCACGACGGCAACCGGGTGGACAAGGGCGGCAAGCCGACCTTCGACCAGGTCATGCGGGGGTTGCGGCTGCTCCAGGCGCACGAGGTCGAGTACAACGTCCTGACGACCGTCAATCGCCTCAATGGCGACCACCCGCTCGAGGTGTACCGGTTCCTGCGCGACGAGGTCGGGACGGACTGGATGCAGTTCATCCCGGTCGTCGAGCGGCTGGACACGTCCGGCCGGCCGGACCCGATGGAAGGGACCGTTGCGTCGGCCCGCTCGGTTCGGGCGGAGCAGTTCGGCCGGTTCCTCATCGCGATCTGGGACGAGTGGGTCCGCCGTGACGTCGGGCGGGTCTTCGTCCAGACGTTCGAGGCCACGCTGCGGAACTTCTACGGGGCCGGCGGATCGGGCCTGTGCGTCTTCGACGAGACCTGCGGCGCGGGTCTGGCCCTCGAGCACACCGGTGATCTCTACTCGTGCGACCACTTTGTCGAGCCGCAGCACCGGGTCGGCAGCATCCGGGAGCTCCCGATGCTCGACCTCGTCGGCTCGGAGCAGCAGCGAGCGTTCGGTGCGGCCAAGCGGGACACGCTCCCGCGGATGTGCCGCGAGTGCGACGTCCGCTTTGCCTGCCACGGCGAGTGCCCCAAGAACCGCTTCCTCCTGACGCCCGAGGGCGAGCCCGGGCTCAACTACCTGTGCGCCGGATTGATGGCCTTCTTCCGCCACGTCGACGTGCCCGCCCGGGTCATCGTCCGGCTGCTCCAGACCGGCCGCGAGGCGTCGGAGGTGATGCCGCTCCTGGCGCGGCGCGACGCCGAGCTGGCGACGGTCGTGGCCGCGGCTCATCGGAACGACCCCTGCCCGTGCGGCAGCGGGCGCAAGGTGAAGCAGTGCCACGGCGAGACGCGGCCCGTGCGGCCCCCGGCCGATCTGTCCGGTATCCCGCTCGGGACGCCCCGGCCGCCGGTGATCCGGGGCTCGCGCGGTCCGGATGACGCCGGGCCGGACGCAGTGACCTAGCCCGAAGCGGGGCACGGGCCCGCCCGAACACGACGCCGCACCGTGCCTCACGGTCTGCCCGCTGGCGCCGGCCGGCCCCACCTCGCGCGCGGAGAGTCGGCCTGGACGCGACGGTATCCTAGGTGGCGGACACCACTCGGAGGCAGCCTCGTGCGGCTCGGGGGTCGCGCGACAGCGTGGTCCCACCCGTGCCGGAGGACGTAATGGCGCGCAGCCCCCGCTTCGACTGCCTCTTCGAGCCCGTTCGCATCGGTCCCGTGACCGCGCCGAATCGCTTCTACCAGGTTCCCCACTGCACGGGCATGGGCCACCGACGTTCCCGGACGCTGGCTGCCATGCGCGGCGTCAAGGCCGAGGGTGGCTGGGGGACCGTGTGCACCGAGTTCTGCTCGATCCACCGGACCTCGGACGACGAGCCGTTCCCGTATGCCGCCCTGTGGGACGACCGTCACGTTCGAGCGATGGGTCGCACCGCCGACGCGATCCATGCCCATGGCGCGCTCGCAGGCGTGGAGCTGTGGCACGGCGGCGCTCGCAGCGCCAATCACTACTCCCGGGAGACGCCCCTGGGGGTGCGGTCGCGGCCGGCCGGCGTGTACGACCCGGTCCAGACCAGGGCGATGGACAAGTCCGACATCCGGCAGTTCAGACAGCGTCACCGCGAGGCCGCAAGGCGGGCGAAGCGCGCCGGGTTCGACATTGTCTACGTGTATGCGGCGCACGGGTACCTGGTCAACCAGTTCCTCTTTCCCTCCAACCGGCGAACCGACGAGTACGGCGGATCGCTCGAGAACCGGGCACGCCTGCTGAAGGAGCTGCTCGAGGAGACGAAGGATGCCGTCGGTGACACGTGCGCCGTGGCCGTGCGCTTCTCCGCCAGCTCCGGTGGTGACGACGGCCATCACGACACCGCCGAGCCGAGGGCGATGATCGAGCTGCTGGCGGACCTGCCCGACCTGTGGGACATCACCGTCCATGACTACACGCTGGAGATGGGCACCTCGCGCTTCGTGAAGGAGGCCGCGCTCGAGGCGACGATGTCGTGGGTCAAACAGGTGACGCAGAAGCCCGTGGTCAGCGTGGGACGGTTCACGTCCCCGGAGACGATGCTGCGCCTGGTCCGCACGGGCGTCGTCGATCTCATCGGCGCGGCCCGGCCATCCATCGCCGATCCGTTCCTCCCCCGGAAGATCGCCGAGGGACGAGAGGACGAGATCCGGGAGTGCATCGGCTGCAACATCTGCTACACGGGCGATCAGACGGCCACGCCGATCCGGTGCACCCAGAACCCCACCATGGGCGAGGAGTGGCGCAAGGGCTGGCACCCGGAGCGGATCCCGCCCAAGGGCTCGGACGCGTCCGTCCTGATCGTGGGCGGCGGGCCCGCCGGGCTGGAGGCGGCGGTGGCGCTGGGGCGGCGCGGCTACCGGGTCACGCTGGCCGAAGCCCGCACCCAGCTGGGGGGCCGGGCCTCGCTGGAATCGACGCTGCCCGGGCTTACGGAGTGGGTTCGCGTCCGGGACTGGCGCCTTGGGCAGCTCGCCACGCTCCGGAACGTCGATGTCTACCTCGGCAGCCTGGTGGACGAGGAGCAGATCCTGGGGTTCGGGGCGGATCGCGTCGCCATCGCCACCGGGTCCCGGTGGCGCCGGGATGGGATCGGGCGCCATCTCGACGACCCGGTGCCCGGCTGGGATCGACCGTCGGTGCTCACGCCCGACGACATCATGGCCGGCGCCCGGCCCTCCGGCCCGGTCGTCGTCTTCGACGACGACCACTACTACATGGGGAGCGTGGTCGCCGAGGCCCTGCGGCGACTGGGATGCGACGTCACGCTGGTGACCCCCGCCAACGAGGTCTCCACCTGGACGTGGCGGACCGACGAGCAGCCACGGATCCAGCGGCGGCTGCTCGAGATCGACGTGGCGATCGTCACCGGGACGTCCCTGGGGCGCATCGCCGAGGGCTCGGTCGCCCTGGAGTGCGTGTACACCGGCCGCGTGCACGAGGTCGGGGCGGCAACTGTCGTGATGGTCACGTCCCGGGCACCCGAGGATTCGCTGTTCCGGACACTGGACGGGCGCATCGCCATCGGGCGGATCGGCGACTGCGACGCCCCGGGCACGATTGCCACCGCCGTCTACTCCGGGCACCGCTACGCGCGCGAGATGGACGCCACCCAGGGGCGGCTGGCCGGCTTCAGACGGGAGTAGCCCGGGGCGGGCAGCGCGCGAGGCGGGCGGTCCGCCCGTCACGGGGGCGTCACGGGGCAAGGGCACGCTCTGGGCAACCACCACACGGAGCCGTTCATGTCGCTCATCGGAGATCTCGGCAGCTTCATCCTCGGAACCGCGTATGCGCTGCGCGTCCCGTTCGCGATCGCGGGGATCGTCGCGCTCGTCGTCCTGGCCGCGGTCGCCCGCCGGCGAGGCTGGGTCGTCGTCGCGCGGCGCCATCCGCTGGCGTCGGCGGTCGCGATCGGCGCCGCGGCGATCGTGGCGGTGCCGCTCGGCTGGTACCTCGTGTCACCCCTGTTCATCTCGACGGAGCTGCAGGAGGCGCCGGTCGTCGCCGCGGCGAACCCGTCCCCGTCCCCGGTCGCGCCCACGACGCCGGCGCCGACCGCATCCACCAGCCCGCGACCCGACGCCTCTGCAACGGTGGCACCCACCGCCTCGCCGCCGCCGACGCCCGAACCCTGGACGCCGGCGCCACCGCGACGGGGCGAGTTCGTCGGGACCGACGAGTTCCACTTCGGACGGGGCACCGCCACCCTGAGCGAGGTCGCGCCGGGGGAGTGGGTCGTCCGGTTCGACGACTTTGCCGTCCGCAACGGCCCGGACCTCTTTGTCTACCTGTCGCCCGATGCCGACGGCTATGTGGACGGCGCGATCGAGGTCGCCCGTCTCAAGGCCGACAAGGGCAGCTTCAACACGCAGGTCCCGTCCGGCACGGACGTCTCGGGCGCCAGGTCCGTGCTCATCTGGTGCAAGCAGTTCTCGCACCTGTTCGCGGTGGCCACCCTCGACCGCTGAGGGAGCGGCGCACGTGCTGACGGTTCGAAGCCGCCGGCGATCGTCCGGTAACGGGCCCGGGACCGGCGCCCTCGGGGTGGTGGGATCCGGCTGCAAGCCAGGACCGACTCTGCGGCGCCGCGGGGGACGCCAGTCCGTCGGGGCTGCGACCGCAGGGTCCGCGCGGCGCCGCCTCGGCAGGGTGCTGCAGGAACGGGGGTGCCAACCGGGCACAATGCGTTGACTCCACGCACCCAACCGGGCCGCCAGGCCCTTACCATTGGCGGTCACGACCGGGACCATCGGCGGCCAGAGGGGGACGCCGGAGCACATCGACGAAGGAGGATCCGTTGAGCAAGAAGGTATTGCGGACGATCGCGACCCTCGTGGCGGCCGCGGCACTTGCGCTGACGTTCGTGGCGCCCGCATCGGCGATCACGGGCGGCGAACGGGATGGCGCGGGCCACCCGAACGTGGGCCTGATCCTGTTCTACGACGCCGGGGGCCGGTTCCGGTGCTCGGCGACGCTCGTCTCGCCGACCGTCGTCCTGACCGCGGCCCACTGCACCCTCGGCACGCTGGGCAAGACCGGGGTGACGTTCGAGTCCGAGATTGCCGAGCAGGGACCGTCGCCGTTCCCGCCCGCCGCCGATCCGTCGGCCGGCTACACGGCGGCCGAGCTCGAGGCCATGGGCATGCTGTCCGGGACCGCGTATACCCACCCGGACTACTCGGACTTCACGGACATTCGGAACTGGAACGACGTCGGCGTGATCGTGCTCGATGAGCCGGTGGCAGGAATCGCCCCCGCCTCGCTGCCGCCGCGCGGCTACCTCGGTGGCTTCGCGCAGCCGACGCTCAACAGCACGCTGTTCACGGTCGTCGGCTACGGCACCGAGGTCCGCAAGCCCGTCTCCGGGCCCCAGAAGCCCCAGCCGATGAGCTACCCGCTCGTGCGCCGGGTCACGACCTCGCCGGGGCAGAAGCTCACGCCCCAGATCCTGCAGCTGAACGGCGTCATCAACGATGTCCGTGGCGGCGGCGGGACGTGTTTCGGGGACTCGGGCGGCCCGGTGTTCCTCAACGGATACCTCGTCGCGGACACGAGCTACGGCTACACGCTCAACTGCCGCTACCTCGGCGGCTACCAGCGGCTGGACATCAAGGTCGTCCAGGACTGGCTGGCGACCTTCGGGCTCTAGCACCCAGCTCCTGACCGATGGCGCCGGCCCCGCCGGCATGACGAGCCCGGGCGCCGTGACCCTCCACCCTCTCGATGCGCTGGAGGACACGACCCGGGCTCGACAGCATCTCGATCCGGCGAGGCGGGCGCTCAGCCTGGTCCGCCGGGGTTCACGCCAGTAGGATCGGGCCCATGGACGCCATCGACCTGCGATCCGACACGGTCACGCGGCCGTCTCGTGGCATGCGCGAAGCGATGGCCCGCGCGGAAGTGGGGGACGACCAGTTCGGCGAGGATCCGACCGTCAACCGGTTGCAGGAGCGCATCGCCGACCTGCTGGCGAAGGAAGCCGCGCTAACCCGCCGTCGACCGCGATCACCTGGCCGGTGATCCATGCCGCGTCGGCCGAGACCAGGAACACCGCGAGACCGGCCACGTCCTCCGGCTCGCCCACCCGGCCGAGCGGGTGCATCGCGACCGACGCGCGCAGGGTCCCCTCGTGCTCTATCAGGCGGCGGGTCAGGTTCGAGCGGACGAGTCCCGGTGCGATGGCGTTCACCCGAATGCCGCGTCCGGCATACGTTGCGGCCGCGGATGTGACCAGGCCTTCGATGCCACCCTTGGCCGCCGCGATGGCCTCGTGATTGAGCAGGCCGATCCGGGTGGCCGCCGACGACATCAGGACGACCGACGCCGGCCGCCCGCGCGGCACGGCCCGGACGAACGGCCGAAGTGCGTAGAAGGCCGACAGGAGGTTGACCGCCAGGACGTCGTCCAGCTCGGCGTCGGAGAGGGCATGGGCCGGTTTGAGCAACGTGGAGCCCACTGCGTGGATCAGGGCATCCGGCGGGCCGAGTCGCTCCGCCGCGCCGGCGATCGCCGCGGTCATCTCATCGGCGACGGTCGCGTCGGCGACGAAGCCAGCGGCCGAGGGCCCCAGCTCGGCGACCAGGGCATCGGTGCGGCCGCGGTCACGGCCCACGACCGCCACGTCCCACCCGGCGGCAACGAGGCGGCGGCCGATCGCTGAGCCGATGGCGCCCGTTGCTCCGGTCACGATCGCGACTCGAGCGCCGGCCGTCATCGCTGCCCCTCCGCCGCCGGCTCCGCCCGCAGCTGGCCGCCGCGGACGGTCCCGCCGATCACCATGGCAGCGGCCACCAGGACGAGGTTCTTGATGATGTACTGGCCCTCCAGCGTCGGGGCGATCGGAACGACCGTGAAGGTCTCCGTGGGATAGAGCAGCAGCGGCGTCATGGTCCCCAGCATCTGCACGGCCAGCAGCAGCAGGGTCGCGCGCAGGAAGCGTCCGCTCAGCAGTCCCAGCCCGATGAGGACCTCCCACACGGCCAGCGCCGGCAGGGAGACGGTCGCCGGCACCAGGCCGAAGGTCAGCGCCTCGATGGTGCGCGTCGCGAGGTCCTGCGCCGGGCTGAGACCCGGGACGAGCTTCAGGGCGCCGAACCACAGGAACACGAGCCCCAGCGCGATGCGCAGCAGCGGCACGGCGGCAGCGGCGAGCGCCATCGTGATCGTGCGGTCGAGGTTGTCGAACCCGATGCGCCATCGGGCGTCGGGCGAGCTGAGCGAGTCGAGCATGGGCGTGATCCAGGGTGCGGCGGCTTCAGGCTCTTCCATCATGGCACGGAGGGGACGCTGCGGCCGCCAGCGCACGTCCCGGGCAGGAGCCGTGCCCGCCGTTGCCAATGCCACCGCAGTCCTCGCACCCGCATGGCTGGGCGCCCATGGCCCTCCGGGCGGCTACCATGTCGCCGATGCGGTCCCCTGCCTCCACGCTCCCCGACAGCCTCCGGCGTCGCGTCGTCCGCGAGGCCGAGGAGCTGTTCTCCCATGCGGAGGACCCTCTTGCCGACACGCTCCGCTATGCGGGTGATCCGGGACTCTTCGGTCCGGATTCCATCACCTGGGAGATCATGGGCGACGCGTCGACCTTCATCGGGGGCATCCGCGCGCTGCTGGTCCAGGCGGCACACCCGGAGGTCGTGGCCGGCGTCGCGGATCACTCGCGCTACCGGGAGGATCCGCTCGGACGGCTGTCGCGGACCTCGAACTACGTGACCGCCACCTCGTACGGCGCCATGCCGGAGGTGGAAGCGGCCGTCGACGCGGTGCGGCGCGCGCACGTCAGGGTGCGCGGGACGTCCCATCGCGGGATCCCGTACACGGCGGCGGATCGGCGCTGGCAGCCTGGGTCCACAACTCGCTCACGGACTCGTTCCTCGTCGCGGCCAGGTGTTCGGTCCGCGTTCGCTGTCGACGGAGGAGGCCGACCGGTTCGTCACCGAGCAGGCGCTCGTCGGCCGTCTCCTCGGGGCCGATCCGCTGCCCCAGACGGCGGTGGACCTCGCCGGCTGGGTCGCGGAGCACCCCGCCGTCGCGCGTCCCCGGGAATGGAGGAGGCCGTCCGGTTCCTCAGGCACCCGCCCCTCGCCCCCGCAGTGTTGCTCAGCTATCGCCTGTTGGCGGGGGCTGCAGTGGGCACACTCCGGGGCGGCTGCGCAAGGTCGGGACCTTCGCGCCCGCCGGGCTCTTCGCCCTCGACCACAACCTTGGGCGCTCGCAGAGGATCTGCGAAGGCCAGGGCCATCGAGTCGGTCACCAGGAACCACTGGTTCTCGAGACGGCGGGCGTCGGGCGGCAGGGCCCGGTAGTCGAGGTCGTCGAGCCCGTGGCCCTGGGCGCGTTGCCCGGCCGCCCACGCGGTGACCCGGGTTCCAGCAGCCAGGAGAGCCCGGTACCGGTCCGCCTCGACGTCGAACTTGGCGGCCACCTGGAAGCCGACCAGGAGGCGTCCCCCTCTCGAGGCGCGCTCGATGTCCCGGGTCGTTCGCAGCATGGTCCGGGGGTCGTAGGTGAAGCGCGTGGCATCCGGTGCGCGACCCAGCGCCTCCGCGAGACGTCGGCCGATCTCGAAGATCCCCGAGTCGCCGGCGCCGGCAGGGTAGGTCCAGTCCATGTCCCTGGCAGCCATATCGCTGCGCTCCTTGCGATGGTCCGTCTTGGCTACCTGGTCATTCGCGAGTTGCTATGTTCGCTCACTTTGCGTCGGTTCGCGCAACGAGTTGCGCCAGCCATTCGTCAGGCCGCGCGCGCCGAGGCTTCGTCCGACGCCGCGTCGAGGCAGGACCCCAGCGCCCGGCGCCACAGCCCGGCCTTGCCGGACTCCTTCGACCGCGGAACTCAGCCGCCCTTCGCCTGCTCGGTGGCACGAGCGAGGTCCGCAGTCGCGCTCCATGTCGTCGCGCGTCGAGGCGGACAATCCGCCGCCGAGCATGCGCTGGACGAGCGTTCCGACACGTTCGTCGCGCCGATCTCGAACCGCAGAGTCGTCATCGTGCCGTCGTCGTCCGGGACCAGCCGCCACGTCGTCCGGTACGTCGCGCCGGCCTCGCGGGCGACCGCGGCTAGGAGGCTGGCGGCTCCCATGCGACGACACTCAGCTCCTGGGCGTGCTCACGATCGAAGACCCGGCGTGTCTGCCGCCAGCGGGTCCCCACGCCCGCCGACTGCGCCGTGAGGTACTCGACGCAGACGTACGAGGCGACGACCCCTGGATAGCGATCGATCGCGCTGACGGTGGCCCACGCAGCGTCGACGGGCGCGATGACGCGCCGCTCAACCTCGATCGTGATCACGTTCGCGGTCCATGGACTATCGGGGGCGGCTCCTTCGACGACGGGTGCTCGGGCAGCTCGCTCGCAGCCATGAAGCATCAAGGTGCGTGCGGCGCGTCTCGGCAAGGCGCAGGCCGGGCGGGTACCGTCGGCCACGTCGCGGCGGAGGCGGACGCGGCCCCCGGAGCGGAGCCCGGCCGCCCGGGCCTTCGGGGTGACCCCGGGACGCCTCGGCGGGCTGGTCCGCCCGTCACGGGGGCGTCACGGGGCAAGGGCACGCTCTGTGCAACCACCACACGGAGCCGTTCATGTCGCTCATCGGAGATCTCGGCAGCTTCATCCTCGGAACCGCGTATGCGCTGCGCGTCCCGTTCGCGATCGCGGGGATCGTCGCGCTCGTCGTCCTGGCCGCGGTCGCCCGCCGGCGAGGCTGGGTCGTCGTCGCGCGGCGCCATCCGCTGGCGTCGGCGGTCGCGATCGGCGCCGCGGCGATCGTGGCGGTGCCGCTCGGCTGGTACCTCGTGTCACCCCTGTTCATCTCGACGGAGCTGCAGGAGGCGCCGGTCGTCGCCGCGGCGAACCCGTCCCCGTCCCCGGTCGCGCCCACGACGCCGGCGCCGACCGCATCCGCCAGCCCGCGACCCGACGCCTCTGCAACGGTGGCACCCACCGCCTCGCCGCCGCCGACGCCCGAACCCTGGACGCCGGCGCCACCGCGACGGGGCGAGTTCGTCGGGACCGACGAGTTCCACTTCGGACGGGGCACCGCCACCCTGAGCGAGGTCGCGCCGGGGGAGTGGGTCGTCCGGTTCGACGACTTTGCCGTCCGCAACGGCCCGGACCTCTTTGTCTACCTGTCGCCCGATGCCGACGGCTATGTGGACGGCGCGATCGAGGTCGCCCGTCTCAAGGCCGACAAGGGCAGCTTCAACACGCAGGTCCCGTCCGGCACGGACGTCTCGGGCGCCAGGTCCGTGCTCATCTGGTGCAAGCAGTTCTCGCACCTGTTCGCGGTGGCCACCCTCGACCGCTGAGGGAGCGGCGCACGTGCTGTGGAGGCTCGACGCGGACGACGTGGCGCCATGACGACGACGGACACCGCCCCACGCCGGTCGGCCGGGATGGCCTCCGCGCGTGTCGTGGTCACGGCCGTCGTCGCCATGGCGCGACCCAGCCAGCTCCTGCTCGTCGCCACGGTCATGCTGCTGGGCGTCGCGTTCGCCGCGGCGCACGGCGCGTCGCCGGGCTCGGCGGCGCTGGTGGTCGGGCTGCTGGCGTTGCTCCCGGTGGCGGCCGGCATCCATCTCGCCAACGAGTACGCCGATCACGAGACCGACAGCCTGACGGCGAGGACGCTGTTCTCCGGCGGGTCCGGCGCGCTCGCCCGGACGGGGCTCCCGCGCTCGATGGCGCTGCGCGCGGCGCAGGCCGCCACGCTCGCGGGCTTCGGCGCCGCGGTCGCCGGCTGGTCGGCGGGCGTTCTCCCCGGGCCGGCGTTCGTGATCCTCGGGCTCGGTGCTGCCGGTGGATGGGCCTACTCGCTTGGGCCGTTCCCGCTCGCCTGGCATGGTCTGGGCGAGGCGGCCAACGGGATCCTCGGCGGGATGCTCCTACCGCTCTACGGTGTGGCGGTCGCGGGCGCCAGCCTGGATGCGGCCGCAGTCGCGGTGTTCGTGCCGCTCACGCTGGTCGTGATGGCCAACCTCCTGGCGACCACATGGCCCGATCGCGTGGCCGACGCCGCGGTCGGCAAGCGCACCCTCGCGACCCGCTGGCAGCCGGCCGGCCTGCGCCGACTGTTCGCGACCCTCGCGGCGAGCGCCACGGCGCTGATCGCGGCAGGACTGCTGGCCTGGCCGGTCGTTGTCGTGCTTGCCGGGCTGTCGGCCGTGCCGTTGCTGATCGTCGGGCTCGCCTGGTACACCCGCCGCGAGTCGCCATTCCCGACGGTCGCCGCAATGGTCTGGCTCGTCGTCGCCCAACTGGGAGCGTGGGCGCTCGTCGCGCAGGGGTGAGGCTGGCGGATGGATGAGACAGCCTGGGCCGCGGATCCGGCGTCCTCGTCACCGAGCGGACGCGCGCACGTGCGCTTGCACCTCCACGGGCAGGGAGCGTTCTCCTGGAGGCGATCGACGCCCCGTTGTGATCGCCGCGGACTGCGTGGGATGCGGTTCGTCGCTCCCGTCGCAACGTTTCGGCAGGCTGCGCCCAAGTGGCGCAGACTCCTCCCTCGACGCCGGGCGGATCTCCGCCGATGGATCGCCTGGCACGGTGGTGCGGCGGCACGGACATGTTCGGCGGCTGGGAGGGCGGCGTTGAACCAGAAGCATCCGGAGATGGTGGCCCTCAACGCCGACGTGGTGGGCTACAGCGGACTCATCGCCGACGATCTCGAGGCGACGACGGCGACGATGGAGGACTACCGGGAGCTCGTCGAACGAAGGGTTCGAGAGAACCGCGGAACCCTCGTCAACTTCGTCGGTGACAACTTCATGGCCGTCTTCGACGACGCCATGGACGCGATGCGGACCGCCATCGCGATCACCACCGAGATCGAGACCCGCCATCCCGGGCACGCCGCGTCGCGGCGAGCGCGATTCCGGATGGGCATGGACCAGGGCGTCGTCGCCGTGTCAGGCGACGAGTACTTCGGTGACGCGCTCAACATCGCCGCCCGCATCCAGGCCCTCGCGCAGGCCGGGGGGATCAGCGTCTCCGGGCGGGTCTATCGCGCCCTGGACGAGCCTGCCCTGCGCTTTCGGCCCATCGGCCGGCAACGCCTGAAGAACATCCCCGAGGAGATCGAGGTATACGAGTTCTCGGATCTCCCCGTGGAGGCCTCCGCCTCGCCCGTCCGACGCTCACTGTCGCTCGAGGCACCCATCGTCGCGGTGCTCCCGATCCATGCGGAGATGGAGGACGCCTCCGTTCGCGCCACGGCGGACGTCCTGCGGGTGGACCTGATCCACCGCCTCGCCAGGATCCCGCAGCTGAAGGTGATCGACGCCAGGGCCGAGCCGTCCGGCACCGTCACTCGCGACACGGCTCGCTACATGCTCGAGACCGGCGTCCACCAGGCGGGCGACACCGTCCGGATCTACGCCGAGGTCATGGACGTGACCTCCATCAACATCGTCAAGTCCTTCAAGTGGACCGCGAAGGCAGCCGACCTGTTCCTGATGTCGGATGCGATCGCCGATGAGATCGGGCGCGCGCTCGAGGTCGATCTCGTGGTCGGCGAGCCGGCCGGCCTCTACGCCGACCTTGACGACCCCGAGGCGATCGAACAGGTCTACCTCGGCTGGTACCAGATCACCTCCGCGACGCCCGAGGGATGGGCGCGCTCGCTGGAGCACTTCGGCAGGGTGGCGCGCGCCCATCCGGACAAGCCCTATGGACACGTGCTGTCCGCGTTCGCGAACTGGATGGGCGCCAGCAACGGCTGGACTCGGGATCCCGAGGCGGCGTTGCGCGTCGCCCGGGAGCAGGTGCAGGCCGGCCTCGCGGCGGGCGATCAGACCGGCATGGCCCAGACGGTCGGGGCGGCGATCCTGATGTCCGAACGGCGCGGACAGGAGGCCCTCGACGCGATCGAGAGCGCAGAGATCCTCAGGCCCACCTGCGATGCCACCTACGGCGTGGCCGGGAGCGTCCGCCGCTACCTCGGCCAATTCGATCAGGCGATCGACCTGACGACGACGGCGATGCGGCTGACACCCGTCAACAAGCCCTGGTATCCCACCGTGCAGGCCTGCTCCCTGTTCCTGGGCGGGCGGGTCGAGCAGGCCGCGACCGTGGCGGAGATGGTCCTCGAGCACCAGCCGCAGAACCTGGAGGCGCTCCTCGTGCTGGCGGCCGCCCAGGTCGAGCTCGGCCTTGACCGGCGCGCCCGGGCGACGGCCGAGCTGATCCGCGAGCGATACCCGACCGTGGACGTCGACAGGTGGCTGGCGGACAACCCCTACCAGGCCCAGGACCTTGTGGACCGGTGGCGTGACGACCTCGTCACCGCCGGGGTGATCGCCCCGGCCTGACCCAGGGGGCGCACGGCACGGCTGGTCCCCCGGCAACGCCCGACACGTTCGGGTTGACCCGCCCGCCACGATCACACGTGTCCGGCGCCTGCGGGCGGCGGTGCGTCACCGGCGAAGCGACCGAAGATCGGAGCGTACTTGCGCCGGTATGCCGCCGGCGTCAGCCCGGTGACGCGCTTGAACAGCCGTCGGAAGAACGTCGGGTCCGCGTAGCCGACCGCGAAGCCGATGTCGTCGACCGCTTCGTCACCGGTCTCGAGGCGCTCGCGGGCGACTTCGATCCGGAGGGCGTGGACGTAGTCGATCGGCCGGCGCCCCGTCGCGGCCCGGAAGCGCCGCGCGAATGTCCGGGACGTGAGCCCCGAGCGCTGCGTCATCGCGGCGACGGGATTGGGTGTCGCGTAGTCCGTCTCGAGCCAGGCAGCGCTGTCGGCGACGATGCGATCCTCCAGATGCGGCCGGCGGGTCATCGCCGAGAACGGCAGCTGACCGTCCTGGTGGCCGGCGAGGAGGTAGATCCGGGCCGTCCTCGTGGCGTGCACCGGGCCGCAGAGGCGCCCGATCAGGTAGAGGGCGAGCTCCTGCCAGGATGTCGCGCCACCCGCCGTCACGACGCCCGTCGCCTCGCTCGAGAGGTCGAGGATCGAGCCCGCCTTGAAGCGCACGCGGGGGTAGGACGAGGCGAACAGATCGACGTAGGCCCAGTGGCCGGCACAGGACCGCCCATCGAGCAGCCCGGACTCGGCGAGCAGCAGCGACCCGGCGCACACGCTCGCGATCACGGCGCCACCCTGGTGCATCGAGCGCAGCCAGGCCGACTCCGCGACATACCGGCCGTGTGGCGGCGCGTCGATCGGCGTGAACATGTCACACACCACGACAGCGTCGGCGTCATGGACGTCGGCGATGGCCGCGTGCGGCTCGATCCGGACGCCGCCGTAGCAGCGGAATGGCTCGGCCGTCGCGGCGACGATCCGGACATCGAGGAGCGGGTCCCCGGACGTGGCGGAGGTCATGTCCGGCCAGGCGGTCCCGACGGAGCCCAGGACGTCGTACAACCCGTAGAGCACCGCCGCGGACGTCTCCGGCGCGGCGAACAGGACGATTCGAGGACGCCGATCCGATGTCATTTTTGCCCCGCTTCGGTGGATTCTCGCTCTTCCAGCATGACACGGGGCGACGGATACTGCGAGACGCGACCCCAATCCCTCGGGAGTGAACCATGAACGACACCCATGCGGATTCGGCCATCGCCGCGCTGCGCGCTCGCGTCGCCGGCCGCGTCCTGACGGCCGACCACCCTGACTTCGACGAGGCCCGCCGGGTCTGGAACGGGATGATCGACCGGCGGCCGCTCGTCATCGTCCAGGCCGCCTCGACGGACGACATCGCCCCGACGATCGACCTCGCCCGCACCACGGGCCTCCGGCTGGCCATCCGGGGCGGGGGTCACAACGTGGCCGGGAACGGCACCGTGGACGGCGGTGTGATCCTCGACCTGGGCGGGCTCGATGGGGTCGATGTTGACGCCCGGTCCCGCCTGGTCCGCACCGGTCCCGGGGCGAAGCTCGGGGACATCGACCGGGCGACCGAGCCGCACGGACTCGCGGTCCCGGTCGGCGTCGTCTCGGGAACCGGCGTCGCGGGCCTCACCCTCGGGGGCGGCGTCGGCTGGCTCGTCCGGCGTCACGGCCTGACGATCGACAACCTCGTCTCGGCCGAGGTCGTCCTGGCGACCGGAGCGCGGGTCACGGCCAGCGAGACCGAGCACCCGGACCTGTTCTGGGGGCTGCGCGGCGGAGGCGGCAACTTCGGCGTCGTGAGCTCGTTCACCTTCCGGGCCCATCTGCTGGACCAGGACGTGTTCGCGGGCACGCTCGTCTACGAGCGCTCGCGGTGGCGGGAGGCGCTGGCGTCGTTCGCGACCCTCGCCCCGGAGCTGCCCGACGACCTCACCGTGCTGATGACGGTGCTGGTGCCGCCGGCCGATTGGGAGCTCGGGGACCGCGTCCTCCTCTTGATGGGCTTTGCCTGGGCCGGCACCGACCGGGCGGCCGGCGAGGCCGTCGTCCGTCGCATCCAGGACGCCTGTGCCCCGGACGTCGCCGTGCTGGACCCGACCCGATGGCTGACCTTCCAGTCCGCCTTCGACGCCGCCCTGCCCAAGGGCTCACGAGCGTACTGGCGCAATGCCTCGTTCGATCGCCTCGACGGCCCGGTGATCGATCGGCTCGTCGAATGGTGCGGTGCCCAGACGTACGGGACCGCCGTCGACCTCCATCACATGGGCGGTGCCTTCGGCCGGGTGCCGGAGGACGCCACGGCGTACCCGAGCCGGGCCGCCGAGTACCTGCTGAACATCTACGGCTTCTGGACCGATCCCGCCGAGGACGCGGAGCGGATCGCCTGGGTGAAGGGCTTCTCGACCGCGATGGATCCCTACGCGATGGTCGGCCAGTACGTGAACTTCCTGGGGCACGACGAGACCGACGCCCGGTCCAAGGCCCTCGCCGCCTACGGCCCGGCGAAGTACGAGCGGCTCGTCGCGGTCAAGCGGAAGTACGACCCGGAGAACCTGTTCCGGATCAACCACAACATCCCGCCGAGCTGAGGCGACCACCGACCGATGACGACCACCCTGCCGACCAAGGAGCTGCCCGTCCTTCCCGTCGCAACACGGAGGCACGTTGCGCAACGGGGGCGCAGACTCACCCCCCACCTCGGGCGGACCTTGCCGCCGGTGGGTCGGAGGACAGCTTGGCAGCCCGGTACCACTTCCTGAGCGACTTCACCCTGACCAGCCCTCCCGACGCCGCCTGGACCGTGCTCCTCGCCGCCGAGGCATGGCCCTCATGGTGGCGATGGCTGAAGCGCATCGACACCGTCCGCGAGGCCACGTCGGGGAATGGCGTCGGGGCGATCTTCCGCAACCACATCGGCTCCCCGGCGGGCTACAGCTTCACCTTCGAGAGCGAGATTGCGGCGGCGGAGCCCCTCCTCCGGATCGACATGATCCTGACCGGCGAGATCGACGGTCGGATCAGGTACCTCCTGTCAGGCACCCCATCCGGCGGGACGAACATCACCTACGCGCAGCTCGTCGAGACCCCGAAGTGGTGGATGAACCTGCTCGCGCCGATCGCCCGGCCCGGGTTCACCTGGAACCACGACAAGTTGATGACCGACTTCGGGCGGGGCCTTGCGAAAGCCTCGGGCGGCGAGCTCACGAGCGTCCGCAACTGGACCGTGAAGCCCGGCGCCCCCGGCTTCTACGAGATGCCCCCACTCGAGGCCTGACCGCGGAGCCCTGCTGATGCTCGCCCGGCCCGAACCGGCCTGTCTCGTCATCGCCGACATCGCGGGGTACAGCGACTACCTCGCCGGCGTGGAGCTCGACCACGCCCAGGACATCCTCGCCGACCTGATCGACACGGTCGTCGGCGCGCTGCGCCCGTCCTTCAAGCTGGCGAAGCTCGAGGGCGACGCCGCATTCATGTGGGTGCCCACGGAGACGGTCGACGGCCCCGGCCTCCAGGACGTCATCGGGGGCTGCTACTTCGCGTTCCAGCGCCGGATCCGGGACATCCGCCAGGCATCGACCTGCGAGTGCAACGCCTGTGTGCGGATGCCCGGGCTCGACCTCAAGTTCGTTGCCCATCACGGCGCCGTCGCCCGGCAGCGGATGGCCGGCCGAGAGGAGCTCGTGGGGACGGATATCGTCGTCGTCCACCGCCTGCTCAAGAACCGCATCGGCGAGGACCTCGGCGTGCCGGCCTATGCCCTGTACACCGACGCACTCGTGGGCGCCATGGGGCTCGAGGATCCCGCGGCCGCCGGGATGCACCCGCACCGCGAGACCTTCGAGTCCGTGGGCGAGGTGGCGGGCTGGGTCACCGATCTCGGGGCCGCCTGGGAGGCGGAACAGCGGCGCGTGCGGACGAAGGTGACCGACGATGATGCGCTCGCGGTGATCACGATCCCGGCGGCCGTCCCGCGCGAAATCCTGTGGGAGTGGACGACATCGCCGGCGCGGCGGATCCGCTGGACGTCGGGCATGACGCGGGTCACCGAGGATCTTGCGAACGGTAGGCGGGGGATCGGCACCGTCAACCACTGCGCGCATGGCAGGAACGTGTCCATCGAAGAGGTCATCGACTGGGTCCCGCCCGAGTACGAGACGAAGCGGGTCAACACCGGGTTCAGGGGCGTCCCGCGACTCGTGATCACGACGGAGCTCATCGCGCGCGGCCCCGGTCAGACCGACCTTGTCTATCGCGTCGCCCGGCCACGCTCGCTCAAGGACCGGCTCATCCTGCAGGTGATGGAGCGGCAGTTCCGGACCGCCGTGGTGCGCGACGGCGCAACGCTCATCGAGCTCGCCGCGGCCGACGCCGCGGAGCGTGCCGCCGGCCGTGAGACGGAGCCGGACGTCCCGGCGAGCACCGCCCGCCACCAGTCGGCGCCCGTGGCGGCCACCGGGGGACCCATCGCCTACCTGCCCGATGATGGGGGCGCCGGGTAGCGAGCCGCGGCTGTCATCGCGCCGCCAGTCCCCCCGCCCGTTGCGGCTGGCTGTCGTCCAGGCGCGTCGAGCGCCCTCCGGGCGCGCCGGTACCGTGCCTCAGGCGCCGGCCTCGACGTCGCGGACAGCGCGCGTCGTCCGCCCGCGGCGAGGGTCCGACGCGCGCTCGAGGCTGCGGGCATGGACCCGGATGTGGTCGCGCACCACCTCCAGGTGCTCGCTGGGGGTGTACTGGCGTGAACCGGCCCGGTATGGGATCAGGCCGAGCGTGGGTGACAGGATCGCGGCGCGGATCGCCGCCTGAGCGGCTCGGAGGCGCTCGACGATCGTGTCCAACGGCACGGTTCTCGCCTCTGCCACGCTTCGCTCGTTGAGGTCCGAGAGGCGGCCTCGAAGGGGCGTCGGCCGGCGTCCATGGACCAGGTCGCCCACGTTGCGGGCGAAGCTCTCGTGCCAGAACGTGACGTGGCCGACGACGTCGCGAACCGCCCACGAGCCATCGACGAGCACCTCGTCGGAGACGCTGGCGGCGCGGCCAGGAGCCGCTCGACGGCCGAGTCGAGCTCGATGAGCAGGTCGGCGCGCACGGTCAGCTCCGAACGATCCGCGACCTCCGGGCCGGGGCCGTCCTCGTGCGCCATGGGGGGATCTTCGCCGATCGAGCGACTCGGTCACGGGGCGCCCGTACCATGCCGTCGTGCACGAGATGACGCCGACCGGCGACGCGGCGACCGGGCCTCCGGGGCCGCCGCGGCTGGCGCCGATCATCCTGCTCGAGGCCGCCAACATCGCGTCCGGCGTCGGGAACGCGATCGTCATGCTGACGATCCCGTGGCTGGTGCTGGAGCGAACCGGGTCCGCGGCCTCGGCGGGCCTGGTCGCCGCGGTGAGCGCCCTCCCCGCGATCCTGGTGGCGCCGTTCGTCGGCTGGCTCGTGGACCGGTTCGGCCGCCGGGTGGTCAGCGTCGTCTCGGACATCCTGTCAGCACTCGCCGTCGCCAGCATCCCGGTGGTGGCGATGCTCGGCGGCCTGGACTTCCCGGCCATCCTTGCGCTGGCCGTGCTCGGCGCCACGTTCGATCCCGCGGGCTCCACGGCACGCCGTTCCATCCTGCCGGACGCCGCCGAGGCCGCCAACCGGCCGGTCGACACGCTGAACGGCGTCCACGAAGGGATCTTCGCGATCGGCTGGACGGTCGGGCCCGTCGTCGGGGCGGCGCTGATCGCCACCGTTGGCGCGGAGCAGTCGTTCTGGGCGCCGTTCGTCCTGTTCCTGGTCGCGAGCGGGTGCGTCGCCGCAATGCGCGTGGGCGACGCGGGTCAGCGGGCCCGCGCCGAGGCGGACGAGGGGATGGGGGCGGACTTCGGCTGGGCGAGCCTGACCAGGGGGTTCACGACCCTGTGGCACGACCGGCCGCTGCGCCTGGTCACCATCGCCGTAGTCGTCCTGGCCGCCATCTACCTGCCGACCGAGGCCGTCCTGCTGCCGACGTACTTCGAGCGGCTGGGCGACCCGGGTGCGCTCGGGATCGTGATCTCCGCGCTCGCGCTGGGCGCGATGATCGGGGCGTTCAGCTACGGGTGGCTGCGGCGGCGGCTGCGGCTCTCTGCGCTCGCCCGGCTCGTCCTGGCCGGCGTGGCGCTCAGCATCGTTCCGATGGCGATCCTGCCTCCGCTCCCGGTGCTCGCCGTCGCGGCGTTCTGCCTGGGCCTCTCCTGGGGACCGGCCGACCCGATGATGAGCACGCTCGTGCAGACCCGTATCCCACCCGACGAGCAGGGCCGCGTCTATGGCGTGCAGATGTCCGTGTTCTACGCGGTCCCGCCGATCGCCATGCTGATCATCGGCGGCGCCGTCGAGCAGCTCGGACTCGCGTGGACGTACCTCGCGCTCGCCCTCCTGCTTGCGGCGTTCTCGATCGCGGCGATGCTCTCGCCGGGCGTCAGGGAGCTGGACCGGACTGGTCCTTGACCGGATCCTGAGGCGGGCCCCGGTCTTCAGACCAAGGGGCGAAGCTCGTCCCGCAGGGCGTCTCGAAGTGGGCGAAGCGACGCCTCGGTTTCCAGCGGCTCCTGCCCCAGCGTCGTGGAGCCGCCGATGAGGACGACCAGACGGCGCGTGTGGCACTCAGGTCAGCGTGCGAGCGGCTCCAGGAGCCGGTGCGCGACACTGGTCCAGCTCCACCTGCCCACGGCGGCCCGCCGCGCCGACGCCCGGATCGCCACCCGATCGCGCGGGCCGAGGGCGAGGAGCTCGGTGAGCTTCGCCCGGAGGTCGCCGGCGTCGCCCGAGGTGAACCCGGCGAGGTGGCGGAGCTTCGGGGGGTACTCCTCCGCGAGCCCGGCGGCGATCTCCGCGAGCCCGGAGTGGCGCGCGACCAGCGGCGGACATCCCGTCGCAGCGGCTTCGGCGGCCACCATCCCGAACGCCTCGGGGAAGATCGAGGGGACGACGCACGCATCGGCCAAGGCGAGCAGGTGCACGAGATGCCGGTGCTCGAGCGGGCCCGTGAACAGGACATCCTTGCCGGCGATCCCTTCCAGCTCGGCGCGGTCCTCCCCGAAGCCGACGATGACCGTGCGCGCGTTCATGCCCTCGAGCGCCTCGAGGAGCAGGTGCACGCCCTTGTTCCGCATGAGCTTGCCGAAGTAGACGACCGTCGGCCGGTCGCCGGCCAGGAACCGGCCGAGGCGCTCGGCGTTGCCCTCGTCGGGCAGCCGCTCCTCGGCGTTGGCCGGGTTCGGCGGGTCGCGCCGCGCCTCGGCCAGGAGGGCGGCGAGCGCCGTCGGCCGGTCCGCCGGCCTCCAGGCTTCGATGTCCACGCCGGGAGGGACCTCGTGGACACGATCGACGTGGCCGCACACCTCCTCCAGAACGCGGCGGACGTGGGCGGAGCCGACGAAGGTGGCCGCGGCCTGCTCGAGGCAGTCTCGCCCCCACGCCGCGAGGGTCGGGTTGCCCCGCATCGCGTACTCGAGCTCCGAGCCATGCGCCTTGACCGCGAAGCGGGCCCCGCTGGCCACCCCGACCGGTCCCCCGAGCAGGACGTGGTTGCAGAACACGACGTCGGCCGGGAGGTGCTCGCGGAGGGCCGCGGCGTTCGCCTCCACCCAGCGCTCGAGCTCGTCGGTCCGGCAGTCCCCGACGAGCCTGACCTCGTACCCCTCGTACCGGTCGAGCACGAACACCGGCAGCAGCCCACCGACGTCGGGGCGGACGACGCGTGCCCCGCCGAGATCGTGCGACTCGGGTCGCGGGTCCTGGCAGAACACCGTGACGTCGTGCCCCGCCCGCATCCACGCGCGCGCGAGCTGTCGCGTGTAGACGTTGGAGCCGGTGCCGCCGAGCAGGTAGCCGTGCCACAGCAGGATCCGCATGCGCCCATCCTGCCTGAGCACGGGCCGGCGGGCGCTGTCCCGGCGCGCGTCTATGCGGCATCCCAGATCCTCGCGGAGCCGGACGTGCGCCGACGTTGTGGTCAGGCAGGTCCCCTACAATCGCCCGGCATGGTCACCGTCATCGCCCACCGAGGCGCACGCAGCCTCGCGCCGGAGAACACCCTGGCCGCGGCCCGGAAGGCCCAAGCCGTCGGCGCCGACCTGTGGGAGACCGACGTCGCGGTCACCGCGGACGATCGACTCGTCCTGATGCACGACAATTCCATGATGCGGACCACCGACGTCGCGGACCGGTTCCCGGAGCGCGTCCCAGCGCCGTTCTCGACGTACACCCTCGCCGAGATCCGGTCGCTCGACGCCGGGGCATGGTTCGAGCGCGACGATCCCTTCGGGCAGGTCGCCGCCGGCGCGGTCACGCGCGGCGAGCTGCTCGCCTACGTCGGCGAGAAGGTCCCGACGCTTGAGGAGGCGTTCGAGCTGACGCTCGAGCTTGACTGGTTCCTCAACCTGGAGCTCAAGGCCCAGCCGAAGCCCAAGGACACGTTCGACGTGGTCGGCGCCGTCCTCGCGCTGGCCGACGAGGTGGGGATCGGGCCCGACCACCTGCTGTTCTCGTCGGCCCGGCACGCGTGGCTGAAGGCCCTCAAGCAGCGCAGGCCCGAGTTCGAGGTCCAGGCCGTCCTGGGCCTCTTCCCCGAGGACCCCATCGACTTCGGTGACCCGTTCTTCGCCACGTTCAACCCGCGGATCACACGCGTCTCGATGGAGCAGATCGAGGAGCAGGTGGCCCGCGGAACCCGGCTCAACCCCTTCGCGGTCAACGAGCCGGAGTACATCGCACGGCTCATCGAGATCGGGGTCACCGGCCTCATCACCGACTTCCCGCAGCGAGTGGCACGACCATGACCTCACCCACCACGATGGCGTCGCACCGGTTCTGCATCGTGAACTGCTATCCGGCGGCCAGCCGCGAGAACTTCGACCGGTTCGACGTCGGTCACCCCCACGACCTGTTCCGCGACTTCCTGCGCCGGGAGGCGCCCAACGCGACCTCGGAGATCGTGTACGTCGCCGACCCTGACTTCGCGCTGCCACCCGGGACGTCCATCGACGACTTCGACGGGTTCATCTGGACGGGATCGGACCTCACCGTGTACCGCACCGACGACCCCAGGGTCGCCGGCCAGATCGCCTTTGCGCAGGCGCTGATCCGGGCGGGGGCGGCCAGCTGGGGGAGCTGCTGGGGGATCCAGCTCGCGTCGCAGGTCGCCGGCGGGGAGGTGGCCGCCAACCCCCGCGGCCGCGAATGGGGCATCGCCCGCGACATCCGGCTGACCGACGCCGCGCTGAGCTCGCCGATGCATGCGGGCAAGCCGGAGCAGTTCGACGCCTTCATCATGCACTTGGATGAGGTCACGCGCCTGCCTGATGGCACGCCGCTGCTGGCCACCAACACCCACACGCCGATCCAGGCTGCCATCATCGAGGACGGGGCCGCCTCGTTCTGGTGCACCCAGTACCACCCCGAGTACAACCTGCACGAGATGGGGCGCCTGATCGCAGCACGGGCGAGGGCCCTGGTGAGGGAAGGCTTCTTCCCTGACGTCGCCGCCGTCGCGAGCTACGCAGCCAGGATGAAGGAGCTCGCCGCCAACCCGGCCTCGGTGGAGCTGCGAGCGGAGCTCGACCTGGGTGACGACATTCTCGACCCGCGGATCCGGGAGGTCGAGCTGCGCAACTGGCTGCGGTTCATCGACTCCAGAACGGGGTAGCGGGAACGGCCGCCGGACCCGCGTGCGTCCGGGCGACCCCGTGCCGCTGGACTAGCGCATCGTCTGGGCGGCGAACGCACGGACTGCAGCGGCCGTGCCGCGACCCGACAGCGGGAACCCGTGACCGGTGGCGAGAACGGTGGGCTCGAGGTCCGCGATCTCGCCGATCGAGGCGGCGGCCGCCTGCCGGTCCCATGTCGTGTACCAGGGCGGGCCGGACAGTCCCTGCCGCCCGCGCAGGATGCCCGGCCAGGTGTTGACCTGCAGGGTCAGGAGCGCGTCTCCGCTGATGACGACCCGGTCGCGATGCCGGGCATACGCCACGTGCCCCGGGGTGTGGCCCGGCGTGTGGATCCACGCCCAGTCCTCGACGCCCGGGATGGTGCCCCCGGGACCGAGCGGCTCGACGATCCCGGCCAGGCTGGAGCCGGCGAGGGCCGCCTCGCGTCGACGCCTGCCGATGGCGCGCATGAGGGGCAGGATCAGCCATCGGTCCAGCGGCCCCGCGTACCTCGCCATGGCCCCGAGATCGCCCGTGGCGAGCGGGATCTCGGCCGGGTGGACGAGGACCGGACATCCCCATGCCCGGGCCAGCTCGCGAGCCGACCCGTCGTGATCCGGGTGGGCGTGGGTCAGGAGGATCGCCGAAGGGGCAAGCCCCGGACCCAGCAGCGATCGCGCGGCCGCCTGGATGCGCGGTCCATCGCCCTCCCAGCCGGCGTCGACCAGGATCCACGACGACCCGTCGCGGACCAGGTAGACGTTCGTCTGGGTCCGGCCCCACGGCCCGAGGAGGTGCACGTCCGGCGCGATCTCCGTGGCGAGGGCCCTCGCGGCTCCGGCGGCCGTCGATGACACGCCCGCCGCCGGGTCCTCCCTCCCTTCCGCGCGATCCCGGAGGCCGAGCAGCATCCGCCGTTCCATGACCCACGACGCCGGCACCAGCAGGAGCCACGTCGCCACCCGGGCCGGCAGCGACGACCTGGAGGTGGACATCCGCGTGCGGCTGATGAGGCGGGTCGAGCCGTCGCCGGCGGGCTCCAGGACCCATGTCCAGGCCCACGTCCCGTCGTCGGTGCGCGTCGCCAGCACGCGCTCGGGCTCGATGACCTGGACGCGCAGCCCCGTCCCGTCGTTGGCCACCGGGATCACGTCGCCGACGGCCAGGCCCTGGAGCTCCGGCACGATCCGGCGGCTGCTCCGCATGTCGAGGCCGAACAGCCGGTCCAGCCAGTCCCAGGAGTAGGCCCCCGCCCGGCCCACGCCGATCTGCACGAGCCAGGGCCACACCTCGGCGCTCGGGGCGGTGATGGAGATCGCCCGGGTGGCGACCAGGTCCGCGTCGGGGAGGAGCTCGTCCCCCGGGAGCGGGCGGTGGACCTCCTCCGCCGTGGCACCCCAGTCCAGCATGCGTCGCCACAGGCGAGGCCCCACCAGGGCCCCGAGCGCCGCCAGCAACCCGCCTCCAGCCAGGATTCCGATCCGCGTCACGAGCGCAGTCTCCCCGGCCCGCCGCTGCGACTGTAGAGGCGAACGGCCCAAGCGCCGCGGCCGCGACAGCCCCGGCGGTTGCGGCAAGCGCGTAGGATCAGGGCGAGATGACCCGCGACGCGTCGCTGACCCGCCGAACATTCCTCGCCCGGGTCGCACGTGTCTCGGGCGGGCTCGTCGTCGTGGGGATCGCGGGCTGCATGCCCGGAGCCGGCACGTCGGTGCCCGGGTCGCCGGCCCGACCGAGCACCACGCCTCTGCCCGACCCCACCCGGACGCCGGAGACCTCGCCCCCCACGGGCGGCGCGACGCCCTCCGCCGCCGGCGACGGCGTTGCCTGGACCCGCGTCGACCTGGGCAACGTGTCCGCCTACGTCCTCGTTCGCGGCGGCGAGGCGGCGGTCGTCGACACCGGGAACCCAGGCGCCGACGACGAGATCGCGGACGCGCTGGCCTCGATCGGGCTCGACTGGGGGGCTGTCGGCCACGTCATCCTCACCCATCGCCATTCGGACCACGTCGGCAGTGTCTCGGCGGTGCTGGAGGCGGCCCCGGCTGCGACCGGCTATGCCGGCGCGGCGGACCTTGCCTCGATCGACGCCCCGCGGGAGCTCCGAGCGGTCGCCGACGGTGACACCGTGTTCGGCCTGCAGATCGTCGCCACCCCGGGCCACACGGCGGGCCACGTGAGCGTGCTCGACCCGGTCGGCGGAATCCTCGTGGCCGGCGACGCCTTGAACACGAGCGGCGGCAAGGTCACCGGCCCCAACCCGGGCTACACCGCAGACATGGCGACGGCCTCCGATTCGGTCGCCAGGCTCGCGGCGCTGTCGTTCGAGACGCTCCTGGTCGGGCACGGCGACCCGATCGAGGGCGGAGCGTCGGCGATGGTCGCCGCCCTGGCGGCCGGCGGCTGACGGCGAGCCGGGGGTCGACCCGGGCCCTGCGGCGCCGGCGTTCCCGGTCCGCTACTCGAAGCCCGGAGCGCGGGCATCCAGGATCCCGTGCCGGATCGAGGCCGGGGAGCCGTAGGTGCCGAGGAGCGACACCAGCTCTCCGAGCGCCAGGGCAACATCGTCCGAGGCGGTCGCGTGGTGCCCTTCGACCGTGACCAGGATGTCCGTGGTGTCGAGGCGCGCGGCACTCCCGGCGCTCTGCCGCCAGCACCAGCGGCGGGCGCTCACGACGTCGGCCTCGTCGGCAAAGATCACCTCGCCCGGCTCCGGGTGCTCGGCCAGGCTTGAGCCCAGGTCTGCCCATGGCTCGTCACCACGGGCGAACCGGACCGTCGTGCCGACCGAGATCCCGCGCAGGTCGAAGACGGCGACCGGGAGCGCATGCCGGATGCTGACCAGGTTCGCGACATCCACCAGCGTCCCGATCGACGGCAGGTCTCCCTGCCTGATCAGGCGGCGGAGCAGGGCCTCGGCCGCCGAGCGGTACTGCGTCGGATCGACGCCGAAGCCGCGGAACACCCTGCGCCAGGCCGCGAGGGTGGGCAGCTCGCTGAGGGGCGTTGCGCCGATCCGTGCCCGCACCGCCACGGTCTCGTCGCGGAAGGCTGCGGCGAGACGGGGCGGCGTCGGCTCGTTGTGCACGCCGGCGGCATGGATGACGCCGCCGACCACCGCCGGGAAGCGCTCGATGATGGCCGGGTCATAGCGGAAGCGCGTCACGGCGGCTCCCGGGCGTCACGCGGGGGCCGGCGCCCGGTCGAGGTCGTCCTCCGGGCACTCGACGTCCACCCAGACCAGGCGGAGCGCCCGCTCGTCCGTCGCCGCCAGGAAGTGGAGCTCCGCGCCCTCGACCATGGTGCCGCGCGCGGCCTCCTCGAGGTGGAAGGCGACAGCCTCCTCGGTTGCCCCGGCGTCCTCACCGATCTCGAGGTGCAGGTCGGTGATCCTGGTCGCGCCGGCCTGGTGCGCGTGGTCGAGCGCGAGGGCCACGATCCGTTCGGCGATCCCCGATTCGTGCATCAGCCCGGATCGTACCCGCGGGCGCCGGGCGCCGCCGCTCCACCCTGCGCCGCTCCGGCCTGCGGCGCACCGCCGCCCACGATGCGCGCCATCACCCTCCCGGCCACCATGGGCACCGCCGCCGCCACCGGTGCGGTCATCCGGCCGCCCACGGTCGTGCTGTCGCCGGCCTCCACGGCGATGATGGCCACGTCGGCAGGCACCGCCAGGCCGAGCATGCGGGCCAGCTCCAGGGCCTCAAGGAGCCCGATGTAGTGGGGTGAGCCGCCGCGCGGGCCGTCCAGGTCGGCCTCCGTCAGCTCGAGGACGGTGCCCGGCTCCACCGTGCCGCTCAGCACGGAGTCGATCACGATGAGCTTCGAGGCCCCCACGACGGCCTCGAGCAGGTACATGCCGGTGAGAGCGGTCTCCACGACCTCCACGCGCCCGACCGCCGGCAGCTCGAAGGCCTGGCCTGTCGCCGCCGGGTCGAACGATGGCCCGGCCGGCACCTGGGTGCCCGCGATGGCGAGGCGCCTGGCCAGCTCTCGCGCGGCGACGATGCCCACGGCGTCGTCGGCGATGAGCTCGTTGCCCAGGCACAGCACCCGGATGGGGCCGGTGACGACCGCGACCCCCGGCGCGAGCGCGATCCCGGCGGTGGATGCGCTCGCGACCGGGGCGGTGACTTCCGTCGCGGCGGCGACGCCCGCGTCGACGCAGCCCGTCGCGGCGGCGCCAGTCTCGATCACGGGGACGCTACTCGCGGTGGATGCTGCCATCGGCATCCCGGCGCAGGAGCGACACTGTCTCGCCCCCGGATCCGCGCACTGTCACCACGAGCGGCATGCTTCCCGGCAGCGAGTGCGTGGCACACGCGTGGCAGGGATCGTAGGCGCGGAAGGCCATCTCCACCTTGTTGAGGATGCCGGCCGACACCTCTCCCTTCGAGATCAGCCCCTTGGCCGCCTTCTCCACGCTCATCGCCATGCGGGCCGAGTTGTTCTGCGTCGCGACGATCAGGTTGGCCTGCTCGATGATCCCGTTGTCATCCGTGACGTAGTGGTGGAACAGGGTGCCGCGTGGCGCCTCGACCACCCCGACGCCCTCACGCGGCGTCGCGGTGGGCAGCGTGCGCACGTTGGGGTCGATCAGCTCCGGGTCCGCGGCGAGCTCCTTGAGCCGCTCCGCGGCATACAGCAGCTCGACCACCCTGGCCCAGTGGTTGGCCAGGGTGTGATGCACGGGCTTGCCCCCGAGCGTGGTGAACAGCTCCTCGTAGGCCTCCTGGGCCAGCGGCGTCGCCATCCCGTCGGCGGCATTGAGCCGCGCCAGCGGCGCGACCGAGTAGATGCCGCTGTCGGCCCCGTCGGTGAAGCCGTTCCAGCCGACGGGCTTGAGATAGCAGAACTTGACGTAGGACCAGGGTTCGACGTGCTCGGCCACGAAATCGAGGTATTGGGAGGCCTCGAACGAAGCGTAATGGGCGCCCCCGGGATCGACCACGCGGACCCGACCGTCGTAGAAGTTGGGGTGGTTCCCCTCGTCCATGAGGCCCATGTAGTAGGTGCGGTGGGTGAAGGCGTCGGAGACGATGAGGTCCACGTAGGCCGGGTTGGCCAGGACCACGCCGCGGAAGGTGTCGAGGGTGAACTTGGCGAACTCGAGGGCGTCGTCGGCGACGGCGACGATCTCCGCCTGCTGCTCCGCGGTCACCCGCTTGGCGACGCCGCCCGGGAGCCCGAGCACCGGGTGGATCACCTTGCCGCCGAGCAGCGTGATGACCTCCCGGAGCCGGCGCCGGTTGGCGATCACGCGCAGCCCGACCTCCAGGCCCACCGCGCCGATGACGCCCAGGATGTTGCGCTGGGCGGCGGGCGCATCGGGACCGACCACGAAGTCGGGGCCGCCGAGGAAGTAGAAGTGCAGCGCGTGATCCTCGACCATGAAGGTCGAGTAGACCAGCTCCCGGATCTTCTTCGCCGCCGGCGGCGGGTCCACCTGGTACAGGGCGTCGAGCGCCTTGGTGGCCGCCATGTGGTGCGCCGTGGGGCACACCCCGCAGATGCGCGAGGTGATCTGGGGCATGTCCTCGGCCGGGCGGCCCTGGGCGAACTTCTCGAAGCCGCGCAGCTCGGGGACCTGGAAGTAGGCCCGCTCGACGTCGCCGTCGTCGTCGAGGAAGATGTCGATCTTGCCGTGTCCCTCGAGGCGGGTGATGGGATCGACGGTGATGCGGCGCCGGGCGTAGGCGCCCTGGGCCCCCTGGGACGCCCGGCTCAACGCCTCCTGGGTGGCCATCGTGTCTGTCATGGGTCGGGGCTCCTCAGGCATCGACTGCGGCCAGCTCGGCCGTGGCCGGCTGCTCGGGGTCCATCTTCCGGCGGCGGAGCAGGCTGCCCGCCAGGCCGTAGCGGTAGAACGTGCCGATCGGGTCGGGGATGCTGTCCAGGGCGACCTCGACGGCGTCGTCGTCGGTCGCCGAGAGCATCGAGGCCACGGCCGACAGGTACTTGCCGCCCTGGTCGTGGACCTTGCTGGTCGGGCCGAAACAGCCGGTGCAGGGCATGTTGCCCCGGATGCACAGCTGGCCGCAGCCCGCCCGGGTCGCGGGGCCCATGCACAGCAGGCCCTGGGCCAGCAGGCAGGTCTCCTCGTCGATCAGGATCTCGTGCGGCCGGAAGAACCGGTCGAGGGCGAGGTCCTGGGGCTTGGTCTCCAGGCGCGGGCACTCCTCGCACAGGGCCCGGTCCTCGGTGAGCACCGTCCCCTTCGGCGGCAGCTCACCCGACAGCAGGGTCTGCACGGCGCCCGCGATCACGTTGGGCGTCGGCGCGCAGCCCGGGATGTAGTAGTCCACGTCGGTGACCTGGTCGAGGGCACGGACCGTGTTGTAGAACGTGGGCAGCGTCACCCACTCGCCGTCGTGCGGCGTGGCAACCCGGGGCAGCACCCCGTCTGGGTTGACCGTGGACGGCGTGGTCCGGTAGGCGGTGTCGAAGATGGACGCCCGATCCCACAGGTTGGCCAGGGCGGGGATCCCGCCCAGGTGGGCGCAGGCGCCGAAGGCGACCAGCACCTTCGCCTTGCGCCGCAGGAGGTGGGCCATCTCCTCCTGCTCGGAGGTCCGGATGGCACCGTTGACGAAGGCGGCCAGGATCGACCCGTCCTCCATCGCCTCCACGTCGGCCTTCTTGAAGTCGAGGGCGACCGGCCAGAACACGATGTCCACCGCGGCCACGACGTCGAGGATCCCCTCGGCGAGGTCCACGACCGCCTCCTCGCAGCCGCCGCACGAGGCGCACCAGTAGAAGGCGACCTTGGGCTTGTCGCTCATGCCGTCACCTCCGCCAGCTCGGCAGCCCGTGGCGTCGCGCCCGGGGCCGCCTCGATCGGCACTTCGAGGTGCAGCGGGCCGAGCGCTCGCACCTGCTCCACCATCTCGTTCACCACGTCGCGCAGCTTGTCGGCCTCGGCGGCCGAGATCCACTCGAGGCGGAACCGCTCCTCCTCGATCCCCATGCCGGCCAGGACGCGTCGCAGCAGCCGGAAGCGCCGGAACGCCTTGTGGTTGCCCGACTGGTAGTGGCAGTCGCCGAAGTGGCAGCCGCCGACAAGCACGCCGTCGGCGCCGCTCGCGAACGCCTGCATCACGAACTGGGGGTCGACCCTGCCCGAGCACATCAGCCGGATGACGCGGGTGTTGGGCGCGTACTTCATCCGAGACGTGCCGGCCAGGTCGGCCGCCAGGTAGGTGCACCAGTTGCAGAAGAAGGCGACGATCCTCGGCTCCCAGCCGGCGGCGCTCTCCTGCTGGACTTCGATCGGCTCAGGCATGGGCCAGCACCCCCAGGATCTCTTCGAAGATCTCTTCGTCTTCGAACAGGTTCTGCCGGATGGACCCGGACGGGCAGGCGGCCACGCAGGTGCCGCATCCCTTGCACAGCACCGGGTTGATCTCGGCCTTCCCATCCACCCGGACGATCGCGGTGTAGGGGCACAACGGGATGCAGGTCTTGCAGCCCGAGCACTCCTCGGCGATCACGTAGGCGGTGTTCGGCTCCATCTCCACGTAGCCCCGGTCGACCAGGGCCAGCGCCTCGGCGGCGGCGGCCCCGGCCTGGGCCACGGTGTCCGGGATGTCCTTGGGGCCCTGGCAGGCGCCGGCCAGGAAGATGCCGTCGGTGAACGTGCTCACCGGGGCCAGCTTCGGGTGGCGCTCCAGGAAGAACCCGCCCCCGGCGCAGGTGATGTTGAAGGTGCGGCGCACATCCTCGGCGTCCGCCTGCGGCTCGAGACCGGTGGCCAGGACCACCATGTCCACCGGGATCTTGCGCACCCGGCCGAGCAGCGTGTCCTCGGCCTGGAGGACGACCCGGCCGGTGTTGCCGGCCTCCGGGAAGACGTCGGCCACCTTGCCCCGGATGAAGTGGACCCCCTCCTCGCCGACCCGGTTGTAGAACTCCTCCATGCCCTTCCCGGGAGCCCGGATGTCGATGTAGAAGTTGTAGATCTCGGCCCCGGTCTTCTCCTTGATCAGGTGAGCGAGCTTGAGGGAGTACATGCAGCACACCCGGGAGCAGTACTCGTTGGTGTTGACGTCGCGGCTCCCGATGCAGTGGAGGATCCCCACCGTCCTGGGGGTGCTTCCGTCCTTCAGGATGACGTGCCCTTCGGTGGGCCCCGACGAGTTCACCAGCCGTTCCAGCTCCAGGGCGGTGTACACGTTCGGGAAGACCCCGTAGCCGTACGAGGGTGCCCGCCGCGGGTCGAAGGTCTTGAAGCCGGTCGCCAGGATCATCGTGCCCACCTCGACCGTGTCGAACGTGGGGACCTGGGTGAAGTCGATGGCGTTGCGGTCCGCGCACACCTCGACGCAGGTCTTCTTGCACGGCCGGACTTGAACTCGATGCAGGCCTCCTGGTCGATGACCACGACCTGCGGCACGGCCTGGGGGAACGGGATGTAGACGGGCTTGCGCATGGACAGGCCGAGGTTGAACTCGTCGGCCGTCTTGCCCACCTTGTACACGCAGGCCTCGATGCACTCGAGGCACCCGACGCAGGCTTCCTCCACGATGAAGCGTGGCTTGTGGCGCACCGTCACCGTGTAGTTGCCCACGTATCCATCGACCCTGTCGATCTCGGCCATCGTCCACAGGGTGATGTTGGGGTTGGACCGCACGTCGGTCATCTTCGGGGTGAGGATGCAGGCGGCACAGTCGAGGGTCGGGAAGGTCTTGTCGAACTGGGCCATGTGGCCGCCGATCGACGGCTCCCGCTCCACGAGGTAGACGTGCTTGCCGGCGTTGGCCATGGTCAGGGCCGCGTGGATGCCGGCGATCCCGCCGCCGACCACCATCACGGCGGGGTTGACGGGTACCCGCGACCGCTCCAGGGGCTTGTGGAAGCGCACCCGGTGGACCGCCGCGCGGAGCAGGTCCTTGGCCTTGAGGGTCGCCTCCACGTGATCGCTGTGCACCCACGAGTCCTGCTCGCGGATGTTGACCATGTGGAAGAAGTAGGGGTTGATACCCCCCTCGGCCGTCGCGCGGCGGAAGGTCGCCTCGTGCAGCGTCGGCGAGCAGGAGGCAACGACCACCCGCTCCAGGTCGTTGGCCCGGATGTCCTCCTTGATGAGCTCCTGGCCCGGGTCGGAGCACATGTACTTGTACGCGCGTGCCACCGACACCCCGGGGAGGCCTTCCGCGTAGGCCCGCACGGCCTCCACGTCGACCGTGCCCGCGATGTTGGTGCCGCAGTGGCAGACGTACACCCCGATCCGCGGCTGGCCGTTCCTGCTCTCGTCGGCCGAGTTCATAGGTCACTCCTCGACGTCACACCCATGGCGTCTTCCACCAGCTCCACGATGTCTCTCACCCCGAGCGTCCCTTCCAGGCCCGTCGTCTTGACGGCGTCACGGAACATCACCAGGTCCTTGGGACACGCACACACGAGCGTCGTCACGCCCGCCAGGCCGGCTGCCTCGCGCACCCGGCTCTCGGCGGGACGCTCGCCCTCGCGTGCGGCGTCCTCCATCCAGATCCTCCCGCCGCCCGCACCGCAGCAGTACGCGGCGGACCGGTTGCGGGGCATCTCGACCACGTTCATGCCCAGCGCGCCCAGGACGTGGCGCGGGGCTTCGTACACGCCGCCGTAGCGGCCGAGGTAGCACGGGTCGTGGTAGGTGACCCGGGCGCCTCCGTTGCGGGCCACCGGCAGGCTGCCCGACGAGATCAGCCCGTCGAGGACCTCCGTGTAGTGCTTGACCGTGCCGTCCAGCCCGTACTCGTTCTTCAGCACGTGGTAGGTGTGGGGATCGGTGGTCACGATCGTCCGGAACTCCGAGGATTCGAGCGCCGCGAGGTTCTTGTCCCGCAGCATCTCGAACAGGCCCTCCTCGCCCAGGCGGCGGACGTCGTTGCCCGCGTTCTGCTCGCCGTCGTAGAGGATCCCGAAGTCCAGGCCAGCCGCGGCGAAGACCCGCGCCGCCGTCCTGGTCACCTCCTGGACGCGGGGGTCGAACGAGGCGTAATCGCCCACGAACCACAGGTACTCCACGGGCTCCCGGCGGGCGTCCTTGACCTCGAGCTCGAGGTCGCGCGTCCACTTGGGCCGGGTGCGGGGCGACTGGCCGAACGAGTTCCCATAGCGGGTCATGCCCATCAGCATGTCCCCGACGCCCTGGCCCACAGCGCCTTCTCCGATCAGGTGCCGCCGCATCTGGACGACCAGTGGCACGTGCTCGTTGAGGACGGGGCAGCGCGCCATGCACGCACCGCACGTGGTGCACGCCCAGACCGCGTCCGCGCCGACGGCATCGACCAGGCTCCCGTGGCCGTCGCCCGAGGCGGCGCCGATGACCATCAGCTTCACGCCGTGAACGAGGTCCTGGGGCGACATCGCCCCGCCCATCGCGAACGCTGGACACGACCGGTCGCACCGGCCGCATTCGGCGCACGAGAGACCGTTGAGCAGCTGCCGCCAGGTGAACTGCTCGAGGTGAGCGGCGCCCTCCGATGGCGGCGGCATCGCGCTGCGGTCCAGGGACCCGGTGAACACGTTGAAGGGCGAGGCCAGCAGGTGGAGATGCTTGGAGTACGGCAGGTAGGCCAGGAAGCCCAGCACCGCCACCATGTGGATCCACCACATCGCCGTGTACAGCGTCTCGGCGGCGGACGAGGACAGGCCGCCGAGACCGGCGGCGGCCACCTGGCCGACCAGGAACGTCACCACGAGCAGCGCGATCAGGGCGAGGATGAACGCGGCGTCGCCCGATTGGGTGAGGCGTGCCGGCCTGACCACGAACCTGCGGATGGCCGCCCCCGCGAGCGCCACCACGGTGGCCAAGCTGAGCACGACCATCGGGATCGTGAACCAGGCGACCTCGTCGGAGTACGGGATCGGCAGGGCGGGGACGAGACCCCGGACCAGGTTCCAGGCGAAGCTGGTGGCGTAGAACAGGAACGTCCAGAAGATCACCAGGTGGGCCAGCCCCACGCCCGGGTTGTCGAACATCCGGCGTTGGGCCAGGACGTTGACCACCACGCTCCGGGCGCGGGCAGGCAGCCGGTCGAGGCGGCGCTCCGGCCGGCCCCTCGCGAGGGCCCGCACCAGCCGATAGACCCGGGTCCCGAACAGGACGACGGCGATCGCCGTGAACGCCCACAGCCAGGCGACGCCGGGGATGAGCAGCGAGGTCGAGGCGGTCGGGTCGGGCATCGGCGTCACCCCTTGCGCGTCCTCACGGCCTCGGCCATCGCCTCGAGCACGTCGGTGGCGTCGTCGACGATCCCGTAGTGGGCGATCGAGAAGATCGGCGCGCCGGCGTCGGTGTTGACCGCGACGATGAGCTCGGCGTCCTTCATGCCTTCGACGTGCTCGGGGGCCCCGCTGATGCCGGCGGCCACGTACAGGCGCGGCTTGACGGTGAGGCCGGACTTGCCGACCTGGCGCACCATCGGCAGCCAGCCCTGGTCGATCACCGGGCGGGACCCGCACACCGCACCGCCGAGGGCCTCGGCCAGCTCCTCGGCCACCTCGAGGTTCGCCTCGCTGGTGATCCCCCGCCCCACCGCGACCAGCACCTCCTGGGCGGTGATGTCCACGTCACCGGCCTCGGGCTCCTCGTAGCCGACCAGGCGCACCGGAGGCTCGCCGGGGAGGTCGACCGCCACGTCCTCGACGGCCGGCGCCGGGGCGCCATCCACCGCGGTCGCCGCCCCGGGCAGGACGGCCAGCACGACGGGGCCGGGCCCGGGCGCCACGGTCACGGTCATCTTGCCGCCGTACAGCAGGCTGCTGACGACGAGGGCGCCATCGACGACCCTCACCTCCCGGCAGACGTTGACCAGCGGCGAACCCAGCCGCGCGGGCAGGAGGCCCAGCAGGTCCCAGCTCACGTTGGTGGTGGGCACCAGGACGACGGACGGAGCACGTTCGGCGGCCAGGGCAGCCAGCGCCCGGCTCGCCTGGAGCCCCGTCGCATCCGCGAGCGTGGGGTGGTCCACGTACAGCACGGTGTCCGCGGGGCCCAGCGAGGCGGCCAGGCCGCGCATCCCGTGGCCCAGGAGCACGGCCTCGAGGCGAGTGCCCAGCGAATCGGCGAGCGAGCGCCCCAGCGCCAGCAGCTCGCCGGTGGCGTCCGAGATGGTTCCCCGCCAGTGCTCCGCCACGACCCAGACATTGCCTGTCATCGCCGTCTCCTCAGACCAGCCCGCGGGCGGCCAGGAGGTCGACCACCCGTTCCGCCACGTCCCGCACCGACCCCTGCAGCATTTCCGCGTGCCCGGCGGACTCGGGCTTGGCCATGGCCGTCACCGTGAGCGGCGCGACGGGAGGACCGCCCGCCGCCGGGATCGTCTCGATGCCGCCCGCCGCCATGGCCGCCCGCACCTTGGCGATCGGGACGTAGCGCGGCGGCTTCTCGCAGCCCTGGATGCCCAGGAACGCCGGCAGGGCGACCTCGAAGCGCCCCATGACGCCGCCCGGGTACTCGCGCGCGACGACCGCGGCGGACGCCCCCGCCTCGAGCGTGACCCGGCTGACCAGGCCCAGGTACGGCAGCTGGAGCGCGTCGGCCAGCAGTGGCGCCGTGAAGCCGTCGAGATCGTCGTTGGCCCCGCAGCCGCTGAGCACGAGGTCCGCGGGCAGGGCGCCCGCGATCCCGGGCAGCGTGGCCGCCATCGCCACCGCCGTGACCCGGGTGCCCGCGGTGGGCGGGATCCCGTACACCCGGATGACCCGGTCGGCGCCCTTGGCCAGCGCGGTGTGGAGGACGTCGTCCACCTCGGGCGCCTCCGGGGCGACCACCGTGACCGTCGCCCCCAGCCGGTCCTTGAGCAGCAGCGCCTGCTCGAGGGCGTAGTCGTCGCGCTCGTTGACGATGAAGCGCAGGTACTCCGCGTCGAGCGAGGTGCCGTCGCCGGCGACCTCCAGCTCCTCCACGATGTCCGGCACCATCCTCATCATGACCAGGATCTTCATGGCGCCTGCGCGTCCTCCTCGCTCGATCCCGCCACCGGTCTCTGCCCGTCAGTCACCGAGCGCCTCGTCGACCAGCTCCATCACGTCGCGCACGACCATCCGGTCGTCGTAGCCGAGCACCTTCAGCGAGTCCTCGAACCGCGGCACCTCGAACGGGCAGGAGACGGCCAGGACGTCGGCGCCGGTCTCGATCGCCTCCAGCACCCGGATGTCGGACAGGCGGACGTGGCCCTTGGCCTTGTAGTGGGTGTCCAGCCACATGCCGCCGCCACCGCCGCCGCAGCAGATCGTGTTGTCCCGGTTGTGGGTCATCTCCACGAGGCTCACGCCGGGCAGGGCCGCCAGGATCCGCCGCGGCTCCTCGTGCATGTGGTTGTGGCGGCCCAGCACGCACGAATCGTGGTAGGTCACCCGGTACCCCAGCTGCCTGGTCAGGCGCGGGGCGAGGATGTCCAGCCGGTCCGCCAGGAACGGCGTGGTGTGGTGCACCGGCTGCGTAAGGCCCGCAGCCCGGTACGCGAAGCTGAACGCGTCGAAGGCGTGCGGATCGGACGTGATCAGCATGCCGAACTCGTACTTGCCGAAGGTGGCCATGTTCTGTTCCCGGAGGGTGTCGAACAGCCCCTTCTCGCCGACGAGGCGGTCGGGCTCTCCTGCGCACCGCTCCTCGGGACCGAGGATCGCGAAGTCGACGCCGAGGGCCGCCAGGACGCGTGCCGTCGCCCGGGCATTGTCCTGTCCACGGGGGTAGTAGGACGCATAGCACTCCAGGAACCAGAGCGCCGCGACGGGCCGATCGAGGTCCCGCAGGATGGGCACCGGGACCCGTGCGTCCTCGATCCAGACCGCCCGCTTGCGCGGCGATTCGCCCATCGGGTTGCCGTAGCGCATCGTGTTGGACAGCGCGGCCTGGAGCTCTGCGGGCAGCTCGGGAAGCCGGAGCAGGACCTGCTCCTTGGCCAGGGGCAGCAGGACGTCCGAGAGGTGGAGCCCCCGGGGGCACTTGTCCCAGCAGTCGTAGCAGATGAGGCAGCTGAGCAGGTCGTCGGTGGCGACCGCCTCCTCGATGAAGCCTTCCCGCAGCATGCCGATGAGGCGCCGCGGCGTGTACCGCATCGCCTCGCCGTGGGGGCACGTGCCGGCGCACGTGCCGCACTGGATGCAGCCGAGCATGGGCCGGCCGAGGGGTGAGGCGAGGAGCCCATCGAGCGTCAGGTCGGTGGTCTCCAGGGCGGTCGCGGTCGCCATCGGTCACTTCCTCCCGTCGTCGGGGCTGCCCAGCCGTCGCGCGGCTGCTGCCGCGGGGACCACGCCGCCGTTGCCGTCCGCGTGGGCGCGATCTGCCCGGGTGGCGCCGAGACCACCCGCGGCCGGGATCTGCACCCAACGGGTGGCCTCGCCCGCTGCGTCAACGAGCCGGAGGACGAACCGGCGCGTCACGCCGCGCATCGTCGTCGCCGGGGCACGAGATCTGGCATGGTCACCACCGCCGGACGCCGTTTCCGAGTCTCCACCGCGCCATCCCGACGGCCAAGTGCCGATGGGCGCCGGAGGGCTGGGGCCGTTGGCCCCCAGCCCGCCGGGACCCTTTCGGGCTCGGATCGCAACTACTTCGAGAGCCACCACCGGCGTTGGATTCGAGCAGTGCGGACGTTGGCCGGCAGGGTACGGACGTTGGCCCGCGAGGCATGGGCGTTGGCCCACGTCACGTGCTCGGCTGCGCCGTGGCGGCCGCCATCGGTGGCCGGCAGATCGCCTTTGCCGACACGAGCTCCGTGCCGATCCCCAGCCGGTTCGCACGCACCCCGAGGGCCAACCCCAGGAGCTGCGTGAAGTACAGGATGGGCATCTTGTAGCTGGTGCCGTAGGCACGGTTCACCTCGGCCTGGTAGCACTCGAGGTTGGTCTGGCACAGCGGGCATGCCGTGGCGATCACCTCGGCGCCGGCGTCCACCGCACCCTGGAGCAGGTCCCGGAGCATCTGCACCGCCGCCCGGCGATTGGTCACCATCAGGGCGGCACCGCAGCAGCGGAGCCGGTACGGATAGGGAACGGGGTCCGCGCCGGCTGCCGTCAGCATGGCCTCGAAGTAGCCCGGGTCGTCGAGCTCCTTGAGGTCCACGCCGGGTCGTCTCGGGCGCACGATCTGGCACCCGTAGTACGGCGCAACCTTCAGCCCCTTGAGCCGGCCGTTGGCCTTGGCCCGCATCGTGTCCAACGCCTCGTCCGTGACGAACGCGTGCATGATGTGGCTCACGTCAACCCCGCCGTCGTAATGCAGGTTGTCGGCCTCGAGCGCGTAGTTCATGTGGTCCGCGAGATCGGGGTCCCGTTGCAGGGCGGCGTTCGTGGTCCACAGGTTCTTGTAGCAGGCGTTGCAGGGCGCCACGATGTCGAGGCCCTGCTTCTCGGCCAGGGCGAGGTTGCGGGCGCACAGCACCGTGGCCAGGAGAGGGTCCACCTTGGAGTAGGCGGTTGCCCCGCAGCAGTTCCAGTCCTGGATCTCCTCCAGCTCGACGCCGAGCAGGTGGGCGACCTCCATGGACGACACGTGATAGGAGGCAGCCATGGTCTCGAGGGAGCATCCGGGGTAGTAGGCGTACCTGGTCATTCGAGGCCCTCCAGGGGGAGGACGCGGGCCACCATGGCCCGCAGGTTCCGGATCCGCTTGATCCGGGAGGGAAGCAGGGGCAGGCGACCCTTGCCCAGCAGCCGCACCGCCATCCGCATCTCGCGGACCATGCCGGGGAGCCCGCCCTCGAAGATGAACGCCGGGGCGTAGCCCGGCTCATACGACTTGCCCGTCCGCAGGATGGTCCGGGTGAAGCGCCGGGAGAACTCCGGGGCCACCCAGTCGCGGTTGAAGGTGTCCTTCCACAGCGAGTAGCGGGTGAGGGCGTACATGACGTCGGCGGGGCGGATCCCCTCCGGGCACTTCTCGGAGCATGCGTAGCACGACGCGCAGGTCCAGGCCGTGTTGGATGCCATGACCTCGTCCCGCATGCCGGCGTTGATGAGCGCGATCAGCTCGCGCGGCGTGTGGTCCATGAACTCGACGGCCGGACAGGCCGCGGTGCACGTGGCGCACTGGACACAGCGCACGAGCGAGACCCCCTCCTCCGCATGGAGGAGGTTCTCCACCTCCTCCCGGAAGGAGATCCTCCGCTCGGTCGAGATGGCGACCATGGCACTCCCCCTACTTCGCCTGGCGCGCTTCGCTGGCGGCGATCAGCGCGGCGGCCCTCGAGAGCAGCAGATCCGGTTCGACCGGCTTCTCCACCAGCTCGTCCACGGGAACGAAGCCCGGGTGCACGGCCTGGCCCGGGAACAGGAACGCGATCTGCTCCCGCATGCCGGTGATGATCAGCACGGGCATCTCACGCAGGACCTCGTCGCTGCGGATCTTGCGGGCCATCATCACGCCCTCCGCGCCCCGGCCCATCATGATGTCGAGGCACAGCAGGTCGTAGCGGCGCTTCTTCAGGGCGTCCCAGCCATCCTTCGGGTTGTGCACCACCTCGGTGTCGTACCGGCTGTCGAGGATGGCCCTGATCCCCGCGGCGAAGTCGGGGTCGTCATCGACAATGAGCACTCGTTTGCGATCGCTCATCCCACCTCTTCCTTCCTTGCGTGGTCCGGAGGCGTCTCCCCCGGACCCTGGGCCGGCGTCGCGAGCGCCGGCAGATTGATCACGAACGTGGTTCCGCGACCCGGCTCGCTGGTCGCGCCGATCGACCCGTCGTGGGCCTCGACGATGCGCCGCGTGAGGGCCAGCCCGATCCCAGCCCCGGCGACGCCCCCCTCCCCTGCCTGGCCGCGGTAGAAGGCGTCGAAGATCCGCGGCAGGTCGGCGGCCGGGATGCCGATGCCCTGGTCGGAGACCGCGATCTCGACGGCGCCGTCCCGCCGCCCCGCGGACACCTCCACGCGGCCCCCGTCCCTCGAGTACTTGACCGCGTTGCCGACCACGTTGAGGACCGCCTCGGTCAGCGCACCCTCATCCCCCAGCACCACGGCGGCCGGATCGAGGGCGGTCACGATCTCGACCGCCTTGCGCACCGCCTCCGTCTGGGCGCTCTCCACGGCGTTCGCCACGGGCGCGGAGATCGCCACCGGGCGGAACCCGTCCCTGAGGGGGGCGACGTCGATCGAGAACCCGTGCAGCCACCGGCTCACCAGCGCGAGCAGATCCCCGATCCGACCGCTCATCCGCTCCAGTCGCTGCTGCTGGTCCTCCGAGACGACCCCCTCCAGCTCCCTGATCGTCACGAACAGGTTCTGCTGGACGGCGGCCAGGGGAGAGCGGAGCTCATGGGACACGATGGCCGCGAAGTTCTCCCGCAACGCCTCCCGCTCCCGGTGCAGCGCCGCCCGCTCCACGAGCAGGGTCCGCTGGTCGAGGCCGCGGCGGATCATCGTCCGGAACTCGTCGGGCGCGAATGGCTTGGGCAGGAAGTCGTAGGCGCCGTGCTGCATGGCCTCGACCGCCGACCCGATCGTGGCGAACCCCGTAAACACGACGCACACGATCGTCGGGTCCAGCGACCGGATCTCCTCGAGGACCTCCATCCCCGACATGCCCGGCATCTTGAGGTCCACGAACACGAGGTCCGGCGCCCAGGTCCGCGCGCGGCCCAGCCCATCCTCCCCGCCCGAGGCGACCGCCACCTCATGCTCGCTGCCGTCGAGGATCGCCAGGCAGGAGTCGAGCACGACCGCCTCGTCGTCGATCAGCAGGATCCGCCGGGGCTGGCCGCCGGTCACGGCTCGCCTCCCACGGTGGAACGCAGGGGGAGCTCGATCGTGAAGGCAGTCCCGTGACCCTGCTCGCTCTCGACGGTGATCGTGCCGCCGTGCTCCCTGACGATCCCGAAGCTGATCGCGAGGCCCAGGCCGGTGCCGTGCCCGACCTCCTTGGTCGTGAAGAATGGGTCGAAGATCCGCCCGATGTTCTCCTCGCCGATGCCGTGCCCGGTGTCCCGGAAGCCGGCCTGGATGACTCGTCGCTCAGCGTCGAGCCGCGTGGTCACCGTGAGCCGCCCCACACCGTCCATGGCCTCGGCGGCGTTGATGATCAGGTTCATGAACACCTGCTGCATCTGGGCCGGGTCCATGACCGTCGGCGGCAGGTCCGCCTGGTAGTCGCGGACCACCTCGATGTTGTGGAACAGCACGCGGTCCTCGACCAGCGCCAGGCACTCGTCGATCGTGGCGCCGAGGTCGGTGACCTTCTCCTGCGGCTTCCTCGGCCGGGAGAAGTCGAGCAGGCCGCGGATGATGACCGTGCAGCGGTTCGCCTGGTTCAGGATCTTCTCCGCCGACTGGCGCTGGGTGTCGTCGTGAGGCATCCGCTCCAGCATCAGGTGCGAGTAGGTCACGATCCCCTGGAGCGGGTTGTTCAGCTCGTGGGCCACGTCGGCCGCGAGCTGGCCGACGATCGCCAGGCGCTCCGATTCCATGACCTTCCGCCGGGTGAACTCCTTGAGCTGCTCGTCTCGCGTCCGGAGCGAGTCCGCCATCGTGTTGAAGGAGCTGGCAAGGTCCCCGAGCTCGTCGTTCGAGGTGACCGGCACCCTCGCCTCCAGGTCGCCCGCGGCCACCCGGCGGGACGCGTCCACGAGGGCGCGCACCGGCATGGAGAGGCGGCGGGAGAAGACGACGGAGACCGCGACGGCCGCGAGCATCGCGGCCAGCGTGATGCCCAGGAACAGCAGGCTGGTCCGGATCCGCAGATCCGTGTACGGCTGCTCGAGCGTGCCCACGTAGAGCATGCCCACGACCTTCCCGTCGTGGTCCCGGATGGGGTCGTAGGCGGAGATGTACCAGTCGTTCACGACGTACGCGCGGTCCAGCCAGCGCTCCCCACCGACGACGACCCGGTCGTACACCTCTTCCGACACGCGGGTTCCGACGGCCCGCGTGCCGTCCTCGTTGAGGACGTTGGTGGCGATCCTCACGTCGTCGAGGAAGATCGTGGACGTGCCGATGTCCCGACCCTCGTACGCCTCGCCTTCGAACACGGTCTGCTTGATCCGGTCAACGACCTCGTAGCGCCGGTTGAGGAGCGACCCTCCGTAGAGCGCGCCGATGACGTTGCCGGCCCGGTCGGTCACCGGGGCCGCGGCCAGCAGCACGAGACCGTCCGTCACGACCGTGTCCTCGCGCGGTCGCGCCCCGCGCGTCTCCACCAGCTCGGTCTCGGCCGCCCCCGGCAGCTGACGAGACTCCCGGCCGAGCTCAGTTGCGGAGAACACCTCGGTCGAAACGACCGGCCTCCCTTCGCGCAGTGCCGTGGCCACGACGCTCTCGCCACCCATCGAATCGCCGGCGACGGCCGGGTTCCCGGCTCGCTGGAGGACCCTGCCCGAGGCGTCGGTGAGGGCCAGGAAATCGAGTTGCTCGGCGACCATCGTGCGCGACAGCTCCCCGGCCGTCGCCCGGCCGTCACCGGCGAGCAGCGCGTCCCGGATGTTGGGCCGGCTGGCCTCCAGCCGGACCAGGTCGAAGAGGCGGTCGGAGTAGGCCCCGAACATCTCGTCGGCCGAGTTGAGATCCGACGACACCCTGTTCTGCGCTTCCTCCACCACCCGCTCGCCGATCAGGAACACGGCCACGGCGGCGAACGTCGCGCTGAGCGAGATGATGATGGCCAGGAACGCGACCATCAGCTTCACGAAGCGGCTGACGGAGCGGCGCCGCCTTGGTTGCGCGTCCTCGGCGACCCGCTCGGCGGGGCCCACCGCCATCGGCTCCGTGCGAACGGTCAGGCTGCGGCCAGACTCGGACAATGCTCCCGTCACCGGCCCTGCGCTGCTGTCCCCGGCTCAGGACCGGCTGCGGCGCCTGGCCGGGCTTGCGTCCGGACCCGAGCTGCCGGCCCATCGCCTCCTGCGGCCCGGCGGGCCGCCCGCCCTCCACCCTGCTCGCGTGGCGAGCGCAGGACGCGGCGGGCCTCTTGGAGGGAGGCACCCGCCCGAAGATCGTGCCCTCACCGCCACCCGTCGGCAAAGGGCCGGGAGTCCGGGCCCGCCGGGCCGAATGGGAACGGGCCGCGGGCGGGATGGCCCTCAGTCGTGCACGCCACCGCGAGGTCGGATCTCGTCAAGCACGGACCCGACCTCAGTCCGAGGCGCGGTGCTCCGCTGGCTGGATCGCGGACAGGCGGACGTCTCGACCCAGGAACGATCCCAGCCCACGGACGGCGTCGGCAAGGCCCACGAGCGGTGCCGTGCCGCGTGGGTCGAACAGCCGTGGCTCGACGAGGGTCTCCCCCGCTCGGGTCATGCGGCTCCACGTGCCGACCACGGTGCCGCCGGCGATGATCGTGGGGCGGAACAGCCCGTTGCCGCCCGGGACGATGCGGTCGGCGTGCTCCGGTGCGAGGACCGCCGACCGATCCCCGTACCCGAGGAGGTACTCGTCGAAGCCCGGGAGGAGGAGGACCCGGGGGGCCGCCCGCGAGATCGGGGCCGACTCGTGATCGAGCGTCTCGGGGTCGAGGTGGCAGGTGGTGCCGCCGATCTCGATCGTCGCGAGCGCGGCACCGCAGACGGCTCGACCCCGCCGCGCCTCGCCGAGGGTGATCCCCGCCCATCGGGCCAGGTCCCTGTCGCCGGCCGGGCCGTGGGATCGGAAGTAGCGCAGGGCGAGCTCACCGAGCGCCTGGTCGCGATCGATGGTCGGCGTGGCCGGAACCCACTCGTCGAGCAGGGTGAACGCCTGGCCACGACCATGTGTCCGGCCCATGACGATCGTGCCCGCGTGCGCGAGGTGCCAGAGCAGGTGATAGCCCCGTTGGCCGTCCGTCGCGACGCCGGCCGCCCGGATCCGCTCGAGCAGCTGGTCACGAGCCAGGGCGTGCCCACCCGCCAGCGCGGTTCGGACCACCGCCTCCGCGCGGACGGTGTCCGAGTCCGTGATCCCGAGGGCGCTGCGCCGTGACGCCGCCCGGCCGATCCGCTGGGACCCGGCGAGCGAGAGCAGCCACCGGAGATCCTCGGCGGCAACGAGGTGGAGCGTCCCGCGCAGCGGCCAGGAGCGAACGACCTCACCCGCGTCGAGCGCCGCGTCGACCCCGGTCTCCGTGCCCCCGTTCGTGCGCAGCCCGACCGACCACTTGGCGCCCGGCAGGTCCTGGGCCTGGACCGCCAGCATCCAGCGGACCGCGTCCGCGGGCGATGCCGCGCGAGCGGCGCCGAGACGCTGGGCCATCAACCGCAGCGAAGCGATCCGGCGGCGGTCCGCGGGACACGCGCGCAGGGTCACTGGGCAGCGGCATCGGGGTCGATGAAGCCCAGGTACTCCACGACGGTCCGGAAACCGAGACGCTCGTAGACCGGATAGCCCATCTCGCTTGCCTGGAGGACCGCGACGTCGCACCCCTCGGCCGCCCCGTCGTCGACGATCCGCATCGTCATCGCGGAGCCGTATCCGCGCTTGCGCGCGCCTTCGACCGTCGCAAGGTTGTAGACGCCGATCGTCCGGCCCGTCCGGACGCCCAACCCCGTGGTGACGGGCTCGCCGTCCGTGTAGCCCACGTACACGGCCACGCCCGGGGTTCGGCCCAGATCTTCGCTGACCACGGCCTCGAGCCACGCCTGCGGCATCCCGAAACCGGCGGCGGCGGCGCGGATGTGATCCGCGATCCCGGACGCGTCGGCGACCCGGCGGATCTCGTGGCCCGGGTCCGGGACCACGCCGGCCGATCGCGGAAGCGGATGGAGAACCATGCCCGGCATCCACGGGTGCTCCGAGATCGGGGCCAGGCCCAGCTGGGTCACGAGCGGGACGTGCCGGTCGTCCTCGCCGGCACGCAGGTTGACCACGAAGTGGTCGCCCCGCGCCCGCAAAGTGGCGACGGCCGATGCGATGGCCTCGGGCCGGGCGTCGTCCCCCTCCACGATCACCTGGTTGAACAGCCGAAGCGGCAGGCCGGTCGCGATCAGGGCGACGCCGTCCGCGCGTTCGACGAGCGATCCGGGCGTCTGGGCACCCGCGAGCGCGATCGCCGTCACCATGTTCGCGTGCTCGAGGCGTGCCAGGACGTGGAGGTCCATGCCGCGGACGCTACCTGACTCGTCAACCACCGGCCGGTTCGCGGCGCCCCGTGGAGACCCGGCACCGGCGGGCGCCCCCGCGCGGGAATGTGGCCGACGGCACTTGTGCAGGCGCCCCACGGGGGTGGATGCTCGGCGGCACGCGGGAGGCATCGACGCGCGGCCCACACCATGGCCGCCGGGGCCGCGCCGAGCCACTGGCGAACCCGGCCCGCCCGGAGCAGAGGTGGGTCATGGAGCACATCCGCGAGGAGATCCGGGTCGAGGCACCCGTCGATCACGTGTGGGCGTTCGTGTGCGACACGTCGCGCTGGCGCGACTGGATGCCGCGTGCGGAGACCTCGGACTTCAGCGGGCCGTACGACCAGGTGGGGACGACGTACGTCTCGAAGTTCAAGATGATGGGCTTCGAGATGAAGCAGACGAGCACGGTCGTCGAGGTGGAGCCGCTGAAGCTCATCCACGAGCACACCGACGACGGCCCGATGGACAGCTTCATCCGGTTCGAGCCCGAGGGCGACGCGACCCGGGTGATCATGGAGGCCGACTACGAGATGCCGGGGTACATCCCCGGCTTCCTCAAGAACCTCATGACCAAGAGCTACTTCGAGCGGCAGACGCGTCACATGCTCCAGGACGCGAAGGCGATGGCGGAGGTGACCGTCCCGGCGCACGTGTGAGCTTCCATCGCTCACCGTCGCTCGCCGGAGAACCGTCATCGCGCCGGCCTGCGGCCACGAGCCTTCGCCGCGGCTCAAGGCGACAGCGACCCCGGTCACCCGTATCACGGCTGGCCGGGGTCGCCCTGTGTCGGGCATCGGCCACGCACGCCCGCCGGCAGGGGACCGCTATCGTCCGTGACCGCGGTGCGAGGCGCCGGCCGGTTCAGTCGGTCGCCGGCTCGAGAAGGAGGCCGGCCGCTGCCCATGCTGCGAAGCCGCCGACCATGTCGGTCGCGCGCGCGAAGCCCAGGTCCTGCAGCGTCGCCGCGGCCAGGCTCGACGAGTAGCCGTCGGCACAGAGGAGGACGACCTGGCGCGTTGGGTCGGACAGTCGCGGGTCGTCGAACCCCGACGCCGGATCGAGGCGCCAGAAGAGCACCGACAGCGGGACGTGCATCGAACCGGGGATGATGCCGCGCTCGCGGCGCTCATCCGCGCAGCGAGTGTCGACGAGGATCGCCCCCTCTCGCCGGGCCGCTTCGGCTTCGGCGGGCTCCAGCCGATGGAGGCGGGCCTGTGCTGCCGCCAGGAGCTGGTCGATGGTCAAGCGTTCCGCCACCCAGGATCCTCCCGGTGCACCGTTCACTGCCCGGGTGGTGGCCGGCCGGCCATCCACCCGGACTCACGACCGCTGGGTCGGCCCAGGGACGTCGAGGGCCGCAGCATACACAGCGAGCCGGCGCACGATGGACTGCGACTCGGAGGGCGCCCGAGCCGCAGAGGGCGGGCGGTCAGCCTCCCCTCGGCCGCTGACCGGGCAGGGTCGTGCTCGTACCCCGGCCCACGGCGTCAGGCCGGGACCGCCCGGACGCCATGCAGCCGCAGCGCGTCGTCCACCCGCATCCGCCGGTGGGCGCGCACGTCGGAGGGCGGGAACCACGGCTCGACGTCGCCCATGGGGACGAGCTCCGGCCGGTCCACCTCCCAGGTCTCGCCCTCGGTCACGAGCGTCGCCTGCCCGCTGGCGAGGACGTTCCGGAGCCAGTTCGCGCGCGTCCCGTAGGGAAGCGCGATCACGAAGCCGTCGTCCGTGGGGACCGGACTCACCGGGGTCTGGTACTCCCGGCCGGAGACGCGGCCGATGGTGCGGATGATCCCCGCGTAGGCCCCGGGTGTCCCGGCCGTCCGCATCTGGGACTTGTTCAGCCAGGTCTTGCTCAGCCAGATGATCACGCCCAGGACGAGCGGGTTCTTGGACCGCATGCCGAAGAAGAAGGTGCCGGCCAGCAGCCCGAGCACCAGGACGATGCCACCGACGATCGATGCCAGTTGCAGAACCACGCGATTGCCTCCTCTTGGGTGTTGGGAGAACGGTTTCGCGGTCAGACCGCGATGACGACCTTGCCGTGCGCGTGCCCGGCCTCCAGGTAGCGCAGGGCCTCCGCGGCCTCGGCAAGCGGGTAGGTCCGGTCGATCACGGGCCGGACCTGCCCCGACTCGATCATGCCGGCGAGGGTCGCGAGGTCGGCGCCGTTCTCCTTCGTGACGAAGACCGCCAGCCGCTCCCGGACGAAGGGGCTGAGCGCGATGGCCCTGAGGATCCGGTCCACGCCCGCGAGCCGGCCCTGGCCGTTGCTGAGCACGAGCGTGCCGCCCGGCACGAGCGCGCGGCGGAGCCGCCCGGGCGACGCGGTCCCGGCCAGTTGGAGGATGACGTCGTACCGCTCCCCGGTCGCCGTCACGTCCGTCCGGGTGTGGTCGATGACGTGGTCCGCGCCGATGGACCGGACGAGCTCCATGCTGGCCGCGCCGCAGACGCCGGTGACCTCGGCGCCGAGTGCCTTCGCGATCTGCACGGCGAAGGTGCCCACGCCGCCGGACGCGCCGATGACGAGGACCCGGTGCCCCGGCTGGACACGGCCCTGGTCTCGCAGACCCTGGAGGGCGGTCATGCCCGCCTCCGGCACGGTCGCCGCCTCCTCGAGCGAGAGGTTCGCGGGCCGGCGAACCAGCTGGCCGGCTGGGACGCTCACGAGCTCCGCGAGCGAGCCTGACGCGAAGCCGAACACCTCGTCGCCCGCCCGCAGGTCCGTCACGCCGGGCCCCGCCGCATCAACGATCCCGGCGAGGTCGATGCCGGGGATCGGGTTCCGGGGGCGCCGCATTCCCGTCGCAAGCCGCACGAAGAGCGGCGCGCCGCGGACGGCGTGCGGGTCGCCCGCGAACACGGACGCGGCGCGCACCCGGACGCGGACCTCGCCGGGCCCGGGCACGGGAGGGGGAAGCTCTTCCAGGGCGAGGACATCGGGCGGTCCGTACCTCCGGTGGACGATGGCCTTCATCGGGAGAGCTCCTCGGTTTACACTGTAAGTCGCTTGCATGTCCGCAGCGTATACGTACACTGTAAGTCTGTCAAGCCCATCTTCGGAGCCCCATGGCACGACCGACCGAACGACCGGCCCGCGCTCCCCTGACCCGGGAGCGCATCCTGCGCGCGGCCATCGAGATCGCGGACGAGGACGGTCTCGACGCCCTCTCGATGCGCGGGCTCGGCCGCCGGCTGGGCGTGGAGGCGATGTCGCTCTACAACCACGTGGCCGACAAGGACGACATCCTCGACGGCATGACGGAGCTGATCACGGCGGAGTTCGAGGTCCCCACCGGCGCCCCGGACTGGCGTTCCTCGATCCGGAGCAGCGCCCGCTCCGCCCACGAGGTGCTCCTCCGGCACCCGTGGGCGAGCAGCGTGATCGAGTCGCGGACGCGATCGGGGCCGATCCGGCTGCGGCTGCTGGATGCCACCATCGGCGTGCTGGCGGGTGCCGGCTTCCCGATGCCGATCGTCATCCGCACGCTCATGGCGCTCGACAGCCACACCTACGGCTTCACGCTCCAGGAGCAGGCGTGGCCGTTCCCCGTCGAGGCCGCCCCCGAGATGGCCGCCACGCTCGCCGCCGATCTTCCCGCGGAGTACCCGTACATGGCGGCCATGGTCGAGTACGTGGCCACGAGCCGGCCGGGAGCGATCCTGGAGTTCGAGTTCGGGCTCGACCTGCTCCTCGACGGGCTGGAGAAGCTGCTGCCGCGGACCTGAGCCGCGTCCGACAGGCGCGAGCCCGGGTCCTTCCGTGCCGTCGGCGTGCACTCGGGCGTACAACGCCTCGCCGGTGTGCACTCGGCGCATCGCACACTCCAGCGTCGCCCGGGTGTGCATCCGGGCATACAACGTCTCGCCGGTGTGCATCCGGGCATACACTCCAGCGTCTCCCGGGGCAGGGTCGTGCATCTGGACGCACAGATCAGCCACCTTGGCGCCGGACCTCGCCGGATCTGCAGCGGCGGATGCACACATCCGGCCTGGCTCGGCCTTCCGGACGGGTCGTGGCGTCGAAGTGTGCCTCCAGATGCACACGCACCGGGCGGAGGCCGGGCGGGAGACCACACGCACCGGGCGGAGGCCGGGCGGGAGACCGGGCGGGACCGGGCGGGAAGCTGGGAGGAGGACCGCGGGGAGGCCGCGCGGGACGGCTCCGCGGGGGCGTACGCTGAGGCGACCATGACCGCCGCCAGCCCGGCTCAGACCGTCGCGATCGTGCTGATCATCGTGGCGAAGTTCGCGCTGCCGCTGCTGATGATCCGGTTCCCGTTCGCGGCCGGGTGGGCGAACTTCTTCCTCGACGGCTTCGACGGCGACCTGCTCATCCCCCTGGGCCTGCCGGACGACATCTACCAGCCGGTGGACAAGCTGTCCGACTGGGTCACCTACGTGGCGATCGTCATCGTCGCGTACCGGAATGCGTGGCCGACGAAGACAGCTCATGCTGGGGCTGTTCCTGTTCCGCTCGGTCGGCCAGGTGGGCTTCCTGCTGACCGGGAACGAGCTGCTGCTGGCCGCCTTCCCGAACTTCCTCGAGCCACTGTTCCTGGTGACCGTGTCGATCCTGGCCTGGGAGCGCGTCGTCCGCCGCCTCCCCGACTGGCAGTCGCGCGGGTTCGCCGTCCTGCACCGGCACCGGTGGCTGATCGGGACGCTGATCGTGATCTACAAGCTCCAGGACGAGTTCTTCACGCACGTCGCGAACGTGGACCGCAGCGAGTTCATCCAGCAGCTCCTCGGCGGGTAGCCCGCGGCCGGCGGCCCGCCGCCAGGGCTCGCATGCGGGAAATACGTGAGCGTTTGACGGAATCGGGCCGAGGGTCGATGGTGGGGGCCACAGTCGCCAGTAGCGCCGGGCTCTCATTCGCCGGTCCGAAGCGCGCGACGGATCGGACTCCCCCATGGCCCGTACTTCCTTCTCCTCGCCTGCCGCGAGCATCGTCGTGAGCAGCGAGGGCTACTTCGACGTCTATCCGCCGGTCCAGCGCACCAACGGCGACAAGCCCTCGTATCGCGGCCAGCTCGCCGAGCTCGGCGCCGGCATCCGCGGCGGGGACGACCGGCTGGCCGTCCGCCCGGATTCCGCGGCACTCGCGACCGCCGTCGAGGCGTGGTCCGCCGTCCACGGCGGTGCGGCCATCCGCGGCGAGCTCGGCCGGGGACGGGACGGGAACCAGGCGGAGGGGTAGGCGCCCCTTCGGCGCCGGATTGGAGAACCTCATGAGCGACGTGCTCGACAAGGGGGGCGCCCAGACGCACCCGCCCGCGCACGCGCGCCGGTACCGGAGACACGAGGTCCGGCTGGCCGACGGCGGCAGGCTCGTGCTCGGCACCGACGGCAGGATCGAGCGCCTTGACGCCCTCGGCGCCACGGTCCAGGCGTGGCTGCCGGACGATCCCGGGTGGCCTGACCAGGCCATCCGGTTCGGCCTCCGCCCACAGGCCCAGACGGTGAAGCCGCGCGGTCGCCGCGATACGGGGACGGATCAGCCGCTGGGGTAGCGCGGCCGTTCGGCAGGAGCCGTGGCCGCCGTCGCCGACGGCCGGGCTCCTGCGGTCGGTGTCCAGGGCTTGTCCACGGTCCCGACTGGTTGAGACGGCGATCAGTCGCCGTCCAGCAGCTCGATCACGGGCGCCATCGCCTCGAGCGCGGCGAGGGTCGGCGGCCACAGGAGCAGCTCGAGCTGGGTGAAGCCCGCGGCGCCGAACGCCCGGAACGCGTCCGCGATCTCCTCGGACGAGCCGCGGACGGGCGCCGCCAGCACGTCGGCCGCGCCGGTGATCGGCGTGGGCTCCACGATGATGCCCGCCGACCGGCCGATCGTGGCGGGGTCCCGCCCGGCCACGTCGCATGCCGCCAGGAGCGCGTCCAGTCGCGGACCGAACTCCGTGAGGTCGCTGCGCTCCTCCACGTACCAGCTCCAGGTGTCGGCATGCCGCACCGCCAGCTGGAGCATCTTCGGGCCCTTGGCGCCCATCATGATCGGGATCCGGCCGGGCCGGGGACCGACGGGCCGGTGCTCCAGGTCCCGGGCGGCGTGGAAGGTCCCCTCGAAGTCGGCGTGACCCTGCCGGAGGAGCGGGACGATGATCTCGATCGCCTCCTCGAAGCGTCCGAACACGCGGTCCTCGGGCAGCCCGAAGGCGTGTGCCTGGCGCCCCGCATGCCCGGACCCGAGCCCCAGCACGAACCGGCCACCGCTGATCTCGTCGATGGTTTCGACGGCCTTCGCGGTGATCCCCGGGTTCCGGTGCAGCGCCGACATGACCCACGTCCCGACCTTCACGCGTGACGTCGCGGCCGCCACGGCGCCGGCCATGGCGATGCACTCCCACCAGCCGTGGGTGGGACCGTCGGGCGGGCGCCACAGCAGCTCGTCGGCGACCCAGACCGTGTCGAAGCCGAGCGTCTCGGCGCGCAACGGCGAGGTCCCGGATCTCGGTCCAGCGCGCGGTCGAGCCATCGACGAAGGACTCCCCCATCGGGAGGACGAGACCGATCTCCAGCGTTCGCATGCGCCCGTGCCTCAGCTCGACGACGGCGACGGGCCGTCGCCGGTGACCGAATCGACGACGATCCTCAGGCTCCCGTCCGCCTGGCGCCGGTAGACGACGACGTACCGGGTCTGCCCGGCCGGGCCCACGATCCGGCCGATGTCAACGACCAGGGACCCATCCGCGATCACCTCGTCGGTCACGAACCGCACGCTCGCCGGCCCCCTGGCGACCATGTCGCGAAGCGCCGCGTCCACCGCGGCACGGCCGTGGATGACCGGCCGGCCGTGGAACAGGAGCCGGGCGTCGTCCGCGTAGAAGGCAGCCAGCCGCTCCACGTCCTGCGCGGCGAGGGCCTCCTCGAACCCGGCGTTGATCGCGTCCAGCTCGTCACGGATGGTCACGGTCCCTCCCATCGGGATCGGTGCGGTAGATGAACGGGGTCGTCGTGCCGAGCGACACGAAGCCGAGCCGCTCGAGGATCGGGCGGCTGTCGTCCGACGCGTCCACCTGCAGGTAGCGGCAGCCGCGGGCCGAGGCCAGCGCGGCCCGGTACGCGACGACGGCGCGGAAGACGCCCCGACCGCGCCACTCGGGCACCGTGGCACCGCCGAACAGGGCCGCGAAATCCGTACCTTCGTAGAACTCGATCCGGCCGGCGCAGATCGGCCGGGCGCCGGCCATCGCGACCACGGCGGACGCCCGCCCCTCCGCCAGCTCGCCGAGCAGCTCGCGCCCGAACGCGGCGTTGCGCTGTCCGAACACGGCACCCTGCACGGCCAGGAGCGCCTCGACGCCCGCCTCGTCCTCCACGGGACGCAGCTCGACCCCGGCCGGCGGCGGGGTGTCCAGGGCGAGATCGGCGACCTCGGCGGCGAGGAGCGTCTCCTCGTCCTCGGGGACGAAGCCCGCCACGCGCAGCCGGTCGGCCAGGTCGGGCGGCTGGTCGTAGGAGTAGTGCTTCCACTCCCACTCGCCGGCGCCCGCGAAGCGCTCGATCTCCCGGGCGATCACGACGTCCGCGCAGGCCGCGTCCAGGTCGCTCCACAGCACGCCGGTCCAGCCGTCGCTGAACAGGCGGATCACGCGGTCGGCACGCTCGACGCCGGGCCACCGCGGCTGCCGGCGCACCTGCCGGTCGAAGCGCAAGAGGAGGTCGTCCACAGCCGACAGGGTCGCACCTCGGCCGGGGGCTGTTCAAGGCCAGGCTCGCCGGCCGGGCCGCCGGGTCAGCGGGTCACAGGACGCCCAGACCGCTCAGGCCCTTGACCAGGAACCAGGTGCCGAATACCAGCCCCAGCACGATCATGATCGAGCGGTTGTGCCGCTCGAGCCACGCGGAGAACCGGCCGAGCGCCGCGTCCGCCCGGGCCGGCGCGGCGTACGCGAACCCGACGGCCGCCAGATGGATGGACTCGGCCAGCGCGACGAACAGCAGGAACGCGATCGTCGCCCCCGGCTGCCCGAGATCGGCCGACCCGATGGCCGCGATCGCGCCCAGCGTGAACACCCAGAACTTCACGCTGATGGCGACGAGCCCGAAGCCCAGGCCGAATGCCCTGCGCGGCGTGACACCGTCGAACCTCGCCATCCACCGCGGTGGCGGCGCGTCCTCGTCGGGATGCCTGAGCAGCTGCTTCGCGACCAGGACGTAGAACAGGATCGCCAGGATGAGCAGCACGACGGACACGATGACGCTCGACCCGTCGTCCCCGGCGGTCCCGGTGGCGGCGCTGCGGGACCCGAGGATCAGCCCGAAGACCAGACCCTGGAGGAGCCTGATCGCCGTCATGCCGGCGATCCACGCGAGCCCCGCGAGCCGTCCCCCCGGGGCGCGCAGGAGCAGGATCGTGATGACCACCTGGACAGGGACGAGGGCGCTCCCCGCACCGAGAGGGATGAGCGTCACGACGAGATCGGACATCGTTCCTCCATGCGGGCTGGTCGGGGGTGAGGGCCGCCCGGCCAGCCGCGTCGCCAGCGTATCGCCGAGGCCGCCGCACAGGCATGCGTGTCGTCAGCTCGCGTAGACCTCCGTCGAGAGGTACTTGACCCCGGAATCGCAGAGGACCGTGGCGACCGTCGCGCCCGGGCCCAGCCGCTCCGCCACCCGCAGCGCCGCGACGACGTTCGCGCCGCTCGACGATCCGGCGAACAGGCCCTCCTCGCGGGCCAGTCGGCGTGCCATCTCGTGGGCCTCGTCGGACGAGACGGCCATGATCTCCGACGCATCCCTGGGGTCCCACAGCGGCGGGACGAAGCCGATGCCGATCCCCTCGATGCGGTGGCCGCCGGTCCGGCCCGCCGACAGCACCGGGGACTCCGCGGGCTCGACGGCCACGGTATGGATCCCGGGGTTGTGCCGCCGCAGCGCCCGGACCGCGCCGTGGAGCGAGTGCGCCGTCCCCACCGACTGCACGAACGCGTCCACGTGTCCGCCGACCTGTGCCCATGCCTCCTCGCCCATCGCCTCGTAGCCCAGGACGCCGTCGTGGTTGTTGAGCTGGTCCACCCACCAGGCCCCCTCGTCCCTGGCGATCCCGTCCGCCCGGGCGATCATCCGCCGGACAAGGTCCTCCGTGATCCGCATCCGGTCGCTGGGCTCCAGCAGGACGTCGGCGCCCAGGGCCCGCATGTGGTCGCGCTTCTCCTTGCTGAACGCGTCGGAGGTCACGATCCGGATCGGGTAGCCGCGCGCGGCGCAGACGAGGGCGAGCGACGTCCCGGTGCTGCCGCCCGTGTACTCCACCACGGTCCCGCCGGGCCGCAGGAGCCCAGAGCGCTCCGCCCCGTCGATGGCCGCGAGCGCGAAGCGGTCCTTCATGGAGCCGGTGGGGTTCGTGCCCTCCACCTTGACGACGACGCGGGCGTGTCCGGCCGGCACGACCCTCCGCAGCACCACGAGCGGCGTGTTCCCGATGGAGCCGAGGACCGATGCCGAGGCCGCCGGCGGCCCGGTCGGCGCCGGCGCGACGTCGATGCCCACGTAGACCTCGTCGCCCTCGACCCAGGCGTCGTGCGGCGGTTCCACCGCGATCGCGTCGCCCGCCCCGTAACGGTGCTCGGTCCCGTCCGCCATGGCCACGACCATGCGGCCGGACACGACGTACCCGAAGTGCGGCGCCGGGCACAGCTCGAGGCCCATCGCCCGACCAACGTGCTCGGACCAGCGCCAGCCCGGCTGGAGGGTGGAGCGCGTGACGCGCCCGGCGGGGAACGCGATGGCATCGCTCCGGCCGGCGGCGTTCTGCCGGTGTTCGGCGAGATCCCCGTCCAGGGACACGGCGCGGACCGCGGGCTCGCTCATCACATCCTCCGGGCAGCCCGTGCCGGCGGCCGGGACGCGCCTCGACTATAGGCGGCGGGGCAAGCCCGGCCCCCTCCGATCGCCATCGAGCCGGCCGGACCGGTCCCGCGCAATGCCCCTCGGGCGTGGCCGGGCGCCCGGATGCGGTAGCGTTCGCCCCCATGCGACCCCACCTGCGCGTCCTGTCGGACGACCTCATCGATCGGATCCTGGACGAGGCCAAGCGCGTGCTGGCCGAGACCGGCATGGAGATCCGCAGCCCGGAGATGCGCCGGCGGCTTCACGCCGCCGGCCTGCCCGCGAACGCCGCCGGGGACCGGATCCTGTTCCCGCGCGACGTCGTGGAGGCGGCCATCGCCAGCGCCCCGCGCTCGTTCCAGCTGTACGACCGCGACGGCAATCCGCACGCGGACCTTGGCGGCGACCGCGTCCATTTCGTCCCGGGCTCGTCGGGCCTGAAGTGGATGGACCACCGGACGGGCGAGGTCCGCCTGGCCAGCTCCGCCGACTTCGTGGAATACGTGCGGCTGGCCGACGGGCTGGACCACATCGCCTACCTGGCCACCGCGTTCTCCACCAACGACGACATCGAGGCGCAGGTGTCCGACGCCTGGCGCCTGTACATGGTGCTGACGAACTCGAAGCGCCCGGTCGTGTCCGGCGCCTTCACGGAGCACGGCGTGCCCCGCATGGTGGAGCTGATGCAGCTCTTCCGGGCGGATCGGGCGGACCTGGTCGCCCGCCCGATGTCCATCTTCACGATCACCGCCACAGGCAACTTCCGGTACTCCGAGGACTCCTGCCAGAACCTGATCGACTGCGTGGAGGCCGGGATCCCGGTGGAGATCGTGCCGGTCACCCTGATGGGGCTGATCGCGCCGGTCACCACGGTGGGCGCCACGGTGTTCCACACGGCCGACGTCCTGGCCGGGATCACGATGGCGCAGGTCGTCCGCCCGGGGGCGCCGGTCCTGTTCGGCGGGGCGCCGGCAACGTTCCACATGAAGGCGGCCAGCTCGCCCATGGCGGCGATCGAGGCGGTCGCCCTGGACGCCGCCTACGTCGAGGTCGCGAAGGCGCTGGGCCTGCCCTGCCAGTCGTACATGGCCCTGTCGGACTCGCCCGTCCTCGATGCGCAGGCCGGCGCGGAGACGTTCGGCAGCGCCTGGTGGCCGCGCTGGCGGGCGTGAACAGCGTCAGCGGCCCGGGGATGCTGGACTACCTGCTGGTGTTCAGCCTGCCCAAGCTCGTGTTCGACGACGAGATGTGCGGGCAGGCCCTGCGCTTCGTCCGCGAGATCAAGGTGGCGGATGACCTGCCGGTCGGGGCGCTGGTGGACCGGTTGATGGCGGACCAGCATCTGATCATGTCCGACCACACGATGACCCACTGGCCGTCCGAGCTGTACCTGACGTCGCCCGTGATCGCGCGCGACAACCGGGAGAACTGGGTCAAGGCGGGCGCGAAGGACACGTACGCGCGGGCCTGCGACGAGGTGGACCGCCGGCTCGCCGCCTACCGACAGATCGAGACGGACCCTGCCGTGGACGCCGAGATGCGGCGGATCATCGCGAGCGGCCTGGTGGACCAGGCGGAGCTGCCGTTCCTGCCGCCGGCGCCGGGACCGGGTGCGAGCGACCTCGCCGCTGCGACGGGCGATGGCCCCGGGCGCGGCCGGCGGGTCAACGCGAGGCGCCGCGCGACCTGACGAGACCGGGCTCCTTGCCCCTCATCGGTCCGGCCGCGCAGCGCGCTCCGAGCGAAGCTGCTCCACGAGCGCCCGGGCGTGGTCCTCGGCTACCGGCGCGACGGACAGGCGGAGCGCCGCGGCCGTGCGCCGCGAGGCATCCCCGAAGATGTCCATCGTTGCCGCGAGCGCGGCCCAGACCTCGTCCTCGTCGTAGTGCGCGAACGCCGTTCGCAGGCCCTCCAGGGACACCGGGTCCGCCCATTCCTCGAAGAACCGGCCACGGAACCACGAGTCGCGACCCGCGGCGGCCGCATCCCACTCCAGGAGCCGGCGCAGGAGCTCCTTCATGTGGACGTCGCAGGCGAGCTTCGCCCACCACAGCTCGCCGCGGCGGAGATGCTTCGCCGTCCAGACGGCGTGGTACCAGAAGTCGGACGCAACCTGCTCGAAGGCGGCAGCATCCGGCAGGGTCGCCGCCTGGGCCGCGACCGTCGAAGTCGCGTCCATCAGCCGCGCGGCCACGCCGTCCTTGTCGAGCAGGACACGGAACCCGCGACCGACGGCGGCCTGGGCGGCCTGGGGATCGGCCATGAGCCGGGTCTCGATCTCGTCGATGGCAAAGAACGCGAAATCCACGTCCGCGCCACCGGCAAACAGCACGCGCCGCTCGGATCCGTGGCCGGCGGCGGTCGGCTCGACGAAGGAGATCCAGGCGTCACCGACCGACGCCACCCATCCTGGATCGCGCACGTAACGGGAGGGTCCGTCGGTCAGGACCAGGATGTCCAGGTCCGCCCATTCGTCTGCGCGATGGTCCAGGCGCGCCCGCGAGCCGATGACGAGCGCGGCGCGGATGAGCTCCTCGCCGGCCGCCCACGCGGCGAACCGCTCAGCGATGCGGTCGTATTCCCGTGCGGCCCACCCTGGTTCCATCATCGGCGCTCCCGCCCGCTGCTCTCCATGTCTTGGGTTGCCTCCCGGGCGACCCGAGAGTCGCGCGACCATATTGAGGCAGGAGGCTCCCCCGTGACGCCGGGTCCGTGGCAGCACGCCCGCCTGACCGGCAGTCGCCGGCGCGACCCGGACAAGAAACGGCCCCCCGGATGATCCGGAGGGCCGTCACGGTTCAGACGGGCGTTGGCCCGAGGGCGCTACTCCTCGAAGCCGGCGTTCGGGTTGCAGCCGACGCTGGGGCTCGGCGCCATTGCCTTGAGGCCGTTCCTCACGACGGTGTAGCCGTAGGACTGCACGCGGCCACCGAAGGGAAAGCCTTCGCTGGGATCGTCGTTCTGGCCCGAGAAGGCACAGTGCGACCGGGCGTGCAGGGTGCCGTCCTCCTGCTTGAGGCTCTTGCCGTTCCCGGTGATCTCGCCTGCGAACACCGCGCTGGTGCCCAGGCTCAGGGCGAATGCGGCTGCGCAGACCGCAGCCGCGAGCCTCGTCTTCTTGCGGGACGCCATACAGATTCCTCCTCTGCAGAGGTCGGTCTCGCCATTGGCTTCCGGCACGAGTCGGGGCGACCGTCCGATGGGACGCCGTGCCGTGGAGCCCCCCAGCTCCCGCCACCCCTGCGTTGTCCGCGCATCATGCACACGCGGCGGCGGGTCGGGGAGGGGGTGTCTCGAAAGCGGTGGTGCGACTATGCACCGGCAGCCGACCCCCAGAGCCGTCGCCAGCCATCGGCCGGTGCTGGGCCGTCAGTCAGGGGGTTGCGACGAGCCCGACGGACGCTCGAAGGGGATCGCCAGCGACCACCTGACCCGCGGTGCGAGCCGCCGCACGAGGTGGGCGAACGCCGGCAGCCCCTGCCGGATCTCGGCGACCGTGGCGGTCATGACCTCGTAGGTAACGGCGCCGGATCTGATCGTGCGCCCGAGCCGGTGCATGCCGACCCGTTCGTAGAGCCCGGCGACCTCGGTCCGCCCGATGATCACGATCCGCGTGCCTCCCTCGTCCTCGACCCAGCGAAGCGCCGCGTACATCAGGAGCCCCGCGGCGGGACCGCCACGGTGGGCGCGATCGACCGTCAGGATCCGGATCTCGAACAGGCCGTCGTCGAACACGAACGGCAGCTCGTCACGCGGGATGTACTTGTCGATCGAGTAGCTCGCGTGCCCCGGCGGCGTGATGCTGACGAACCCGATGAGCCGTCCGGCCAGGGTCGCGACCAGGTAGTGGTTGAACCCGTCCAGCGAGTCCGTCAGGCGGCCGTCCTCGTTGACGGCATGCTGTCCGAGCTCCTCCGCGTAGGTCGCGTGACGCATCCGGTAAATGGCCTCGCGCTGCGCGGACGAGGCCAGTGAGATCGCGAGGTCGTCGCTCGGGCGCTCGGGGCGAGCTGGGTCAGACACGTCCGGCATCGATCCGGAGTCTGCGCCCTCGCGCGGCCGCTTGCCACGCCCGCCGGATCGCCGATGATGGCCCGGGTATGGCCCACGCGCCTTATCATCACGGGCTCCCCGATCGCAGCGAGCTGAGGCCATGAAGGCGTTCGTCAGAGACACGTATGGCCCCCCGGACGTCCTCCGGCTGGAGGACGTCCCGATGCCCGCCGCCGGGGACAGCGACGTCCTGGTCCGCGTCCACGCCGCGTCGGTCAACCGCGCGGACCTGGACTACCTGACGGGGACGCCGTTCCTGACGCGGATGGGCACGGGGCTGCGATCACCGAAGGACCGCGGCCTCGGCCTCGACGCGGCCGGCGTGGTGGAGGCGGTCGGCCGGGAGGTGCGGCGGTTCCGGCCCGGCGACGAGGTCGTCGGGGACCTCACGGAGTTCGGCTACGGTGCCTTCGCGGAGTACGCGTGCGCCCCGGAGCGGGCCTGGTCGCCCAAGCCCGCCGGCGTGAGCTTCGAGGTCGCGGCGACCATTCCCCAGTCGGGGGTTCTCGCCCTCCAGGGCCTCCGTGGCGGACGCGCGATCAAGCCGGGTGCCGCGGTGCTGGTCAACGGTGCGTCGGGCAACGTGGGGCCGTTCGCCGTGCAGCTGGCGAAGGCGTTCGGGGCCGAGGTGACCGGCGTGTGCAGCACCGCCAAGATGGACTTCGTGCGGTCGCTGGGCGCGGACCACGTCATCGACTACACCCGCGAGGACTACACGCGCGGGGGGCCCCGCTACGACTGGATCCTCGACGTGATGGGCCGGGGCTCGATCCTCCGGGCCCGGCGGGCGCTCAAGCCCGGCGGCGCCTACGTGATGGCCGGCGGCACGACCGGCGCGATCTTCGGAGCGCTCCTCCTTGGGCCCCTGGCCTCGCTGGCCGGCTCCCGGAAGACCGGGCTCCTCCTGTGGTGGAAGCCCGGCAACCCGGACGACATGGCGCGACTGATGTCCCTCCTGGAGGCCGGCTCGCTCGCGCCCGCGATCGATCGCCGCTACCCGCTCGCGGAGGTCCCCGGTGCGCTGCGGTACCTGGCGGACGGGCACGCCCAGGGGAAGATCGTGATCATGGTCCAGCCGGGCGGGGTCTGATATATCAGTTGACAATGCATCAGGACTCGATATAGTCCGGGCATGTCGACCGCCGCACGGCCCATCGCCACCCCGCCCCTCCCGCGCACCGCGATGCTGGTGCTCCTGGCCATCGGGCCCGAGGAGCGGCATGGCTACGCGATCATGTCCGAGGTCGCCCGGATCACGGACGGCGCCACGCGCCTCGGGCCGGGCGGCGTCTACACCACCATCCGCCGGCTGCTCGACGACGGCCTGATCGAGGAGTGCGAGGAGCGGCCGGACCCCGAGCTGGACGACCAGCGGCGCCGCTACTACCGGCTGACGGGGACCGGGCGTGCCGTTGCGTCGGCAGAGGTCCGTCGCCTCGAGACGATCGTCGCGGCGACCAGACCCTGGGCCCTCGAGGCCGCGGGATGAGACCGGCGGAAGCGTCCCCCGCCCGGATCTACCGCCGGCTCCTCGCGCTGTACCCGCCCGAGTTCCGGGCGCGGTACGCGGACGAGATGGTCCTGCTGTTCGGCGATCAGCTGCGGGACGCGCGATCGGGCGGTGGCGCCGGTGGGACCGCCCGCACGTGGCTCCGGGCGCTCCGTGACCTCGTCGTCACGGCGGCGTCGGAGCGCGCACGGAGGGACCGCACCGTGGCCCATTCGCTGGCGGCATCGCCATCCACCTCGAGCCGGCTGCTCGGCATCCTCGGCATCCTCGGCGGGCTCGTCCTCGTGGCCGCCTTCCTCCCCAACGTGTCGTGGGGCCCGGAGCTGAACAACCTCCGGCTCGTGCTGTTCAACGCCGGCGCCATCGCCATCGCCATCGCCGTCCACCGGCGCCAGGCCGCCGTCTCCCGCCGGCTCTCGCTGACGGTGGCGATCGCCGTGATCCTCGCCAACGCCTGGTACATCGCGATGGTCGTCCTCGGCGTCGGCAGGCCGCAGTTCCCGGCACCGGACCCCGAGTTCCGGCTCGTGATGTTCTACGCCGGTGGGGCGATGTGGCTGACGGATGCCGCGTTCGGCTTCGTCGCCTGGCGCCTGCGCGCCGTCACCCGGTGGGGTGCGCTGACGCTGGCGATCGGGTCGCTCCTCGCCTTCCTCGGCATGGACCGGCTGGAGCTGATCCGGGGCGACCTCGCCTGGCTGATCACCCCGGTCGCGCTGGCGGGCGTCGCGCTCAACGGCGCCGGCTGGATCCTGCTCGGGATCGACGTCGCCTTCAGGCGGCGACCCACCGCGGCCGTCGTCGTCAGCGTCCAGCAGCCAGGCGGACCGCGATCCCCTCGATGACGACGTCCAGCCCCACCTCGTAGGCCTCGACGAGCGGCCGGGCGCCGATCACCGGGGCGACGCGCGCGATCGCCGGGAACCGCCCCGGATCCAGCGAGCGCAGGTACATCGCGCCCTGCCGCTGGCCCTCGATGAACTCCGGCGACCGGCGGGAGGTGGCGGTGAACCCCAGCTGGAACAGGTACAGCGACTGGTAGGCGTCGAAGGCGGCCTCCGCGGACAGGCCGGCCTCGAGCAGGATCGCCAGGATGCGCTCGAACAGGGCGATCCCCGCCGGCCCGAACCGCGCCCGCCCGATCATCAGCTCCACCGCGTTGGGGTGCTCGAGCAGCGGCCCCAGCATCGCGAGGTGGACGTCACGCAGCTGCCGCCGCCAGTCGCCTGCCGCCGGCGGGACCTCGATCGTCTCCAGGACCCGCTCCCCGATCAGCTCCAGCAGCTCCGTCTTGTCCCGGACGTGCCAGTACATCGCCATCGGCGTGACGCCGAGATCGGTGGCCAGGCGTCGCAGCGAGAGCGCCTCCACCCCCTCCGCATCCACGATCTGCAGGCCCGTTTCCACGATGCGCCCCCGGTCCAGCCCGGCGCCGGCGCTCCGCCGCCGACCCGCGTGGGGCGCCTGCCGCCAGGGCAGGGGCGGGACGGGCGGAGCGGGCGAGGCAGACCGGGCTTCGTCCTCCGGGTCCGGGCCGTTCGTCATGCGAAGCCTCCTCATGTCGGGCCGTTGGTCACTTGTAGAGTGTACAGTGTATAGTGATTATACGCCGTACAGGCAAATCACGGAACGGCGGAGGCAGGCATGGACGCATCGACGGCGCAGGACGGCAACCGGGCCCTGGTCGGGCCTGCTGAATCGAAAGGGAGGAAGGGTCCGATGGAACAGGTCATCAGCGTGCTCGTGGACGGGATCATCGTCCCCGTCACGAGCGTCATCCCGTTCCTGCTCACGAGCGGGATCCTGTTCCTGGTGTTCGCCCTGCTGTGGGCGGCCTTCGGGATCGGCCTGGTCTGGAACCAGGGCGGCCTGGACGCGGCCTGGGAGTGGGTCCGCAGCCTGCCGCTGCTGTTGCAGGGCATCGCCTGGCTGCTGTTCCTGCCGGTCGTCGGCGCGCTCTGGGTGTGGGAGACGAGCTGGCCGTTGGTCGTGCGCCTGGTGCTCGTCGTGGGTCTCGCCGGCTGGAGCCTGGCGATGTTCATGCCCCGCACGACGCAGGGGTAGCGACCTGCCGCGGGCGGCGACCGGGTCTGCGCCGGAGTCACGGCGGTCCCGGTCGCCCCGGGTGTCCCGGTCGCCTGGCGACGCAACCGGCGCGTCACGGGACGAACCTGCCGCGGGGCGGACTGTCTGATGCACCCGGGACGGTCTTCGTGGGACAACGGCGTCGCCCGGCGCCCGGAACGTCGCGTGATGCGCTCGTTGGGTCTCCGGGAGACCAACGGGCACCTGCGGACGCGGGGTTGCTAGAAGTCGGCGCTGCCGGGTGTGCGCGGGAACGGGATCACGTCGCGGATGTTGGCCATGCCCGTGGCGTAGGCCAGCGCCCGGTCGAAGCCAAGCCCGAACCCCGCGTGGGGCACCGTCCCGTAGCGGCGCAGGTCGCGATACCACCAGTAGGCCGACGGCTCGAGCCCCGTCTCGCGGATCCGGGCGTCCAGCACGTCCAGGCGCTCCTCGCGCTGGCTGCCGCCGACGATCTCGCCGATGCCGGGAGCGAGCACGTCCATCGCCGCCACGGTCCGCTCGTCGTCGTTGAGGCGCATGTAGAACGCCTTGATCTCCTTGGGGTAGTTGACGACCACCACGGGCCGCTTCGCGTACTCCTCGCACAGGTAGCGCTCGTGCTCGGCCTGCAGGGCGACGCCCCAGGACACCGGGAACTCCCACGCGCGACCGGCGCGCTCCAGGACCGCGATCGCCTCCGTGTACTCCATCCGCGCGAAGTCGGAGCTGACCAGGGCCTCGAGCCGGGTGATGGCCTCCCTGTCGATGCGCTCGGCGAAGAACGCCATGTCCCGGGGGTGCTCGTCCAGCAGCGCCCGGAAGCTGCCCTTGAGCAGGTCCTCGGCGAGGTCCGCGTCGGCGTGGACGTCTGCGAACGCGATCTCCGGCTCCACCATCCAGAACTCGGACAGGTGCCGGCTGGTGTTGGAGTTCTCCGCCCGGAAGGTGGGCCCGAACGTGTAGACGCTGGTGAGCGCCAGGCAGTAGGCCTCGATGTTGAGCTGGCCGGAGACCGTGAGGAAGGCGGGCTTGCCGAAGAAGTCCTGGGCGTAGTCGATGCCGCCGTCGGGGGTTCGCGGCAGGTTGGCGAGGTCCAGGGTGGACACCCGGAACAGCTCGCCCGCGCCCTCGGCATCGCTGGCCGTCAGGATCGGGGTGTGGACCCACAGGAAGCCGTGCTCGTCGAAGTAGCGGTGGATGGCCATCGCCAGGCCGTGCCGGACGCGCGCCATGGCGCCGAAGGTGTTCGTCCGCGGGCGCAGGTGGGCGACCTCGCGCAGGTACTCGAACGAGTGCTGCTTGGGCTGGATCGGGTAGGTCTCCGGGTCGTCCACCCAGCCCAGCACGGTCACCTCGTCGGCCAGGATCTCAACGGCCTGGCCCTTGCCCTGGGACGCGGCGACGGTTCCCGTCACGGTGACGGCACAGCCGGCGGTCAGGTGGAGGATCTCGCCCTCGTAGTTGCCCAGTGCCGCCGGGGCAACGACCTGGAGGGGATCGAAGCACGACCCGTCGTTGACGGCCAGGAACGAGAGACCGGCCTTCGAATCGCGGCGCGTCCGGATCCAGCCCTGGACCGTGACTCGCGCGCCGACCGGGGTCCGGCCGGCGAGGATGTCGGCGATTCGCTGTGCCTGGGGCATGGGCGCTCCTTCCGGCCCCGAGGATACTGGAGCGCCGGAGGGCCGGCCGCCGCGATGGGCGACCGGCCCTCGGAGGACCCCCCGGTACCGGGTCGTCAGGAGGCGAGCGCCGCGCAGATGTCGGTCGAGAGCGCGGCCACCTTCTTCACGGTCCAGACGCCGTCCGCCGCGATGTCGATCACGACCCTGCCTGCGTACAGCGTGGTGGACGGCCCGCCGTCGGTCGGGAACAGGATCACGACGTTGTGCCCCAGGAGGGTCATCTTCGCGGTGCCGTCCGGACGGACGGCCGTCCAGTTCACGGCCCCGTTGGACTTCGTCGAGATCGTCGCCCCGGTCGCGGCGTTGGTGAACGCCAGCTCGAGGCCCGTGCCCGCGCTGAGGTACAGCACGGTGCCTCCCCGGCGGTCGAACTCGCGGACGACCTGCGAGCCTTCGCCGTAGCCGGCGATGTGGAGGTCGAAGTCCGGGCACGCCCATCCGGCCGGGAGATCCATCTCGAACGCCGGCTCGGCGGCCGCCGCCGGGACGGCGAGCGTCGCGACGAGCGCGAGCGAGGCGAGTGCCGCGAGGGCCGTTGCCCGCCTGCTGCGAGTTGCCGACATGTCCTGGTCCTCCTGCCCGATTCGACCGGTGGGCGCTGGCGCCTGTCGGGCCTCAGGTCACGACCGTTGGTGGAGCGATGGTCCCCGCGCCGGGTTGCCGCGCCATCGGGCGATCCCTGATTCGCTGGCCGCGTCACCCCTTAATCGTGGTGTGGTGAGCCGGTCGTGCGCGGGCATCGCGGTCAGAGCGCCCGTCCGGCGTGTTTCATCCGGCTCTTCTCCGCGTGGGAATCGGCTGGCTACGCTGCCGCGATGGGCATGCGGCGCTCGAGCCCGGTGCTGGTCGGCCGCGGGGACGACCTGCTCGAACTGGAGACCGCGGTCGCGGACCGTGCGGCTCGCCCGATCACCCTCCTCGGCGGCGAGGCGGGGGTCGGCAAGACCCGGCTCGTGGCCGAGCTGATGGCGCGCGCCACGGCCGATGGGATGCTGACGACATCCGGCTGCTGCGTGCAGCTGGGCGCCGACGCCCTCCCCTACGCGCCGTTCGTCGATGCGCTCGGCCGCCTGGTGGAGTCGCTCGGGGATCGTGCCGCAGAAGCTCTCGGGACGGCGCCTGCGGACCTCGCCGCGCTGGTTCCGGAGCTGGCGACGGGCGCCTCGGGCGCCGCCCTGGTCAGCCGCGGCCGGATGTACGAGGCCGTGCGCGGCCTGCTGGACCGGGTGCCGGTGCCGCTCGTCCTGGTCCTCGAGGACATCCACTGGGCGGACCAGTCAAGCCTCGAGCTGCTCGCCTACCTCGCGAGCCGGCTCCGGAGCGGCCGCACGGCGGTCGTGGCGACCTTCCGGACCGACGAGCTGTCCCGGCGGCACCCGTTGGTCCCGATCCTGGCCGAGCTCGCGCGCAGCGGGCGCACGAACCGCATCGACCTCGACCGCCTGGGGCCGGACGCGGTGGCAAGGCTCGTCCGCGAGATCCGGGGGGAGGCGCCGGACGCGCTCGTGGCGGCGATCGCCGGGCGGTCGGACGGCAACCCGTTCCTGGCGGAGGAGCTCCTCGCCGTGGACGGGGGGCCCGCGGCGCCGCTGCCCGGGACGCTCCGGGACATCCTGCTGGCCCGGCTGGGCACCCTTTCCGAGCCCACGCGACACGTCCTGGACATCGTGGCCACGCTGGGCCGGCCGGCCGACGCCGAGCTCCTCGAGCTGGCCTGGGGCGGAGAGGCCGGTCCTCTCGACCAGGCGATCCGGGAGGCCGTGGACCGGGCGATCCTCGTGGTCGAGCCGCATGGCGGCCGGCTGGCCTTCCGGCACGCGCTGATCGGCGAGGCCGTCGCCGACGACCTCCTGCCGGGCGAGCGGGTCCGCCTCCACGTCGTGCTCGCGCGGATCCTGGCGGAGCGGCCGGACCTCGCCAGCCCCACCCGGGCCGGTACGGCAGCCGAGGTCGCCCATCACCTGGTCGAGGCACACGATCTGCCGGCCGCGTACCGGGCGTCGGTGAGCGCCGGCGACGCGGCCATGGCCGCCCGCGCCTACCCGGAGGCGCGCAGGCTCTACGAGCGGGCGCTGGACCTGCTCGAGCGCGTCCCGGACGCCGGCGGGCGCGACGCCACCGACCGGATCCGTCTGCTCGACCTCGCCGCGGAAGCGTGCTTCCGCGGTGGCGACGCCGCGCGTGCGGTCGCGCTCGGACGGCAGGCCGTCGCTGCGGCGGAAGGCGTGGTCGATCCCCCGCGGCTGAGCCATCTCCTGGGCCGGCTGCTGGAGTGGATCGAGCTGACCGGCGAGCTGGAGGAGATCGCCGCCCTCGGCGAGCGGGCCGTCGGGCTTGTGCCACCGAATCCCCCGACGGCAGAACGCGCCTTCGCGCTCCTGTCTCTCGCCTCGGCGCGGCTGCACGCGGGTCGGGATCGAGGATCCCTGGAGCTGGCGCGGGAGGCCATCCGGGTCGCCGCCGCCTGCGGAGCCACCGGGATCGAGGCGTGCGCGCGCTCCCAGGTTGCGGTCGCCCTCGCCGGGCTCGGTCGCGACCGGGAGGCGGTGGAGGAGATCGAGCGGGCGGTCTCGCTCGCGGACCGGTCCGGCGGGGCGAGGGAGATCGGCGTCGCCCACATCGACCGGGCGGCCGTGTACAGCGCCGCAGGGCGGTTCGCCGACCTGCCGGGCGTCCTGGCCGCCGCGCGCGCGGCGCTGGACCGCGAGGGCCTGCACGACATGAGCGAGCCCCTGCTGGGCACGGACGACGTGGAGCTCCTCGCCTGGCAGGGTCGCTGGGACGAGGCCGAGCCCCTCGCCGGCCGGATGATCGACGCGGGGTCGTCGCGAATGGCCCTGCCGAGCTACCTCGTGACCCGCGGGCAGCTCCGGGTGCGGAGTGGCCGGTTCGAGGACGGCGAGCGCGACCTCGCCGCCGTGCGCGATCTCCAGCCCTCGGCGGACCCCGAGACCCGCGCCGCGGCGACCGGCCTCCTCGCCGAGGCCGCCATCGGCCGTGACGATCCCGGCGACGCCCTGCGCCTCGTGGACGAGGCCCTGGCGATCCTGGGCGTGACGGACGAGGTCCCGGGCCGCGTGCACATGTTCGCGCTGGGGCTCCGGGCCGCCGCGGACCTGGCCGAGCGATCGCGGGCGCGCCGGGACGCGGACGCCCAGGCGAGGGCCGGGGCCGCGGCGGGTCAGCACGCCGATCGCCTGCGGCTCGCCGAGACGGGGCGCCTGGTCGAGGGCGGGGCGAACGAGGACCGGGTCCTGTCGCGCGTCGCGTGGGGCCTCGCCGAAGCCGGGCGGATCGCGGTCCGGCCGGACGCCGACGCATGGGCGGCGGCGGCGCTCGCGCTCGAGACGTCGGGCGAGCCGTACCTCGCGTCCTATGCCCGATACCGGGAGGCGGAGGCCACCCTTGCCGGCACGACCGACCGCGCCAGGGCCGAACGGGTCCTGCGCGACGCGCTGTCGTGGGCCGCCGCGGCGGGAGCCGGTCCGCTGGTCCGCGACATCGAGGGCCTCGCCCGGCGCGCCCGGCTGGACCTCTCCCCGCCCCGGCCGCCGGAGCAGGCGCCCCAGGTGGGCGCGCCGGCGCCGCCCGACCCGTACGGCCTCAGCCCGCGGGAGCGTGAGGTGCTCGCCCTCCTGGTGGACGGACGGACGAACCGCGAGATCGGCGAGCGGCTGTTCATCACCGAGAAGACGGCCAGCTCCCACGTGACCCACATCCTGGACAAGCTGGGCGTCGCCAGCCGTGGGGCGGCCGCGGCGCTCGCCGCCCGCGGCGGCCTGGTGGAGGCGTGACGCCTGCGATGGACCCGGGAGGGGGCGGAGCCGCTACCGCACCCAGGTGACGTGCGTGTAGACGCGATACCCGCCACCGAAGTCCCGGACGAAGACGGCCGAATGCCCGTCCGCGCTCTCGTGGACCTTCGCGCCCCAGCTCGCCCGCGCGTGCAGGTCGGCGTTGGCGAAGCCGGCTGGCATGGCGGCGATGGTCGAGCTGGCGTCGAGGTGCTGATAGATGGTCTCGAGCTGCGCGTAGTCGTGCGCGTTCGGGTGCGGGTTGTCCAGCGCGTTCGCGTAGTCCATGCACGTGTTCAGGTCCGCGCCCGACTCGTCCTGGTGGCCGAGGCCCCAGTCGTGACCGATCTCCTGGCAGATGACGTGCTGCCGGTTGGTCTCGGTATACGACCTGGACGCCAGGTAGGAGTCGTTCATCTTCGCGGTGGCCTTCACGATGTGGCTGCCGCTCGCCCAGATCTGCGCCACGCCCAGCCAACCGTTGTAGCCGTAGGTGGCGTTGCACGCCCGGACCTTGCCCAGGACGGCGGCACACCGCTTGCGGGTCTTGGCCGACGAGTCCCCCGCCTCCTCGCTCAGGTTCATGACCGACGACTGGTGCCAGTCCCCGATGGCGATGTCGAGGTTGTCGTCCCAGTCCGAGGTCATGCTGTCGATGACCTGCAGCGTGAACGGGTTGGCGGTCCGAGCCCAGTGGTAGCTGCCCCACGAATGGGACGCCTGGACACCGATGGGGGCCGCGAGCAGCGCGGCGAGCAGGGTGAGGGTCGCAGCCGTGGGGACGCTTGTGCGGCGCATCGTGCCTTCCTTGCGGGTCTCGTCGGGCCGGCATCCCAAGTCTGGAATGCCGTGGGCCATAGCATGGCCGTGCCTGTCAACTGCCCCGGACCGCACCCGGCGCCGATCGGTCCGGCGTCTGGCCGGTCGCGGGCCGGATCGGAGCCGCCGTGTGAAGGGGACGGATGACCCTTGGCAGGTGCGGCCCGGGTGCCGATGCTTCCCTGATCCAGCGAGGGCGATGACGCGTGACCCGAACCTCGGCCGCAGGGCAGGCCTTTGCGCTGGGCGCAATGACTGGGTGGGCCGCCTCCCTCCGGAGCGATCCCCTGCCCTGGTTGCTCGACGAGGTGGCGCCGGCGGTGCGCCACCTCGCCCTCCGACAGTTGCTGGGCGTGGCCGACGACGATCCGGCCGTCGTCCAGGCGCGGGCGACTGCGATGCGGAGCGACCCGATCGCGGCCATGCTCGCCGCCCAGGATCCGGAGGGCTGGTGGGGCAAGCCCGGGGCCGGCTACGGCCCGAAGTACTCGTCCACTGTCTGGACCCTGATCTTCCTGGACCAGCTGGGCGCGAACGGGGAGGACCCCAGGATCCGGGCCGGATGCGAGTACCTCCTCGACCACGCCCGGACGGCCAACGGCGGGTTCGGGGCCGTCGCGAGTCGCGTGGCGCGTCCGGCCCCGTCCACCGTCATCCACTGCCTCAACGGCAACCTGCTGCGCGCGCTGATCGGCTTCGGGTGGCTGGACGACGAACGGGTCGGGCGCGCGATCGAGTGGCAGGCGGCGGCGATCACCGGCGAGGGTGACATCCGCTTCTACGCCTCGTCCGTGCCGGGTCCCGGGTTCCGCTGCGGCGCCAACGATGGCGAGCCATGCGCGTGGGGCGCCGTGAAGGCCGTGCTGGCGCTCGCCCGGATCCCGTCCGACCGGCGATCGCCGCCCGTCCAGCGGGCCCTCGACGCCGGCGTCGCGTTCCTGCTCAGCCGCGATCCGGCCGTCGCGGACTACCCGATGGGCTACGGCAACACGAAGCCCAACGGCTCATGGTTCAGGCTGGGCTTCCCGTCCGGCTACGTCACCGATGTGCTCCAGGTCCTGGAGGCGCTGTGCGAGGCGGATGCCGGGGGTGATCCGCGGCTGGACCCCGCGATCGCCTGGCTGCTGGCGCAGCAGGATGACGAGGGCCGCTGGGCCAACCGCTATCCCTACATGGGCAAGATGATCGTGGACATCGACCAGCCGGGCCGGCCGAGCCGCTGGGTGACCCTGCGCGCCTGCCGGGTGCTCAAGGCGGTCGCGGAGGCCCGGGCGCGCCAGTAGGCCGGGACTCGAACGGACCCCCGGCGCCAGTCGGCATCGGGGGTCCGCCAGGATGCCTCGCCCGGCAGGGAGAGACCGGGCGAGATCGTGCGTTACACGCTGGCCGGGCGCGTCCCCAGCGTGATCTCCAGCTTGACGGTCTGGCCGTTGCGCAGGACCTCGAGCGACGCCGTCTCGCCGGGGGCGAGCTGGCTCACGACCAGGTCGAGCGGGCGGGCCGCGTCGAGCGCCGTGCCGTCCACCGCGGTGATGATGTCGCCCTCCGCCAGGCCGGCGGCGGCGGCCGGGCTGCCGGACACGATCGGTCGACTGCGGCGCGGCGGGGGCGACCGGTGCGACATCCTGGCCGAACGGATCGAAGCCCTGGCCGAACGGGTTCTGGCCCTGACCGGACGGGTCCTGCTGCGCCGAGAGGGCCGCCGCAGTCGGGATCCAGGCGCCCTGGTCCACCGGCAGGCCGGCCTCGGCCTTGAGGGCCGGGTCGATGGTCTGGAAGCGCACGCCCAGCCACGCCCGCGCCAGCGGGCTGCCGGCGGACGCCTGGGCGAGGAGCGGCTTGGCGATGTCGATCGGGATCGCGAACCCGATCCCCTGGGCGCCGCCCGCGACCGCGGTGTTGATGCCGATCACGCGACCGGCGGTATCGAGCAGCGGACCGCCGCTGTTGCCGGGGTTGATCGCGGTGTCGGTCTGGATGAGGTTGGTCAGCCGGGTGCCGTCCTGGACGTCGATGGTCCGGCCGATCGCGGACACGATGCCGGTGGTGACCGAGTCCGTGAACTCGCCCAGCGGGCTGCCGATGGCGATCGCCTGCTGGCCGACCTCGATCGCGCCCGAGTCTCCGATCGCGGCGGTGGGCAGGCCGGTCTCGCTCACCTTGACGATGGCGAGGTCCGTGAACGTGTCGATGCCGTAGATCGTCCCGTCGAGGGAGCGCCCGTCCTTGAGATTGACGGTGAGCTTGGTGGGATTGCCGGACACGACGTGACGGTTGGTGAGGATGAGCCCGTCCGCGTCGAAGATGACGCCGGAGCCGGTCGCGGCACCCTGGCCGCCCAGGCCGGTGATCGGGTCGGTGGAGGTCATGCCCTCCGCCACGATGGTGACGACGGCCGGGCTGACGGCCTTGACCACGCCCACCACGGAGCCGTCGAGCACCGGGGCGGGTGTCGCCGGGGTGGGTGCGACATTGCCCCCCGGTGCGGGCGCAACGTCGCCGCCGGGCGCGGGCGAAGCCCCGTCGATCGACCCGATGCCGGTGAGCGAGGCTGGCGCCTCCGACGAGCCGTCGCCGCCGACCGTGAGCGCGGCGTAGGTGCCCGTCGAGGTGAGAACCGCCGTCGCGAGGACGGCGACAAGCAGCGTGCCGCGGCCCACGCCCCCGTGACCGGACCGGCGGTCCGGGGCGGCGGCGGCAGGGCCTGCTGCGGCGGCAGGGGCTGGCGACATCGACGGCGCCCATCCGGCCGGCGGGGGCGGAGGCGCGGCGCGGAACGGCGGCAGGGGCGGCGCGGTGGTGGCCGGCTGCGGGACGGAGGCGGGCGCCACCGGCTGTCCGGCGGCATCGATCGGAGGCTGGTAGGGCTGTGTCGGTTCGGTCATCGGTTCCCTTGAGGTCCGGGGCGCCATGACTGGGGCATGCGCTCGAAACCCGGAGTGCCACCGGCGACGCTCGCACGCGCAGGTGAACCTCCGCGGGCGGACCGGTGAAGGTTCCTTGACATTGCGGAATCTCGACCGGTCGGCATCCTAGGCTTGACCGGATGCGGGCGTCCGGGCCGCCGACCGCCGGAAACAGCAAGGCACCCGGGGGGTCGCCCGGGTGCCCTCTCGGCGTCCGCGGGGGCTCGGCGGCCGTTCGCCGCGGAGACCCGTCCGGCTACGGACCGTACAGCCAGTCGGTGAACCCGATGGCCCGGCCCATGCCCGAGGGCTTCGTCGGCAGTCTGAGGCCGTACCGCCGGTTCAGCAGCCATGGCATCTGGCGCGACGCCTGGCTCTCGTTCCAGCCGGTCCCTCCCGACGCCGCCGACCGCGTGACGACGCTCGCCATCCGCTTCAGGGCGCTCGACGACCAACCCCAGGCGCCGGAGTAGCCGCCGCGCCACAACAGCTCGACCTGGAGCCCAAGACCCTGGATCGACTCCAGCTGGTAGGAGATGCCGGGATCCAGCGGGGGCCAACGGCGTGAGCCGCCGCGGCTGACGTCCATGACCACCGCGCCGTTGAGATTGACGCCGCCGCGCGTGCAGGCAGGGTTCACCGGCGTGTACGTGGACGTGCTGCCAGTGCACGTCCAGGCCAGCGCGTCGGCCGACAGGTTCCGGTTGAAGCCCGCGTAGGCCGTTCGATTCCCGAGGAAACCCCGGGTCACCCGGGCGGCGGCCGCGAGGTCCTTCGTGGCGCCGAGGTATCGGTCCGCCGCGATGCGCGCCGCCCCGGCGTACGCCCCCCAATTGTTGGGCGAGTTCCGGTGCGTTCCCTTGAGGGTGCGCCAGATCGAGTGACCACCGATGTCCTTGGTGCGGATGGCCGACAGCCAGGATCGGAAGGCCGGGCCCCTGGTGGTGGAGCGGAGGCGCACGAGGTCGGCGGCCAGCACGTACGCGGGGAGCTGCCGGCCAAGAGCCAGCACGGCGTCCTTGCAGCCGGGAACCTGGGTCGGCAGGGCGGCCATGATGGCCGCACGGGCCTTTCTTGCATAGGCGCGGTTCCCGGTCCTGGCGTAGACGAGCGCCGCCGCGAACGTCTGGAGGTGGTGCCTGCCGTTGAGGTCGCACAGGTTCGGGCGACTGAACGTGCTGTTGGCGACGGTCTTGAGCGCGGCCCACGCGGCGCCGCTCGTGGGACGCTTCAGCAGCTGGGCGCGGGGCATCAGCAGGTAGTCCGTCGAGGCGCCGTCCACGGGCGACGCCGTCCACGGACCGAGCGAGGCGGCCAGGACGATCGCGGCCAGCCCGACCACGGCATGCCGGCGCGCGATGCGATGGCGCCAGGATCCGGTCGCGGGGCCCGACGCGCGGCTGATCTTCTCCAAAGCGATGCTCCTCCTGCCTTCGCGTCCCGCCAGTCTGCCCCAGGCGGGCCAGGGGTGTCGCCGGTACGGCAGGCCCAGTACGAGGGGCCCGCCGGTCAGGGCGTGGTCCAGCGCGTTGCAGCTCCAACGGCCACGGAAGGACGAGGGGTGCCGTCGTACCCAGAAGGTCCCAGCTCGATTGGCGCTCGATACGGGCCATCTCAGCGACTGCGGGCATCCGGGCGGTGACGATCGGCTCTCGCCATTGACATCGCCGCCGCGTACGGTGAGACCGTTGGCAGGAGGCTCAGACACGCGGTCCATACCCGGCCGCCGGGACCGCGCCGAGCCACTGGCGAGACCGACCCGCCCCATAACTCGGGGTTTGCGTCATGGTCGGAGCCCGAGGTCCTGGCTGGGTCGTCGCGGTGGCCGTGGTCGCGGTGGCGATCGTGTGTGCGGGCTGCGCCTCGCCGGTCGACGCAGCCCCCTCGGTCGATGCGGCCATCGTGGCCGCCGGCGTGCCGGCCGCGTCGATCTCCTGTGCTGCGCCCGGCGCTCCGGCGTCGGTCGCCGCTTCCGTTCCGCAAGGCTGGACGGATGTCTCCTCGCCGTGGCTTGGCTACTCGGTCGCGATGCCGGCGAGCTGGGGTCTCCACGGGCATGCCAGCCCATGTGACACGCAGGCGCCGTACGACGTGTTCGAGGGGACGATCCCCGGATCTGCCGCCCAGGCGGCGCTGGTCGTCGGATGCAACCCGGTGAAGAGCGCCCGCGCAGCGGGACGCTTCCTCGGCCACATCACGGTCGACGGGACGACCCTCGACCTGTTCGAGTCCCCGGCGGACGAGCCGGGACGGGTGATCCTGTTCGCGAAGGGCACCCGTGGCGATGCCGAATGGCACCTGATGGGGCTGGTGCCGAGCGATGGTGGCGCCCCGGAGTTCTTCCGGGAGGTCGTCTCAACGTTCCGTTTCCCGGCGCCGGCGCCATCCGTGCCCGCCGGGGGATAGCGGCCCGGCGGTTCGGCCGGAAACACCAAGGCACCCGGGGGTCACCCGGGTGCCTTCGCGGTGTCGGCAGGCCCGCGCTCAGTACGAGATCGTGCCCTCGAGATGCCCCTCGAAGTGCCACGGGTTGACCGGCATCCCGTTCGCGACCTCGCCCCAGAATCTGACGTGCCACATGAAGCCGCCGGTCGCGTCGGCGAACCGGCCGGTCCCGCCCGTGATTGTGACCCAGAACGGGATCTGCGGCACCGTGTACTCGCCCCACAGCTGGTCGCCGTTGGCCGCCCACATCACCATGTGGCCGTCGCCGTGCGTCGGCATGCAGTGCGACCAGTGGCTCCACACGAGCCCGAGGTGGGAGACGGTCCCCCTGCCCTCCGGCACGGTGTACATCGGGCAGCCGGCATCACCGGGCACGAAGTTCATCTCGCCCGTCATGCTCCCCGTGATCGGACGGTTCGTGCCGTTCGCGTCGGCGAGCGCCTCAGGGGCCGTCGCGAGCGCGAGCACCAGCACCGCCGCGATCGCCATCGAACGCCGGATCATCATCTTGACCTCCGGGACGCAATCGGTTTGGCAGTGGATTGTGGGTGCCCGTCACGGGCACCTGATCGTGCGGATGGTGGAGTTGTATGAGTCGGCCACGTGAAGCGTCCCGGACGCATCGCCGACGACGCCCACCAGACCGGTGAAGCTCGCAATGTCGCCAGGGCCGTCGGCGTGACCCTCGACGCCGGCGATCCCGGCGAGCAGCGTCACCGTGCCGTCCGGCATCATCCTGGAGACCGTGCCGGCGTGGAACGACGCGTTGTAGACGACGCCCGATGGATCGACCCAGATCGTGCCTGGGAGGCTGCCGGTCCAGTCGGCATCGACCGTGGTCACCGTTCCATCCGGTGCCACCGTGCGCACCACGCTGTCAGTGCGGTTGGCGTTCACGTCGGCCACGTAGAGGACTCCGTCCGGGCCCATCGCAAGCCCGAATGGCCAGCCGAAGCCGGCTTCCGGACCCACGCCGTCGATCGCATACCCGTAGCCCATGGATCGGCCCGCGAGGGTCGTGACGGTGCCTTCGGGCGTGACCCTGCGGATCGCATAGCCGTCCTCTTCGCCTACGTACACGTTGCCCGCAACGTCCACCGCGATGCTCCACGGGTTCTGGAAGCGAGCCGCGCCTCCCATGCCGTCGACGTGACCGGCCTCGCCGGCCTTGCCAGCCAAGGTGGTCACGGTTCCGTCGGGAGCGATCTTGCGGATCGTATGGTTGTTGAAGTCGGCGACGTAGAGGAACCCATCGCCGTCGAAACCGAGCCCGACGGGCCGGTCGAACCGGGCCGCCGATCCCTTGCCGTCGGCGCTCCCGGCCTTCCCGAGCCCGCCGGCGAAGGTCGTCACCACGCCGTCTTTCGTGAGCTTGCGGATCGCGTTGTTGCCGGCATCGGCCATGTACAGCACGCGGGCGCTGTCGAAGACCAGGAACCCGAGCTCCGTCGAGAAGCGCGCCGCCTCGGCGGGGCCGTCGACGGCGCCCGTCTGCTCGGACTTCCCGGCCAGGGTCGCCACCGTACAGGCGGCAAGCCCGGCCGGCGGGGGCGGCGAGGCCGTCGGCGTCGGCGTCGGCGCCTGCGTGGACGGCGGAGCCTGCGTGGGAACCACCGTCGCCGACGGGACCGGGCGCTCCGACCCCGGCCGACGAGTCGCCGTTGTTGCGCGCGATCAGCGCACGCCCCGGCGACCACGACGACCACCACGACTGCCGCGGCGCCGACACCGCCGCCCAGCTCCGGTGCGTCGTCGGCGGCTTGACCTCGGTGAGATGCACCTGGCTCATGAGAAACCTCCTCAGGCCCGCGCCCGACAGCCGGCGCCTGGGATGGGTCCGCGCATACGCGACGGCGGCCTCGAGCGGCTCGCCCGGGACGTCCGACGGCCCGGATTCGAGCCATTCGAGCATCCGTTCGTCGCGCCACTGCTCGCCAGTCACGCCGTGGTCCTCCAGGCGCCGGCGCCCCGGGCGTCGGCCTCGAACGCGGCGCGGAAGCTCTGCGTCGCGTAGTGAAGTCGGGATGCGGCCGTGCCCATCGGGACGCCGAGCACGTCGGCGACCTCGCGGATGGGCAGGCCGATGACGAAGTGGAGGACGAGGACGGCCCGGTGCTCGGGTGACAGCCGGCGGAAGCTGCGCTCCACCTCGTCGCGGTCGATCACCTCGGCGACTCGATCGTCGCCCGGCGGATCGGTCCGGATCTCGGCCACCTTCGCCGTCCAGCTTCGCTCGCGCCGGGCCTCCCGGTAGCTCGCGTGGACCGCGAGCCGGTAGGTCCAGGCGTCGAACCGGTCCGGGTCCCGAAGGCCGGGAAGCCCGTCCCAGACCTGGATCAGGGCCTGCTGCAGCGCGTCCTGGGCGCGATCGGGGTCCCGCAGGATCCGGTAGGTGATCGCGTACAGCCGGGCGCTCGCCTCGTGGACGAGCTCGCGGAACGCGTCGGCGTCCCCGCGCTGCGCCCGCTCCACCAGGTCACGCTGCATCCGGTGCCTCGCCCGGCGCCCGCCGCGGACGCGGCGGCCACCACTTCCGTGCGAACAGCCTGCGTGGCCCCGATTGAACCGCCCGGACGAAGCGGGCGCGAGTGCCGAAGCGCGCGATCATCCCGTCGGTTCTCCGGGACGCCGCTCGCAGCGACCACCGTGCTCACCCTCCGGAACCCTGGCCTTGCAGGCTCACCCGGTATGAGTCCGTCCGCCGCCCGTTCTCATCGATCTTCCTCGGGGACGGCCGCGCCGGCGACGTGACCGATGCCTCTGGCCCCGCGGGGCCGAGCGGGCGCACGATCCGCGCGATTCCGTCAGCCGGCGTGAATCACCTCGGCCGGTTGCCGGCATCTCTGGGGTGTCGTGACCGTGACCCTGGAAGCCGGGTTCGGAGCCAGCGTCGTCGAGCGCGCCGCGCGCGGCGACGAGGTGGCCTTCGCGCGCCTGGTGGCCGCCTACCACGCCGACATGGTGCGGGTCGCCTACGTCACCTGCGGGGACCCGGAGCTGGCCCAGGACGCGGTCCAGGCGGCATGGACGATCGCCTGGAGGAAGCTGGGCTCGGTACGCGATCCGGACCGGGTGAAGGGCTGGCTGGTCTCGGTCGCCGCCAACGAGGCCCGCCAGCTGGTGCGCCGCCGGCATCGCCGCACGGTGGTCGAGCTGAAGGTGGACGAGGTCGACCTCCGGGGCGACGACCCGGGCGACCTGATCGAACGGGTTGACCTCGTCAACGCAATGGGCCACCTCAAGCCGGAGGATCGGATGCTGCTGGCACTCCGGTACGTCGCGGGCATGGACTCGTTCGAGCTGGGCGAGCGGTTGAGGATGTCGCCGTCGGGGACGCGGGCCCGCCTGGCCCGGCTGCTGACGCGGCTGCGCAGGGATCTCGACGATGGCTGAGATGGACCGCTTCGAAGCCCGGCTCGCCGCCTCGCTCGAGCGCCTCGCCGACGAGGTGCCGACCCGGGTCGACGCGGCCGAGCTGACCGCCACGATCGCGGCAGCCGAGCGCCGCGGCGGCTGGCCTTGGGTTCGCGCCCGAGGCCGGGGGCGCGTGCCGGCGCTTCGGGTCGCGCTGGTCCTCGTCGCGATCCTCGCGCTGGTGTTCGGGATGCTGGCGCTGGCCCCGCGCCTCGTCCGGACCCCCTTCGAGCCGATATCGCACGGCTCGATGACCTGTGCTGGCGCGCCGTCGATCACCGGCACCGGCCCGGTCACGCTCGAGTGTGTCGCCGATCTGTCGGACTCGCGGCTGGCCGGAGATGCCCTGATCACGCTTGGGCCGGCGACCCCCGGCTCCTTCGCGCGCTCGGGCTCCATGCAGCTGGACGCGTCTGGGGCAAGCTGGGCTGGGGATGTCGAGACGCTGTCGGCGCCCACCGGCATGGTGACTGGGGGCGCAGTGCTCGTGGGCGAAGGCGCCGCCGCCGGCCTCGTCCAGCGCGTTCGCCTCCTGAGCGCCGATGGCCTTGACTGGGGCCTCCTCGGCTGGGTGGAGGCGGGCCCGTGAATCACTTCGGTCGCGTGTGGGCATCTCTCCGGTGTTCGCGTCCCGCTGCGACGAGGAGAAGGCAATGAGGCGAAACGCGTTTGCCAGGCTCGGGACGTGCCTGGCACTGGCCATGCTCCTGGCGGCATGCGGCTCTACGAGCGGTGGCGCGACAGCCGCTCCGTCTGCCGCCCCGACACCGGAGCCGACGCCCCCGCTGAGCCTGTTCACGGGCCACGACAAGTGCCGGGACGCGCCGGAGCCGACGGGCGCCGACCCGGAGGAGGTATGGATCACCTGCGACCGGGTCGCGACCGATCCCCGGCTCAGCGGGACGCTGCTCGGCGAGAACCACGGCTTTGGCAACGACCCCGAGCTCTACAGCGCATGGGCGACGTTCACTCTCACCAATGACGGGGGCACGTGGACCTGTGACGAGCTCATGATGGGCACGATGGAGGGTGGGACCGGCTTCCGCGATCAGGTCTGCGTCGGCGAGGGCGCCTACAAGGGCCTGACCGCCTACCTGTACACGCTCAGCGGCAACGCGGCGGACGACTTCGGGATCCTCGGCTGGGTCGAGGAGATGCCGTAGCCGTCTGCGTGGCCTCGTCCCCCGATGCGGCGAAGGGCCCCCGCCGAGGCGGGGGCTCTCTGCAACCTTGCGACGGTCCGCTATGACCCGGCGGCGACCGGGGATTGCGGGGCGTTGCCCGGCGAGGTGCGTCCGCGAAGCTCCGCGAGGCGCTCCAGCGGCAACCTCACCTCGCGCAGCGGCAGCAGCACGACGAATGCCACGGCCACGGCCGCGATCCCGATCCAGAACGCCGTCCCGGTGGCGAGGCTGAACGCCTCGTGCATGGCCCCGACGATCGCGTCCAGGAAGGGCGCCACCAGCGCCCGAGCGTCCGCGGGGAGCGCCGCCATGATCGTGGCGCCCAGGTCGCCGACGTTGGCCGAGGCCTCGGACGCCGCGCCGGACCCGGCCGACAGGCCGGCCGCCATCTCGGCCGGCACGCCGCCGGCGACGAGGCGCTCGGGCAGCCGGTCCGCGAACGTGGTCGAGAAGACCGAGCCGCTGATCGCCAGCCAGATCGACGCGCCCAGCTGCCGGAAGAACGTCAGGGTGCTGGTCGCCGTGCCCATCACGGCCGCCGGCACGGTCGTCTGGACGACCGCCGTCAGCACGGACGTGATCGGTCCCAGGCCGAGACCCGTCAGGAACATCGCCATCCACACGAGGGGCATCGGCGAGTCGGCGCGCAGGCCCGACAGGAGGAGCATGCCGCCGGCGCCCACGGCCATCGCGGCCAGGAGCAGCAGCTTCCAGCGCCCCGTCCGAGCGACGATCTGGCCGCAGCCCACGGCGCCCACGATGAGCCCTGCCAGCAGGGTCATGATCTGCCAGCCGGAGGACGTGGCGCTCGCCCCGTGGACGAACTGGAAGTAGCGGGGCATGAACACGATCGACACGAACAGCCCGGCGACGGCCAGGAGCACGACCGCCGACGCCACGGCGAACGTGGGATCCCGGAACAGGCGGACCGGGACGATCGGCTCCTCGGCCTGCGTCTCGGCGATCACGAACAGCACCCCGATCGCCAACCCGAGCAGCATCAGGCCGCCCACCGCGGGATCGGCGAGCTCGCCCTCGGGCAGGTTGCGGACGCCGAGCAGGAACGGGACGACGGCCGCGGTCAGCAGCGCGACGCCCGTCACGTCGAAGGAACGCCGCTCGACGCTGCTGCGCAGCGCCGGCATGAACCTCGCCATGACCGCCAGCGCCACCAGGCCCACCGGCAGGTTGAGGTAGAAGACCCATCGCCAGCCGACGGTGTCCGTCAGCACGCCGCCCAGGGTGGGGCCGATGAGGAACGCGATGACGAACAGCGAGCTGAAGGCCGCCTGCAGTCGGGCGCGGTCCGCGGGCGGGAACAGGTCACCGATGACCGCCAGGGAGATCGGCACGATGGCCCCCGCCCCGAGGCCCTGGATGCCGCGGAACAGGACGAGCTGCCACATCTCCTGCGCGAGCCCGCACAACGCGGAGCCGACGAGGAAGACCACGAGCCCGATGAACAGCACGGGCCGCCGCCCGAACCGGTCGGACAGCGATCCCCAGACCGGCATCGTGACCGTCATCGTCAGCAGGTAGATCGTGAACACCCACGCGTAGAGCTCGTTGCCGCGCAGGTCGGTGACGATCCGCGGCAGGGCGGTGCCGACCGCTGTCGAATCGAGGGAGGCCGCCAGCATCACCAGCGCCAGGCTGGCGAGGACGCCGCGAAGCGCCCGGGGCGCCAGCTCCACGTAGCGGGCGGCGAGGTCGGTCGTGGCCGCGCCGGAGGAGGGGGAAGGTGCATGGAGGGTCATCGCACGAGGCTCCCGCGGGGTCGGACTCGTTGAGACCGGCTCGTCGCGGGGAACCTGTCCGCACCGGCGCTCCCGCGATGCACGCGATAGAGTGGCACTGTAGTGCCATATACCAATAGTGCCAAATGGCATGATCTGGCACTTGACACTGACAGGCGCCAGCCGTAGCGTCGGGGCATGGAACCCGTGCCGCAGGGCCTGCGCGAGCGCAAGAAGCGGGAGACGCGTCTCGCCCTTGCCCGCGCCGCGATGCGGCTGTTCGAGGAGCGCGGCTACGCCGCGACGACCGTGGATGACATCGCGGCGGCCGCCAACGTGTCCCGCCGAACGTTCTTCCGGTACTTCGCCGGCAAGGACGAGGTGTTCATCGTGGACCCGGAGGGCAAGCTCGCTGCGCTCCACGTGGCCCTTGCCGAGGGCCCCCCGGACGAGCCGACGATCGCGGCCCTGCGGCGGGGCATCCTCGCCCTGGTGTCCGCCTACTTCGACCCAGAGCTCGTCCGTGCCGAGGAGCGCGTGGCCCTGCTGGAGCCCGTGGTGGCGGCCGCCGGCCTCGCCTACCAGGTCCGCTGGGAGGACGCGCTGGCGGTCGAGGTGGCCGAGGACCTGGGCGTGGACGTCAACACCGACCCGCGCCCCCGGATCACGGCGCACGCCACGGTGGCCATCCTGCGGGCCGGCGTGGCCGCGTGGCTTGGGTCGGGCGGCCGTGGCGAGCCGTCCGAGGTTGTCGCCGCCACGTTCGACCGGGCGACGCCGGCGCTGGAGGCCGTCCTCGCGATGGCGCCCGGGTAGTCATCCGGGCCGGCTCCGTCAGGAGCGCGCGACGCGCGAGCTCCGCGATCTCACGTTCGAGATCCGGCGGCGTATCCGGCCGGCCGGTACCCCACCAGGCGCAGGACCGCATCGCGGACCGCGTCGCGGGGCATCACCGGCCACAGGTTGCCGTACGTGATCAGCAGGCCGTTGAAGAACGCGAGGTAGAACGTGACCAGGAGGTCGGGGTCCGCGAGCGTCACTGCGCCTTCCGAGCGGGCCTCTCCGAACACCCGGCGGAGGTTGGCGTGGTACCGGCCGCTGATCTCCTCCATGTCGAAGCCGAGCGACTGGATGAGCTGCTGGCCACCTTCGCCCGTGAGCCCGCCGAGGATGACCGCGAACTCCCTGTTGCGGTCGTAGAGCTCCAGCGTGCGGTCCACGAGGATCTCCAGCTTGCGGCGGGCGGGCCCGTACTCCGCGGCCACCTCGGCCGTCATCGCCTCCAGGCTCGCGAAGCCGTCGGCGAGGATGGCCCGGAGGATCGAGTCCTTGGACTCGAAGTGCCAGTACACGTTGCCGGGGCTCATCCCAGCACGGCGCGCGACGTCGGCCACCCGGCAGGCGAAGTAGCCGCGCTCGGCGAACAGCGCTCGAGCCGCATCGAGCACGCGGGTCCGGCTCGCCTCCCTGACGGCGTCGCTGATCTCCCGGGAGCGGGGTGCCACGGTTGGTGCCTCTGACTGACTGAGGATTCAGTCGATAGCCTACTACTGAATGATCAGTCAGTCAATAGATGCCTGAAGCGGGTTCGAGCGGGTCGGGCGGCATCCTGGCCGACCGGCTATCGTCCGCGCGAGGGCAGCCAGGGTCGGAGATCCAGGGAGGACGCGTGAGCATCGAGTATGTGAAGACCGGGCCCGTCGCCACCTTCACCATCCGCAACGGCAAGGTGAACCCGATCACCCCGGACATGCACCGGCAGATGTACGACGCGCTTGCCGACTTCGAAGCCGATCCCGAGCTGCGGGTCGGGATCCTGACCGGCGCCGGCGACCGTGCCTTCTCGGCGGGCGACGACATCAAGGCGGAGGAGGCGCCCGCCGGTTCTGCTGCCGAGGGCCTGCTGCGCGCGATGCGCCCGGCCCGGACGCCGTCGGACGAGACCGGGCTGGAGTGGGCGGATGCCGTGCTCCGGTTCGAGCGCACCAAGCCCGTCATCGGCGCCGTCCGCGGCTGGTGCCTGGGACGTGCCCTGGGCTACCTGCTCAAGCTGACGGACATCCGGATCGCCTCACCCGATGCCCGGTTCGGCCTCCCCGAGGTCGCCTACGGCATGGGCGGCATCGCCGGCACGCTGCAGCTCTCCCGGCACCTGCCCGCGACCACGGCCTGGGAGATGGCCCTGACCGGCGAGCCGATCGACGCCGGCGAGGCCCTCCGCGTCCACCTGGTCAACCGGATCGTGGCGCCCGACGCCCTGATGGACGAGGCGCACCGGATCGCCGGGCTGATCACGCGGCATCCCCCGCTCGCCGTGCGGGTCGAGATGGAGGCCCTGCGGCGGTCGGAGGGACTCGCGGCGGACGACGCGTATGCCCTGGGCATGCATCTCTACCGGCTGCAGCGGCTGGCCCTGGGCGAGTCCGACGTCCAGGAGGCGTTCCTCTACAAGAAGTGACCCTTCCGCGGGCTGGGCGCGGGGTGGCATCCTTCGCACGTGGAGCCGCCGGTCGAGCAACCCCTCCCGCCGTCCCCGGACGCGGCGTCGCGGTCGCGGGTCATCCGTGCCGCGTGCGCCGTCATCGGGACGGTGGCGCTCGCGCTCGGCGTCATCGGGCTCGTGATCCCCGTCCTGCCCACGACGCCGTTCCTGCTGCTGGCGGCCGCCTGCTACGCGCGGGCGTCGGAGCGCATGTACACGTGGCTGATCGGCCAGCGGGCGCTGGGCCCCATCATCACCGAGTGGCGCGCGTCCAGATCCCTGCCGCCAGGCGTCAAGACACGGGCGCTGATCGTGGTGGCCGTCACGTTCGCGGTCTCGATCGTCCTGGTGGACGCACTCGTGCTCCGAGTGATGCTCGTCGTGACGGGTGTCGTGCTGACGGTGTTCCTGAGCCGCATCCCGACGCGGACCTGAGCGCCGCCGGTCTCAGTCGGCGTCGGCCGGCGTGTCCTTCGGGCCGGCCCAGGGCGGGCGGCCGTGACCCTTGCCGGCGGCCTTCGCGGCGTGCTTGTCGGCCTTCCACTGGGCCCAGCCGGGATGCCGCTCCCCGACCGCCTTCCAGCCGCCGGCCCAAGGCGGACGTCCGGGCTCGCGAATGGTCTTGCCGTCGACCGTGAACACGTCCACGTCGGTGGATCCCTGGGCACCCTCCCCGGTGACCGACACCGTATCGCCGACGAGGTCCCTGAGCGGGTGCTTGTCGCCCCACCACCAGGGCGGCCCGACGTGCAGCTGGTACACCGTGGACCCGACGGTCAGGGTGTAGGCGGTCTCACCGTCGGCGTCGGTCCGCGTGCCCACCCGGCCGGTCAGCGTGACGGGCACCTCGGCAACCTTGGGGCCCTTCTCCGCCTTCTGGGCCTTGCCCGGCTTGTCCGTCTTCGGCCCACCGCCGGGCTTCGCCGAGGCGGCTGGTGACGGCGTCGGGTCCTGGCCGGCGACCGGCAGCGCGAAGGCGGCGACCAGGGCGGCCGCCACGAGGACCGCGATTGCCAGCGGGAACCTCGCCGCTCGCTGCATGGGCGGAGTCTCCACCTGTCGGGATGCCGATTCAAGGGCCACGGGACCCGCTCACCCCCGCCGGATCGCGCGGGGCGGCGAAATGGCGGTGCGCGGCGGCAACGCGCCGCTTGCACGGGCGCCGGCTCCGATCCGGGTCGGGACTCGGCGTTGGGCCGTCCAGCCGGGCCCAGGCCGGCGGCGGACTACGCGGCCGAGATGACCCGGTGATGCGCTGGAGCGGCGAGCACGCCGTCGAGATCGGCGGTCACGAGAGCCTCCAGGTGGAGCCGTCAGGCGCGTCGCGCACCTCCACGCCGGCGGCCGTGAGGCGGTCGCGCACGAGATCGGCGGTCTCCCAGTCGCCGGCGGCGCGAGCGCGGGCCCGGAGGTCCAGGAGGGCCTCCACGAACGGTCCGAGCGCGGCACCGAGGTCGCGGGGGCCGGCATCCGCGCGCTCGCCGAGGCGCACGACGAGGGCACGGAACGTCGCGTCGGCGTTGTCGAGATCGGGGCTGTCCTCGCCGGATCGGATCCGGGCCTGGATCGCGGTGCCCAGGTCCAGCAGCGCCCCGACGGCGGTCCGCGTGTCGCCGCGATCGAGGGCATCGATGAACGCCCCCTCTAGCTCCGCCATCTCGTCGCGGAGGTGGGGCCGCGTGCCGCCGATTGCGGCGGGTGCCCCGTCACGCCCGGGTCCGGCATCGCGCTCGGCGCCGGCCGCGCCGGCGCCCCGTTCGCCCGAGCTGGCGGCGAGCACCTGCGCGGCACCGGAGAGCTCCTCGATCCGCAGCGTGCTCCCGGTTGGGAACACGGTGCTCCGACCCCTCACCCGGACCGTCACCCCGCCCAGGCCCGAGATGCTCGCCGTCCCCGCCTCGAGATCCAGGATCAGCGCGGTGTGTCCATCCACGCCGAGGATGAACGCCCCGTCGGGAAGGGTGGCCTCGAGCATCCGCAGCCGGCGCTCGCCCATGTAGCAGAAGCGGGTGTCGTGGGTGCCGCCTTCGGCGTTGTCGTAGTGCGGGACGACGGCCGCCCGCAGGCCGGTCACGCGCCCGAGCAGATCCAGCCCGTCCAGCCAGCTCGGCGCCTCACCCACCTTGTAGATCTCGTAGACGGGGATCGTGGCGACGCCGACGGTCAGGGCGGCGGCGCTGGCCATGGTGAGGATGCCGCCCGACTCGAGCTTGGCGGCCAGGGCGTCGGGGATCGGGCCGCCGGCCCACTGGCGGAGGGCGTAGCTGGGGCTGCCGGGACCGGCCATCACGTACCGCGCCTCGCGGGCCCGGGCGAGGGCGCCTGCCGCCGTGACGGCGTCCACGTCCCGCGAGCGGAGCGAGGCCACCGCCACCTCCCGCCCTACGCTGGAGGAGAAGAACTCGACCGTGCGCCGGCTCAGCTCGTCCGCGTTCTCCTGGAAGCCGTACGGCGTGTCGAGGATGGTCGCCGGGACCGGTCCGGCGCCGAACCGCTCGAACAGCGCCCGGTGGACCTTGGCCATCGTCGGCGCGGTCTCGCCCGAGCCCATGATCGCGAGGATGCGTGGTGTCCCCATGCAGCCCATGGTACGAGAGGACGACGATTCCACCTCATACTGGGACCATGCGAATTCTCGTCGTCGGGGCCAGCGGCTACATCGGCGGACGCCTGGTCCCGCGTCTCGCGGAGCTCGATCATGAGCTGGTCCTCATGAGCCGTGATGAACGCTCGCTCGGGGCGCGGTTCCCAGGCGCGCGGATCGTCGTCGCGGATCTCCTCGAACCGGAGTCGCTGCCCGCGGCGCTCGAGGGCGTCGACGTGGCCTACTACCTGGCCCACGCGATGGGTGGCAAGGATCCGGACTTCGCGGAGCGCGACCGGCGGGCCGCACGCAGCTTCGGCCGGGCGGCGGCGAAGGCGGGCGTCGGCCGGATCGTGTACCTCGGGGGCCTGGGCGACGACGACGCCGAGCTGTCGCACCACCTGGCCAGCCGCCACGAGACCGGCGAGGAGCTGGCGGCGGCCGGGGTCCCGGTGACCGAGTTCCGGGCCGCGGTGATCATCGGGTCCGGGAGCGCCTCGTTCGAGATCCTGCGCCACCTGACGGAGCGCCTGCCGGTCATGATCACGCCGCGCTGGGTGGCCACCCGCTGCCAGCCGATCGGCATCCGCGACGTGCTGGAGTACCTCGCCGGGGCGCTCGACCACCCGGAGATCACCGGGATCGTGGAGATCGGCGGGCCGGACATCCTCTCCTACGGCGACATGATGCGCGAGTACGCCCGGGTCCGGGGCCTCCGCCGCCTGATGATCCCGGTGCCGGTGCTGACGCCCCGACTCAGCTCCTACTGGGTCAGCCTCGTGTCCCCCGTCCCCTCCGGCATCGCCCGGCCGCTGATCGAGGGGCTGCGCACGGAGGTCGTGGTCCGGCATCCGGGGCCGGCGTCCGCGTTCGGCATCCAGCCGCTCGGCTACCGGGCCGCGCTCGAGCGGGCCGTGGACCGGACCCATCGCCAAGGCGTGGAGACGACCTGGTTCGATGCGCTGGCGACCCCGGACAAGCCGGGCCTGACGTCCATGAGCTCTCGCGAGGGCATGATCATCGAGCGCCGGCAGCGGGACGTGCCTGCCCCGACCGGGTTGGTGTTCGCGGAGGTGGAGCGCCTGGGCGGCCGGGCCGGCTGGCCGTACCTCAACGTCCTGTGGCGGATCCGCGGCCTGATGGATCGGGCCGTCGGGCGGGGTCGGCATGCGCCTCGGGCGCCGCGATCCCGACCGCCTGCGGGTGGGCGACGCGGTGGACTTCTGGCGGGTGGAGGAGGTCCACCGCCCGAAGCTGCTCCGCCTGCGGGCCGAGATGAAGGTGCCCGGCCGAGCCTGGCTCCAGTACGAGGTGCTCCCGCACGACGGCGGCTGCCGCCTCGTCCAGGAGGCGTTCTTCGAGCCCAAGGGCCTGCCCGGCCTCGCGTACTGGTACGTGCTCTACCCCGTGCACGGGATGATCTTCCGCGGCACGGTCCGCGTCCTCGGCGAGCGGGCGGTGCTTGCGGCGGCCCGCGCACACCCTGAAGGCAGCCCCGACCCCTCCTGACGAGGGCGAGCGGGCCTCGCGGTGCGCCCGCCGGACGGCGCCGATCGAAGCCCAGCGGCGGCGTCCCCCGAGACAGGGGGTTCCGTCCGAGGCATCTCCGGCCTACCATCCGCCCCATGGCAGACCGCGTCCCCCGGGGGTCAGCCCGTACCCGGCACATCGCCCGGGCGCGCCTGACGGCGGACCAGGTCGGTGCCATCAACCGGTTCCCGGACGACAACCCGAACCCGGTGCTGCGCATCGACGGTGACGGGCACCTCATGTACGGCAACGCGGCCAGCGCGGGCGTCCGCCGGGCCCTGGGGGCGGAGGTGGGCGATCGCGTGGTGCCCGACGTCCTCGAAAGGCTGGAGGCGGCGGCGGCGGTGCGCGGCTTCATCGAGCTCGTGGGCGACCACCGGACCTGGGCCGTGTGGCCGGTGCCGATCCCGGAGCTGGGCTTCACCAATCTCTACGGCATGGACGTGACCGCCGAGCGAGCGGTGGTCAAGTTCCCGGACCAGAACCCCAACCCGGTGATCCGCGTCGGGCCGGACGGGGCCCTCCTGTACGCGAACCCGGCCAGCGCGGACCTGATCGCAGGCCTCGGGCTGGCGGTCGGGACATGCCTGCCGGCGGACCTCCTGGACGGGCTGCGGGAGCGGGTGGCGGCCGGCGACGGCGCCACCGTGGAAGTCGAGGCCGCCGGCCGCACGTACGCCCTGCTGCCGGTGGACGTGCCGGAGTTCGGCTTCGTCAACGTCTACGGCACCGACATCACGGCGGCGAGGGAGCGAGAGCGGCTGGCGCGGGAGAACGAGCGCCTGCTGCTCAACATCCTCCCGGAGCCGATCGCCCGGCGGCTGCGTGACGGCGAGCCGCTGATCGCCGATCGCTTCGACGACGTGACCCTGCTGTTCGCCGACATCGTCGAGTTCACGCGGCTGTCGTCCGACCTGTCCCCATCCGAGCTGGTGGGCGTCCTCAACGACGTGTTCACGGTGTTCGACGGGCTGGTGGACCGGTACGGCCTGGAGAAGGTGAAGACGATCGGCGACGCGTACATGGTCGTGGGCGGGCTGCCGGAGCAATCCGACGATCACACGGACCGGATGGCGTCGATGGCCCTGGAGCTGGCGGAGTCGGTCGGGCGGATCGAGTGCGCCGTGCGACTGGGGATCGCGTTCCGGATCGGGCTCCACTGCGGGCCGGTGGTGGCCGGGGTCATCGGGAGCCGCAAGTTCATCTACGACGTGTGGGGCGACACCGTGAACCTGGCCAGCCGGATGGAGTCCCACGGCGTGCCGGGCCGGATCCAGGTGACACACGCGGTCCGGGAGCGACTGGAAGGCCGGTTCCGGTTCGAGCCCCGCGGCCTGGTGGACATCAAGGGCAAGGGCCCAACCCCCACCTGGTTCCTGGTGGGAAGCGAGGGCGACTCGCGGGCGGTACGGCGGGCCGCACCTCGGGTGGCCGGCACTACTCCAGCGGCTCCCCCGCCGCAAAGCGCCCGATGAGGTCCGTGTAGCCGGGCAGCCCGCGCTCGTAGCCGATCGCCCAGAACCCGACGCCGGCCAGGCCCCGCTCGCGGGCGAGGCCCATCTTGGGCGCGAGGGTCGCGGGCGAGTCCACGTAGACCGCCTGCCAGGTGACATCGGCGGTGGGGCCCGGGGTCGTCGGCAACGGGAACGCGGACGAGCTCGGGATCGGCTCCGGCGGCCCCATCGACCCATCCGACCCGAGCAGGTACACCTCCACCTGCTCGACGTCGTCACGCTCCGGCGCCGCGGCGGGGTCGGTGAGCAGGTCCAGGTGCCGGCGCAGGATCCACGAGTCGCCGCGCCCGGTCTCCGGCGCCCCGATCACCGGCCCCGCGACGGGCCAGGTGATGCCGTACAGCGGAAGGCCCAGCAGCGTGCGCTCGGCGGGCACCCCGAGCGAGCCGTACAGGGCCAGCGACCACGCGAGGTCCTTCTCCCCGTCCCGGCTGTCCAGCGGCGACGTCGCCCCGGGCGAGGACCCCGCGACCCGGTAGTCGTAGCCCATGAGGAAGATGCGATCGGCGCCGGCCCCGGCGGCCGCGGCCGCCATCGCGGCCCCCAGCGCACCGGCGCCCGTCGCGACCGACACCTGGTCCGCCGGGTCGGCGGCGGTGAGCGCGTCGCGCAGCCGTCCCACGAAGGCGCCGTAGGCGGGCACGAGGAGCGGGTCCAGCACCTCCACGTCCACGTTGACGCCGTCCACCCCGAGGTCGCCGGCGAGCGCCACCAGGGACACGATGACCGCGTCCTGGAGCTCCACGTCGTCGAACAGCCGCTCGTTGCGCGCGTCGCCGAAGCTCGTGTAGACCAGCTCGACCCGGGTGCCGCGCTCGTGCGCCTCGCGGATCAGCCGGTCCCCGACGGGGCCCGTGATCGCGCGGTAGCCCTTCTGCGTCTCGTTGACCGCGCCCCTGCGGGTGTGCGTGACGCTGAACAGGCCGAGCGTGGTCAGCCGGGTGGCGGCGAGGTGATCGGCGATCCCGTCGTCCATCTCCCAGTACGGCACGAAGCCGTACACCTCCTTGCCGGGTGGGCCGGGGATCGCCGACTCGCGCGGCGATGCCGGCTCCGCGACGGAGGTCGCAGGCGTGGGAGTGGCCGGTGCGGGTTCGGGGACCTGCCCGCAGGCGGCGAGCATCGCCGCGGCGAGGACCACGATGAGCCCGTGCCGGGCGACGCGGAGGGGCTGCACCCCGACAGCCTAGCCCCGAGTGCCCTCGAGCGCGCCAGTCGGGGCATCCACGACCCGCAGCGTGCCGCCGTACATGCCCATCGAGCACGTGTAGGCGATCTTGCCCGGCGGCAGCGCGGGCAGGGCGATCTCGTTGTCGCCGGGTTGGAGCGTCACGGCGAGACCCAGTGACGGGACCTGGAGGAAGATCGCGCAGGATCCGCCCTCCAGGGACTCCACGATCCAGCGGGTCGGCACGCCGGCGTACAGCGACGCCTCCTCGGGCATGTACCCGTTGCCCAGCTGGAAGGTCCGCAGAACCTGGACGCCGCCCTCCATCGCCACCACGGGGGCGGCGGCGGGAGCGCCGCCAGTGACATCGCCGATCGAGGGCGAGAGGCCGGCCAGGCGCAGCCCGGCCATCCCGTTGACAAGCGCGAAGCCCAGCACCACGACCCCGATCACGCGCGTGAAGGCGGGCCGCGAGCCGGCGGGCAGGAGGTTCGGCAGGCCGCCCAGGGCAAGCAGCCCGGGCGCGGTGCCGATGGCGAACAGGGCCATGATCAGGCCCGCGGTCAGCGGCGAGCCCGTGGACAGCGCGTACACCTGGACGGCCTGGGTGAAGCCGCAGGGGAGGAAGAACGTCGCCGCGCCCAGGAGGGCGGCGCGGGTGTCGGAGTACGAGGCGGCGGAGCCCTCGTCGATGCCCAGCCGCCGTCCCATGCCGCCGGGCAGCGTCGGCGACCAGGCCGCGATCCGCGGCGACAGGCCGGTGAGGCGAATGCCCAGGATCGTCATCAGGACGGCCACGGCGATCATCAGCGCCGCGACCAGGGCGGGCGGCATCGCCACCGTCGCGCCGACGGCTCCCAGCACGGCCCCGAACACCGCGAACCCGACGATCCGGCCCCCCACGAACACGGCGCTCGGCCGCACCCGGGCGATGAACGGCCGCTCCAGGTCCGGGTCCTGGCGGGCGGCGAAGGCGGCCGACAGGGCGAGCACCAGGCCGCCGGTCAGCGCGAGGCAGGTGGACACGCCGGCGGCGAGGCCCAGCAGCAGGGCGACGACGAGGCCGCCCTCCTCGAAGGCGCCGGTCCCGACGTCCAGCCCCAGCAGGCCGGTCATCTGGGCGCCGACGGCGAGCACGGCGACGACCAGGATGCCGAGACCGGCGGTCAGCCAGACGTCGCGGTCGACGCTCAGCCAGCGGTTGCGGCCCAGGTCATACCCGGCCGCCACGACCGCGGCACGCACGTCATCCGTGGCGACCGGCCCGGTGGCCACGATCTGCACCCGGCCGTGCGGCGCCGACGCCGACACATGCTTGACATTCGGGATCCGGCCCACGTGGCGCTCGATGCGGCGCTCGCAGGTGCGGCAGGTCATGCCCGCAACGGGATACTCGAGCGACGACGGCGTCGAAGGGGTCGCGGGACGGGGACGCTGGGACGCGCCGGACATGACCGGATGATGTTGCCACAACAACCATCCGGGCACGGACCACAGGTCCCGTTGCCGCGAGCCGATCGGCCCGCCCAGGGCCATGCCGCTACACGTGCACGCGTTCCAGGATGCGGGCAAGGTAGCGCGAGCGCATCTGCTGCGAGGCGAGCACCTGCTTCGTCGGCGGCAGCCGGAGGATCACGCCCAGGACGGCGGCCATCGCGCGGTGGCTGAACAGCGCCCGGTTGTCGAAGATGCAGTCCTGGAGGTTCCCGCGCTCGATCGCCATCAGGATCGTGCGATGGAGCGTGTCCACCGGCGTGATCACCCGCTGCGGGCGGGCCTGCAGCCACAGCCCGTCCGTGGGGCAGACACGGGTGCAGACGCCACAGCCCAGGCACAGCGCGGCGTCCAGCTCTGCCCGCCGCTTGCGTGGCTTGTGGGGATCGTTGGCGGACACCAGGGTCATCGCCTCCACCGGGCACGCGTCCACGCACTTGCCGCAGCCGTTGCACAGGGCGGCATCCACGTGCGGCTCATAGCTGGTGGTGTGCACCGGGGCAAGCCGGCCGAACCGGCGGGCCGCGATCATCGCCTCGCAGCAGCAGCCGCAGCAGTTGCAGACGAACCCGACGTCCCGCTGGACGTTCTCGCCGAACTGCACGAGGTGGTTCTCGTGGGCCTGGGCGAGGAGGTCCATCCCCTCCGCCGCGTCCACCCGGCGCGCATACCCGTGGCGGATGAGCGAGTCGGCGGAGCCGCCGAACGTCATGCAGATGTTCATCGGCGCCGCGCATGCCTTGCCGACGTGCTCCATCTTGTGGCGGCAGTAGCAGACGCCGACGCCGATGTGCTGCGCGGTCTGGATCACCTCGCTGGCTCGCTCGTGGTCCAGGACCTGCAGCCTTCCGTCACCGGCCGTCGCCCTCGCTGCGGCATCGGCAAGCGCGGGCTCGTTCGGGAACACGCGGCCCAGCTGCGTCTCGCCGTTCGTGAACAGGTCGAGGATGAAGTCGTCCTCGACGGTGACGTACTGGTAGAACAGCTCGGCCAGGAGCTTCTGGTCGATGTCGTCCCGGACGCGCATCATCGAGAACTCGAAGAAGCCGGCCATCGGGGGCGGCAGGATGTAGCGCATCCCGTCCGGCGTCTCCATGTCCAGCAGGACCGCCCGGGACGCGAGCCCGTCCAGGACGGTCCGCGCCTCGGCCACGCGCATGCCCCAGCGCTTCGCGGCCTCGGCGGCGGAGAACGGCCGGATCGGGACCTGGGCAACGAGGCCGGCCTCCCGCTCGCTCATCAGCAGCCGCAGGATCTCGTACAGGAGCTCGCTCGGGGGCGCGCCCTGCGGGAACCGGTTCAGACGATCCGTCAGCCGTTCGTAGGCGCCCTTCGCGGTGGCGTGTGCCATGCCCGAAATCTCCGCGCGCGGGAACGCGCTGCCAAGGGCGATTCCGCCGGGGTCGGACAGGGCCGTCTGTCGTGCCGGAGAGATGGCGGCAGGCCGGTGGGTCGGGTCACGGGACGATTGGTCCCGTGCCGGAGGGTCCCCGGGTCCCGACCCGGCGGGACGCGTGCCGCCCCGCAAGGCGACCGATGGCCCGTCCGGTCGGGCGTTGGTTCGCGCGAGAGTGGACCGTGGCGGGCCGTGCCCGCCTTGCGCCGGCATGGACGCGACGGGGATCGAGGATCGGGTGCGCGAGAACGGAACGGGAACCGCGGTCGGGACGCGGGTGGGCGTGCTGCTCGCCGTGTTCCAGTTCCCGATGCTCAATGCCGGCTTCCGCGCGATCATCGACCCCGAGCCAGACCTGCAGGTCGTGGGCGAGGTCCCGGACCGGGACCGGCTGGCGGAAACCTTGGAGCGCACCGCGGCCGACGTGATCATCACCGAGTGCCTGCCGTTCGACGGGTCCGGCTGCACCACGTACGAGGCGATCGAGCAGATCCGCAACCTGCGCAAGGACATCCGGATCCTCGCGATCGAGTGCCGGAGCGGCAGCGAGCAGTTCAGCCTGGCCCTCAAGGCCGGCGCGGACGGGTTCCTCACCCGCGAGGCGGAGGCGGCCGACGTGGTGTCGGCGCTGCGCGCGGTGACCCGCGGCCAGACGTACGTGAGCCCGGCCATCGTCACGCGGATGGTCAACACCTACGTGCTGCGCAGCCCGGAGGGCACCCTGGAGGACGCCTACTCCACCCTGTCGGACCGCGAGAAGGAGGTCCTGCTCCTGGCCGCCGTCGGGCACACGAACCGAGAGATCGCGAAGGTGTTCCACCTGTCCGAGCAGACGGTGCACAACTACCGGGCGAACATCATGGAGAAGCTCGGGTTCCACGACCGCGTGGAGCTGCTCAAGTTCGCCATCCGGCGCGGCATCATCAGCGTCGCGGACCTGTAGCACCCGATCTGTCCATCGCCGGCACGACGGCCGGCGGCTCGCGGTGCCGGTCACGCACCTCCCGGTCGCCGGGCGATCCAACGAGCGCATGACGCGACGGATCGGCCGCTTGGCGACCCGTGCGATGCACAGGGACGGTCCCCATGGAACAGATCCGCCGCCCGGCGCCCGGAACGTCCCGCCGTGCGCCCGTTGAGTCTCCAGGCGACCGAACCCGCGCCGGCGCGCCCAGCGCCGTTCAGGTGACACCTGGCGGGCGACGAGCAGGGGGGCGCGGTCCAGCCAGCCCGGGGCCAGCCCCATCGTCAGCCGGCGGCGTCGATCGCCTTGACGATCTTCGCCACGTCCAGCTCGCCGCTGAACCGGGCGACCTCCTGGTCGCCCTTGCGGATGATCACCGCCGGCGCCACGGCAAGACCGTCCGCGGTGCCGATCGCGGTCTCGGCCTTCACGTCGGCCAGCACCGCGGGGTCGTCCAGGCAGTCGCTCAGGGCGGGCACGTCCAGGCCCAGCTTGGCCGCGAACCACAGGATGCTGGTCGCCGTGTAGACGCCCTGGCCGGCCCCGCGACCCGAGGCCGCCAGCACGTCGTGGACGAACCACGCCGGTCCGTCCTGGTTCGCGACGCACCGGACGGTCGCGGCGGCGAGGACGGATTCGTCACCCAGGGTGGCAAGGTCGCGCTGGACGAGGCGGATCGCGCCATCGTCGATCCGTTCCCGGAGCTCCGGCTCGAGCGAGTTGGCTACGACCGACACGTCGGCGGACTGGTAGTCCATCCACAGCTCGACGGTGACCGGGGCGGCCGCGCCGCCGGCCTGGCGGCCGCTCGTCGTCACCCCGGCCCACGGATCCTGGACCGGCGGAGCGGTGGGCAGGGGGATGGGTGAGGCCCCCGCGGCTGCCTCGTCGATCGCGGCCAGGAGAGCGGGCACGTCCGAGACGCCCCCGAACCGTCGGCCGTTGACATCCACCGTCGGGGTGGAGTTGATCCCGACGCGATTGCCGGCCGACGTGTCGTCCAGGACCTCGACCAGCGGCTCGCGGTCGTCCATGCAGGCTTCGAAGGCCGTCGCATCCAGGCCGACCCCCTTCGCCACCTGGGCGAGCCGGTCCCGCGCGAACGCGCCCTGGTTCTCGCCCACCTGCGACGCGTACACCGCGTCGTGCATCTCCCAGTACCGCCCCTCGCGGCTGGCGCAGCGGACCGCGATTGCGGCGTCGAGCGATTCCGGCCCGAGGAACGCGAAGTCGCGGTGAACGAGCGCCACCGTGCCGTCCGCGATCCGCGACTCGAGTTGCGGGATGACCTCCTCGGCGAACGTGGCGCAGAACGGGCACTGGTAATCGGCCCAGTAGTCCACGACCACCTTCGCGTCCGCCCGCCCCAACCGGGATCCGTCCGACGGCAGCGAGGCGATCCCGCTGGCGGCGGGGGTGGGAGCGGCAGATGCGTCGGCCGAGGCGCTCGGCCCACCGGCCACCGGCGGGGCAGAGGCCGCGTCCTGGCCCGTCACGGTGGCGCGTCCCACGGCAATCCCAGCGCCGAATGCCAGCGCCACGATCAGGGCACCGAGCCCCAGGACCGCGAGCCGGTTCTGGCCCCGCACGCTGCCGGGCGGCCCGTCCGACGGGCGCTCCGGCGCCGCCCCTTCGGGCGGAGCGCCGGCTGTCGGCGGATCGGCCGCGACGGCGGCCGCCGCGGAGCGCGTCTCGTTCGAGGCTGCGTCGGCCGGGGTGGCGGCCACCGCGGCGGCGTCGGGGGCGGGCTGGGCGACCGGCTCGGTGCCAGGATCGCGCACGGGGTCTGCGGCAGGATCGTTCACGCCGGTCATGGTAGGGGCAGTGCGGCCATCGCGCCCCGGCCGGCACGGCCCTTTCCCGGGACCCTCCGGTAGACTGGCGCGATCCAATCCCTGTGTTCCCACGGACGGTGATGCCCATGAAGGTCGGCGTCGCCAAGGAGACCGCGGCCGGAGAGCGCCGTGTCGCCCTGGTGCCCGAGGCGCTCGGCAAGCTGACGGCTGCCGGGCTCGAGATCCTTGTCGAAACGGGTGCCGGGACCGGCGCCGCGATCCCCGACCAGGCGTTCGCGGACGCCGGTGCGACGGTCGTGAGCACGGATCAGCTGTATGCCGCCTCCGACGTGATCCTGCGCGTCCAGAAGCCGGACGCCGCGGAGGTGACCGCCCTGCGCAGCGGCCAGGCGGTCATCGGGCTGCTGGCCCCGCTCCTCGATCCGGCCCTGATGCAGACGCTCGCGGCCGCCGGCGTGACGGCGATCAGCCTGGACGCCATCCCGCGGACCCTGTCCCGGGCCCAGACGATGGATGCGCTGTCCTCGCAGGCGAACGTCGGCGGCTACAAGGCCGTCCTGATCGCCGCCAACGAGTACGGGCGCTACTTCCCGCTCCTGACCACGGCCGCCGGAACGGCCAAGCCCGCCAACGTGCTGATCCTGGGGATCGGCGTGGCCGGCCTCCAGGCGATCGGCACCGCCCGCCGGCTGGGCGCGGTCGTGTCCGCCTACGACGTCCGCCCCGAGACGGCCGAGCAGGCCGAGAGCCTGGGCGCGAAGTTCGTGAGGCTGCGGACCTCGATCGATGCCACCGGCGCGGGCGGCTACGCACGGGAGCTGACCGCTGACGAGCGGGCCGCGCAGCAGGCGGAGCTCAACGAGGTCATCGCCAACCAGGACATCGTGATCACCACCGCCCAGGTCCCCGGCCGCAAGCCGCCGGTACTGGTGACGGCGGCCGCCGTCGAGGGCATGCGGTCGGGCTCCGTGATCGTGGACATGGCCGCCAGCGCGCTGGGCGGCAACTGCGGGCTGTCGCAGGCCGGCGAGACCGTCGTGTCCCCCAACGGCGTCACGATCGTGTCCCCGGAGAACCTGCCGGCATCGATGCCGCTGTCCGCGAGCCAGTTCTACGCCCGCAACATCTCGTCCCTGCTGCTCAACATGGTCAAGGACGGCGCCCTGCACCTCGACTTCGAGGAGGAGGTGACGGCGGCCACGGTGATCACCCACGGCGGGGCCGTCGTGTCCGAGGCCGTCAAGCAGCTCCTGGCCCCCGCCGGAGGCACGGCATGAACATCGACCTCGCGTTCACGATCTTCGTGCTCGCGATCCTGTGCGGGTTCGCGGTCATCTCCAAGGTCCCGGCGACCCTGCACACGCCCCTGATGTCGGGTGCCAACTCGATCCACGGGATCGTGCTGGTGGGCGCGATGATCATCGCCGTCCAGGCCAACGACCCGGTCTCCTACCTGCTCTCGTTCGTCGCGGTCGCGTTCGCGACGCTCAACGTGGTGGGCGGCTACGTGGTCACCGACCGCATGCTCCAGATGTTCCGCAAGAAGCCCACGGCGCCCAAGGCCGAGAAGGCCGAGGGCTGACGGTGACCGCCGACGTCATCGACCCGATCGTCCGCCTCGTCTGGCTCGCCTCCGCGGTCGCGTTCGTGCTGGGCCTCATCCGGATGAACTCGCCGGCCACGGCTCGCAACGGCAACCTGGTCTCCGCCGGCGGCATGGCCCTGGCCATCGCGGCGACCGCGGTCTGGCTGCTGGTGCTCCCCCCGACGGGCGAGTTCAACGCGACGGGCTGGATCATCATCCTGGCCGGGATCGGCGTGGGTGGCGGGTACGGCCTGTACTCCGCCCGGACCGTGAAGATGACCGCGATGCCCCAGCTGGTGTCGCTGTTCAACGCAGTGGGCGGCGGCGCGGCGGCCCTCATCGCCATCGACGAGTATCTGCATCTCGCGGGCGCCGGCGAGGTCCCGGGGCTGCAGGTCAACGTGGCGACCGTGCTCGACGTGGTCATCGGCTCGATCACCTTCACCGGTTCGCTGGTCGCGTCGGGCAAGCTCATGGGGCTGCGGATCACGCCCGTCCCGGCCGGTCATGATCCCCGGCGGCCGGCTCGTCACCGCGCTGCTGGCCGCGGTGGTCGTGGCCGGGGCGCTCTACCTGTGGGTGGGCAACGTCAACGTGGCGGTGATGGCGGCCATCCTCGTCGCCGCGCTGGTGTTCGGGGTCACGATGACCCTCCCGATCGGCGGCGCGGACATGCCCGTCGTGATCAGCCTGCTCAACTCGTTCACCGGCACCGCCGTCGCCATGGCCGGCTTCGTGCTCAACAACCCGCTGCTGATCATCGCCGGGGCCCTCGTGGGCGCCTCCGGCGCGATCCTCACCAAGCTCATGGCGGACGCCATGAACCGGTCCGTGCTGAACATCATGCTGGGCGGGTTCGGCGGCGGCGAGGGAACGCAGGGCGCGGTCGCCACCACCGGCGCGAGCGTACGGGAGCTGGGCCTGGACGACGCGGCCATCCAGCTCGCCTACGCCTCGTCGGTGATCGTGGTCCCCGGCTACGGCCTCGCCGTCGCCCAGGCGCAGCACGCGGTGCGCGAGCTGGCCGAGATCCTGGAGGAGCGAGGCGTGGACGTGAAGTACGCGATCCACCCGGTCGCCGGGCGAATGCCCGGTCACATGAACGTGCTCCTCGCGGAGGCCAACATCCCCTATCCCCAGCTCAAGGAGATGGAGGACGTCAACCCGGAGTTCGACCGCTGCGACGTCGCCCTGGTCGTCGGTGCCAACGACGTCACCAACCCGGCCGCCCGCCGCCCCGGCTCGCCGGTGTCCGGGATGCCGATCCTGGACGTGGACCACGCGAAGAACATCATCGTGATCAAGCGCTCGATGGGCCGCGGCTACGCGGGGATCGACAACGAGCTGTACTCGAACCCCAAGACCGGGATGCTGTTCGCCGATGCGAAGCAGGGCCTGATGGAGCTGGTGACCGCCGTCAAGGCGCTGTAGCGCCCAGCGGCACCGCCTACCCTGTGGGCATGACCCGCAAGCGTGCTACCAAGGCTCCCTGGCCTCGCCCGGCCAAGATCGCGTTCATCGGGTCCCACGGCATCCGCAAGACGTCCGCGCTGCTGGCGTTCGCGGCCGAGGTCCAGCGGGCCGGCCGGTCCGTCGAGCTTGGACGAGAGGTCGTGCGCGACAACCCGCTGGGCATCAACGAGGGCGCCACGGGCGAGGCGCAGCTGTGGGTCCTCGTGTCCCAGATCCGCCAGGAGCTGGAGCTGGCGCGCAAGGCGGACGTGCTGGCCACGGACCGCGGCGTGATGGACAACTACGCGTACTACCTGCGCTCCTGCGGCGGCACGGACACGTACGGCGCCGAGTCGCTCGTCCGGGGCTGGTCGCAGACGTACGACCTGGTGGTGCGGCTGCTGCCGGACGTCGCGCTCCAGGCGGACGGCGTGCGGTCCACGAGCGACGCCTTCCGCACGGAGATCGAGGGGATCCTGGACCGGGTGCTGCCGACGCTGGTCCCCCCGGACCGCCTCGTGACCCTGCGGGCCTCCGAGATCACCAGCCGGTTCGACTGGTTCGGAGTGCTGGAGCGACTGGCGGCGTCGATCGGGGCCACGGTCACGCCGCCCGACCTCTGGCGCTGATCGGCGCCCGGCGGACGCCGGCCCGGTCCCGGACGGCTACCAGCCCTCGGGCACCTCCTCGCGGGCCGCGACCAGGAGTGACACGGCCGTCACGACCCCTCGATCGGCGGCCCGGCCCACGGCCAGGGTCGCGCGACCGCGCTCGGTCACGAGGTCCCAGGTGGCGGTCGTGCGGCCATCGCCGGCCGTCGGCAGGCCCAGCGCCATGGTCCCGAACCGGGCGCCGCCGGCCCGCAGCGAGCGTTCGATCGCCGACCGGTCCACGTCCGCGGCAAGGTCCAGGTCGTCCGGCCAGTCGGGCCCCGGCTGCGCGGCCATCGCCAGGACCCGTTCCGCGACGGCGACCAGCGCCGGGGACGGGTCCGCGACGGGCCGGATCTCCAGGGACTGGATCCGCGGGGACGGCTCCGGGCTGGCCAGGATCGAGACCCGGGCCCAGCCGCGCTCGCCGCGGAGCCACCAGACCAGGTCCGCCGGGCTCTCGGACGTGATGGGGCGCGACGGGTCCGGGCGGAATGGACCGAGGTCGGCGACGATCCGCTCGACGGCCGCGCGCCGGATGTCCCGTGGCTCGTCGAGGTCCATGTTCATCGCGAACGCCTCGTCCGCGACCGCGTCGTCCCAGCGTTCGATCAGCCTGTCCACCACCCGGCGCAGCGTCACCGTGGACGGCCGGGGCGTCACCGCCCGCCGCGGGACCGCCTCGGCGGCCACCAGGGCCGCCAGCACCTCCGCGACCACCGGGCGCATCGGGGCATACCGCCGGTTCCCGAGCCCGATCACCCCGAGCCCGGTCGCGGGGTGCCACAGCATATGCGAGCCGAACCCCGGGTACCCACCCGCGTGACCGACCGTCGTCCCGGTGACCGAGTCGCGCCACAGGAACAGCCCGAGGCCATAGCCCCGGTCGACGACCACGGGCTCGCCGTCCGGCGCATGGGCGGGCACGTCCGGGGCGAACCAGCGGTGGGCCTGCTGCATCTCGCGGCGCGTGGCGCGACGCAGCGGGTGCGTATCGTCGGCGTCGTCGCGGGCCGGGAAGGCGTCGGTGAATCCCGCCACCCAGCGGGCCAGGTCGCGGACGGACGAGAACACCCCGCCCATCGAGGCCAGGGCGCCGTAGCCGTCGGTCCCCTCCCGGACGAGCGTGTCTCCCCGGCGGACGTAGCCGTGGGCGAGGCGCGCCTCCGGGACCTCCTCCTCGAGATATGCCGTGGCGTCCATGCCCATCGGGCGGAGCAGCCTGGCTCGAACCACATCCCGGTACTCGGCGCCGGCGACGGCGGTGATCACCCGGCCCAGGATCCCGTAGCCCAGGTTGGAGTACTCCCAGCGGGTCCCGGGCGGCCAGGCGAACGAAGGCCCCGCGGCGAGCAGCGCGGCGAACTCGTCCAGCGGCAGGCCCTGCTGGCGGTCGCCCCACGGATCGTCACTGGGCATGCCGGCTGCCATGGTGAGGAGGTGGCGGACCGTCACGGGCGGGCTGTCGGCGGTGGGCGGGCGCCAGGCGGCGAGCTCCGGCACGTACGTGGCGACCGGCTCGTCCAGGCCGAGCAGGCCCTCGTCCCGCAGCAGCAGCACCGTCGCGGCCGTGAACGACTTGGTCATGGACGCGATCCGGAACACGGCGTCGGCGTCCGGCCTGCGATCCTCGGAGTCACGGATGGTGCCGGCACCGCCGGCGTGGACGAGCCGGCCTCCGCTCACGACTCCCCACGCGACGCCGGGGATCCCGGCTTCGCCGCGGAGGCGCTCGAACCGTGCATCGACCGCGGGCAGGAGGGCGTCGAGACTCTGCATGCCCCGGGATTGTGCCGCAAGCCGCAAGCCGCAAGGCGCAAGGCGCCTGGCACACCGTCGCGCGGTGCGCGCGGTCAACGCAAACCCGCTCCCCATCGGTTGCCGCGGCGGTGTCGGATTGGCTACCCTGCGCACAATGTGTCCGCCGCCGGCGCCACGGACCCCCATCCCCGGGGCCCGGAGCGACGACGGCGACCAATGCCACGGGTGGCCGGGAGATGGAGGCCCGGTTCCGCTGCTCCACGATGCGCCCCCGGCGGTGCCGGTAACCACGCCCTGAATCAACCCGCTCGAGGAGTCCCAGTTGAGAAAGCTGTTCACCGTCCTGTGCAGCGGTGCGCTGCTCCTGTCCCTCGCGGGCACCGCCGTCGCTGCGGCGCCCCCCGAGGACGGTGCCGACCAGGCGCCGAAGTCCGACAACCTGACCAGTCCCCGGGCCGAGAAGCAGGCGGCCCTGCGCGAGGCGGCCCTGACCAAGGTCATGAAGGGCACCGCCAAGGCGACCGGCGACAACAAGGTCGTCAAGCTCGCTCCCGGCCAGTACGTGGAGCTCGCCCGCGAGGGTGAGGACCTGATCTGGACGACGCTTGGTGAGTTCGGCAACCAGATCCACCCGGCGTACGGCGGCGACCCGGGACCGGTGCGCAACCAGATCCCGGAGCCGGACCGCAGCGTGGACAACACCACCATCTGGGAGCCGGACTTCAGCCAGCCCTACTACCAGGAGCTGCTGTTCTCCGAGGCGCCCGGCGCGGTGTCGATGCGGAACTTCTACATCGAGGAGTCCTCGAACCGCTACACCGTCAGCGGCGAGGTTGAGGATTGGGTCACCGTCCCCTACAACGAGGCCCGATACGGCACCAACGCGTGCGGAGGCATCGTCTGCTCGACCGTCTGGCGCTTCGTGAACGACAGCGTGGACGGCTGGTTCGCGGGCAAGCTCGCGGACGGCATGTCCGTCGGCGACATCAACGCCTACCTCGCCCAGTTCGACACCTGGGATCGGTACGACCACGACGGCGACGGCGACTTCAACGAGCCGGATGGCTACATCGACCACTACCAGGCGGTCCACGCCGGTGAGGGCGAGGAGACCGGCGGCGGCGCCCAGGGCGCGGACGCCATCTGGAGCCACCGCTGGTACGCGTGGTTCTCCGCGAACGGACCGGACGGCCTCGGTCCCAACAGCTTCGGCGGCACCCGCATTGGCGAGTCCGACTACTGGATCGGCGACTACACGGTGGAGCCGGAGAACGGCGGCGTGGGCGTGTTCACCCACGAGTACGGCCATGACCTGGGCCTGCCGGACCTCTACGACACCAGCGGCAACACCGGTGGCGCCGAGAACTCCACCGGCTTCTGGACGCTCTACTCCAGCGGCTCGTACGGCAGCACCGGCAAGCCCGAGGACGGCATCGGCAGCAAGCCGATCCCGATGAGCGCCTACGAGAAGATCTTCCTCGGCTGGTCCAACTACGAGCTCCTCGGCTACGGCCAGTCCGCGTCCGTGAAGCTCGGGCCCGCGACGACGACCACCAAGCAGGCGCAGCAGCTCGTCGTGCTCCTGCCCGACAAGCCGGTCACGACCGACATCGGGGACCCCTTTGCCGGCGACTACTTCTACCACTCGGGGTCGGGCAACGACCTCGACACCTCGATGTCGCGTTCCGTGACCCTTCCGGCGGGCGCGGTCGAGCTCAGCGCGAAGGTGCGCTACGACATCGAGGTGGACTGGGACTACGCCTACCTGACGGTCAACGGCGCCCCGGTCCACACCAGCCTGTCCACCGCGACCAACCCCAACGGCCAGAACTTCGGTCATGGCATCACGGGCTCCAGCGGCGGCAGGCTGGGTCGACCTCACGGCCGACCTGTCGGCCTTCGCCGGCCAGACGGTGACCCTCGGGTTCCGTTACTGGACGGACGGGGCGGTGGTCGAGGCCGGCTTCGGCGTCGATGACATCGCGATCACGGGTCTCGCCACCGATGGTGCCGAGACCGACGCCGGCTGGACGTACGCGGGCTTCTCGCGGACGACCGGCAGCGTCACCGTCGAGTACTTCAACGCCTACTTCGCCGAGTACCGGAACTACCGTGGCTACGACGACGGCCTCCGGACCGGCCCCTACAACTTCGGCTTCCTCGATGACCCGGATCTCCAGAACTGGGTCGAGCACTTCCCGTACCAGGACGGCCTGCTGGTCTGGTACTACGACACCTCGTTCGCCGACAACAACGTCGGCGATGCCTGCCTCGCGGGCCGCTGCGGCGGGCTCTTCCTGCCGGTGGATGCCCATCCGGACCTGCTGCTCCGGCCCGACAACGGCAAGGTCTGGCGGCCCCGGATCCAGTCCTACGACGCGACGTTCGGCCTCCAGAAGACGGATGTCATCACGGTGCACGCGAACAGCGTCGAAGGGACGTACGGCGGCCTGAAGGCCAACCCCGTGTTCGACGACACGAAGGACTACTGGGTGGCCCCGGACGCGTCCATCAACCACTTCGGCTGGGCGGGCGTTGCCGTCCCGAAGACGGGCACCACGATCCGCGTGGTGAGCGTCTCGAACAACGGCAACTTCATGCAGGTCGTGGTCAACCGCTAGCAACCCCTGCGGGTGCCCCGCACCCGCCGCAGCACGAGGGAGGCCCGCCGGCTCGCCGGCGGGCCTCTCTGCGTGTAGGGTGTCCCGATGACGACGACACGACGACCCCGGCCGGTGCCCGCGGCGCTGCTCCTGGCCGGAATCCTGGGATTCGCCGGCTGCCAGCCGCCGGCCCCGGGCACGAGCGCGCCTTCGCCGGGGGCGACGACCACCACCCCGTCGATCGTGCCCCCCTCGCAGCCCGTTCCGACAGCTGCGCCGCCGCGGCCCAAGCCGACGATCGAGGTTCCGCCGCCGCGGAACGCCCCCGGCGAGTCCCCGGGCGAGATGAGGATCGATCCGTGGGGGATCGAGCAGGTCTGGGTCCCGGCGGGCACGTTCACCATGGGGACCTCCGCGGAGGCCGTCGCGGCCCTGGAGGCGGCCGGCCCGCCGGCCTGGCTGGCCGGAGCGTTCGCGGCGGAGCAGCCGGCGCACGAGGTCACGCTCACGGATGGCTTCTGGATCGACCGCTACGAGGTCACCAACGCGGCCTTCAGCGCCTTCGTGGACGCGGGCGGCTATTCGACCGCGGCGCTGTGGTCGGACGACGGGTGGGCATGGCTGAGCGGCAAGGATGCCTCACGCCTGCCGCTCCACTGCCAGGGCGACGTCCCGGAGCATCCGAGGATGTGCCTCACCTGGTACGAGGCCGAGGCGTACGCCGCCTGGCGGGGCGGCCGCCTGCCGACCGAGGCGGAGTGGGAGTACGCAGCGCGCGGGCCGGAGTCGCGGGTCTACCCGTGGGGCGACGAGTTCGACATCGAGCGCGCCAACGTCATCAACAGCGTGACCCCCAAGCCCGTGGGCAGCTACCGGAGGGCGCCAGCTGGGTTGGAGCGCTGGACATGGCGGGCAACGCCATGGAGTGGGTCGCGGACTGGCTGGATCCCACGTACTACGCGAGCAGCCCTGCCGTTGACCCGCCCGGGCCGGCGCGGGGCACCGTGAAGGTGGAGAAGGGCGGCTGGTGGGGCAGCAACGAGTTCGTGGCCCGCTCAGCCTACCGCCACTTCGAGGATCCGCCGGACTACGCCGACAAGCACATCGGCTTCCGGATCGTCTCGCGCTGACGCACTGGGTGCTCGGTCGCCGCGATCGTCCGACCGACCCCGGCGTTCACGGGCCAGGTGGCCCTAGCCGCGCCCCGCGGGCACTCCGTACGGTGCCGGAAACCCGAGGGCTAGATGCGCCGCTACCTGCCCGGAGCGATCTGCGTGATCCTTGCCGCGAGCTCACTGCTGGCGGCCTGTGATGGCGTGCGCAACGAGGTCAAGGGGTCCGGTCAGCTGGCCACCGAATCCCGGGACGTGGGCGGGTTCGATCGGATCTCGGTGTCCGGGCAGGGCGTCATCCATGTCGAGATGACGGGGACCGAGTCGCTCGTGGTCGAGGCGGAGGACAACATCCTCGCCGTCCTGACGATCGAGGTGGTGGACAGGGTCCTCGAGCTGGGCGTCAAGCCGCACGTGAACATCATCCCGACCCAGGAGATCACCTACCGCATCACGGCAGCCGAGCTCCAGGGCGTCTCGATCTCGGGCAGCGGGGTACTCGACGTCGCGACCCTCAGCGGCGACGTGTTCGAGGCCAGCATCGCGGGCTCGGGCACGGTGGCGCCGAGCGGGACGTCGACACGGCTGGATGTGGCGATCAGCGGATCCGGGCGGTTCCTGGGGGCCGACATGGTCTCCGCGACCTGCACGGTCGACGTATCCGGCAGCGGTGAGGCGGTGGTCAACGTGACCGATGCCCTGTCTGCCGCCGTGTCCGGGTCGGGAGCCATCCGCTATGTCGGCGATCCGGTGCGGCTCGAGACGAGCATCTCCGGCTCCGGCTCGATCGAACGACGCTGATCGGGGGCCGCCGGGGCCGCCGGTTCCCGCGCCGTCCGGAACGGTTCGCGGTCCGTCGGTGATGGTGCCGGGGCCCGCAGCACCGCGCCCCGGACCTCCCCGGACCATGCCACGCGGTGTCAGTCGGGCTCGACCAGCTCGATCCGGATCCGCTTGTTGATCCGGCCCTTTGACTCGTAGCCGGTCACGCGGATGCCCGCCGACCTCGCGCGTGTTCGCGACGTGCGTACCACCGTCCGCCTGGAGGTCGAGCCCGACGATCTCGATCGTCCGGATCTCCTCGATTCCGGGCGGCAGAAGGTTGACCTTCGTCCGGATGAGGTCCGGGATCGCGAATGCCTCCTCGCGGGGGAGGACATTGACGCGGACGTCGCGGCCGCGGCCCAGCTCCTCGTTGACGTTCGCCTCGATCTCGCCCACGAGATCGCCGGACATCCGCTCGAACTCGAAGTCCATGCGCCCCGAACCCGGCTCCATGTTGCCGCCCGTGACGAGGGCACCGTAGTCCCGCCACACGACGCCGCACAGGGCGTGGAGCGCGGTGTGGGTGCGCATCAGCGCGTAACGGCGTGCCCAGTCCAGGTCAACGGCCACGAGGTCGCCGGCCTTGGGCAGCTCGCCGTCGTCGGGGGCCTCCAGCTCGTGGACGACCTCCCCGCCGAGGCGTCGGGCGGCCCGCACGACCCAGGTGCGGCCGTCGACGCCGCGCAGGATGGTTCCCCGGTCGGACGGCTGGCCGCCACCGCCCGGGTAGAACGCCGTCCGGTCCAGGACGACCAGCGGCGGACCGTCCGCCGCGGCCACCTCCAGGACCCGGGCGCGGAGCGACCGCGCATACGCGTCCTGGTAGCAGAGCTCCTCGACGCGCGGCGTCATCGGTCGTCCGCCCCGTCCGACCGTCAGCCGACGGTGAGCGTACCGACCATGTTCGGATGGAAGCTGCAGATGAAGGTGTAGGTGCCCGCCGGCAGCGGCGGAACCTCGTAGTCAACCTCGGCCGGTCCGTCCACCCGGGCGCCCTGGAACATGGTCATCCCGCCGGCGTCCTTGATCACGACGTCGTGCGGGACGCTGGCGTCCTTGTTGTTGAAGTGGATGACGAACTCGGTGTCCGCGGGAGCGGATAGCTCCTTCTGCTCCCACTGGATGTTGAGCGCCGCGAGCTGGACCACGTCGCCCGACGGCGCCTCGGAAGCCGGGGCCTCGGACGGCTCGCTGGATGGGACGGGGGTGGCGGGAGGCGCCTCGGTGGGCGGCGCGTAGGTCCAGCCGGGCTCGGTGGAGCCCGCGCAGGCGGCCGCGGCGATGGCGATCAGCAGGGCGGCGAGGGGCAGGAGCAGGCGGCGCATGGGAACCTCGGGGTGAGCGACGTTGGAGAGGTCGATCGTATCGAAAGCCGGGCAGGTGCGCCGCCCGGCGGCCTCGAGGCCGCCGCTTGCCTGTGTATCCAGCCCGTGACTACTCCGGGCCCCATCCCGGCCGCAGGAGGATTCTGCTGGCCGCGGATCGTTGAGCCCGCGGGGGGTCCATGCGTGACGAGGCATGCGCAGCGCCAATCGGGCGGGCTGCAGGCCGTCGGCCGGTCTCATGGGGCACCGATGCCCCGCGAATAGTCACCTGCTGGTTATCCGGGCGCTGGAGGCCGCCCTTCGGGCGCTGGCAGCGCCGTCGGGTGCCGGGCGCGCCTCCGGGCGCCGCGCCTCAGCTCGAGCGGCGGCCGGCCGCCGCGTGCTCCAAACCCAGGCGAATCGCGACGGCGGCCGCCTCCACGCGCCCGGACACCCCGAGCTTGGACAGGATGTTCCCGACATGGACGCCGACCGTCTTCTGGCTGATGAACAGGCGGTCGCCGATCTCGCGGTTCGTCCGCCCCTGGGCGATCAGCGCGAGAACCTCCAGCTCCCGGCGAGACAGACCGAACGTGTCTCCACCGGGCGCCGGTTGCCGCGGGGCCGTCGGCGCGGGCGCGGGCGCGGTCGCATCCGGGACGGGGCCCGGACCGACCGAGGCGCGCGGTCCACTGGTGGTCACCGCCGGCTCCTCGAGCATGGCGTCCACCCCGTCCGGCAGCGGGATCAGCGCACGCCGGCCCAACTCTCGCAGCTCGCGGAGCAGCGGCCGCGCGCGCAGCGCCATGGCCAGGTTGACCGCCCGCGTCAGCGGCTCCCGCGCGTCGGCGCGGACCACGCGGGCGTCCGTCCGGGTGTGGGTGCCGGAGGCCGGGCCGGCCGTGGCCGCGGCCAGGATCGCCTCCGTCTGCCTCCAGCGCGCCCGGGCCTCCCGGTACGGGTCGTCCAGGTTGCGCCACAGGTCGGCGAGCTCCGCCCAGGTGGCGGGATCGTCGCGGCCCTGAAGGCGTGCATGGAACGCTCGCGCAGCCGCCAGGCTCACATTTGGCTCACGACCGACCGCCGTCGCCTCGTCGCCCATCCCGCCCACGGCCGCCTCGGCCTCGGCCAGCACCCGCGCGGCTCGCTCGCGCGCCGACGCCACGTCCGCGATCCGCCGCTTCTCGAGCGCCCCGGCCACGATCGCCGACTCGACCTCGAGAGCCGTCGCCGCCATCCGCCCGATCATCAGCCAGTCCTCGGATCCCCGCAGCCGTGCCCATCCCCGCTCCACGGCGCGCCGGGCATCGGCCAGGTCGCCGCTCCACATCGCATAGGATGCAGTCGCCTGGTAGGCCGGCACGGCGAACTGCGGGTCACCGCCCGTCTCGAGCTCCACGAGGACCCGCCCCAGGAGGCGTCCCGCCTCCTCGCCCGCCTCGGACTCGATCTCCACGATGACGAGGTTGAGGATCGCGTTGACGAACGGAACCCCGGCCGGGCTCCAGTCCAGCGCGCGGAGGCTCAGCTCCCGGGCCTCGGCCCAGCGGCCCACGTCCACCAGGGTGCCCGCGACGTTGCCCCCCAGCAGCTTGCCGTAGACGGCCTCGAGGTCGTTGGCACGGGCGGCGTCCATCTCCCGGTACGCGATCTCGACGGCCTCCCGCGTCCGTCCGTGCAGCTCCAGGATCAGGGCCGTGTTGGCGCTGGCCCGCCACCACTCCTCCACGAGGCCGCGGGCCCGGGCGCGCTCCATGGCGTCGCGCAGCATCGGCAGGGCGGACGTTGGATCGTTGCCCCAGGCGCGAACCACCGCGAGCGTCGTGAGCGCGTGGATCGCCTCCGGCGCGGCGACGTCGCCCAGGTCCTCGGCGATCGCGAGGGCCTCCGCGGCGGGGCGCTCGGCGTCGCTGAACGCCCCGGCGATCATCCGCTCCTGCGCGTAGAGGGCGAGGATTCGTGCGCGCTCCACCGAACGCTGGCGGGGCGCGATCTCCACGGCGCGCTTGAGCGCCGTGGACGCACCCGCCGTGTCGCCGGCCGCCAGGCGATAGCGGCCCAGCCTGGACTCCAGGATCGCGTGCTCGAGCCGGTCGCGGCGCGGGCCCAGCCCGACCAGCGCAGCCTCGGCGAACGCAACGGCGCGCGTCGGGCGGAGCGCCGCCAGGGCCGCCTCGGCGGCGAGCTTCTCCAGCTCCACGGTGTCGTCGCCGGCCGAGCCGGCAACGATGGGGAGCTCCAGCCCGAACTCGAACGCCGTGAGCGCATCCAGCGGCGCGTCCACCTCCGTCGCCGCGCGGCCGGCCCGGATCGCGGCCTCCCGCGCCTCCTCGGGACGGGAGGCGGCACGCCAGTGGACGGCGGCCACGATGGGTACATCGTCGAAGGCCCTGGCGAGCGCGGCACGGAACCGCGGCCGCTGCGTGGGCAGCAGGTCCCGCACGACGGCGCGCGCCACCAGCTCATGCCGGATCCACGCCCGGCCCTCCGCGTCGGTGCGGACGAAGCCGTGCTCCACCGCCTCGTCGAGACCGGCCGCCAGGTCCGGGTCCAGGCTCTCGGTGCCCCGGCGCGGCATGGTCGTCGATCTCGGCGGCAGGCGGGCGTGACGGCCGGTCTCGAACTCGGCGGCCGTGGCCGCGATCCGCGCCATCTCCATCGGGCGCTCGGCCGGACCCAGGAGGCGCAGCACGCGCCGGCACTCCGGGGAGCGGCGCTGCAGGCGGGCCGCGACGATGTCCGACAGGGTGCCGGTAAGCGTCGCGCTGCGCAGCTCCCGGCGGGCCGCCACCAGCTCCTCGGCGACAAGGGGCGAGCCCGCCGACCGCTCCGCAACGAGGACGACGATCGATGCCGACGGGCGCTCGCCCTCGATCCCCTCGATCAGCCGCCCGATCTCTCGCCGCGACAACGGTGCCAGGTCGATCCGGACCGGCGGGCGCGGGCTGGCCTCGATGATCGCCAGGTTCTCGCGCAGCGGGTGCTCGCGCGTCAGGCGGTCCGGCTGGTAGGTCAGGACGAGGGTGATCCGCTCGTGGAGGACGATGCGGGAGACGAAGGTCGCGAATGCGCGAGTCGCAGCGTCGGCGACGTGGAGGTCCTCCAGCACCAGCACGATCGGCCGGATCTCGGCAAGGCGGCCCAGCCACCGCAGGAGTGCCTCCAGCGCCCGAGGCTGGCGTCGCTCGGGATCTGCCAGGGCGCTGGTGGGCGGCGCCGGAACCTCGGCGGCGAGCGCGGCCAGGTCCGGCAGCCCAGCCAGCACCGAACGCGAGTCCCGCCGCAGGAGCGACTCCAGCTCCGCCCGGGGCCGCGTGGTGATCACGGGTCCGAGGGCGTCCAGCACCGCGGCCCACGGCGGGTCAACGGGGCCGTGCGCCCGCCCGCGCAGGACGAGCGGGGCCGGCTCGCCTGCGGCGGCGTGCTCCAGCGCCTCGTCCACGAAGCGCGTGGCGCCCATGCCCGCGCCGGCGGCGACGAGCACGGTGGTGGCGGTCCCGGCGGTGCCCGCCGCGATCGCCGCGTCGGCCTGCGCGAGCTCCTGCTCACGTCCCACGAATCGGCGGCTGACCACTCTCCCCGGCATCGCCGCATTGTAGGTGCCGCCGGACCTGAGCCGGCCGGTACCCTGTGGCGGTGCAGGAACGTCGGCCGCCGCACCCGTCCAACGAGCTCAACGAGCTGTCCGGCGAGGAGTGGCTCTACTTCACCAAGTCGGTGTGGACGACGGCCTACCCGTCCGAGCTGGGTCATGCGCGGCGCAAGGCGCACGGCGCCAACAAGCCGCCGCGGCTGATGGCCCGCCTGATCGAGTTCTTCACCCGCAGCGGCGAGGTCGTGCTCGACCCGTTCGCGGGTGTGGGCGGGACGCTCCTGGGCGCAGCCATCGCGCGCGGCCCGCGGCGGGCGATCGGCATCGAGCTGGATCCACGCTGGGTGACGGTCTACCAGGAGACGCTGGCGGCGCTCCGGGAGGAGCACGGCGGCCGGGGTCCGGAGCTGGCCGACCTGGGCGCCAGCGATCCGGGCGGCCCGCGGACCTTCGACCCGGCCGGCCTCGAGCTCCGCCACGGCGATGCGCGGGAGATCCTGCCCGCGATCGCGGATGGGTCAATCGACTTCGTCGCGACGGATCCCCCGTACAACGTCCAGCTGCCGATGACGATGGCCGGAGGACGGCTGGCCGAGGCCCACGCGAACCGCCGCACGGACTACGCGATGCGGTCGGATCTCCCGGGCGACCTGGCCAACCTGCGCGACTATCCCGCCTTCCTGGACGCCATGGGCGAGATCCTGCACGAGGCCCACCGCGTGCTTCGCCCTGGCCGGTACGCCGTGCTCATCGTCCGCGATGCATACCAGGGCGGCCGGTACCTGTTCACCGCCGCCGACCTCGCGGCACGCGCGGACGCCGTGGGACTGGTCCCCAAGGGCGACATCGCCTGGTACCAGGCAGGCACCCGCTTGCGGCCGTACGGATACCCGCGGTCGTTCGTGCCCAACATCGCCCACCAGCACATCCTGGTGCTGCGCAAGGCGCCGGCTCGACGGGTCGCGAAGGGACGCTAGGTCGCTTCGCCGAACTGCTGCCGGTTCTCCATGTAGGCGCGCAGCATGTCCTCGAAGTTGCCCGCGCCGGCCGGGCCCTCATCACCCGCCGTCCAGCTGTTCGCGGTCGTGGGCCCGGCTTCGATGACCACATCACCGAGGGTCATCTTGTGCAGCCAGCCCTCGCGCCCGTCGGGGCACAGGACCCGCCAGTAGGTGCCGCGCTTCTCGAGCAGAACGACCTCGTCGCCCTCGTCGAGGCTGCCGATCTCGAGGCCGCGGACCTCGTCCGGGGCGTCCAGCAGGCTCACCAGCCGGTAGCGGATGAGGCGGCGTTCCATGCCGGTCACCGCCACCTGGGCCTCCGCGTCGAAGCTGAGACGGACGCCGGTGGACGTGTTGCGCAGTGAGTCCGTGCCGCGCAGCGGATCTCCCTTGCGGGCCTCCATCAGCGACGGCCGGCGCCAGCGCGGCAGGTGGGCTTCCGGGTCATACGGGAGCGGTACCGCGGCCGGAGAGGCAATCGCGGCCGGGGCGGCGAATGCCGCGGGTGCCGCGGCCGGGACCAGGCCGGAGTAGCCCGGGATCCCGAAGCCCCGCCCGGCGGCCTGCTCCAGGACATCGTCCGACGCCGTCGGCGACTCGTCCCTGCGGCGCTTGCCGAACGCGAGGAAGGCCATGAGCATCGTGACGCCGCCGGTGGTGACCACGACCGTCGGCAGGACCTTCGCGATCGTCGCGGTCAACGAGGCGGAGCCACCGAGGCCGGCCGGCTGGAGGCCATCGGGGCCGCCGAATCCGCCGCCACCCGACCCGCCGGTTCCACCACCCGACCCGCCGGTTCCGCCACGGCCGTCCGACCCACCGCCGGACGGGATCACCACGGCCGTCACCGGGTCATCGCCCGGCAGGGGCGACTTCAGAACCCGCGGGTTCAGGGTCGGGGCCGGGGTGGACGCGGCCGCAGCCGCGGGAGCGGCCTTCGCGGCGGGGGTGGGCTTGGGGGTCGGCCTGGGGGTCGGCTTGGGCGTGGGCTTGGGCGTGGGCTTGGGCGTGGGTTTGGGCGTGGGTTTGGGAGTCGGCTTGGGCGTGGGTTTGGGGGTCGGCTCCGGCTCGACGGTGACCGTGGGGCCGTCGATCGAGATCTGGTAGTGGGCGCCGTCGGCAGCCTCGAACCGCGTCGACCACGTCCCGACCGGGAGCTTCTTCGTGACCCGGTACCGGACGCCGTTCTTCCAGGTCTCCTCGCCCGCGGTCTTCTCCATCAGGTACGTCTTCGTGCCGACGACGACCTGGACGTAGTCCGGGGCCTGCCCCTTGGAGCTGCGGTAGGTGACGGAGAACGTGATCGGGGTGGCGGTCGTGCCGGTGTCCGGCGAGACGGCCGGCGACCCGAGGTCGGACGGCCCGTTGCCCGCTGCCGCGGGCAGTGCCGCGAGCACGAGCAGCAGCGCGGCCACGACGGCCGCCAGGACCGGTGACCGGCTCGGGCAGCCCGCGACCCCGATCGTGATGCGCCTCGTGAGGTGGACCAATGCGGCTCCGGCCTCCTCGCTCCCCCGGAGTGGGGGTTCACAGCGGAGCATCGGAGGCTTGCGCGCGACCGGCTATGGTACGGGGGTCCCGCATCGCACCGGACCGGCGGGGCGCGAACGCACCGTCGCACGCCCGGTCGCGGGCGGGTCCTGCCCCCTTCGGTGCCCGAGCGCACCACCGTGCGCGGTTGGGTGCGGTCCGGGCCGGTCGCGGGGACCGTCGCCCGTGGGCCTGTAGCCAAAAGGTCGCATACCGAGCGCGCCACACGATCGCGACGATGCACCCATGCAGGTCATCGCCACGGCGGCCCCGGCAACCCGGGCGCAGCGGATCGCCGTCTACCGGTCCGCGGTCGCCGCCGTTCTCCTCGTCCTGACCGGTGCCATCCTGGCCGTCGTCTGCCTCACGACGCCGATCATCGGCTCGCTCATGCCCTCCGGCCGGCCGACCCCGGAGCAGATGGCGCTCGGCGTCATCGGCTGGGGTTTCGCCGTCCTCGCGCCCGCGGGCTTCCTGATCCTAGGGATCGCGAAGCTGTTCCAGAGCGTCGACGGCTTCGCGTCGCTGCGCCCCCGGGCATTCGGACGGCACCTTGCCCAGACCCTGGGCCCGGACCACGTGGCAGCCTTCGATCTCGTCCTCCCCGGTGGGCGCCGCATCCACGAGCTGATCCTGGGGCCGTTCGGGATCGCCATCCTGGGCGATCTGCCCCCCGCCTCGGTCTCACGCCATCAAGGCGTGTCCTGGGAGGTCCGCGGACCCCGGGGCTCCTGGGTGCCGATCGAGAGCCCGCTGGAGCGCGCGGCCCGCGACGGGGAGCGGGTGCGTGGCTGGCTGGCGACCGACGATCGCGACTTCCTGGTGAAGACGTACGCGGCCGTCGTGACGGACGACCCCCGCGTCGAGCGGACATCGTCCTGCGCGGTCGTCCGAACCGCGGAGCTCGGCGCATGGCTGCAGGCGCTGCCGCCGCAGCGCGGCCTGACGCCCCAGCGCCGCGAGCGCCTGGTGGAGCTGATCGGGTCCGTCGCCGCCGGCGGGCGGTAGCACCGGGGTTGGTAGGGGAGCCAGGACTCGAACCTGGAACCGGCGGGATATAAGCCCGCTGCTCTAACCGATTGAGCTACTCCCCCACGATGTGCCGGGCAGGCCGCCGGCATGATTCCGGACCCACGGGGTTCCTCAGCCTGACGGCCCGTCGGGCTCGACGGCGACCTCGGTGGCCTCCTGGGCCTCGATCCGGGTCACGTCCGGCTCGGAGGCCGTCCGGCTGACGGCGCTGATGGTGGCGACGGCCCCGTCCGCCTCCGTGAACCCGCCGGCTGTGCCGCTGGGCCCAGCGCTACCTCCGCCCCGGAGCAGCCCGGTGATGGACGGGAGCCTGAGCGAGCGGCGGCGGGCGGCCTCCGCTGCGGCGAGCGATTCCGCTTGCGTGGCTGTGACGGTCGGGCCGGCGGTCTGCAGCGCGAGGAGCTGGCGTTCCTCCTCCGTCAGCGCGCTCTCGAGCGGCAGCTCATCGGGGTCGAACGGCCGCTCCGTGCGCGCCACCGGCTCCACCGGCGGCCGAGCGTACGCGGGTGCGCCGAACAGCTTGGGCAGCGCGACGTGTTTGGACTCGTCGTTGGCCACGCAGGTTGTCCTCAAGCTCGACGGTGCGGCTCGGTCGGGCGACCGACACGATCATAGCGAGGCCCGGCCACCCGCTGCCAACGCACCGGAGGTCCCGTCCCGCACCGGGACCTGGTCCCCCCCCGCGTCAGCCGAGCAGCGGCTTCACGAGCTCGACGAGCACGACCAGCACGAGATACGCGACCGGCACCGCGGCGAACAAGCCCAGGGCCGCACTCCACGGCGTCCGCGTCGCCCGCCGGGCGCCGCCGGTGGGCAGCGGCACGATCAGCCAGGTCACGGCGGCTCCCACGACCAGCACGGCGGCGACGTACCCCGCGAGCGCGGCCAGCCGCAGGTCGCCGCCGGGCAGCGTGGCTCCCCGCCCGAGCGCGACGTCGTAGGCGAGGTAGACGATCCCCAGGACCAAGGCGACGGTGAGGCTGCTTGCCACCGCCCGCACGACCGGGCGAGGTGCCCGCCGGAACTGCCGCCAGCGAACCTCGAGCCAGCCGCGCCGGCGCACCACACCCGGATCGCGGCGGCTCGCCCCGGGGCTCGGATCAGCCGATGGGCCGGTCATCGCTGCCCAGCACGGCCAGCCGTCGACGGGCGGGGATCGTCGCCGGCGTGTGGCGGGCCAGCAGCTCCACCGCCTCCGCGAAGCGGTCGAGCTCTTCCTCCGTGGTCCAGAACCCGACGGAGATCCGCAGCGCGTCGATCGCGGGCAGGGCGCGCAGGATCGCGAACGCGCGTGCACCGAGCTCCTCGACCGCCTGCGCCGGGCTCCAGCCCGCGATCCGGAACGTGACCAGGGTTGCCATCCGGTCGTGCGGTGTGACCACGGAGACCCCGGGGATGGCGGCCAGCCGCTCCACCGCCCCGACGGCCAGCCGCCCGGCGCGCTCCACGGCCCACGGCAGCCCGACGTACATCGACAGCCAGCCGCACGCACGCGCCAGCCCGACGATCGACGGCCGGTGGAAGCCCGTGGCCTCGAAGCGGCGCGCCCCGCGGTACAGGGTGCCGCCGTGCACCGGGTGGAACGAGGGGAACGAGAGGTACCCGGCGGTCGCAGGGATCGTCGCGTCGGCGAACGCGCGCCGGACCCACAGCGCGCCCATGCCCTCCGGCCCGAGCAGCCACTTCTGCGCCGGCAGCGCGAACGCGTCGATGCCCAGCTCGTCCGGGGACACCCGGATCGCGCCTGCGGACTGGGCGCCGTCGATGATGATCGCCGCACCGGCATCCCGCGCCAGGTCCGCCAGCCGGGCGACCGGGAGCATCGCCCCGGTCGTCCACAGGACGTGGCTCAGCACCAGGGCCCGGGCGGGCCGGCCGAAGGCTGCCGCAAACGCCGTCAGGGTGCGCTCGTCGTCGCCGCCGTCCCCGACATCGACCATCTCGACCTCGACGCCCAGGCGGTCGCGGAGGGACAGGAGCGGCGCCAGGCCGCCCGCATGCTCGTGGCGCGTGGTCAGCACCCGGTCGCCCGGCCGCCACGGCAAGGAGCTCACCGCGAGGTTCATCCCGTCGGTCGTCGAGTGCGTCAGCGCGACGTCGTCAGGGTCCGCCGCCAGGATGGCTGCCACGGAAGCGCGGGCCTCGGCCATGCGCTCCATCACCTCCGGCCACTGGGCGACGTGGGCGCGGCCGGTCGCGAGCTCCAGGGCCGCCTGCTCCGCCATGGCACGGTGGGCCTCGGACGACATCGGGCCACAGGTCCCGGCGTTGAGGTAGATCCCGGCGGCGGTCGCGGGCAGCAGGGCTCGGATGGCGGCGACCTTGTCGGCCTCCGGCATGAACGGGGAAACCACGCCCGTATGATATCGGTCAGGATCGTCCTCTCCCGTCAGCCGCCCGGAGGCCCCTTGGCCGGTATCGCCCGCCCAGAGCTCAGCGCGACGCCCGAGTGGCTGGCCGAGAACCTCGATCGACCGGACGTCCGCGTCGTCGACGTGCGCTGGCGGCCGGACGGCACGGCGGCCGCCCTGTACGGGACCGGCCACGTCCCGGGGGCCGTGCACCTGGACTGGCGGGTCGCCCTGATCGCGCCGGGTGAGACCGGCGACACCCTGCTGCTGGCGCCGCCCGCCCAGGTCGCGGCCGCGCTGTCGCGGGCCGGCATCGGGGACGGGACCTCCGTCGTCCTCTACGACGACACGCTGTCCTACTACGCCGCCCGCGCCTGGTGGAGCCTGCGGGCGTACGGACTGGAGTCGGTGCGCATCCTGGAGGGTGGCTACCCGGCCTGGTTGGACGCCGGCTACCCGGCCGTCAACGGCGAGGTGGCGCCAGCCCCGGCGGTGTTCACGCCGCGGGCGCAGGTCCGCCTCCGGCTCACGACGGCCGACGTGCGGGGCCTGCTCGGTGCGCCCGACGTGCTGCTCGTCGATGCACGGGGGCCGGCTGAGTACCGGGGCTTCGAGGGCAACGTCCGCCGCCTGGGCCACATCCCGGGGGCGGTGAACGTGCCGGTGACCGCGATGCACGTGCCAGGCACGCAGCGCCTGCGCGACCCGTCCGAGCTGCGGTCGCTGCTCCTGAAGGCGAACGTCACGCGCGGCCGCCGCCTGATCTGCTACGACGGATCCGGCGTGGCGGCGGCCAAGCTGGCATATGTGCTGATGCTGCTGGGCCACGACGACGTGGCCGTGTACGACGGCGGCTGGGCGGAGTGGGGCGACCGCCTGGACCTGCCGGTGGACCGCTAGAAGCCCGGGTCGGCGGGCTCGCTCCCCGCCGGCGGGGCGCCGAGCCCGGCCCACGGGTCGACCTCGGCGAACGGCGCCAGGATGTGCGCCCGCCGGTGGTTGACGGCCACGACGAGCGCCGTCTGCCTGGCCTCGCCCACCTGGTCGGACCAGAACGTGGCCTCGGTCACGGGGAGGAACCGGCCGGTCAGCTCCGAGAGCGACGCCCGCAGGTTGCCCTCGCTGGGCATCAGGTGGATCGTGCCGGTGACCCGGAACGGGGGGACCGAGACGATCGCCAGCTCGTGGGTCTTGGGCGCACGGAGCTCTGCGATCGGCTCCACGGGCGTGTTGCTCACGGCGAACAGGACGGTGTCCAGGTTCACCTGCGCGAACGGCGCCCGGATCGGCTGGCCCCGTCCCCCGTACTCGTCCACCGTCACGTCCTCGAGGATGAGGAACGACTCCTCGGCGAGGTTGAGGATGTCCGTGACCCGGTGCTGACGCGTCCGGATCGAGCCGCGCGTGATGAGCGAGTCCGTGTACAGGACGAGTTCGGTGGACGTGAGCTCGCTGAACGCCGGGTACATGAGGTCCTCCTGCGGGCGCCCCCCGGGGCGCGCTGGCGCGTCGTGCGCAGTCTACGAGACCGGCAACGAACGTCGGTCCTCGGATCCGCGACCGGGCCGCCCGATTCGGCCGGCGGCCGCTACCGCCGGGCGCTCGCGGTCACCAGGTGCTCGGCGCCCTGCTGGAGGCCCTCGTACAGCCTGCCGACCGTGGCCAGGGTGTCGATCTCGGCGGCGGGCTTGTCCGGCCGCAGGCGCGAGATCCGTGGGAAGCGGAGCGCGTAGCCGGACCGGTGACGGGTGGAGCGCATGATCACGTCGAAGGCGACCTCGATCACGACCAGTGGCTCCACCTCGCGGTACCGGCCGTGCGTCCGGATCGTGTGGGCTTCGAACCAGCGCGTCATGTCCGCGATCTCGGCGTCCGTCAGCCCGGTGTACGCCTTGCCGATCGTCACCAGTCCACCTGTCGCCTCGTCGCGCACCGCGAACGTGTAGTCGCTGAGCACGCCGTGGCGCTTGCCATGGCCGACCTCCGCCCCGACCACCACGCAGTCGAGCGTCGCCAGTGCCTTCTTCATCTTCAGCCAGCCCAGGCCGCGGCGTCCGGGCGTGTAGGAGCCGGCCGGGTCCTTGACCATCAGCCCCTCGTTGCGTCGGGCGCGGGCGTCCGCGAAGGCGGCCTCCAGGCCGTTCACGGAATCCACGGCAACGAGGTGGCTGAGGGCGAACCTGCCGCCATCCCCGGCCAGCGGCAGGCCCAGTGACTCGAGCCGCCGACGCCGCTCCGCGAGGGGCTCCTCCAGCAGCGGCACGACGACGCCGTCCCCGTCGCGATCCAGGCCGAGCGCGTCCCAGGCGACGTAGATCACCGGGACGTCCGAGAGGATCGTCGCAGACGGGCGCTTGCGACCCAACCGGGCCTGGAGCCGGAGGAAGGGCAGGACCGTGCCGCCCTTCCAGGCGAGGATCTCGCCGTCCAGGACGCCCGCCCAGGGCAGCCGCCGGGCACCCTCGACGACCTCGGGGAACTGGGAGCTGATGTCGTGCAGGTCCCGGGAGTAGAGGCGGACGTCATCGCCGGACCGGTGGAGCTGGGCGCGGATGCCGTCGTACTTGTCCTCCACCCAGACCTCGGGCCCCAGGCGGGTCATGATCTCCGCCGCGTCCTCGGCGGGGGACGCGAGCATGAACTTGAGCGGGTGGAACAGGGCCAGCGCCGCCTCGTCCAGGCGGTTCTCGCGGGCCAGCGTCGCCGTCCGGCCGGCATCCCCGGTGAGCATGCCGGCCCGCTTCACGGCGGCCAATGGGCGGCCGAACGCCTGCGCGATGGCGGCCTCCAGCAGCCCCTCCCGGAGGCCGATCCGCAGCTCCCCGCTGAGCACCCGGGCGATGGCGGCCGCAGTGGCGGGCGAGGAGCGGGCGAGGAGCGCCTCGAGGCGCTCTCCCTTGGCCGCCGGCCCGGAGGCCGCCTCGATCGCCGCGAACGCCGCCTGGACCTCGATGAGCGAGGGCTCGCCCGTCGGGTCCGGCGCGTGCCCGGCCGCGGCCAGCACCTCGCCCACCGCGGTGGCCACGTCCGACGAGCGATCGTAGGCCCGGCGGAGCGCGCCCTCGTCGGCGCCCGCCACGCGCATGACGGCTCCGGCGAGACCGGCCCAGCCGATCCCGATCGAGCGCTGGTCGGCCTCGGGGAAGGGGCGGCCGGTCAGGAACACGGCGGCCACCGGGAGCGCCTCCGGGGAAAGCTCGGCCAGGTACGCGGCGAGGATCGCGGTCTTGGCGGACGTCTTCGTGGTCGCCGCCACGCGGTCCGCGGTCTCGCCCCAGCGACGCATGTCGGCGATGGTATAGGGTTCTTGGCGATGCTCCACCGGCGCTGGTTCCCGGACCATATCGACGGCGATCTCGTCGTCCTGCGACGGCACACGCGGGAGAACCTGCGTGACTTCCTGCGCTGGTACCAGGATCCGGAGGTCGCGCGCCTGACCCGCTACCAGGACGGGCCGATGCGCCCGGACGAGATCGAGCGCTTCTTCATGATGCGGGCGATCGGCCCCGATTCCATGGCCATGGGGATCCACGTCCGAGAGACGGGGCGGCTGGTCGGGACGTGCGCCTTCTCCCAGATGGACGGGGACAACGGGTCCGCGCTGTTCCACATCACGATCGGCGAGCACGACGCCTGGGGCCGGGGCTATGGCGGCGAGGCCACCCGGCTGATGGTGGACCACGCGCTCGGGACGATGGGGCTGCATCGGGTCGCGCTGTCCGTGTTCGCGTTCAACGAACGGGCGATCCGCGCCTACCTGCGGGTGGGATTCGTGATCGAGGGCAGGTCCCGCGAGGCGATCTGGCGCGACGGCCGGTGGTGGGACGAGCTGCACCTGAGCGTGCTGGAGCCGGACTGGCGTGCCGCGCGCTGGCAGGCCCGGGCGATCTCGGACGGGCGGGCCGCGCCGGTGGACGGAGGCGCGCTCGTCTCGCATCCGAGCTCGAGCCCGCCGGCGGGGCCGCGGGGAGGGACGTGACGATGGCCAGCGAAGGCCCGGCGGCAGAGGCGGCACGGGCGACCTTCAGGGAATGGATCGAGGCGAAGGGTCACGCCGTGGACAACGCCCGGCAGGCCGTGGCCGGCCTGGAGGCGGCATTTGCGACCGGAGCGCTGCAGCGGACCCCCGTGCTGGGCGCCATGCTGGCGGACCTCGCCGTCGCGCTCGACGCCGAGGAGGGCCAGAAGCTGGGCGGCAAGAGCGCCGAGGCCGCCCGGTTCATCACTCGCGCGATCTCGCGCGAGCTGGACAACGCCTGAGCGGGGCATGACCGCGCCGACCGGCCCTGCCCCGCCCTTCGATCTGGCGCTGGAGACGCACCGCGCGCTGGCCGTCGGGCTGTACAACCGGGCATGGGAGCTGCTGGCGATCGAGGCCCGGACGGCGGACCAGGACGACGAGCTGGTCTCCGCGGCGCACGCGTCGGCCTGGCACTGGAGTCGCGCGGGCACGGCCGCCAACGCCGCCCGCGCCCACTGGCTGTGCTCGCGGGTGTACGCCATGCTGGGGCGCGGAGAGCCGGCGATGCACCACGCTCGTCGCGCGAACGAGATCGTCGCGGCGGGCGGGGACGGATTCGAGGACTGGGATGCGGCAGCGGCCGCGGAGGCGATGGCCCGCGCCCTCGCCGTGATGGGCGACCCGGCGGGCTCCTCCGTGTGGAAGTCGCGGGCGGCCGCGGCCCTGGGCGCGATCGCGGATGCCGAGGACCGGGCCGTGATCGAGGGCGACCTGGCGACCCTCCCGGCCTGACCATCTCGGGTCCTCCTGGATGGGACCGGGCCGCGAACCCGGACCCCGTGACGCTTCGATGGGGTAGCGTTCGGACACGCGCCAGGAGCCCGACCGCCCGATGTCCCCCGCCGTCCCGTGACCCTCGCCGCCCGCGCCGTCACGGTCGAGTTCGAGCACGTCACCAAGTCGTACGACGCGAAGGCGGCCGCGGCCGGTGCGCCGGGTGCGGTCAACGACCTGTCGCTGACCGTGCCCGCCGGGTGCATCTGCGTCCTCGTCGGGCCGTCGGGATGCGGCAAGACGACGTCGCTCAAGATGGTCAACCGGCTGGTTGAGCCGACGAGCGGGCGCATCCTGCTGGACGGCACCGACGTCGCGGCGCGGGACGTGACGGAGCTGCGGCGCGGGATCGGGTACGTCATCCAGCACACCGGCCTGTTCCCCCACCAGACGATCGAGGACAACGTGGCCACGGTGCCCCGGCTGCTCGGCTGGCCGGAGGCGCGGCGCCGGGACCGGGTCGCGGAGCTCCTGGCGCTGGTCGGGCTGGACCCGGGTCGGCACGCTCGCCGCTACCCGTCGGAGCTGTCCGGCGGCGAGCGACAGCGCGTGGGAGTGGCCCGGGCGCTGGCCGCGGACCCGCCGGTGATGCTCATGGACGAGCCGTTCGGCGCCGTGGATCCCATCGTCCGGGAGCGGCTCCAGGACGAGCTGCTCGCGATCCAGGAGCAGGTGGCGCGGACGATCCTGTTCGTGACCCACGACATCGACGAGGCGATCAAGATGGGCGACGTCGTCGCCGTCATGGGGGACGGCGGGCGGCTGGCGCAGTTCGGGCCGCCGGCAGCCATCCTGGCTGCGCCCGCCTCCGAGTTCGTGGCCCGCTTCGTGGGCGCCGACCGCGGCCTCAAGCGCCTGTCGCTGTTCCGCGTCGGCGACATCGAGCCCCGCGCGGCCGTCACGGCCCGCGTGGGCGCGGACGCGGGGGATGCCCGACGGCGCGCCCTCGCGGACCCGCTCCACCACCTCCTGCTCCTTGACGCGGACGGCCGGCCACTGGGCTGGGTGCCCGGGGACCTCGTGCCGGCCGACGGGCGGCTGGACGCCGTGCACGCGGCGAGGGTGACGGTGCTGGACCGGCATGCCACGCTCAAGGACGCCCTCTCGATGCTGCTCGGCGACCTCGCCCGGGCCGGGGTCGTGGTGGACGGGCAGGGCACCGCCCTTGGCCTGGTGACGGTGGAGCAGGTGATGGCGTTCCTGCACGATGCCGCGGCGGAACGCTAGTGGAGGCGTTTCTGCGCCGCAACGGCAGCCTGCTCGCGGAGGGCCTCCTGGACCACGTCGTCCTGACGGCGATCGCCGTCGGCGCGGGGTTCGCGATCAGCCTGGTCCTCGTGATGGTCATCGTCCGGCGCCGGGGGCTGCGGGGGCCGGTCACGGCCGCCGCCGGAATCCTGTACACGATCCCGAGCCTCGCCCTGTTCGCGCTCCTCGTCCCCGTGACCGGTCTGTCGCTCCTGTCCGCGGAGATCGGCCTCGTGTCCTACACGCTGCTGATCCTGGTCGGCAACACGCTGGCGGGCCTGGACGGCGTGCCCGGGGACGTCCTCGAGGCGGCCGACGGCATGGGCCACACGCGGATGCAGCGTCTCACCCGCGTGGAGCTTCCCCTGGCCCTGCCGATGGTCGTTGCCGGCCTCCGGATCGCGACCGTCACGACGATCGGCCTGGTGATGGTCACGGCCGTGATCGGCCAGGGGGGCCTGGGCGGAGTGATGCTGCGCGGGTTCTCGCTCCGCAACTGGGACCTCGTGTACGCGAGCCTCGCGCTCATGGTGGCGCTGGCGATCATGGCGGACCTGGCCCTGGCCGGCCTCGGCCGGGCGGTCACGCCCTGGGCCCAGCGGCGGGCGGGCTGACGCATGGACGGCGTCATCGCCTGGTTCCTGGAACCGGCCAGCTGGAGCGGAACCGGCGGCATCCCGAACCGCCTCCTGGAGCACGTCGTGCTGTCGGGGCTGGCCGTGCTGATCGGCGCCGCCGTCGCCATTCCGATCGGGCTGGTCATCGGGCACACGGGGCGCGGGGCAGCAGCCACGATCGCGGTCGGCAACCTGGGCCGGGCGATCCCCTCATACGCGATGCTGGTGGTCTTCGTCCCGCTGCTGGGGATCGGGTTCCCCAATGCCCTGGCCGCTCTCGTGCTGCTGGCGGTGCCACCGATCCTGGTCAACACGCACGCGGGGATGCAGGGCGTGGACCGCGACGTGATCGAGGCCGGACGCGGCATGGGAATGCGCGAGGTCCAGCTGCTGCGGACCGTGGAGCTGCCGCTGGCGCTGCCGACGATCCTCGCCGGGGTGCGGGTGGCGGCGGTCGCGGTGGTGGCGACCGCGACGCTCGCGGCACTGGTGGGCGGCGGAACCCTGGGCCGGTTCATCGCCGACGGGTTTGCGCTCCGGGACACGCCCCAGCTGGTGGGCGGAGCGATCCTGGTCGCCCTGCTCGCCGTGGCGACCGAGCGCCTGTTCGCGCTCCTCGAGCGGCGGTCGGTGTCGCCGGGCATGCGCGGCGGGACCCGGCCCGGCCCGGCCACCCCGATCGCCCCGGCGCCGGCAGACCTCGCCCTCCGCTCCCCGGGCTGACACGGGCCGGACGGCACGCGTGGCCGTCCCGGGCCGTGCCCGGCCGCCCGCCCCGGCTCCGTGGGCTAGGATGCGGCTGCCCGGTCGGGCCGCCCCCCAATGTGGGCGGGGCCGGGGAATGGAAGGAGGACCCATGCGGACCATCCGCAGCGCGGCTCTCGGGGCGGCGATTCTGGCGCTGGTTGTCGGCGCCTGCACGTCGGGTGGGAGCAGCGCATCGCCGGCGTCGCCGGCACCGGAGAGCGCGGCGCCGGCCAGCGCGCCGGCGGCCGGGCCATCGATCTCGACGCAACTCGTGTTCGGCGGGCCGCCGGAGTGCCCCCAGCGCCCGTTCTGCCTCAAGGGGCTCGGTGACGTCTACGGCCTCGTGTTCAAGGAGTTCGTGGCGCTGGATGCCGGCGGTCCCCTGACCGTCGAAGCGCTCAAGAACGGCAACATCGGCGTTGGCCTGCTGTTCACCTCCGACCCCGCGATCATCACCAACGACTTCGTGCTGCTCCAGGACGACAAGGGGCTCCAGCTTGCCGACAACATCGTCCCGGTCGTGCGCCAGGAAGTGCTCGACGCGGACCGGCAGGTCGGCGCGCTGCTCGACGGCATCGCCGACAAGCTGTCGCAGACGGAGCTCACGGGGCTCAACCGCTCCGTGACCCTGGTCAAGCAGACCCCCGCCGAGGCCGCCACGGCCTGGCTCGGCGACAACGGCTTCCTGTCCGGCGACGCCGGCAGCGGCAAGGGCGACATCGTCGTCGGCTCCACCAACTTCTACGAGCAGGAGATCCTGGCCGAGCTGTACGCCCAGGCGCTGGAACACGCCGGCTACTCGGTCGAGCGCAAGTTCCAGCTGGGCAACCGCGAGATCGTGTTCCCGGCCCTCGAGGCGGGCGAGATCGACATCCTGGCCGAGTACGCGGCGACGGCCCTCGAGTTCGTCAACGGCGGTGCCGGCGAGGCGTCGGCCGATCCCGCCGCGACGGTCGACAAGCTGAGGGAGCGCCTGGAGCCGAAGGGGCTCACCGCCCTGGGCTACGCCGAGGCCACGGACCAGAACGGCTTCGTCGTCACGGCGGAGACCGCCGCCACGTACGGCCTGACGACCATCAGCGACCTGGCAAAGCCCGCTCCCTGACCCCAGACCGGCGTCTGCCGTTCCATCGAGCGCCCCGGCGCCGCCGGGGCGCTCGACATTCAGCCCAGCTCCAGCCAGTCCAGCAGCTCGCCCCCGGCGCGCCAGGGACCCGGCGCGTCGATGCCCAGGCGGCGGCACTCATGGTCCACGGAGGCCGCCATGCCCGGCTCCGACTCCCGAAGCGGGCTCCCCGGCCGCAGCCGGCCGGCGGAGTGCCGAAGGAAGGCGGCGTACAGCGCCTCGGGCTCGGCGTCCGCGATCCTCGCCTCGGCGCCCTCCTGGTAATCCACGGGGACCATCAGCCGGGCGAAGAACGCGGCGATCTCGTCGGCATACGGGTCCACACCCTGGGAGTGCCCGGCCCAGCGGACGATGGGCGCCCGCGAGGTGAACGCGAGGACGTACTCCCGAGCGTCCAGCGCCGCTCCCATCAGCATCCCCCCAAAGGTCAGGAAGTCGTTGGACACGGGGATCCGGTCCGTGACCCGGATGTGACCCCAGGAGAACGGTCCGGCAAACGGCACCGGCGTCTCGCGACCGACCTCGGCCGGCCGGCCGCGGCCGTCGCGGGCCTCCCAGAAGGACACCACCTCCGGGTCGAAGTGCTCCAGGGTGGGCCGGTCGCGGAGCGCGACCAGCAGGCGTGGACCCGGCACCGTCCCCGGGCGCGACCCGTCACGGAGCACGAACCCGAGGCGCTGCAGCTCGCCCGCGGCGTCGGCCAGCCAGTCGCCGCCCCACTCCAACGAGCCGGGCCACGGCCCGGCCGTTCTCGCGGTGGTCATGGCTCCGCCTCCGCGAGCCGGTCCTCGCCGGCCGGCACGGGCGCGATGGCGTCGCGCATCACCCCGCGGCGGCTCCCGGTGGCGAACGCGATCGCACCCCCGATGGACGTGATCGACAGCGCCGCGGCGTGGACCAGCAGGCCGAACGCCAGCGCCTCTTCCGCACCGATCCCCACCGAGGCCGCGATCGTCACCACCGCCAGCTCGAAGGTGCCCACGTACCCGGGACCGGCGGGGATGGCCGTGGCCAGGTTCGTGCCGGCCGCGAGCAGCGCCGCCTGCCCGATCGTCGGCTCCACCCCCACCGCCTGGGCCGCGGCCGCAAAGGCGAGCACGGTGAACGACCACGAGCCGAGGGTCAGGAGCACGGCCAGCCCCATGGCGCGAGCGTCGCCCGCCACGGCGAGGCCCGTGCGCAGCCGCTGGAGCACCTCGCGGACCCGCGGCCAGCGGGAAACGAACGACCGCGCGCGTTCGGCACCTGGCAGCCGGTGGGCCGCGATGCCCAGCGCCACCCCGACAACGAGCAGCGCGGTCAGCGCCAGCCCTGCCAGCACCGCGGACGCGACGATCCCCCTCACGGACAGGACGAGGATGGCCACGGCCGCGATCGACACCACCACGACGGTGTCCACCACCCGCTCCACCACGATCGTGCCCAGGATCGTGGAGCGCGAAAGCCCGGTGCGGGCGCCCAGGTCGTGGCTGCGCACCAGCTCGCCCAGCCGAGCCGGCAGGATGTTGTTGGCGAGGTACCCGACCAGCAGGGACGCGGTGGTCGTCCGGAGCGGCACCACGGCAAGGGGCGCCAACAGCGCCCGCCAGCGGACGGCCCGCAGCGCGATGTCGCCCAGGATGAACGCGACCAGCAGCGCGATCCACTGCGGCTGCGCGGTCCGCATGACCTCCAAGGCCGCGGCGACGTCCACGTTGCGCACGACCAGGACAAGTGCAACGAGCGAGATCGCGATCCCGAGGACCGCGCGGCCGAGGCCTCCCCGGAGCCGCATGTCAGGTGGTGCCGGGCTCGCGCGCGGAGGCTCGCGGCCGGAGCTTCGCCGAGCGGCGCACGCCCGTCCGGTGCAGCAGGTAGCGGGCCACGACCCGGAGCGTTGACAGGCCGTACACCACGCTCCGCCGGAACCCGACCGAGCTCGCCTCGTCGAAGTAGCGCGTGGGCACCGCGATCTCGCCGATCGGCAGGCCGCCGGCCGCCACGACCTGGCTGATCAGCTCCTGGTCGAACACGAAATCATCCGAGTTGAGCCGGTACGGGATCGTCTCCAGCAGGCGGCGGCTGTAGGCTCGGAGGCCCGTGTGGTACTCCGACAGGTGGAGCCCGAAGGCGGCGTTCTCGAGGCCGGTGAGGAAGCGGTTGGACAGGAACTTCCACTTGGGCATGCCGCCGGCGATCGGGTCGCCCAGGAACCGGGACCCGAGCATCAGGTCGCGCTCCCCGGCCAGGATCGGCGCCACCAGGGCCGGGATCCGGGTCGCGTCGTACTGGTAATCGGGGTGGAGCATGACGACCACGTCCGCTCCCCACTCCAGCGCCCGGTCGTAGCAGGTCTTCTGGTTGCCACCGTAGCCCAGGTTCTGGCGGTGAACGATGACCTCCAGCCCCAGCCGGCCGGCGACGTCCACCGTCTCGTCGCGTGAGACGTCGTCCACCAGGATCACGTGGTCCACGAGGTCGTGCGGGATGTCCGCGTACGTCCGCTCCAGCGTCCGGGCGGCGTTGTAGGCGGGCATCACGATCACGACCCGGGGCTGGTCAGGCATGACGCCTAGCGTAGTGCGTCAGCGCACCGGGGGCGATGCGCCGATGGTCCCGATGACGCCTCATCGGCACGGATGCGCGGGCTGGCGTCCGTGTCGCAGTCGCGTCATCATCGGCCGGTATCGTCCGCTCACAACTGTCCCACGCATGTGGCCGCGCCCGCGGCCGCCCAGGAGATCCCGATGCTCGAGCGCCTGTTCGGCGACCGCCGGCCGGACCCCGCCCTCGCCGGTCGCGTCCCCCCCGGCCAGTACCTCACCGAGAAGTTCCCGGTGCTCCATTACGGCAGCGTGCCCGCGGCCGACCTCGCCACCTGGGACCTCCGGGTGTACGGCGAGGTGGACAACCCGCTGCGCCTGACGTGGGAGGAGTTCCGCGCCCTGCCACGCACGCAGGTCACGACCGACATCCACTGCGTGACCCGGTGGTCGAAGCTGGACACGCACTGGGAGGGCGTGGCGATCCGAACGCTCCTGGAGCTGGCGCAGGTCCGGCCGGCCGCCCGGTTCGTCGTGGGCCACGCCGAGCAGGGCTACACCGCCAACGTGCCGCTGGACGTGCTCGATGACGACGACGTCCTGCTCGCCGACACATACGAGGGCGCACCCCTGGAGCCCGAGCACGGCTATCCCCTGCGGCTGATCGTGCCCAAGCGCTACTTCTGGAAGGGGCCCAAGTGGCTCCGCGGCCTGGAGTTCCTGGCCCACGACGCGCCTGGCTTCTGGGAGCGCTACGGCTACCACAACGACGCAGACCCGTGGCAGGAGGAGCGGTTCAGCTCCGAGGGCTGAGCGCGAGGCGGGCCAGGCGACGTCCATCCTCGGCCGCGCCTCGCGGATCCAGCGCTCCAGCGTCCCCCCGTCGGGAGAGATCCGCCGGGGCGCTCCGGACGTACTGGGTGGTGCCGGAGTCGAACCGGCAGCCGCCGGGGGACGACGGACCACGGGCAAGGGTGGACAGGGGAGCCGACACGACGCGACCATGGGCTGGTGAACGCGCGGTGCAGCCGCCGCATCTCCATCTCGTCCCGCCGAGCGCGGCGGGCGGCTCGGCGCGCCCGACGCCCGGGCCGGCGGCCGGCCTGATGGACGAGGTGCGCCCGGACCCGACCGACGCCGAGCTGCTGGCGCGGATGGCATCCGGAGACCAGGCGGCGTTCGCCATGGTGTACGACCGGCACGTGGCCGTGGTGTACGGCGCCGTCGCCCGATTCCTGGGCGACCTCGGAGCGACCGAGGAGACGGTTCAGGATGCCTACCTGGCAGCCTGGCGCCGCGCCGCACAGTACGATCCGGCGGTCGGCAGCGTCCGGGGCTGGCTGCTCGGCATCGCCCGCAACCGGGCGATCGACCGGCTGCGTGCAGCGGCGCGGCGGCCGCGCATGGTCGGCTTCGGCGAGCCCCCGGACGGTGGGATGGACGACGGACTCGAGCGACTCATGGCCGGCGGGCTCGACAGCCTTGCCCAGCCGGACGCCGGACCTGAGCCTGCGGCGCTGCGCGCCTGGGAGCGGGCCGTGGTGCGAGCCGCCCTGGACGCAATGCCGCCCCTCGAGCGGCGGCCGCTTGAGCTGGCGTACGACGAAGGGCTCACGCAGGCCGAGGTGGCCGCCCGGCTGGGTTGGCCGATCGGCACGGTGAAGACGAGGACCCGTCGAGGACTGAGCACGCTGCGATTGGCGCTCGAAGGCGTGCCCGAGCTGCGAGCCGGACGCGGCGCCGGGGACGAGGCGGACACGGGAGCCTGGTCGGCGGCCCGCGCGATGGGAGGCGGCGATGGACCACGCTGAAGCCATCGAGAAGCTCGCCGACCTGGCGCTGGAGCCGGGCCGGCTGGCGTACCTCGACACGGATCCGTCGCCCTCGGGCACTGGGCTGCGGACGCATGCCGCGGGTTGTGCTGCATGCGCGGCGGAGCTGGCCGCGATGCGCCGGACGTGGGCGGCGATGGCGACCCGTGGCACCGACGGCGAGGCGATCGTGACGCCACCCGCGGCGCTCCGAGAGCGGACGCTCGCTGCGGTCGCCGCAAGCGCGGCAGAGGGCACCGCAGGCGCGGCCATTGCCGCGAACGAAGCAGGTGACTCGGGCGTGCCCGCCCCCCGTGCCGCGGATGCGATCCCGGGCCGCCGGCGAACGGTGCCGTGGCTCGCCGCCGCAGCGGCGGTGGTCATCGCGGTCGGGGCCGGCGGGCTCGGCCTGCTCCAGGCGGGAGCCGCCGACCGGGTCCGGGCCGAGAACGCGGCCCTCGCGGCCACGACCGCCGCCCTGGGCGAGGTCCTCGCGGATCCCGGCCACAGGGTCGCCGGCCTGCGAACGGCGGACGGTTCCCCCGGCGGCACGGTCGCCTGGACGGACGACGAGGTGGTGGTGGTCGCGTCCGGGCTCCCGGCGCTCGAGCCCAGGCAGGCGTACCGCTGCTGGGTGGAGCGGGACGGCGTTCGCACGCCGATCGGGTCGATGGCGCTCAGCGGCTCCACCGGCCACTGGGTCGGATCCGGCTACGGGTCGCGAGACCTGCTTTCGCCCGGCAGCCGGTTCGGCGTGAGCGTCGTGACCGAGGATGGAGCATCCACCCCGGTCCTGATCGGCGAGCTCTGACCCCCTGCATACTCGGCGCATGCACACGCCGATCGTCGTCAGCGACATGGACGGGACCCTCACCTCGGCCGAGGCCTGGCGCGGCGTCCAGGCCTGGGTCTCGGCGCACCACGCCTCGCTCGCCGCGCGCCTGTTCCTCCCCGTCCGCCTGCCGGTCGTGGCGCTGGTGAAGGCCGGTCTGTACGACCGGGAGGCGTTCCGCGCACGCTGGGTCCGCGATCAGGCCGGGTTGCTGCGTGGCCTCACCGGGACGCAGCTGGCGGACATGGGCGAATGGGTCGTCGAGCACCACCTGTGGCCCCAGCGCCGCCAGGAGGTGATCGACGCCGTCGCCGCCGCGTCGGCCGCAGGGGGTCCGAATGCCGAGCTGCTCCTCGCGACCGGCAGCTACCAGCAGGTCGGCGATGCGTTCGCCCGCCGCATCGGAGCCCACGCCGCGCTCGGCACGCAGCTCGAGCTGCGCGACGGCCACGCCAGCGGCGCCCTGGCTGCACCCACGCAGAGCGGCGACCGCAAGGCGGCAGCGATCGTCGAACGAGCGGCCGGGCGCGAGATCGTCGCGGCCTTCGGCGACACCGCCGGCGACATTCCGCTCCTCCGCCTCGCGAACCGGGCGGTGGCGGTCGCGCCCGATCCTGCTCTCCGGCGGGCCGCGCTCGAGCATGGCTGGGAGATCCTCGAGGCCCGCTGACCGGTCACCCGACGCCGGACCGGGCCTGTTCCGGAAATCCGCCTGCCGGGTCCCGACGTATCACGGTCACCAGCCCCACGCAGGAGGACACCATGAAGCGTCTCGCCATCGGCCTCGGTCTCGCCCTCACCCTCGCCCTGCCGGGCTCCGCGCTCGCGTTCCACCATGGGGGCCTGCCGGCCACCGCCTGCCACGCGGACGCGGCCGGCAGCCCGTCGAACGACAACGGGATGGCCAAGGAGGCGCTCCTCGCCCACAATCCGCAGGGCCTGCCGCTGCCGCCCGTCGGCACGCCGGGCCAGGGCCAGGGCCAGGGTGGCGAGCACTGCGCGAACGGCCACTGACGACGGTTCCCGGACCACCACCCCCTCGCCCGCCGGCCCGACGCCGGCCGGGCGCCCATCAGCTCAGGACGCGCCCCTGGCGGGGCGCGTCAGACCCACCATGACGGCCGGCAGCATGGCCCGGGCAAGCCCGCTCGGGTCCGCGCCGGCCGCATCGCCGTGGATGCTCGCAGCGGAGCCGCCCTCGAGCAGCGCGCGCCGGAGGCTGAGCTGGACGATCGCCGTGGCCACGTCCGAGGCATCTCGCGCGTCCACGGTCAGCTCCCTGCCAAGCGCCCGGAGCCCCTGCGCCAGGAAGGCAGCGATCCGCTCACGGAAGCCGGCATCCGCGTCGCGGAGCAGACCCGCCACGGCCGGATCCCGGAGCGCGTGGATCTCCAGCTCCGCCTGGACGAGGAAGAACTGCCGGTCGAGCGGGACGGATCGGAGCAGCCCGTCCGCGATCGCGGCCATGGTCGCCTCCGGGTCCGCGTCGGACACGCTGGCCGCCGCTGCGGCCTCCCCGACCATGCCCAGGCCCGCGTCCAGGTAGGCGAGCAGCCGGTCGTGCTCACGAGCGACCAGCGCGCGCAGCACGTCGTCCTTGTCCGCGAAGTTGGAGTAGAACGCGCCACGGGTGAACCCGGCCCGGGCGCAGATGTCCTCCACCGTGCCACCGAACACGCCCCGCTCCGCGAACACATCCCGGGCGGCGTCCAGCACGCGCTCCCGGGTGGCCTGGCGTCGGCGTGACGGGGCCCGTGATCCCGCGACCGATGGCCTCGTGTCCGGCATGCCGTTCTCCCCTGTCCGTCGTCCCGCACCCGCCGGACGATAACGATACATCTCCGTATTCAATACGGTACCGTATCCAGTACACGGTCGTATCGGCGGCGTGACACGCCCGCGGCCGGCGTCCCGACCAGCAGGTGCAGCGATGTTCGAGCGGTTGGGTTCCATCACGTTCCGCTACCGGTTCGCGATCCTCGTGCTGTGGATCGCGGGGGCGGTGGGCTCCGTCCTGTTCGCGCCCTCGCTGGCCAAGGAGGGCATGACCGACCAGTCGAAGTTCCTGCCCGCGACCGCGCCGGCCGTCCAGGCCCGCCTGGCCCTGGAGGCGGCGTTCCCCGGCTCCACCTCGACCAGCTCCGCGACGCTGTCGTTCTCGCGCGACAGCGGCCTCACGGTCGAGGACCGCGCCTACATCGAGGAGCTGGCGGCCTGGCTCGCGAGCGACGGGACGCCGTCCGTCATCCGCGACTCCGTGGCCGAGGTCGCCACCGCCGAGAGCCGGCCCGAGCTGGAGTCGATGCTCCGCAGCGAGGACGGCAGGCTCGACCTGATGAGCGTCAACCTGGACGTCGCCACCGCGAGCGGCGGGGCGCAGGAGATCGTCACCGCCCTTCGCGCCAAGCTCGCCGCCGACGCGCCTGCCCGTCCCGGCCTCGCCGCCCATGTCACGGGGGCGGCCGCCATCAGCGGGGACTACCTCGACGCCGTCGTCAAGGGCACCGACAGCACGACGGCCGTCACGGTCGTGCTGGTCATCGTGATCCTGCTGCTCATCTACCGTGCCCCGCTGGCCGCGCTGGTCCCGCTGATCACGATCGGGGCGGCGTTCCTCGTGGCCCGTGGCGTGCTGGGAATCCTGGCCGCGGCCGGCTGGCAGATCTCGTCGCTGCTCGACACGTTCATCGTCGTGCTCATCTTCGGCGTCGGCACGGACTACGCGATCTTCCTCATCTCGCGCTACCGCGAGGAGGTCGCCCACGACAACTGGCACCACGCCGCCCGCGTCACGGTGCGGCGGATCGGGGCGGTCATCACCGCCAGCGCGGCGACCGTGATGGTGGGGCTCGGGTCCATGGCGTTCGCCGAGTTCGGGATGATCCAGTCGATGGGGCCCGCGCTCGCGATCGCCATCGGCGTGACGCTGATCGCCGGGCTGACGCTCACGCCCGCCCTGCTCTCGATCTTCGGCCACTACCTGTTCTGGCCGCTGCACCGCGGAACGGCGATGGGGGATCCGGGCGGCTTCTTCGCCCGCCTCGCGGAGGCCGTGTCGAAGCGTCCCGGGATCGTCACCCTCGGGCTGCTGGTCGCCCTCGCGATCCCCGCCACCTACGTGACCTCGATGGAGACGAACTTCGACGTCCTGTCCGAGCTGCCGTCCGATTCCGACGCCCGCGCCGGCTTCGACGACATCGCCAGCCACATGGGCCGGGGCAAGGTGGTCCAGGCCACGGGCGTCGTCGATGCCGGACCGGGCGTGGACATCCTGTCGCCGGCGTCGCTCGCCCGGCTCCGCGACCTGTCGCAGGACCTCGTCGGGACCGACGGCGTGGCCACGGTCACGAGCCTCGTGTCCCCGGACGGCGACGGCGTGGTGCCGGACGGGCTGCGGCCGTCGAAGCAGCTGGCCGAGATGGCCGACGGGATGGCGGAGGACGACTCGGGCTCCGGGGACGCCGCCGACAGCGAGGCGCTGCTCGAGGACGACGTGACCGAGGGGCTGGACACGGCCCGCGAGTACCTGGGTCTCCTGGGCCTGGCCTTCCCGGACGTCGCCGTGACCACCGCCTACCGCACGGCGACCGCGCGCCTCGACACGGCCCGCGACCACATCGACCAGGCCCGCGAGAGCGCGGACGTGGCCGGCCAGCTGCGGACGCTGTCGCGCTCCATGACCTCCCCGACCGCGGCCGCGGGCGGCGACGACGCCGACACCGGCATCCTCGGCGACTACCTCGACGAGCTGGCCGTAGCGTACCCGGAGGTCCGCGCTGTCCAGGCGTTCGACGACGCGACGGGCGCCGCGGCGAGCCTCGAGAAGGAGACGTCGATCGCGGCCGCCCTCGACCTGTCGTCGGCGTTCTCCGGGCTGGCGACGTGGTTCGACGACAACCGGCCGGACGCCACGCTGTTCCCCGAGAGCCTGGCCGGGACCGAGGAGGCGAAGCAGCGCAAGGCGGAGGTCACCGCGACCTTCGACGCGCTGCCGGGCGACCTGACCGCCCTGGCGGCCGTGTTCGCCGACCGGTCCGACGACGTGTTCGTGCCGGTCGGGCTGTCGGGCGAGACGGGCGAGGACGTCCGGGACGCGGTGGACGCGTTCGTGTCCGGGGACCGGACCGCGACCCGCTTCTACGTGACCACGAGCGACGACCCCTACGCGCTGCGGGCCTTCGACGGCATCCGCCGGGCGCAGGCGACGGTCTCGGCGGACGGCGCCGCGTTCGGCGCCTCGGCGGCGGCCTACCTCGGCGGCGCGACCGCCGACTTCGCGGACGTCCAGACCGTGATGAGCCGCGACTTCGAGCGCGTCGGCGTGATCACCGTCGTCGGCATCCTCGTGGTCCTTGTCCTCCTCCTGCGCGCCTTCGTCGCGCCGCTCTATCTCGTGGCGACGGTCCTGCTGTCGTGCGCGACGGCGCTCGGGCTGTCCGCCTGGTACTTCCAGGAGATCCAGGGCGACGCGGGCGTGAGCTTCTACCTCCCCCTGCTGGTGTTCGTGCTGCTGGTGGCGCTGGGGTCGGACTACAACATCTTCCTGATGAGCCGCGTCCGCGAGGAGAGCGAGAAGCGGCCGATCCGCGAGGGCATCCGCGTCGCCTCCGGGCGGACGGGCGCCGTGATCACGTCCGCCGGGCTGATCCTGGCGGGCACCTTCGGGTCGATGGCGACCGCGGAGCTCGCGGTCCTGTTCCAGGTCGGCGTCGCGGTCGCACTGGGCGTCCTGATCGACACCTTCATCGTGCGCTCCATCCTCGTCCCGGCGATCACGACCCTGTTCGGCGACGTCGCCTGGTGGCCGTTCGGCCGCAAGGGCGTCGCCGGGGCCGTCGCATGGCCGGTCGTCGTGACCGTCCCGGAGGCGGGCGCGCCGGTCGAGGCGACGGCGACGGCGGCGGCCCCGGCTCGCTCGCGGCGGCGCCTCGCCGTCGCGCTCGCGATGGTCGTCCTCGTGCCGGTCGCGATCGCCGGCCTGGCGGCCTGGTCGCTGGCCGACACGGCGGGCAACATCGACCGGGTGACGGCCGCCGTCGTCAACGAGGACCGGGGCGCAACCGTGACGTCCGCGGACGGGACGGAGCAGCGACTGCGGTTGGGCGAAGACCTTGCCGGGGGGCTCCTCTCCGGCGCCGGGACCGACACCTTCACCTGGGTCGAGGTCGCCGACGCGGCCGAGGCCCGGGAGGGGCTGACGGACGGCCGCTACGGGGCGGTGCTCACCATCCCGTCCGACTTCTCCCGGACGATCGCCACGATCCGGGCCGCTGCCGCCGGCGGCGAGGCGACCGCGGCGGCTCAGCGCGCCAAGCTCCAGCTGGAGACCAACGACGCGACGAGCTACCTGCTGGGGTCGATCGCGCGCTCGATCAGCGACACGATCGCGCTGTCCGCGGCGGAGCAGGTCACCGCCGCGTACGTCGACGACGTGCTGCTGTCCGTGACCAACGCTCAGGGACGGATGGCCGGGACGGCTGCCGACGCCGACGGCGTCGCGGCCGGGTCCACGGACCTCGCATCGGGGGCGAGCACCGTGTCCAGCGTCGCGGGCGAGCTCGTCACCGGCCTGGAGGAGATGGCCTCGGGCACGTCCGACGCCAGCGCCGGCTTCGACAAGCTGGCCGCCGGTATCGACCAGCTCGCCATCGGGACCCGCAAGATTGCCACCGGCGCCTCGAAGCTGCGTGGCGGCACGCAGGCCGCGGCCGACGGCAGCACGCAGCTCGCGGCCGGGGCTGAGTCCCTGGCCGGCGGCCTCGACACGCTGTACTCGGGCACCGCCGGTCTCCCGGGAGTCGACGAGCTTCCCGGGCAGACGCAGCAGCTGGCCGAAGCCGCGGCCGGTGTCGCGGCCGGTGTCGACGCGACCGCTGGGGGCCTCGGGGACTACATCGACCAGGCGCTCGTTCCCCTCGGGGTGGGGGCATCGCAGGTCGGCGGCTTCGTGAGCGCAGAGGTCCTGCCGAGGACGGGCAGCGTCGCCGGGCATGCCCTCGACAGGGCGAGCCAGGCCGGCGGCCTCGCGACGGAGGCGGGCACGCTCCTGGCCGAGTGCGCCACCCTCGGCGGAACCCCCGAGCTGTGCGCCAGGGTCGGGACGTTGGCCACCGACGCGGAGGCACTCGCCACGCAGAGCGCGAACCTCGCCGCGGAAGCAGGCGAAGCGAACGCCTACGCGGACCAGCTGCCGGGCATGATCGACGGGCTCCAGGCCGGCATCAGCGGCGCCACCGCGGGGGCCCACCAGCTTCACGACGGGATCACCCAGCCTGTCCCGCCCGCGCCGCTGTCCCTCCAGGATGCGGCCGGGCTCGTCGAGCAGGGCGCCACCGGGCTCGCCGCCGGGATGCCGGCCCTGGCCGATGGGGTCTCGGACCTCGCGTCCGGCGCGGGCGACCTCGCCGACGGTCTGTCGGCGTATGCACGCGGCATGGCGCAGCTCGCGAACGGTGCCGATGCGCTCGCCTCCGGGGCGGGCCTGACCGCCGATGGCGCGGCCCGGATCGCGGGCGGCACGTCGGAGGCCGCGGACGGCGCTTCGGAGCTGGCGGGCGTCGTGGACGAGGTCGTGGACGCCGGGCGGCTGGTCCAGGCGGAGGCCGACGGCCTCGCGGAGGACGGACGGTCGGTGGCGGACGATGCGTCGGACCTGGCGGACGCGCTGAAGGGCGATGCCGCCGCGATCCCCACCTGGTCGAAGACGGACCGGCAGACCCTCGGCGGCGTGGTGGCGAACCCCGTGGACGTCGAGTCCACGCGGCTCAACGCCCTGGGGACGACGGGAGCCGGCCTGGCGCCCTTGTTCATGGCGATCGCGCTGTGGGTGGGGGCGCTGGCGGCGTACCTCGTGCTGCCCCCGTTCGTCGCGACGGCCCGTCGGCAGCGGCGCTGGTCCGCGGCGCTGGCCGGGTTCCTGGCCGGTGCGGCGATCGGCATCGCGCAGGCCGTGCTCATGGTCGCGGTCCTGGCGCTCGGCTCAGGCATCGAGATCGCCCGCCTCCCGGAGCTGTTCGCGTTCGCGATCCTGGTGGCCGTGACGGCGGTTGCGGTCGCCCAGGTGCTGGTCGCCATGCTGGGCATGCGTGGCTGGCTCCTGGCGCTGGTGTTCGTCGCGCTCCAGGTCGCGGCCTCCGGGGGCTGGTTCCCGGTCGAGGCCTCGCCCGCGTTCTTCGGGGCGCTGCACCCCCTGCTGCCGATGACGTACGCGGTGGAAGGGTTCCGCGTGCTGATCGCCGGCGGGGAAGCTGCGCTCGCGCCCGCGGTGGCCGTCCATCTCCTGTGGCTGGGCGGCGCGCTGGCGGGGATGCTCGCGGTGGCCACCTGGCGGACCCGCGGCGGACCGCGGGAGGTGGCGCCGGCCGCAGCCTGACCGGCCGCTATCATCCCGGGGTGCCGCCCCCCGCCCTTGCCCCGAGTCCGACGCCGGCCGCGTCTCGCAGCCGGCTCGCGCCTTACGTGGCCGCGACGGCGCTCGGGAGCACCGCCTACATCGCCTCGTTCACCGTGGCGGCACTGGCCGCGGGGCAGATCACCGGCAACGCCAGCCTGGCCGGGCTGCCGAGCGCCCTCGGCACGATCGGCACCGCCGTCGCCGTCGGGCTGTTGTCCGCCCTCATGGCCAGGCGCGGCCGCCGGCCGGGCCTGCTGGCCGGCTACGCCATCGCGATCGCGGGGGCCGCGCTGTCGCTGGCGGCGATCGCCGCAGGCCAGTTCCCGCTGCTGCTCGCGGGCAGCATCGCGATCGGGTTCGGCAACGGCGCCCTCCAGCTGTCCCGCTATGCCGCGGCGGACCTCGTCCCGCCGGCCCACCGGGCCGCGGCGGTGGGGACCGTGGTCTGGGGCAGCACGGCCGGCGCCATCCTCGGCCCCAACCTGCTCCAACCGGCCGGCGCCGCCGCCGAGGCGCTCGGCCATCCGGCCCTCCAGGGCGGCATGGCCATCACCCTGGTCGGGTTCGCGCTGACCCTGCTGGTGACCGCCATCTGGGTCCGCACCGCACCCGCCCCGGAGCGACCCACGGGGCGGGTGACCGGCTGGAGCCTGGCCATCCTGTCGCCGATCCGCGTCCGGGTGGCCGTGATCGGCCTCGTCGCCGCCCAGGTGGTGATGGTCCTGATCATGACCATGACCCCGGTGCACGTTCACGACATGGGCGAGCCCCTGGCAACCGTGGGCTTCGTCATCAGCGCACACACGCTGGGGATGTTCGCCCTGTCGCCCCTGTCAGGCCGGCTCGTCGGGCGCTTCGGGGCCGTGCCCGTGATGACGGCCGGGTTCGCCGTCCTGTTCCTGTCCGCGGTGCTGGCCGCGGTCGCCGAGACGGGCATCCCCGTGCTGTCGCTGGCGCTGTTCCTCCTGGGCTACGGCTGGAATCTCTCGTTCGTCGCCGGCAGCAGCCTCCTGGCCGGCGGGGCGACGCTGGCCGAGCGCATCCGGCTCCAGGGCGCGTCCGACATGCTCGTGTGGATGTCCAGCGCCGCCGCAGGCCTCACCTCCGGCCTGCTCCTGGAGATGGCCGGCTACCCGACCCTCGCCGTCGTCGGCGGGGTGCTCCTCGTGATCCCGATCGTCACGCTCGTCGTGGCGCGGCGGCAACTGGCGGCCGCCGCGTAGCGTGGCCGGCGCTCAGTTGCGCCCGTCCGCCACCGAGCTGCGGCCGGGCGTGAACGGCGCCAGCCGCCTCCCCAACAGCAGCAGCTCGCGGTCGAGCAGCGCGTCCAGCTCCCGCAGGCGCTCCTCGGCCGTCGCCGCCTCCAGCAGCTCCTGGCGCCGGTCCGGCTCCACCTGGACGATCCCGGTGAGCAGGAAGGACAGCATGGACGGGTCATCCGGGATGTCCAGGGCGGTCACCAGCTCCGCAGGGCCGCCGCCCGCTGCCTCTGCCGCGGCGTCCTCGGGGACCTCGACCTCGACCTCGACCTGGACGTCGATCGGCTCGGCCGCCTCGCCATCGCGCGGCTGGAGCAGGCGCAGGTAGTCCACGAACCGGCGGGTGACGCGCCTGACCAGGGCCCTCGCCGCCGTCGCGTCGCCGACCTCGTCCTCCAGCAGGTCCACGTCCGCGACCAGGTAGGCCTCCCGGTCGGGGTGGACGTCCCGCACCACGAACCGCCGGTCGCCCACCACGAGCAGGCGCCAGCGACCATCGGAGAAGCGGCTCGCCTCGCGGATCTCGGCCAGGGTTCCCACTGCCGAGATGGACAGCTCGTGCTCGTCATCGCCCGGGGGCAGGACCTCGCTGCCCTCGCGGATCAGCACGACCCCGAACGGTGTGGACGTGTCCAGGCAGCGACGGACCAGCGCCCGGTAGCGCGGCTCGAACACGTGGAGCGGCAGCGCGATGCCCGGCGCGAGCACCGTGTGGAGCGGGAACAGCGGGATCTCCATCGCTCAACCCAGCATAGGCGGAAACGGCGAAGCCGCCGGCGGCCGGCGGCTTCGGGCGGGGATTGCGAGCGGGCCGTGCGCCCGGGTCAGGGCGTCAGTGAGCGCAGCTCCGGGCCTGGCCCGCGTCGCCCTCCGTGCGGAAGCTGTTGCCACAGCCGCAGCCCGTGGTGGCGTTCGGGTTGTTGACCGTGAAGCCGGCGCCCATCAGGGTGTCCACGTAGTCGATCTGGCTGCCCTTGATGAGCGGGACGCTGTTCGCGTCGATGTACACGCGGACGCCGTTCGCGGACAGGACGTTGTCGTCCGCCGTCGGCTGGTCCTCGAGCATCATCCCGTACTTGTAGCCGGAGCAGCCGCCCGAGTAGACGTACACGCGCAGCCCGATCTCGGGGCTCGTCTCGTCCTTCGTCAGCTCGGCCAGCTTCGCCGCGGCAGCATCGGTGAGCGAGACGATCGTCGTCTGGGTGGTGTCGAGCATGACGGGGGATCTCCTATCAGGGGCGCCGGCTCCGGCTCCAGCCCGGCAGCGCGACGATCGTACGCAGGTCAACGGATTTCGTCCAGCATCCCCGCCGAAATCGGCGCCAGGCTGCCTGCGGGGTCGTCGGGTGGACGGCCTCGCAGGGCTCCGTCCCGCCTCACCGCCCCGGAAACCGGCACGTAGTCCAAGCACGATTGCTCGTCCGGCCATCGGCACGGGATCAGGCTCGTTCGCTACCGATTGCTGACATTCGGTCGCTCAGCCGGCGTTCTGTCACCTCCGCGGAGCGCCGCAACGGGAATCGTCGCGCCGCGTCGCGTCGACCAGTCGTGCTCTGACTCGGTGCCGGTTGACTCGGTGCCGGTTCCGGGGTTGCGTGGCTGCGGGGCGGCGGGATGGTCCGGGGACCTGGTACCCACGAGGCCCAAAGCTGGGGCGTTGCGGACCGGGCAACTGGCGGCGGGCCCGGTCCCGGGGGCCGGACGGCACGAAGGCCCGGGCACTACCCCTCGACCCGCTCCACGACGGTGGCGATCCCCTGCCCAACGCCGACGCACATCGTGGCCAGGCCGTAGCGGCCGCCGGTGCGGGCCAGCTCGTGGACCAGCATCGTGACGAGGCGCGCGCCGGACGCGCCCAGCGGGTGCCCGAGGGCGATCGCGCCGCCGTTGGGGTTCACGCGCGCCGGGTCCAGCCCCAGCTCGTCCGAACAGGCGACCGACTGGCTCGCGAAGGCCTCGTTGATCTCGATCACGTCCAGGTCCGCCACGGCGATCCCGGCCCGTCCGAGTACCTTGCGCACGGCCGGCACGGGCCCGATCGCCCATCACGTCGGGGTGCACCCCGGCGACCGCCGTGGCCACGATCCGCGCCATCGGCCGAAGGCCCAGCGCCAGCGCCCGCTCCGCCTCCACGACCAGCAGCGCCGATGCCCCGTCGTTGATCCCGGAACTGTTGCCCGCCGTGACCGAGCCCCCGGCCGCAAAGGCCGGCTTGAGCGCCGCGAGGGCCTCGGCGGTCGAGTCCGGCCGCGGATGCTCGTCCCGGTCCACGACGGTCACGGCACCCTTGCGCCCCGGCACGCTCACCGGGACCAGCTGGGCGTCGAACCGGCCCGCCTCGATCGCCGCCACCGCCCGCCGCTGGCTCTCCAGCGCGAACGCGTCCTGCCGCTCGCGCTGGATGGACCACTGCTCGGCCACGCGTTCCGCGGTCTCGCCCAGGGAGATGGGCGGGTACACCGCCTGCATGCGCGGGTTGATGAAGCGCCAGCCGAGCGTCGTGTCCTCCATCGTCCGGGCGCCGCGGTCGTAGGCGCCCTCGGGCTTGAGCATCACGTACGGCGCCCGGGTCATGGATTCCACGCCGCCGGCGACGAACACCTCGCCGTCACCGGCCGCGATCGCGTGGGCCGCCGCGTTGACCGCCTGCAGGCCGGACCCGCAGAGGCGATTGACCGTCTGGCCGGCCACCTCCACCGGCAGCCCGGCGAGCAGCGCGGCCATCCGGGCCACGTTGCGGTTGTCCTCGCCTGCCTGGTTGGCACAGCCGAGGATCACGTCCTCGATGAGGGCCGGGTCGATCCCGGACCGATGCACGATCGCGCGGATCACCAGCGCGGCGAGGTCGTCCGGGCGGACGGAGGCGAGGGCGCCGCCGTAGCGCCCGATGGGGGTGCGCACGGCATCGACGATCCAGGCCTCGCGAAGGGGTCGGTGCGGGTCTCTGGCCATGCGCCGATTGTGGCACGGGAACGCTGGCTCGCGGCCCGGCATCCGCCGGTCTGTGCCCAGTCCGCGAATGCCCGTTGCCCGCCCGCACAACCCGGAGTACGGCCCGGCCCGGGACCATCGCCCTGCCGCGACCGGTAATCGCCACCGCCCCCCGGCGTTCTGCCCCCGTTGGACGTATCGGCCGCGCATCGCGGTCCCATCATCCGGGAGAGGCACATGGATCGCACCCGTCACGCAGATCACGAGCCGGATGGCGCCGGGCCGTTCGAGGCGGACTCGGTCCGGCCCCTGGCTCCCACGGCCACCCGCGGCGGCTCGGCCGGGCGGGGACGCCCGTTCGGCCTGTCGCTGCCGGGAGCCATCGTGGGCGCGCTGCTCGTCTCTGCCCTCGCGTTCGGCGCGGGCGGCTTCCTGCCGGCCGACGACACATCGCCAGACAGCCCGCCCAAGGCAGACGCGGGCACGGACGCGCCCGAGACCTTCAAGCCCGATGGCGCCGGCGCAATCGGGAGCAACGACGAGGAGCCGGCGACGAAGCCCGGCGACGGCGAACAGCCGGGCAAGGCCGCCAATCCGGACGAGACCGCGAAGCCCGAGGTCACCGCGAAACCGGATGCGACGCCGAAGCCGGGCGATCTCGAGGCGATCAAGCTCGTCGCGAAGGCGAACGACGGCAGGGTCGTCCTCCAGTGGTCCGCATGCGACCCGGACGGCTTCGCCGTCTGGAAGGTGGTCCGGTCAACCGACGAGCGCGTCTCCTGGCCCAAGGGCGACGGCGATTCGCTGGTCGCCGCGATCGCGGACCGGGGAACCCGGCGGGTCGTGGACACGGACGCCCCGAAGGGCAAGCGGCTCTGGTACCGCGTGTTCGGCCTGGTCGAGCACGACGGCGGCCTCGCGGTCGCCTGCAAGTCCACCATCGACACCGCGTTCATCGAGAAGCCGGCCCCCGAGCCCACGGGCAAGCCGGACGCGGAGCCCGGCACCCTCTCGCTGTCGCTGTCGCTCAAGGCCGACCACCCCTACCTGGACTGGTCCGCCTGCTCCAGCGACCGCTTTGACCTGTACAAGGTGCTGCGGTCCAAGGACTCGACGGTGACCTGGCCGGCGGGCGACAACGACGCCATCGTGGCGGCGATCGGCGACCGCGAGCAGACCGCGTTCAAGGACGCGGACGCGCCCGGCGGCCGCAAGCTCTGGTACCGAGTGTTCTGCCTGGACAAGACCGCCGACGGGTACAAGATCCTCGCGGCGTCCGGCGCCAAGGCGATCACAACCCCGACCCCGGAGCCTCCGCCCGACCCGGTCTCGCTCTCGTTCGAGGCGACAGCCGGCGGCGGCGGCGGCGTGCTCCTGGACTGGGAGTCCTGCGCCAGCGACGGCTTCGTGTACTACAAGGTCGTCCGGTCGCAGTCGTCCAACCCCTCGTACCTGCCGTGGACGGACGGCACGCAGCTGATCGCCGTGATCGAGAACGCCGGCAACAGCGCGTTCGAGGACGGCGAGGTGGCGTCCGGCCAGACCTGGTTCTACCGCGTCCAGGCGATCGGCCGCTGGAACGACCAGAAGGTCGTGCTGGGCCAGACGCGGGTGATCGAGGTCACCGTCCCGTGACCCCGACGACGTCGTGGCCGGTCGGCGGCCGCGGCTGGTAGCCCAGGGATCGGGCGCCCGGGTGGTCCCGGCCACGCTGGTACGGCTGGCCGATGGTCCGCCCGGGCCCCGCTCCGCAGCATGCGTGTCGATGGAGCTCCGCGATGCCTCCCGGATGGACCCTGCGCGTGAACGGGCGTTGGTCGAGCGCGCGTCCGGGGACCCGTCGGCCTTCGCGGAGCTGTACGACTTCTACCTGCCCCGGATCTACGGCTACGTGGTCCGCCGGGTGGAGGAGCGATCCGTGGCCGAGGACGTGACGGCGACGGCGTTCGAGCGGGCGCTGGCCGTGATCCGGTCCGGGAGCTTCCGCAACGAGTCGTTCGGGGGCTGGCTGTACCGGGTCGCCGGCAACGCCGTGGTGGACCACGTCCGCCGGGGTCGGCGGTTCGTGCCCCCGGGGGTCCGGGCGGCCGATGGCGCGGACACGAATCCCGACCGCGAGGCGGGCATCGCGGATGAGCGGGCGGTCGCTGCCTTCACGGCGGCCATCGAGCGGGACGCGCTGGCGCGGGCCCTGGCGGAGCTTCCCGAGGCATCGCGCCGGGTCATCGTGCTGCGGTACCTGGACGGGCTGGAGGGAGAGCACCTGGCCGCGGCCCTGGGCTGCACGCGCGGCACCGCCGCGGTCCGCCTGCATCGGGCGCTGGCGAGCCTCCGGGGCCTGCTGGAGCGGGAGGCGGCCGATGTCGCCTGACGACCGGATGCCCGGGCTGCGCCCTGAGCCGGTGGCCCTGTGCGGCGACGTCGTGCCGTTCGGGAGCGAGCGGTTCGACCCGGACCCGGAGCTGGCGACGCTGGATGCCGAGCTGCGGCGGGCCGCCGGACGGGCGGGCGCCGCGCACCGGCGTGACGGCCGCGACCGCCCGTCTCCCGGGTTCGCGGGCGGGCTGCGGAGCCGCCTCCTCGCCGACCTGGCCGCGGCACCCGTGCCGGTCGCCGCGGTGGCCGTGCCCGCCGCCGACCTGCACGCCGGATCCGGAGCCGCCGCCGCGATCCACGGCACCGCCGGCCCGATGGATCACGCACCGCTGTCCGTCCGGTCCCGCGTCACCCGGCGAACCCCGACCATCCTCCCGGCGCCGCGCTGGACGGCCCTCGCCGTCGCCGCGGCGATCGTGGTGGCGGTGCTCGGCCTGGGTCCGGACCGGCTGTTCACCGCACCGCTGGAGTCCCGCGTGACGGCCGCCACCGGCGCCTCGCTGATCCGCGACGGAGCCACGATCCCTCTCGCGGCCGGTGCGGCCCTCCTGGCCGGCGACACCGTGTCCGTGGCAGCCGGCGGCGACGCCACGCTCCGCCTCGGCGGCAGCCTCGCCCGTCTCGACGGCGGCGCGACCATCCACATCGCGGAGCTGCGCGACGGCGTCCGGCTCGACCACGTGGCCGGCCGGGCGTGGCACCGGGTCGTCCCGTCCGACGGCGATGGATACGTCGTGACCACCGGGGGCCTCGCCTGGACCGCGCTCGGAACGGCGTTCGACCTCGCCCGGGTCGCGGGACCCGGCGGGACCGAGCAGGTCCGCCTGGTGACCGCCGAGCACGCCGTCCGCGTCGAGGGTCCGGACGTGGCGCTGCGGGTGCCGGAGGGACGCCGCGTCACCGTGACCCTCACCGGCGGCTCCGCGGACGTCGTCCTCGACCCGGTCGGGGCCGGAGACCTCGCGGACCCGTGGATCCTCGCCAACGCACGCCGGGACCTCGAGGCCGGGTTCGGCGTCGGCTGGCTCACGGCCGCGGTCGCCCCGACCGGCGCGCCGGCGACGCCAGCTGCGATCTCCCCCGCCCCTGCCACGCCGATCGGGGCGTCACCCACGGTCGTGCCGATCGCGCCGTCGATCACCTCCGCGCCGACGCTCATGCCCGCGTCCACGCCCGCGCCCGCGGCGACGCCCAGGCCGACCCCCCGGCCGACCCCCCGGCCGACGCCGAAGCCGACGCCCAGGCCGACCCCCAAGGTCACTCCCAAGCCCACCGCACCGGTGCTGGGCTCGCTCGCGCTGGATGTCACCGCCTGCGCCGGCACCGCGTTCCTCGACTGGTCCGCGTTCGACGGGGCCGGCTTCCACCACTACGTCGTGCTCCGGTCGGCGGAGAGCTTCCCGGTGCCGGCCTCGTACCCGCCCCCCGGTGGTGTCCTGGCGCTCGACGGCTCCTTCACCAAGGACCGGGCCGCCACCTGGTATGCGGACGGGTCGCTGGGTGCCGGCACCACTGCCTGGTACCGCGCCATCGCGTGGGACGCGGAAGATCGGTCGATCGCCGCCTCGGCGGCCGTGATGGCGAGGGGCAAGCCGGTGGCGGGCCTCGGGCCCTTCGGCGCGACGCCCGTCGCGGGCGGGATCGACGCCACCTGGGATCCGTACGGCGGCCCCGGCGCCTGCTTCACCTACTACAAGGTCTCGTGGTCGGCCACCAACCCCGATCCCAGCTACCTCGGCGATCGCGACGGGGCGATGGCGGTCGGCGGCCAGGGCACCGGCTGGGCGTTCGTCCCGCTGGAGCCGGGCACCTGGCACGTGCGCGTCGAGGCGATCCTCGTCTCCGAGGCGGGCAAGCTGCTGGTCGGGTCCAGCAACGTGGCCCAGGTGACCGTCGGCGGATAGGTCGCCCGGGAGCACCGCCAGACCTGCCGCGCGGGTCCGCCACGCATCCTCAGCCGGCCGGTGACTCCGGCTTGCCGGCGACGCGCGCCGTCGTCGCCCGCTCGATCCGCAGGTACCGCCGCCGGTGGTAGAGGAGCGGCGGCGCGTCCGGGTGCTCCAGGCTGAGCGCCTCGACACGGGCCACGAACAGCAGGTGATCGCCGACCTCGAAGCGCTCCTGGACGGCGCATTCCATTGCGGCGATCGCGCCGTCGAGCAGCGGCAGGCCCGTCTCGCCGGCGTGCCAGGCCGCCCCGCAGAACGCCTCGCGGCTGGGCGTCACGTTGGCGCCCGCGAAGCAGTCCGACAGCCACTGCTGCTCCTCGTCAAGGACGTTGACCGCGTACCGGCCGGTCGCCTCGATGGCGGGCACGATGACCCGCCGGCGGCCGAGGGCGATCATGACCAGGGGTGGGTCGAGGCTCACGGAGGACAGGGCATTGACCGTGATGCCCTGCGGCCGCTCGCCGTCCAGCGTCGTGACCACGGTCACGCCGGTCGCGAACTGGCCGATCACGGTCCGGAAGTCGACGGTGGAGACGTTCACCCGGGCAGCATACGGCCCGTCGCCCTTCGGCCGGACTCGGCCCTGCCCCGATAATGGCGGCAGATGCCGGACCTCGACGTGTTCCAGGTCGACTTCACGCCCGAGCTCGCGTTCATCCTCGAGCTCGGCGTCGCGCTCTCGCTCGCCCTGGTGGGCGGCGTCATCGCCGCGCGCCTGCGGCAGCCGCCGATCGTCGGGTACATCGCCGCGGGCGTCGTGATCGGGCCGTTCACGCCAGGGTTCGTCGGGGACGTGGAGCGGATCGCGGAGCTGGCAGAGCTCGGGGTGATCCTCCTGCTGTTCGCGCTGGGCGTGGAGTTCTCGCTCAAAGGCCTCGCCCGGGTTCGCTCCGTGGCCGTCCCGGGCACGACGGCCCAGGTCCTGGCGGTCGGCGCGATCGGGGCGCTGGTTGCCCTGCCGCTGGGCTTCCCACCGGCCGCCGCCATCGTGATCGGCGGGGCCGTCTCCATCAGCTCCACGCTCGTCGTGCTCAAGATCCTCATCGAGCGGGGCGAATTCGACAGCCTCCACGGACGGGTGGCGATCGGCTGGATGATCGTCCAGGACATCGCTGCGATCGTGCTCATCGCGATGCTCCCGCCCCTCGCCGGCGCGGATCCCATCGGGCCGCTCGGACTGGCCCTGGTCCGGACGGCGGCGTTCCTCGCGCTCGCCTACCTGGTTGGCGCGCGGCTGCTGCCGTGGCTGCTGCGGACGGTCGGCCGCATCGGCTCGCCGGAGCTGTTCCTGCTGGTGGTGTTCGCGACCGCGCTGCTGACGGCGTTCCTGTCCAGCGCGGTGTTCGGGCTTTCGCTTGCCCTCGGCGCGTTCGTCGCCGGGCTGATCGTGTCCGAGTCGGACCAGTCGCACCAGGCGGCAGGCGCCGTGATCCCGTTCCGCGATCTGTTCGCCGTCCTGTTCTTCGTGTCGGTTGGGATGCTCCTCGACCCGTCGGCGCTCTTGGCCGACATCCCGGCCCTCCTCGTCCTGGTGGTGGTTGCGGTGGGCGCGAAGGCGACCATTAGCGCGGTGGCCGGCAGGCTGCTCGGCATGCCGCTCCGCAGCGCGATCCTGCTGGGAGCCACGGTCGCCCAGGTCGGCGAGTTCAGCTTCCTCATCGCGGAGCGGGCGCTGCGGCTGGGCCTGCTCGACGCCCGCGGGTACAACCTCGTGCTCGCCACCGCGGTGGTGAGCATCGTGGCGACGCCGCTGCTGGTCACGGCCGCCGTCCGACTGGTGCTGCGGCTGGAGCACGCGCGGGCGCTCGGCGTCACGGCCCCGGTGGAGGGTGCCGCCCCCACGGCCCGGGGCGAGCAGGCCATGGCCGAGAGCGCCGACGGCGAGCAGGAGCGCACGCCGATCGTGGTCCTGGGGGCAGGTCGCGTGGGCACCGTCGTCGTGCGGGCCGTCCGGGCCCGCGGGTTCCGGTGCGTGGTGGTGGACCGCGACCAGCAGCGGCTCGACGAGGTCGCCCGGCTTGGGGCAGCCACGCTGTTCGGGGACGCGGCGAGCCCGGCCATCCTTGCCCGCTGCGGACTGGATCGGGCCAGGGTGCTGGTCGTGGCGATCGGCGATCCCCTCGCGGCGCGTCTGGCGGTGGAGCGCGCACTGGCGGCCAACCCGCGACTGCCGGTGGTCTCCCGGGCACGCGGGCGGCGGGAGACCGAACCGCTGTTCGCGGCGGGGGTGACCCGGGTGGCCGACCCGGAGGTCGAGGCCGCCCTGGAGCTGGCCCGCGCGGCGCTGGGCCGGATGGGCGTGTCCGGACCGGAGCAGGCGGCGGTCCTCCTGGGCCTCCGCCGGCGGACCTACGGCGAGGCCCGGTCCGGCGAGCGCAAGGACTGAAACGCCATCGACGCCCCGAACGTCGGAGGCACCGTGCATCAGATTGGGGCCGGGGGCCGGGCCGGGGACCGGACCGGGCCGGGGCCGGGGACCGGGGCGCGGACCGGGCCGGGGCCGGGGACCCGGCCGGGGCCGATGGCAGAAAGCGGCGACCGCCCACCTCGTGGTGCTCGGGCCATCCGGCCCATTCCGTCGCCGGCACCCCCGCCGTACCATCGACCCCATGGACACCGACACCACCGCCACCCCGGCCACCCGGATCGAGCGGGACTCCATGGGCGAGATGGAGGTCCCGGCTGACGCCCTCTACGGCGCCTCCACCCAGCGCGCCGTCCTCAACTTCCCGATCTCCGGCCAGCGCATGCCCCGCCGCTTCCTGCGTGCGCTCGCGCTGGTGAAGCAGGCCGCCGCCGAGACGAACGCGGGCCTGGGCCTGCTGGATTCATCGAAGGCAGGTGCGATCGCCGCGGCCGCGCGAGAGGTCGCCGAGGGCGGGTACGACGCGCACTTCCCGATCGATGTCTACCAGACCGGCTCGGGCACCTCGACCAACACCAACATGAACGAGGTGATCAGCCACCTCGCATCAGCCCGACTCGGCGGCGCGAAGGTCCACCCCAACGACGACGTCAACAAGTGCCAGAGCTCCAACGACACGATCCCCACGGCGCTCCAGCTGTCGGGCGCGATCGCCATCGAGGAGGAGCTGATCCCGGCCCTGATCGATCTGCAGGGCGCGCTGGCCGAGAAGGCGGACGCGTTCTGGGACATCGTCAAGACCGGCCGGACCCACCTCCAGGACGCCACCCCGATCCGCCTGGGCCAGGAGTTCGCGGGCTACGCGGGCCAGGTGGAGGAGGCCATCCGGCGCGCCCAGGCCGCCCGCGACGAGCTGCTGGTCGTGCCTCTCGGCGGGACGGCGGTGGGGACCGGGATCAACGCCCATCCCGAATACGCGGCGCGCGCCTGCATGCACCTGTCCGAGATGACGGGTCTCCAGGTCCGCGAGGCGCCCAACCACTTCCACGCCCAGGCGACGCTGGACGCCGCGATCGCCGCCCACGGTGGCCTTCGGACGATCGCCCTCGGGCTGTGGAAGATCGCGTCCGACATCCGGCTGATGGGGATGGGGCCGCGCGCCGGCATCGCGGAGCTGGCGCTGCCGGAGACCCAGCCCGGATCCTCGATCATGCCCGGCAAGGTGAACCCGGTCATCGTGGAAAGCCTGACGATGGTCGTCGCCCGCGTGATCGGCAACGACGCCACCGTCGCGTTCGGCCAGACCGGCTCGTTCCTCGAGCTCAACGTGATGATGCCGGTGACCTCGCAGGCGCTGCTGGAGTCGATCTCGCTGCTGGCCGCGTCCGCGCGCAACTTCCGGGTCAGGCTGGTCGAGGGCCTGACCGCCACCGATCGCGGGCCGAAGCTTGTCGAGCAGGGGTTGATGCTGGCGACGGCGCTGGCCCCGGAGATCGGCTACGACGCGGCCGCCGCGATGGCCAAGGAGGGGTTCAAGACCGGGCGCACGATCCGGGAGCTCGCCCTGGAGAAGGGCATGGCGCCCGACAGGCTGGACGAGCTGCTGGACCCCGCCAAGATGACCGAGCCCGGGTTGGGCGGACCCGGCGGGGGCTGACGGGAGGGCACGAGGCCCGTCCCGGTCGTCTTCCGATCGCCGGGAGATCCAACGGGCGCATGGCGCAACGCACCGGGCGCCGCGCGACTCGTCTGATACGCGTGGCCTGCATCCCCCGCAACGAACGCGGCGCCGGGCGGCCGATCCGTCCCACAACGCGCCCGTTCGGGCGCCGGGCGCACCGCGCAGCTCTCCCCTACGGGGTCACGACCAGCGTCCCGATCATGTTCGGGTGCACGTCGCAGACGAACTGGTAGCGCGCAGCGGTCAGGGGCCCGAAGCGGACCTCCGTGGTCTCGATGCCCGTCACGGTCGGGCTGGTGCCGAACGTCCGCTCGCCCTGAAAGACGCGCACGTTGTGCGGGATCCCCTCGTCGTCGTTCTGGAGGACGATCCGGAGCGGGGTGCCGGCGGGCAGCGTCAGCGACGTGGGCTCCCACGCGATGCCGACCGCGCGGAGCGTGACCGAGGCGCCGGTGAACGGCGCGTCCGTGCCGCCGGCACCGCAGCCGGCGAGCGCGGCCAGGAGCGCAGCGAGGAGGAGCATGGCGGTCGCGCGCATCGGTGTCAGGGAACCCGGTCGCGGCCGGCTCGTCAAGCGGCCTGCCGTTGCCGTGTCGAACCGCTCGCCATGGTGGCATCGTCATCACGCCCACCGGCAGGTTTCCACTGGCCGATGAGGTGAAATCCTGCGGCGAGGCCCGTGCGCGAGGGCCGGGGGCCGGGATCGAACGTCGGAGTCCCGAAGGCTGGGACGGGACCGAACCTCGGAGCCCGGCGGTTCGAAGCCGGATCGGAGGTCTGCCGCGGGCAGAACGTTGCCGCGCGCGCCTGTTGCCGCGCGCGCCCTCCCGGCCGCTACAATCCGCCCGATGTCCGCTTCGACCTCCTGGGACCGCGCCGGGTCCCTCCCCGTCCCCGCCTCCGGCCGTCGCAGCCCCGAGATCGCCGCCCTGCGCGACGCGCTCCCCGGCGTGGAGGAGCTGTTCACGTTCATGCGCGACGCGGAGCTGCGGTTCGACACGCTCCGGATGCGCATCGACGATCGCCGCTGGACGGCCCGCGGCGAGGACGTCGCCCAGGTCACCGTGGCGCTGCGCCACCCGGGCGAGGCCAAGGTGCTGACCGCGTTCCCGGGTGGGGGCACGGCGGGCGGCTACGAGGCGTGGGTGTCGGACGGGACCACCGTGCGCACCTATGTCTCCTCGCGCAAGGTGGGGACGCGGCGACCGGCGCGCGTGATCGTGCGGGGCGTGGTGGACGCCGAGGACCTGCCCGGGCGCTCGCGCCTCTACGCCCCGGTGACGCCGCTCCAGGCCGAATCGCTGCCGGAGCTGTTCGTCCACCCCGGCGGCTACTGCCAGAACGTGCTGGGCACCGGGGCGTGCGCGGTGACCGGGACCACGGTCGTCGCCGGCCGTGAGGCGATCGTGCTCGAGTGCGACCATCCCCGGACGATCGGGCGAACCGGGGACCGCCCGGACTTCCGGATCCGGATCGCCGTGGACCGCGCGGAGGGCGTGATCCTGCACCTGGAGGAATCGGTCGGCGGGCAGCTCACCCGGGACGCGGTCGTGACCAGCTTCGAGCCGGATGCGCCGCTGTCGGCGGCTGCCCTGGCGTTCACGTTCCCCTCGGATACGACGTTCATCTACTAGCGGCCGCGAGGGCGGCGATTCGCATGCCGATGCGCCCCATATCCGTGCGGTGAAATTGGGGGGTTACGATGCGCGCCGCCGTTACGTATAGTCCCGCAATCGATCGGGGATCCTGAGCGGACAGCCCGGTTCGCCATCCCTGTCGCAGGGCGAGCGCGCGTGGGAAGGAGGGCGTGCGACCGACCCGGCCGTCTCGTTCCTGGGCGCGTAGCGCGCCGTTCGCACGTGAGCCGCGGACCGTTGCGATTGCCTGCCGCCGGCTCGAGCCGCCCGCGCACGGAGGCAGCGGGCGCCAGGAGGAGGGATCGGGGCTCGGTCGCGAGACCCGATCGCGAGGGAGGATTCGATGACCCAAGGGCGATCCCGCGAGGACGTCATCCGCCAGGACGTCCGCGATCTGCATGGGCTGGGTTACGCGCAGGAGCTGTTCCGCACCATGGGCGGGTTCAGCAACTTCGCGATCAGCTTCTCGATCATCTCGATCCTGACCGGCGCGGTCATCCTGTACGACTACGGCCTGGCCTGGGCGGGCACCGCCGCCGTCGTGCTCGGCTGGCCGCTGGTGACCATCTTCGTGCTCGCGATCGCGGCCTCGATGTCGGAGATCGCGTCCGCCTACCCGACGGCCGGAGGCCTGTACTACTGGGCCTCCAAGATGAAGAACAAGAACTGGGGCTGGTGGACCGCGTGGTTCAACCTGATCGGCCAGTTCGCCATCGTGGCCGGCATCAACTACGCGGCCGCGGCGTTCCTCAACGGCACGATCATCAACCGGGTCGTCGGCTTCGACGTCAACACGACCGAGATCATCCCCGGCGTGCTCAACGGCCAGCTGGTGACGATGGGCGTCCTGATGCTCGTCCAGCTGGCCCTGAACATCGGCGGCATCAACCTGGTCGCGCTGCTCAACCAGGTCAGCGTGTGGTGGCACATCGTCATCGTGCTCGCCGTCGTCGTCCTGATCTTCGTCACCGGCAAGCCGGACGAGTCCGGGCTGACCTTCGGCGCGATCCAGCCGCTGGACACCGCGGGGTCGTGGAACAACGATCTGGGGATCGTCAACCTCTCGTATGGGCCGGCGATCAGCTACCCGATCGTGCTGGCGTTCTTCTTCTCCCTGCTGCAGGCGAACTGGACCTACACGGGGTACGACGCGTCCGCGCACGTGGCGGAGGAGACGGTCGGAGCCCGCATGGCGTCCGCCTGGGGGATCTTCCTCTCGGTGGCCGTGTCCGCCGTCTTCGGCTACCTGTTCCTGATCGCGCTGACCCTGCACCTGCCGGACCTGAGCACGCTGTTCCCGGCCGTGCTGGACGACACGACGCTGCCCACGGCCAGCCAGTACTACTTCGGCGGCGGCGTCGCCGTGATCGAGATCCTCAACTACAACCTCGGCCAGATCGGCGATGTCCTTGCCGCCGGCATCGCCATCGCGATGGCCTTCTGCGGCCTGTCATCCGTTGCCTCCGCCGGCCGGATGCTGTTCGCGTTCAGCCGTGACGACGGGGTCCCCGGCAGCGGCTGGCTCAAGAAGGTCTCCCACCGCTACCGGACGCCGGCCAACGCCCTGATCGGGATCGTCGTGATCAGCTGGCTGTTCACGGTGGCCGCGTTCATCGTCGGGACGGGCACGGCGATCGTCGTCGTCACCGCCATCTCAACGATCTTCCTGTACGCCGCGTACGGGATCTGCATCTATCTCGGCGTGGTCACGGAGGAATGGCGGACGCACCGCGTCTGGAGCCTCGGCCGCTGGTCGAAGCCCGTAGCGGTCATCGCCGTGTTCTGGGTGATCGTGCTGATGATCCTGTTCAGCTTCCCGACCAGCGGCAACATCTCGTGGCCGTTCATGATCGGGACCGTCCTGGCGTTGCTCGTCTACTACTTCGCCTGGGCTCGCAACAAGTTCCAGGGCCCGCGAGTCATGGGCCGCGAGGAGGAGCTGACCGAGCTGGAGAAGGAGTTCGAGCACGCGGCGGTGGACCTGAAGGGGGCCTGAGCGACCGAAGACGACGAGGAGCATTCGCCCTCGCCATCCGAACCACTACCCGAGGGTCGGCCGGTCCCCGGCCGGCCCTCGGCATCCCCGGCCGACCTTCCGCGTCCCCGGCCCGGGGCCCGCCGCCCCTTCACGCGACCACCCGCCAGAGGACGACATCGATGCCCAAGCAGAGCGCGCAGCACCGGGCCCACGAGCCGCATCTCAAGCACCCCATGCTCGAGGAGCTGGAGGCCCAGGTCCGCGGCGGCGAGATCGACACCCTCGTCGTCGCGATCACCGACATGCAGGGCCGCCTCGTCGGCAAGCGGGTCCAGGCCCAGGCGTTCCTCAACGGGGTCATCGACCACGGCGCCCACTTCTGCACCTACCTGCTGGGCACCGACATGGAGATGAACACCCCGGACGGCTTCACGCTGATGAACTGGGAGACCGGCTACGGGGACTGGATCGCCAGCCCGGTGTGGGACAGCCTCCGGGTGCTGCCGTGGCTGGACCGGACGGCGCTCGTGCTGGGCGACGCGACGGACGAGGAGTCGGGCGAGGAGATCCCGATCAGCCCGCGCACCCTGCTCAAGCGCCAGGTCGAGCGGGCGGCCGGGATGGGTCTCGCCGTCAAGGCCGGCTCGGAGCTGGAGTACTACGTCCTGAAGGATTCGTGGGAGAGCCTCGCCGAGCGCGGCTGGCCGGTCCCGCGGCCCTTCGGCTACTACAACGAGGACTACCACCTGCTGCAGGCCACCAAGGCCGAGCCGCTGCACCGCCTGCTGCGCAACCAGATGACCGAGGCGCGGATCCCGATCGAGTTCTCCAAGGGCGAGGCGGCCGCCGGCCAGCACGAGGTCAACATCCGCTACGACCACGTGCTCGAGTCCGCGGACCGGACCGTGATCTTCAAGCACGGCGCCAAGGAGATCGCCTACCTCAACGGCTGGGGCATCACGTTCATGGCCAAGCCGGATCACCGCTGGACGGGCTCGTCCGGCCACCTCCACATGAGCATCTGGGGCATCGACGACGACCGGCCGCTGATGCACGCCGCCCCGGACGAGCCCGCGGGCCCCTATGGCCTGTCGGAGCGCGGCAGCCAGTTCATGGCCGGGATGATGGCGCTCAGCCGTGAGCTGGCCGTGTTCATCGCCCCGTTCATCAACAGCTACAAGCGGTTCGCGGCGCTGTCCTGGGCGCCGGTGAACGTGGTCTGGGGCCGGGACAACCGGACGACGGGCTTCCGCCTCGTCGGTCACGGATCCGCTCTCCACGTCGAGAACCGGTTCCCGGGCGGCGACATGAACGCCTACCTGACGTACGCGGCGATGGTGGGCGCCGGCCTGTACGGCATCGAGCACAGGCTGGAGCTGCCCGCCGAGTACAAGGGCAACGGCTACGTCGCCACGGGCGTGCCGCGCATGCCGCGTGCCCTGTGGGAGGCGATCGGCGAGCTGGAGCGATCGGACGCGGCCCGCGAGATCTTCGGCGAGAGCGTCGTGGAGCACTACCTCAACGCGGCGCGCGTGGAGCAGGAGCAGTACGACGCGGTCGTCCACAACTGGGACCGCGAGCGGTACCTCGAGCGCGGGTAGTCCCGCACCGGCTCGCGGAGGCGCCGGGCCGGGGGCCGGGGGCCGGGGGTCGGACGGTCGGTCAGGCCCCGGCCGGGGCAGGCGCCGGGGTCGGGTGGCCGCCGCCCGGGTGCCCGGCCAGCGCCGGCAGGTCGAGCGTGACCGCGTTGAGCCCGGGGGCGGGCCGCTGGAGCAGGTAGCCCTGTGCGGATTCGAAGCCCAGGCTCATCACCACCTCGAGCTGCTGGGGCGTCTCGACGCCTTCCGCCACGATCGTCTGGTGGCGCCGCAGGGCGAGGTCTCCGAGCGCCCGCAGGACCGCGTCCGACGTCCCGCTGGATGCACCCGCGCGCACCAGCGAGAGGTCGATCTTCATCACGTCGAACTCGACCTCGGACAGCAACCGCAGCCCGGCATTGCCGGCCCCGACGTCGTCGGCGGCCGTGCGGATCCCGTGGCGGCGCAGCGCGGACATCGCCGACCGCAGGCGCCCCAGGTCCTCGACCGCCTCGCGCTCCGTGAGCTCCACCACGATCCGCGAGGCATCGATGCCGAAGCGCCGGGCCAGCGCGAGCAGCTCGTACGGGTTGAATGCCTCGGTCTCCAGCGTGCGCGGCGAGAGGTTCACCGAGAGGTACAGCCGCGGGTCCAGCTCGCGTGCCCCCGCCATCACCGTCTCCAGGCTGGCGAGGTCCAGCTCCACCGTCCGGCCCGTCGATTCGGCGGCGACGAACATGGCGGTGGGGTTGGCGAAGCCCGCGTCCGGCCTGGGCCTCACCAGGCCCTCGTAGCCCAGGACCTCCCCGGTCGCCAGCGAGTAGATGGGCTGGTAGACGGGCGTGAGCAGGCGTCCGGAGGCGACCCGGACGACGGCCGCCGCCAACTCGTCCAGCGTCCGCCAGTCCTCGGCCATGCCGTGCCGGGCAGGATCGAACAGCTGCACGTCGGTGCGCCCGTGGCGCTTGCCCCAGTACAGGGCGGCGTCCGCCTGGTGAAGCAGCTGCTGGCGCTCCGTGGCGAGCGCGGGGAACGCCGAGACGCCGATCGTCACCGAGAACGGGTCCACGCCGTAGAGGCCGTTGCCGGCCGACAGCGTCGAGGCCAGGATGCGGCGCCCGATCATGAGGGCCTCGTCCGGCTCGCAGTCCAGCAGGAGCAGCGCGAACTCGTCGCCACCGACGCGGAATCCCCGGTCGGAACGGCGCAGGTTGGCCGACAGGATCCGCGACGCGGCCCGCAGCAGCTCGTCGCCGGCCGAATGGCCGCGCGAGTCGTTGGTGTGCTTGAGGTTGTCCACGTCCACGAACACCACCGAGAACGGGCGCTTGTGGGCCTTGGCCACCGCGATCTGCTCGTCCAGCTCCTCCTGGAAGGCGCGGTGGTTGCCGAGTCCCGTGAGTCCGTCGCGCAGGGAGTCCAGGCGCGCCCGGTCGAAGGCCTCGCGCAGGCCGTGTCGCTCCTCGTCCAGCTGCGCCACGAGCTGCTGCTGCCGGCGGATGCCGATGCCCCCGACGAGGATCGTCAGGGCCAGCGCGACAGCGCCGGCGACCAGCGTGGCGATCAGCGTGCCGACCAGGACCACGGCCAGCAGGGGACCGACGATGACCCAGCCGGCGGACAGCACCAGGAACCAGCGCATGATCCCGCGGCGGATCGCGCGCGCCGTGCGCGTGTGCGGGTCAGTCCCCGAGCCGCGCCTCAGACCCAAGCGATCGCTCCTCGAAGCCGGTTGGATTGTCTCCCCCTGCACCGTTGTACGCCCGCACCGTGCCCCCGACCCTGGTACGGACGTACCGGCTCGCGGCGCCCCGCGTCACGCACCGGGCAGCGCTGCCGTGGCTGCGGGGGAGCTTGCAGGGCCTTGCTCGGTGGCCACCTCCGGCGGGAAGGCCAGCCGCGCGAGGTCAATCGACTCGGCGTTCAGCAACTCGGCCGGGCGGTGGAGCAGGTAGCCCTGCCCCGCGTCGAACCCGAGCTCGATCACGGCCAGGAGCTGGTCCTCCGTTTCGACGCCTTCGGCGACGATCCGCTGACCGCGCTGGCGGGCGAGCCCGCGGAGCGCGCGCAGGACGGCCTCCGCCGGATCGTCGGCGGCGCCGGCCTGCACCAGCGACAGGTCGATCTTGATGATGTCGAAGTCGAGCTCCCGGAGCAGGCGCAGCCCGGCATTGCCGGCGCCCACGTCGTCCGCGGCGATCCGGACGCCGTGGCGGCGGAGCGTCTCAAGCGACGACCGGAGCCGCTCCAGGTCCTCCACGGCCTCGCGCTCGGTCAGCTCCAGCACCAGCTGAGTGCCGTCGAAGCCCTTGCGGCGGGCGAGGGCGAGGAACTCGCGCGGCGAGAACGCGTCGGACTCGAGCGAACGCGGAGACAGGTTCACCGACAGGTAGAGCGACGGGTCGATGGTCCTCGCCCCGGTCAACACGGCATCGAGCGAGGCGAGATCGAGCTCCACCGTGCGACCGGTGGACTCGGCGGCCACGAACAGGGCGCTGGCGCTGTCGAACCCGGAGTCGGCGCGCGGCCTGACCAGGCCTTCGTAACCCAGGACGCGCCCCGTCCTGAGGCAGTGGATCGGCTGGTACACGGGCGTCAGCAGGCGGTCGGAGGCAACGCGGCTCACCGCCGCGGCCAGCTCGTCCAGCGGCCGCGAATCGTCGGCCATCCCGTGCCGGGCCGGGTCGAAGACCTGCACGTCCGTCCGGCCGTGACGCTTGCCCCAGGCCAGCGCGGCCGTCGCCTGGTGGAGGACCTGCTTGTGGTCGTGCGCGGGCTCCGGCATCGCCGAGATGCCGATTGTCATGGAGAACGGCGAGACCCCGAAGGTGCCGGAGCCGCCGCTCAGGGCGTCCGCGAGGATCCGCCGGGCGATGGCCGCCGCGTCGTCCGTTCCGCAGCCGAGGAGGATCAGCGCGAAGTCGTCGCCCCCGATCCGGAAGGCACGGTCGGCGCGCCGCATCGTCCCGGCGATGATGCGTGCCGCGGCCCGGATCAGGTCGTCGCCGGCCGCGTGGCCCTGCGAGGTGTTGACCGTCTTGAGATCGTCCACGTCCATGAGCAGCAGCGCGAATCCGCCGGCCTCCCCCCGGGCGAGCGATCCCCGGACCTCGAGCTCGTCCATGAACGCGCTCTGGTTGCCCAGCCCAGTCAGCCCGTCGCGCAGGGCGCCCACCCGCGCCCGGTCGTAGGCCTCGCGCAGGCTGTCGAGGTCCTCGTCCACCTCGTCCAGCTCGCCGAGCACGCGGTGCATGGCCGCGGCCGACAGGGCGACGAAGGCGACCGTCACCGGCAGCCACAGCAGCGGGAACGCGCCGAGCCCGTTCCCAGCGCCGGACAGGATGAACACCGTCGCGATCGCCAGGAGCAGGCAGCTCGCGACGGACCAGCGGACGATCGTCGTCCGCAGGTCGAGCGTGCTGGACGTCCAGGGCTCGGGATCCATCCGGGGCGGGCACCTCAGTGTCCACGACCACATGGGTCGCGCAGGTGTGTTGTACGCCCGCACCGGCGCCGCGACCCCCGTACCGAGGTACCACGGGTCCCATGGCGTGGCTGCCGACGATCGATCGGTGGGCGGGCCGGAACGGGGGCGGCCCGTCAGGCTAGTCTGTCGGCAACCACCCACCGGCCACCACGGAGCCACCGATGCGACTCGACGGCAAGGTCACGATCATCACCGGCGGCGGAAGCGGCATGGGCCGCACGGCCTCCGAGCTGTTCGCCAGGGAAGGGGCGCGAGTCGTCGTCGCGGACTTCAGCGAGGCAGCCGGCGAGGAGACGGTCGCGCTGGTCCGGGCCGGGGGCGGTGAAGCCTCCTACGTGAAGGCGGACGTCTCGGAGGAGCAGGACGCCCGAGGCATGGTCCAGTTCGCGATCTCGCGGTACGGCCGCGTGGACGCGCTGTACAACAACGCCGGGATCATGCCCGAGGCGGACCACTCGGTGATCGACACCGACGTCGCGACCTGGGACAAGGTCATGGCCGTCAACGTCCGGGGCGTGTTCCTGGGCTGCAAGTACGCCATCCCCCGGATGCTGGAACAGGGATCGGGTTCGATCATCAACATCGCGAGCTTCGTGGCCATCCTGGGCTGCTCCGTGCCGCAGGACGCGTACACGGCCTCCAAGGGCGCCGTGCTGGCGCTCACCCGGTCGCTGGCCGTGCAGTTCGCGGGCAAGGGCGTCCGGTCCAACTCCATCAGCCCCGGGCCGATCGAGACACCGCTGCTCATGGACTGGCTGCTCAAGGACGAGGCCGCCAAGCAGCTGCGCCTGGCGCGGAACCCCAGCGGGCGCTTCGGCAAGCCGGAGGAGATCGTCAACGTGGGGATCTACCTGGCCTCCGACGAGTCCCGCTGGACAAATGGCGCAAACTTCGTGGTGGACGGCGGGATCACCGTCAACTACTTCTAGCCACGAGGAACCGCGCGTGCCCAGGAGCAAGTCCCGCCCGGCGACAGCCGACAAGCCGCCCGCCGAGCCCGTGGAGACCGCGGCCGCCGAGGCAATCGACGAGCCGGTCGAGTCCGCGGCCGCCGAGGCGGTCGACGAGACCCTCGCCGGTGACCTGCCCGACGACCTGCCGGGCCATCTTCCCGACGAGGAGGCCGACGATCTGCCCGACGAGGAGCCGGCCCGCGAGCTTGCGGAGCACGCGGCTCTCGTCGCCGCAGAGGCGGTCGTGCTCGCGGAGGCCCATGTCGGGGACGACCAGGACAAGGCCGGCAAGCACACCGGGGAGATCGTCGATCTCGGGAGCCGGCGCCTGGGCATCGGGGTGGATGTCGGCGGCAGCGGCATCAAGGCCGCCGCGGTGGACCTCGACACCGGCGAGCTGGTCTCGCCACGCCATCGCGTTCCCACACCGGTCCCGTCCGTGCCTGCGGCCGTGGTCGCGTCCATCGCCCGGATCGTGAAGAAGATCTCGCACGAGGTGAAGCTGGCGCCCGGCGTCCCGGTGGGGGTCGGGTTCCCGGCGGTCGTCATCGACGGGCACACCCGGAGCGCCGCCAACGTTGATCCGGGCTGGGTGGACTTCGACGCCGACGGCGCGATGGAGCGGGTGCTCAAGCGGCCCGTCCACATCGTCAACGACGCCGACGCCGCCGGCGTCGCCGAGATGCGGTTCGGGGCCGGGGTGGGTGAGCCCGGGACGGTGTTCCTGATCACGCTGGGGACGGGCACCGGGTCCGCGCTGTTCTACAACGGGATGCTGGTCCCCAACCTGGAGCTGGGGCACATGGAGATCCGTGGGCGGGACGCGGAGCGGCGGTCCGCGGCGATTGCGCGGACCCGCCGGGGCTTGTCCTGGAAGGCGTGGGCCGCTGACCTGGACGAGCACCTGCTGGCGATCGAGAAGCTGTTCTCGCCCCGGCTGTTCATCATCGGCGGCGGGGTGTCCAAGCGGGCGGACCTGTTCATCCCGCGGCTCACGGTGCGCGCCGCCGTGGTGCCGGCGAAGCTGCGCAACGACGCCGGGATCGTGGGCGCCGCGATGGCCGCGGCGGAGCAGGAGGCCGCGAAGGCGCACTGAGGTTCGGGCCGGGCGAGCGATGCCGTCCGGGCGAGCCATGCCGTCCGGGCGAGCCACGCGGCCCGGGCGAGCCAGGCGGCCCGATGGCGGCCCACGGGGCCGCACCACCCGCCGGCCGGCGCCCACCTGGCCAGATACAGACGCGGCGCGTGATATCCGCAGCACGCCGCCCCTGCCTGGCCACGTAACGATGGGACGCGTGGTAACCCGCCCAAACGCCCGGTCAAGCGGCCACCTACCGGACAGGTGCGTGCAAGGCCATCTCGACGTGGCCCACGACGCACGCCATCGGTATCCGGCCACCACCGGTCCCATCGCACGGGGCCGTGACGAGCGGACCCGTCCGATCCGCGTCCCGCCGACCCGTATCGATGGCCAAGTCACCGGCTACCACGCACGACATCGGTATCCGGCCAGCTGGACCCCGGCGCCAACGGGCGGCTGGGTGGGACGCCGTCGAGCCGCACGCCGCCCGTCCCCGCGTCACGCCCGGGCGCGGAACGCCTCCAGCACGTCCGTTGAGCCGGAGAGGATCAGGCTCTCGCCCGCGTGCAGCGTGCGCGCGGCCGGCGGGTTCGCCTCGTACGCGCCCGACGCCTGGAGGATCGCCAGGGTCACCACCCCGTCGTCCCGGAGCGCACCAACGGTCACGCCGACGAGGGGGCTCTCCGCGGCCACCTCCACCTCCTCCAGCGAGAAGGACAGGTTCCCGTGCGACAGGGCGGCATCGATGAAGTCCGCAACTCTCGGCCGGCTGGCCAGCTCCGCGATCCGCCGTCCGGCCATCGTGTACGGCGAGACCACGCGGTTGGCGCCGGCTTGGTGCAGCTTCGCCTCCGATCCCTCCGCGTTGGCGCGGGCCACGATGAACAGCGACGGGCTCATCGTTCGAGCCGACAGCGTCACGTACACGTTGTTGGCGTCCGAGTCGATCGTGGTGACAAGGCCGCGCGCGTGCTCGATGCCGGCGGTGCGCAGCGTGGCGTCGTCGGTCGCGTCGCCCTCCACGACCAGGTGCCCGTCCCGCGCCGCGCGTTCCAGTGAGTCCGGCAGGATGTCGATGACGACCAGCCGCTCGCCGCCGTGGACCAGCTCCCGGGCAACGGTGGACCCCACCCGGCCGTACCCGCACACGATGTAGTGGTGCCGCAGCGCCCCGACCGCCTCGCGCATCCGCCTTGCCTCCCGCCGGCCGCTCGCGGCCTCGTTGAGGATCGTCTCGGCCACGACGCCGATCGATCCGAAGATGATCCCCACCCCGGCCACCGCGAGGACCATCGTCCACAGCCGCTCCGGGAACCCGATGAGCTCGTGGACCTCGCGAAAGCCGACCGTCGTGAGCGTGATCACGGTCATGTAGATCGCGTCGGACAGCGACCAGCGGAACAGGAGCACGTAGCCCGCGGTGCCGATGACCGTGGCCGCCAGGACGACCACGACCCAGGCGCGGAGATGGTTGCCCACGACCGTTTCGGCGAACACGTGACGCACGCGGCTCCAGGGGGCTGGCGCGGCGGTCCGGCTGGGTCCCATCGCCGCGATGCTAGCAGCGCGGGAGGGCTCCAACGGGGCTGCCCGGACCACGGCGCCGGGGCCATGACCCGTGTCCCGCCCGTGGGCCTGCTCAGCCTGGCCCCCGGTCCTCCAGGACGGCACCTCACGGGTGGTTCCACTCATGCGGAACGACCGGGCCAGGAGCCGCCTCGCCAGTCGTTCCGCTTGCGGTGAACGACCCGTGGGGCGCATGCCGGCCGCGATCCAGTCGTTCCGCTCATGCGGAACCATCGCGTCAGACGGCGCGCACCGGTAGTTCCGCTTGCGGTGAACGACCCCGTGGGGCGCATGCTGGGCGACCGCCGGGGCCGGGCCCTGATGCGGGCCGCGGGCCACCAGGCCAGGCTTCGGCAGGCCGTCGGGCAGGCATGCGGAGGGGTCGGCGGCTCGCGGGGCCGGGCCGCGGGGCCGCGCCGCGGGGCCGTGCCGGCGGGGGCGCTAGAACCCGTCGCGGCCCAGGAACGCGTCCGGCGACGGCACCTCCGGGTGCCGCCGCGCGACCCAGTCCCGCAGCGCCCAGAACGTCGTCTTGAAGGCGATCCCCGACCACGGGATGGCGTCCGCCGCGAAGGGGCGGACCTCCAGCGCCTCAGGCGTGATCCGGGACGCACCGCCGACGACCCGCGCCTCGAACGCCACGACCACGACCGCCGCCTCCAGCCGCGAGTAGAGCCCCAGGATCTCGCCTGGCTGCACGACCAGCCCGGTCTCCTCCAGGGTCTCGCGGACCGCGGCCTCGCTCACGGTCTCGTCCACCTCCAGGAACCCGCCGGGCTGCGCCCAGGACCCGTACCCGGGCTCGATCCCGCGGCGCAGCAGCACCACGTCCCCGGCATCCGTGACCGGGATGGTCGTGACCACCAGGCGCGGGTTGACGTAGGCGATGTACCCGCACGCCGCGCACGCCAGCCGGTCCCGGTTCTCGCCGGCCTGGGGCCCGGACACCAGCTCCTCGCCGCACCGGCTGCAGAACTTGAGGGCGGCCGTGACCCAGGACGGGGGGCCGAAGCCGGAGGCGATGTCCGTTGAGCGGCCATCCGGCCCGCGGCCCAGGGCGGCCATCGCGGCAAGCTCCGCGGCGTCCAGGGGGCGCTCCATCGGCCTCATCGGCTCACGCCCCCAGCACCAGGACGATCGCGACCACGATGAGGGCGAGGAACACGACGCTGGCAAGGACCCAGGCCAGCCGGAACAGCCCCCGGCCGCGGTTCACCGGCATCCACGCCCACGCGGATCGCCAGATCCGGAGCGTCGCGTCCGCGGTCGTGACCAGGAGCAGCGGCCCCGCGATCAGCACGCACAGCTTGACCAGCCAGCTGTCGAAGCCGGCCCCCATCTCGAGTGCCGTGATCGCGATCGCCCCCAGCACGAGCGCCGGTGCCGACAGCAGGACGTAGTGCTTCTGGAGCGGGGTCGGTGCGGTCTCGGGGACGCTGCGCGGCGGCAGGCCCCGCAGGCTCGAGGGCAGGGCGGCATCGGCGGGCGCGCGGACCGCCTGCCGGTCCAGCGCGACCATCCCGGGCTCCCAGCGCTCGTCGTCCATGTCCGGGGAGTCTAGCCCGGCGGCGCCGATCACCCGGGCAGCGGCTCCACGTTCGAGGGGTCCGCCAGCACCGCGTCCGTCTGCGAGGCGCGGAACGCGGCCAGCCGCTCGGCGAGCGCCGGGTCCGACAGCGCCAGGATCGACGCCGCCAGCAGGGCGGCGTTCTCGGCGTTGCCGATGGCCACCGTCGCGACCGGGATCCCGCGTGGCATCTGCACGATCGAGAGCAGCGAGTCCAGTCCGCCCAGGTGCTGGGTCGGGATCGGCACCCCGATGACGGGCAGAGCGGTCTTCGCGGCCAGCATCCCCGGCAGGTGTGCGGCCCCGCCCGCGCCCGCCACGATCACGCGGATCCCCCGCCCCGCCGCCGTTTCCGCGTAGCGGAACAGGTGGTCCGGCGTCCGGTGCGCGGACACGACCCGAAGCTCGCAGGGCACGCCCAGCTGCTCCAGGACGGGGACCGCCTTCTCGAGGACCGGAAAGTCGGATCGGCTGCCGCCGACGATCCCGACGATGGGTTGCGGACTGTGTGTCATCGGCAGGTCTCGATCTGAACGGGTTCGACACGCAGAGTTTCAGCGATCGCGCGCCGTGTCGCACCGCGTTGCCGCACGACTCCCCCTCGATCCGCGCGGCGATCAGGCGGCCCGGCGCCGGCACACGGCGCGCTCAACCGGGCAGCTCGACGGCCACGCCGCGCATCGCCCAGACGTACCCCGCCGTGCCGATCAGGGCGGTCCCGATCGCGATCGCGACGGCCGCCACGAATGCCTCGGGCGTCGTGGCCCGGTCGGCGATGAGCTCTCCCAGGGGCTCTGGGTCCACCAGTGCCAGCGCCATGCCCACCACGCCTGCGCCGATCGCGATCGCCCCGGCGGCACCGGTGAGGAGCGCGGTTCGCCGTCCCACGCCGTGGGTCCAGGTCCGGCGCGGCATCCAGCCCTGGAGGCGGACGAGCGCGGATGTCACGAAGGCGGCCCAGGCGAGCGTGATGAGGTCGGCGCCGACAACGTCCGCGAGCCGGTGCCAGCCTGCGGTGATCGTGCTCGCCCCGACCGCGGCCATGAGGCCGACCGCGGCGATCGCCGCCACCGTCCGCAGGCGGCGTGGGGCGACGAGGATCATGGCGAACCCGAGGGAGGCGACGAGCGTGACCGTCCCGCTGGGGAAGCTGCTACCGACCGCGTAGGTCGCGTTACCGATGAGGTTGGGCCGGTCCAGCAGCTCCTTGAGACCCTGCGCGGTGACGTTCGCCCCGACGAGGACCAACGCAGCCGCCGTGGCCATCCCCAATCCGCCCCGGGCGAGCGCGAAGATGAACACGCCGAGCGTGACCAGGGCCGCGGAGACGAGGCTCGTGGCGCCGAGGATGCCGGCCGCGGCGCCGCTGACCGCCGGATCTGCCCCGAAACGGCCGTACAGGATCAGGTCGGCGATCCGCTGCCCGGTGTAGGTCTGCGTCGTCCCCGCCCAGACCGCGATCGCGAGCAGGATGGCGACGAGGCCGACGAGGGCAAGACGACGGGCGCTCTGCCGCGGCGTCGCGACCGGCGTGCGCAGCCCACGGAACCGGGGCCAGCTGAGTCGCATGACGTAGCGGCGCCCCATCGACCCTCACCTACGAGCTCCGGCACCGGTGATCGTGCCGCCGCGAGGGCGCATCAGGCCGGTCCGGGGATTATGCCTCGCCCTCAGTCCTCCCAGCGAAGCGCCGCACGAGCCCGCCGCGCACGCGCAAGCGCCTCGTCGGCGTCGCGACCCAGCACCGTCACGTGGCCCATCTTGCGCCGCTCGAACACCCGGCGCTTGCCGTACACGTGGACGTGCGCGCCCGGGTCCGCGAGGGCCCGCTCCATGCCCTCGAGTCGGGCCGGTCGGTCGGGCCCCGTGCCCAGCACGTTGACCATCGCGGCCACGCCGTGCGGCTCGACCGAGCCCGGCGGCAGCCCCAGGATCGCCCGCAGGTGCTGCTCGAACTGTGACGTCGCCGCCCCCTCGATCGTCCAGTGGCCGGAGTTGTGCACCCGCGGTGCCAGCTCGTTGACCATCAGGCCGCCACCGCGCACCTGGAAGAGCTCCACGGTCAGCACGCCCACCAGGTCCAGCCGACGGGCGATCACCCCGGCCATCTCCCGTGCGTCGTTGGCGACCAGCGGATGGATCGGGGCCGGGGCGACGGTCTCCACCAGGATCCCCTCGTCGTGCACGTTGCGCGAGACCGGGTAGGCGAGGATGCGGCCGTCGCGGCCGCGGGCGCACACGACGGACAGCTCCGCCTCGAACTCGATCTCCCGCTCCAGCAGCAGTGGCCGGCCCCCGTCGCCGTGGGCCCCGCCGTCGCCGCCGAGGGCTTCGACCGCCCCCGCCACGTCGACGCGGGACTCGATGCGGACCTGGCTGCGGCCGTCGTACCCGCCCAGCGGCACCTTGAGGCGCAGCGGGAAGCCCAGGTCCGCGGCCGCGGTCTCCGCCTCGGCGATGCCCCGCACCTCGCGCCACGGAGCCGTCCACTGGCCGATGTCGCGCAGGAACCGCCGCTCCGCCAGGCGGTCCTGGGTCACGCGGAGGGCGGCGAGCCCGGGTCGGAGGGGGGCGTGGGCAAGCGCGGCGGCCGCAGCATCCAGTCCCACGTGCTCCAGCTCGATGGTCACGACGTCCGACATCGAAGCCAGCCTGGCGGCAGCCTCGACGTCGTCGTAGGCGCCGACCACGATCTCGTCCGCCACGGCTGAGGTGGGGCAGGCCGGGTCCGGGTCCAGCGCGACGATCCGGTAGCCCATCGCGCGGGCCGCGAACCCCAGCATCCGGCCCAGCTGGCCGCCGCCCATGATCCCGATGGTCGAACCCGGCGCGAGGGGCTCGGGCGCGTCCGCGGGCCCGCGCCGGATCCCCAGCCGGTACAGGGCATCGACGACGAAGTCCGACTTGCGGGCCGTATATGCCTCCTGCGGCTCGCCCGCCTCCGCCGCTTCCACGACCTGTCGCTTGGCGGCCGTATAGGCGTCCCGCAGGCCCGGGTCCGCACGGAGGGCATCCCGGAAGGCTCGCATCTCCGCCACGTCGCCGCGTGCCGGCGGGATGACGTGCGCATGGATTCGGAACGTCTCGCCGCCCTCGTCCATCGCGCCGATGAGCATCGGCCGGGTGGGCGGGAACGGGACCAGCCCGCCCTGGCGCTCGAACCCGAGCCCGAGCATCGCGGCCGTGAGGCCCGGGATCGCAGCCGGGTCCGCCTCGATCGCGAGATCCACGATGTTCTTGCCGGGCAGGCCGGGGACCGCGGAGCTGCCGACATGCTCGACCGCCGCGCCAGGCCAGGCAGCGGCGACCAGCGCGGCCACCCGGCGGGCCACGTCCCGCGATCGCGGATCCCAGGGATGGAACCCCGCGGGCAGACGCTCGTAGTGGTGGACGGGCAGCTCGGACATCGCGGAAGAGTGTAGGGCGGCGGCCCGCTTGCGCAACGCGCCGCGGAGCGCGGCGCGCCGCGGAACTCCGTGGAACCTCGCGGAACCCCGTGGAACCTCGCGGAACCCCCTCTGACCCGCTGCTATCCTCGGGCCATGCTGCACGGCGGACCGGGAAGCTACGGCGTGGCGGCGCCGCGGATCCTCATCGTGGACGATGACCCGAACCTGCTCGTCATCCTCGCCGAGCAGCTCCACGCGGACGGCTTCGAGGTCCAGACGGCGCGCGACGGCGAGGAGGCCCTCCGGCGGCTTGCCCAGTCCTGGCCGGACCTGCTCGTCATCGACATGCTGATGCCCCGGATGGACGGCCTCACGCTCGCGCGCGAGGTCAAGGCCCGCGCGGACCTGCCGATCATCGTCCTGTCCGCCATCGACACCGCGGACTCCAAGGCGGACCTCCTGGACGAGGTGGCCGAGGACTACGTCACCAAGCCCTACCACTACCCGGAGCTGCGGGCCCGGATCCAGCGCGTGCTCCGCCGCCTCGGTGACAAGGTGCCGCGGCAGCGCCTGGAGCTGGGTCCCAACCTCGCCCTCGAGCTGCACCGCCGCGAGGCCATCGTCGCCGGCAAGACGGTCGCGCTCACGCCCACCGAATCGCGGCTCCTGTACGCCCTGGCCGCCAACCTCGGCCAGACCGTGACCACGGAGACGCTCCTCGTCCGCGGCTGGGCCGACACCGAGGACGCGGACCCTTCCTACGTCTGGGTCACGATGCGGCGCCTGCGCCAGAAGGTGGAGCTGGATCCCAACAAGCCGGCGCACCTGCTGACGGTGCGCGGCATCGGCTATCGCCTGGTGGCCGCCCAGGAGCCGGACGCGCAGTGACCGCGAGCAGGCGGTGACCGCGGAGCCGGGCCCGGGTACCGACGATCAGGGCCTGGCTTCCGGGCGCGCCTCACCTTCGGGCTGGTCGTGGCGGCCGTCGTCCCGGTCGCGGGGTTCGGCGTCGTGGTCCTGGTCATCACCCGCGGGACCGACGCGGACGAGACGCTGCTCCGCGTGCTGCTGCTCGCGGTCGCGATCGCGGTCGTGTTCGCCGTGCTCCTGGCCGCGTTCCTGGCCGCGGACCTGTCCCGGCCCCTGCGCGAGATCGCCAGCGCCGTGGAGCGCGCCTCGTCCGGCGACCTCGCCACGCCCCTGGAGCTGCCCGGCGACGACGAGTTCAGCCGGCTCGCGGAGAGCCACAACCGCCTCGCCCGGACGCTGGAGCGCCGCAACCGCGAGCTGCGCCGGATCCTGGCCGCGATCGAGCAGACGACCGTCAACGAGCGGCCGGACGTCATCGCGGCGCGCGCGGCGGACCAGGCCCGGAGCGCCTTCGGCATGATCGACTGCGAGGTCCTGCTGGTGGACCCGGTGGAGATCCCGGAGGAGGAGGTCGTCCCCGGCGAGGCACGCGGCGTGCGGGCGGTGCTGACCTCCGGCGGCGAGGTGCTCGGGGTGGTGGCCGGCCACGTGCCGCCGACGCGGAGCTGGGAGCGGGCGGACCAGGACCTGTTCGAGCTGTTCGCGATCGAGGTGTCGGCGGCCATCCGCAACGCCCAGCTGTTCGCGCGGGTGGAGCACCAGAACGCCCGGCTGCTGGAGCTGGACGAGGCGAAGGACGACTTCCTGCGCGGCGTCTCGCACAACCTCCAGACGCCGCTGGCGTCGATCCGCGGCTATGCCCAGCAGCTGGCCTCCGAGGGCGCGGACCGGCGCCTGGGGATCATCGTGGAGCAGGTGGACCGCCTGTCCCGGATGGTCCGCCAGCTGCTCACCGTGAGCCGCCTGGAGTCCGGCGTGCTCCGGCCGCGGCTGGAGGTGTTCGCGCCGGCACCCCGGGTCCGGCGAACGTGGGAGGCGCTGGGCGCGGCGGACGTGCCGTTCACGCTGGACGACCGGTCCAGGGGCTGGCTCGCGCTGGCGGACCCGGACCAGCTGGACCAGGTGCTGTGGGCGATCCTGGACAACGCGGTGGGGTACGGGGGCCGGACGCCGGTCGAGGTGGCGATCACCGTGGACGAGGCCGAGGCGGACCTGGCGATCGCGATCACCGACCACGGCCCGGGCGTCACGGACGAGGACCGCGCGCGCCTGTTCCAGCGCTTCGAGCGGGGGACGCAGCGGCCATCCGGGGAGGGCTCCGGGCTGGGCCTGTACGTGTCGCGGGAGCTGTGCCGCACGATGAGCGGGGATCTCGTGCTGGAGCCCGGCCGGCCCGGCCGCGGCGCCGTGTTCACGGTGCACCTCCCCGCGGAGACCCCCGAAGAGGCCTGAGCAGCGCGCGGCCTGGCGGACGCGGTCGCCGAGCGATCCAACCGGCGCATGACGCGACGAACGGGCCGCTGGGCGACCCGTCTGATGCACGGGGAGCGGTCGCCGTGGAACAGATCCGTCGCCCGACGCCCAAGACGTCGCGTGCTGCGCTCGTTCGATCTCCTGGCGACAGAACCGCGCCCGCCACTGCCGGCGAGGCACCAGTGGGACCGGACACTGGCCGCGACCCGTCCCCGCGCATGGTCCCAAGGTCCCGGTGGGGTCATGGGACTCCGCGATCAACGCGTGGCCCGCCGTCACCACCGCAAGGTGGGCCGCAAGGTCGCGCTGGGAATGTCGGGGACGCCAACTGAATCACTCATCGCCGGGGGAAAACGTCGATGTCGTCCTTGTGGCCCGTATGGGCCGGCGCCCGCGTGCGCCTTCGACCACCGCGTCCGCGACGCGGACAGGTCCACCGACCACTTGATCCGCCGCGGCCCGACCGCGACCACCGTCAGCGCGGCCAGGCCCTGGTCGAGCTCGCGCTCGTCACCCCGGTCCTGCTGCTCCTGCTCCTGGGTGCGCTTGACCTGGGGCGCCTGTTCTACGCCCAGATCACCGTCACCAACGCCGCCCGCGAGGGTGCGATGGTCGCGGCCCTGACGCCCGGCTCCTACTCGGCAGGCGCCGCCTGCAACGCGACGAGCAACGCCGTGACCTGCGCCGCCACCCGTGAGGGCCAGGGCGGGTTCGTCACCGTCGCGCCCGCCGACGTGGCCATGACCTGCGATCCGTCCTGCGCGAAGCAGTACGGGAACGAGGTCACGGTCACCGTCACGGGCCACTTCCAGCTCATCACCCCGCTGCTGTGGGCATTCACCGGCGGCCAGGACGTCACCTTCGAGCGCTCGGCCACCGCCGCCGTTATCGACACGCCGGCGGGCTCCGGCGTCCCCGCTCCGACGCCCACGCCCGCTCCCACGCCCACGCCCGACCCCACGCCCACGCCCGATCCGAATGCCACCCCGGCCCCCACGCCCACGCCCAGCCCCACCCCGACGCCGGCACCCACATGCCCGCCGCCGTTCGTCGGCTTCACCACCAGCCAGCAGAACAAGAACGCACCGGTGGACTTCACCAGCATCTCTTCGCCGACGAGCGGCGCCTGCGCGATCAGCTACTGGCGCTGGGACTTCGGGGACGGCCAGACGGATGCCGGTGCGGTCGGCACCACGTCCCACGACTACGGCAAGGCCAACTCCGGCCGCAGCTACAACGTGGAGCTGACCGTGACCACGCCGTCCGGCACGTTCGCCTACGTCGCGGTGGTGACCACGCGATGAACCGGAGACCTGTCACCCACCATCGCCGGGACTCCGGCCAGGCCCTCGTCGAGTTCTCGCTCGCGATCATGGTGTTCCTGGTCATGGTCCTCGCCCTGTTCGACCTCGGGCGCGGCGTGTACATGTACAACGGCGTGTCCGAGGCGGCCCGGGAGATCGCCCGCGTGACCGCGGTCCACCCCGGCGTGACCCTGGGGGCCAGCACCGAGACCGCGGACCGGATCGCCGTCCAGCGGGCACTCGTGCCGGGCCTCGGGGACGCCCAGCTTCGAATGCGTCACCGTCACCGGCGCCGCCAGCCCCAACGACCCGTGCACCAGCGACGACTACGTCCGGGTCACGATCGGCGCGACCTACACCCCCATCTCCCCGCTCGGCCTGGGTGGACCCATCACCCTCACGGCCTCGAGCGCGGTGCGACTCCCATGAGCACGAGGCCCGTCATGCGCATCCTGTCGAAGGCCGCCGTCCCCTCCGCGGGCGCGATCAGCTCAACCCACCGCGCCGAACGCGAGCGCGGCCAGATCCTCGTCCTGTTCGCCCTCGGTGCCGTGGCGATGATCGCGATGGTCGGGCTCGTCCTCGACGGCGGCAGCACCTTCGCCCAGCGCCGCGACCAGCAGAACGGCGCGGACCTGGCGGCCCTCGCCGGCGCCAACGCCTACCTCAACAGCTACGTGGATACCGGCAGCATCGGCACCGCCACCGCGGCCGCCCGGAGCGCCGCCCTCGCGGCCGCGACCACCAACGGCTACCCCCACGGCGGCGACATCGCCGTGACCGCGACCGTCAACCTGCTCTCGGCCGGCGCCGAGGTCAAGGTGGACATCACCAAGCCCCACGAGAACAGCTTCGCCCGGGTCATGGGCTTCGAGCGCTGGGACGTGGGCGTCACCGCCACCGCCGAGACCGGCGCCATCGACACCGGCGTGGGCGCCGCGCCCTGGATCATGAACATCAACGCCTTCCGGGGCAACGGGACGCCCGAAGTACGACAAGGACAACCCGATCGCCTTCGGCGAGGCCAACGGCGACTACCCGGTCAGCGGCGAGGACCTCGCCTGGACCGACTTCAACGGCAGCAACAACGTCAACACCAACGAGGTGCGACCGGATCATCCGCGGGCAGCAACGTCGTGACCGCCACGGTCGGCTTCGACCAGTACATCGGCCAGCACAACCAGGGCAACCACACGGCGCTGTACCCGACGGTCAACAGCTACCTCGCCGGCAAGGACGTCCCCATCCCGATCGTCGGCCCGTGCCCGGCCGGCTCACCCAACCCGGACGGCTGCTTCAAGGGCTGGGCGATGTTCCACGTGATCAGCGCCAGCGGCGGCAGCGACAAGACGATCACCGGCTACTTCCTGACCAACTTCATCCGCCAGCCACTGACCGTGGGTGAGTGCACGGCGGCGATGCAGGCCGCCGGCACCTGCGGCCGGATCCCGGAGAGCGTGTTCGGCGCCTACGCGGTCCGCCTGTCCAACTGAGCGTCCCGGGGACCCGCGCGCCCGCTCTGCCTCCAGGTGGCGGAGCGGGCGTCGCGATTCTCAGGAGGCCTGGGGCGCTCCGACCGTCGTCAGCGCGGCGGGCTCGGCCGTCGCCTTCGTGCGCGACCAGATCCGGTGCATCGGGTCTACGGCGACGAACGCCGCGACGGCGGCCGCGATCACCGGGCCGGCGAGCTCCGGGAGGCCGATCGCCCAGGCGACGATGTTCCACGCGTACCAGGTGGCGAAGAACCAGAGCAGGGCGGCTGCGATTCGCTTGATCATGCCGCGGAGCGTCGGGCCCAGGCCGCGCCCGCGCAATGGCATGTTCGTACCGGGACCCCGCGGCCGGTGCTCGTACCCACCACCTGCAAGGCGCCCCGCAAGGTACTAGGACGATAGTCCTATCTCCGTCGGGGGACGACAGATTGCGAGTGCCAGCCTTGCGCCTACCCAAGCGGGACCAGCGAGTCCGCCCTTCTCGAGTCCGAACCGGCAAGCCCCGTGGCCAATCCATCGTCGAATTTGCCCTGCTCCTGCCCGTCTTGTTGCTGATCCTGATGGGGGCTATCGACTTTGGACGCGTGTTCCTGGGCTGGGTCGCCCTCAACAACACAGCTCGCGTGGCCGCCAACTACGCGGCATCGAACGCGCCGCTGATCAGCGCCGGGAATGTAGCCGCCCTGGCGCGGTACAACGACACGGTCCAGCGCGACGCCGCACTGACAAACTGCGAGCCGCCCGATCCGATCCCAGCCCCGAGCTACTCACCTAATGCCAGCCTCGGCGGGAGTGCGACCGTCGTTCTCACGTGTGACTTCCAGCTGCTCACGCCGATCATCGCGAACATTCTGGGGGGAACGGTCGAGGTCTCGGCCACTGCCATCTTCCCCGTACGAACGGGCATCGTGGCGAACGTCCCCTCGGGCGGGGGTGGCTCCCCTCCGGTCGCCGCTTTCAATGTGAGCCCATCGTCCGGAGATGCGCCGCTGGCGGTGGCCTTCAACAACGTGTCGAGCGGCTCCATCGCGACCTATGCTTGGGACTTCGGCAATGGCAACACCTCGACGGCCAAGGACCCGCCGAACGAGACGTACAGCGTCCCGGGCAGTTACTCCGTTTCGTTGAGCGTGTCCAACGGATTAGTGACCTCTACGGCCACCCGCACCGTCACTGTCACGACGCCCCCCGGCCCGATCGCCAACTTCGATCTCAACCCAGCGACGGGAGTGGCACCGCTAACCGTCGCGTTCACGAACACGTCGACGCCGGCGACTGGCCTGACCTATGCTTGGGTCTTCGGCAACGGGCAGACCTCGACGCTCATGGACCCGCCGAATCAGCTGTATCCGGCGGACGGGACCTACCAGGTGACGCTGACGGTGACCGATACGTCCGCCTTGTCGTCATCGACGAGCAAGACGGTGACCGTTACGGTCGCTGTGCCGATGTGCGTCGTGCCCGACTTCAATGGCAAGACCTCGGACGCGATGATCACGAAGTGGACCGACGCCGGGTTCGTGGCCTCGAACCTGATCTTCAGTCCCTCACGTCCGCCTGAGTACACGGTCAAGAGCCAGATACCCGGCAAGGGGACGTCGCTGGCGTGCGCGACCGGCTCGGTCACTGTGAGCAACAAGTGAACGCGACCCAACGGCACGCAGCGATGGACCGCAAGGGCCAGGCGCTGGTGGAGTTCGCCCTCGTCTTTCCGGTCATGATGCTGATCCTGCTGGCGCTGTTCGATGTTGGGCGTCTCGTCTTCGCCTACAACGACATCACCAATGCCGCGAGATCTGGTGCCCGTGTGGCGATCGTGAACCAAGGGTCGAATGTGGCACGCGACGCGACGGTCAACCAGGCGACCTCGTTGGATCTCCAGACATCGGATGTGTCCGTGGCGTACCTGGATCACCACGCCGGTGGGCCATGCTCGACCGGCGGTGCCCCGCTCGAGGTCGGGTGTCTAGTCCGCATCCAGGTGACATTCGACTGGACGGCGATCACTCCGGTGGTCGGCAACGTCCTTGGCCCGATCACCGTCACGACCGAGACCACAATGCCGATTGAGAGGGTGTACCCATGACCGCCCGCCGCATCCGCCTCCGGCCGACTCGGACATCCTGGTCGGGTCGCCAAGGGAGGGTAGACAGCGCCGGACAGACGCTCGTGATGATGGCGCTTGCCATGGTGGCGATCGTTGCCGGTCTCGCGGTGGTCATCGACGGCGGCAACGCCTGGTCCCAGCAACGGATCACGCAGGCAGGCAACGACGCGGCTGCTGAGGCCGGCGCCGTAGTCCTGGCGCAGAACCTCAGCGGGGCGAACGCTCCGGCCGGGGGCTGGGACAGCGCCGTTGGCGCCGCAATCGATACAAGTGCGGCGGACAACGGCATCACGGTGGCTGGTGCGTACTACACCGACATCTGCGGAACGCTCCTGAAGACCGACGGCACGAAGGCGGGAAGCAAGGCCGAAGCGGCGCCGGTCGGCAATGGGAGCCTGCCGACTGACAACGGCACGAACCCGGATTGCCCAACATCGAACGTCGGGCCAGTGGCGGGCGTTCTCGTCGATGCCGAGCGGCAGTTCAAATCGTTCGTCGCAGGCGCCATCGGCATATCGCAGTTCAAGGCAGGCACAACGGCAACGGCCGTGAGCGGACTGCTGCAGGGCACGTGTGACGCCGACTCGGGTTGTGTTGTGCTTCCGGTGACAGCTCCCGTGACTGTCGTCACCTGCGGCAAGAGCGGAGATGCGGTCGGCACCTCGACTCCATGGCCGTGGAACACCCCAGTCATCATCCCTCTGTGCAAGAACAACCCGGGCAACGTGGGCTGGCTCGATTGGACGCCGAGGGCCGGGGGCGCCTCCGAACTTGAGGACTCAATCCTGCACCCCAACAACCCTGCAATCGATCTGCCATCGTGGCAGTACGTCACCGCCACAGGTGATGTCAATGCCAAGATGATCGAAGACGCGCTGAATACCTACCAGGGTCAGGTGGTCCTGTTCCCCATGTTCGACCTGACGTGCGCAGCCGACCCCGATATCACGCAAGTGAAGGTTGGCCCCAACTACGGTTGCTCGGATATCGGGGGCAACGGCGCCAACCAGTGGTATCGAATCCCGCAGTTCGCCGCGTT
>CAWGWF010000003.1:0-65501 GCA_963826225.1 uncultured Chloroflexia bacterium
CCCGGACGCCCGGTGCGCTCCGGGGGTTGGCCCCGCACGCCTAGCACCGCAGGCGAATAGACCGCGCCAGCCCAGCCCGCCGACGATTCGCGGGTGAAGCTGTGCACGGTCTGCGGTGTCGTCACCAGCCGCTCAGGTAGTCGCTGCACGACGCACGCCCGGCAGTCCAACCGCAGCCGGCACAACGCCCTGTACAGCACGCGGGCCTGGCAGCGACTCAGCGCCCGCGTGCTCCGCGCCTGGCGTGGCGAGCGTGGCAACTGGTGCCCTGGCTACCAGCGTCCTGCCCACCGAGCCAGCGACCTGACCGTCGACCACGTCGTGCCGCTCGCCGCTGGCGGTCCGCCGTTCGACATCGCCAACACGCAGGTCCTGTGCCGCTCCTGCAACTCGACGAAGGGTGCGTCGACCGACGGGGGCGGGGTAGCCCATAGGCGACACGGCAGAACGCTGACTCGCGCCCGGCGACTGTGTTCGCTCGGCCGGGTTTCGCGCCTTTGCGGGGGTTTTCGCCAGTGGCGTGATGCATGAGCGCTGACGACTCCGAGGCGATGGCCGCGTCCGCGACGATGGCCCTCCGCGCGATCCTCGCACCGCCCCGCCCCTGCCCGGCCTGCGGCGCCGAGCTCCCGTACCTCGGCGGGCGGGGCAGGCCGCGTCGGTGGTGCGACGCCCACCATCCGCGTCCCTCGCGTCTTCGCTCGCGGCCGGCGGAGCCGGCCGGCGTGCCCGCAGCCACTCGCCCGAGGCGCGTGCGCGCCGTGGTCCCGCCCCGCGACCTCTCCTAGGTCCGCTCCGTCAACCCGCCCACGTTGGCCCAGGTGCCGCGAGGAGCCCAAGTGCGACCCCCACGCGACTGCTCGCACCAAGGCACCGAGTTGGCGCCCACGACCCCCTGGGTCGACTGGCGGCGGCCTGCCCCGCCGTGTCTGACGGTCTCACCGGAGGCCGGCGAACTGGATCGCCCAGCGCTGCCGCCTATGCGGGTTATCAACTTGCCATCCTGCATTGTGCAGGTTATTATCCTGCATATGGTCATCCAGCCAGCACCGTCCGAGCGGTCCCTCTTCCGCACCCCGGAGCTCAGCTCCGAGGAACTCGAGGTCCTTTCGCGGATCGAAGAGCTTCGGGCCGCGCTCCGATACCAGGTGGTCCAGACGCCTCGCCGTTGGACGGGATCGCTTCGGCGCGTGATGTTCGCCCGGGCCATCCAGGGCTCGAACACCATCGAGGGCTACAACGTCACGCTCGCTGACGCGATGGCGGTCGCCGAGGGGGAGGAGCCGCTCGATGCCGCCGAGGAGACCGCGCGAGCAGTCGCAGGCTACCGAAATGCGATGACGTACGTGCTACAGCTCGCGGGCTCGCCGCACTTCCGGTACAGCGAGGGCCTCCTCAACAGCCTCCACTTCATGATGCTCAACTACGACATGACAAAGGGTCCGGGGCTCCTGCGCTCCGGGCCGGTGTTCGTGCAGCACGAGCCATCGGGCCGGATCGTGTACGAGGGCCCGGACGCCGACCGCGTTCCGGGTCTCATGGACGACCTGATGGTCAGCCTGAACCAGCCCGGCTCGACGTCGGTCATGGTTCGGGCCGCCATGGCCCACCTCAACCTCGTGATGATCCACCCGTACCGCGACGGGAACGGCCGGATGGCGAGGATCCTCCAGTCCCTCGTTCTCTCGCAGGACGGGATCCTCGCGGCCGAGTTCTCGAGCATCGAGGAGTACCTGGGGAAGAACACGCAGGACTACTACGACGTCCTCGCCGAGGTGGGCGCCGGAGCGTGGCACCCCGAACGGGACGCGAGGCCGTGGGTCCGGTTCTCCCTGACCGCGCACTTCCGCCAGGCGCAGCGGCTCCTCCGTCGCGTCCGCCAGACCGAGCGCCTCTGGGCGCTGCTCGAGGCGGAGGTCCAGCGACTGGGGATCCCGGATCGCGCGGTCCTGGCCCTGTTCGATGCGGCCCAGCGATTCCGCGTCAGCAACCGTGTCTACCAGGAGCACGCCGAGCTCTCGGAGCACGCCGGCGGGCGGGACCTCAAGCGGATGGTGGAGGCGGAGCTCCTGGAGCCCAAGGGAGAGAAGCGGGGCCGCTACTACATCGCGACGCCGCGGCTTCTCTCATTGGCGGAGGCCTCCTGGGAGCAGGAGCGAGGCGCCGAGCAGGTCGACCCGTTCGCCGAGGTCCAGCTCTCGCTCTTCCCAAGCCGCTGACTCGCCACTTGACAGGGGCCATACGGCCCACAAGCAGCACGTCATCGCCGAGTGGCTCCTCAAGTTGTTCGCTCGCACGGAGCCAGGAGGATTGACACTGTCGGTCTTCGACAAGACGACAGGGGCGATTGGTCGGGACGTGCCGAGTAGGTTCTCGACGGACCTCGACGATCATTCGGGCACGGTAGAGGCGAACTCGGACGCGTCGAAAGCGCGGCGGCGGCGACATCCTGGCTCAGGCGCGAATCCGGCGGGAGCGCGAGCGAGCCGCGCTGCAGTTCGCGAGGGATCGCGATCTCGGTCGCCTCGAGGCGACGATGGCCCGCCTCGGTGCCGAGGCCGCCGCAGCGGTGGTCAGCCCGCCTCGATGCCGAGACCGCCGAGGCGCCTTTCTACCTCGAGTCGCTGCGAGCGGGCGAGCTGGGCAATCGCGGTTCGGGCGGATCAGGTGCGGCGTGAGCGCTGCGGGAGCGCTGCGGGAGCGGTGCCCGGTGGTTGCCTGCTGTCGCGAGTTCATTCGCTGCGGGTACTCCCCCATCTGCGGCGCAGCGGTGGCAGGTCAGAGCCGCGTGGATCGGGCGGCGCCTCCTCGTCCTCGAGATCGTCGTCCGGCCAGCGCCGGCCGTACTGATCGGGGATCGCTCCCCAGCCGAAGATCGGTAGCGGGCCGGCCGGGAGGATCCCGAGCTCGTCGAGCGGATCGATCCTCTCGACGCCGACGGTACACAGGTGCGTCCAGTCATCGCCCAGGTCGAACGTGTACAGGAACTGCTCGGCGGGGCGAAGCCGCGAGAGCCGCGTCCTACGGTCGTCGACACATGGGCCGAGCTCGTCCTCGTCGCCGTAGGGCGTGGTTAGTCGAGTCCCGTCTGCGAGGCGAAACTCGTGCAGGTGGGCACGGTCCCAGCGGGCAAAGGCGTCATCGATCGCAGTCGCCAGGGCAGCGAACGTGTGACTGCGGGATGCCGCGAACACCCGCCCGGGGCGCGGCCACAGAAGCGCACCGCCACCCTCGACAAGCTCCACCCGGATCGAGAGCCATGTCCGCGCCATGGATGCCTCCGTCAGTCGAGGAGAGGAATGAACGTCGCCTCGACCCAGTCGAGCGCCGCGGCCGGGTCGTACACGACATCCGGACGGAGCAGCGGCCGCACCTCGTCGAGGAAGGACGGGACGCGCTTCGCGGCAAGGTTGGCCCGAAACTCGCTCGCCCGGATCATCGGGCGGCTGGCCGCGGCCTGGTACTCGAGCAGGAGCGCGACGATCCGCGCGGGATCGGGGTCGGCCTGCTCGCCGGCCCACCAGAGGTCGAACAGGTCGCGGCCCTTGCGGCGCTGATAGAGCGCGCGGAGCTTGGTCGCGAGGAGCTCGTCGAGCTGGTACGTGTGCACGACCGCGCTGTTGCCGACAGGTAGGTCCGGGACGGCGTAGAGGTGCGGCACGACGTGGCCGAAGTGCTCGTGGCTGTTGATCTCGACCTTGACCTTCCTGGTCGCGCCGGTCTCGGTCTCGAAGCGGAAGGTCACCCTCGGGTGCTCACCCGTGTCCGTGCGCGCCGGGCCGATCCACTCGAGCACGCGTCGCAGCCGCGACAACGCGGGACCAATCGGTCCTGCCTCCCGCTGCACGAGGTCGATGTCCTCGGAGTACCGCGCCGCAGGGGCGAGGTGGAGCTTGTGGAGCGCAGTGCCGCCCCGGAATGCGAGGGCATCTTTGAGGAGCGGGTCGCGGAAGATGTCGAACAGGGCCAGGGTGATGACGAGGTCCTGCTCGACATTGTCGTCATCGGCCCAGGGTGCGACCTCCCGCCAGCGGACGATGTCGACTTTCGGGAACATCGTCAGTCGGCCTCGGGCTCGACGTTCACGAGGACACGCCAGCGGACATCCCGTTCGGCAGCGTCGCCCGTGTTCGGCTCACCCGGGACCAGCGGAACCCAGCCCGCGCGCCGCTCGGCCAGCTCGGCCTCGAGCGTTGGAAGGACGGCGTCGGCCCCCGCCCGCTCGAGCAGGTGGCCGAGGCGCTGGATCTCCGACGTGGCGGGCCCGACGGCCATCGCCGCCCGCATGGCGTTCCTGCGCAGCGACGGCGCGAGGTCCTGGAGCACCGACACGACGTTTCCCCAGCCGGCGGCCTTCGCCGGGTACCGGACGAGGTCGAGGGCGATGACCTCCGGGGTCCCGACACGCATCCGGCCCGACGGTGTCGTGCGCAGCTCGACGGGTGCCGTCGCGGCCGCCGAGCGGACGACGAACTCGATGGCGAGCCTGCCGTGCCGGACGGGCCGACGCGGGCGGGCAGTCACCACCTGGACGACCTGTGCGGCCTGGCCCGAGGCCCCGTGGATTGCGGCGGCCGTGAGCAGGCCCACGTAGTACGGCAATCCGAGGTGCGTCATCAGCGGGTCGAGGAACAACTGCCACGACGGGGTGCCAACCCTTCGGTCCTCGAGCGGGAGCACCACGTGGAAGCCGCGGACGGGCGACGCGATGAGGTGATCGGCTTCGGCGCGGCCTAGTGCCGCCGCCAGTGCAGCTTCGGATCCACCGGTTGAGGCGCGGGCTTCGGAAGTCGAGAACGTGAAACGGCCTTGTGCCGGGAGCGCCAGTGCCCAGTCACGCAGCGAACTCATGTGCACAACTCTACGCCACAAGTCGAGTTGCGCAAGGACAAACGCGTGCCGACGATCCCGTTCGCGCGTGGGCGGGCACAAAGACGCCCCTCTCGCGAAGAGGGGCGTTTGCACCTTGATGAGGTAGGTTTGGTCGGGGCGAGAGGATTTGAACCTCCGACCTCATCGTCCCGAACGATGCGCGCTACCAAGCTGCGCCACGCCCCGACCGAAATGCCCGCTGAGGGCCGGGGAATGATAGCGCATCCCCCTTGAACCTTCGAATGGCAGGCGGCCCGTCAGGCAGAGGCCGGTCCCGGCGCGCGCCCGTCCGCGAGGCGGTCCGGGATCCGGACCCGGAGCGTGGCGAGCGCCGCCGCAATGGAGGCGCCGGCCATCAGCCAGAACACCGTCCCGAGGCCGCTCCCGTCGCCCGCGCTGATCACCGCGCCGTAGAGCAGCCCCCACATCGACCCGACGCCGAACGCGATCGCGAAGTAGGTGCTGAACGCCGCGTCGCGCAGGGGCACGGGCGTGATGTCCGCCAGCAGCGCCTGGAGCTGCGGGCTCTCCACGAACGAGAACAGGCTCAGCGCGGCGATCGCGACCCAGAGCAGCACGGGGTCAGAGCCAACGACGACGAACAGGGCGAGCGACGCGGCCCCGCCGAGGTACACGGTGACGATGACGGGCCTGCGCCCGATCCGGTCCGAGAGCCAGCCGGCGACGAGGGGGCCCGGCACGCTGGCGGCCAGCAGCACGCCGTACATCAGGCCGATGGTGGCCGCGTCGAGCCCGACGACCTGGTCGAGGTACAGGGGCACGAAGATGTTCAGCACCCCCAGGCCGCGCGAGCCGCCGCCGAGCACCGCGGCGAAGTACAGCCAGCGCAGATCGCGGTCGGCCAGGACCGCCCGGTAGAGGCCTCGCACCGGAGCCTGTTCCCCGGCGGCGCCCGATTGCGCCCGCCGCTCGCGCACGAGGAGCAGGATCGCGACGCCCACGACCAGCGCCATGAGGCCCAGGCCGGCCACGGCGCCGCGCCACCCGATCGTGGCGATGGCGAGGGCCGCGGTCAACCCGACCAGCACCGTTCCGATGTTGCCGCCCGCGACATGGACGGCGATCGCCGTGCCGATCCGCCTCGTCCGGAACTGGTCTGCGAGCAGCGCGTTGCCCACCGGATGCTGCGGCGAGCCCCCGATCCTCGACACGACGTTGGCGACGGCGAACAGCCCGAAGCCTCCGGCGGCGGCCTGCATGGCCGTGGCCACGCCGATCACCAGCCCACCGCCGCCCAGCAGCGTCCGGCGCCGGAAGACCCGGGTCAGCGCGCCGAAGCTGTACTGGGCGAGCCCGGTCGTGACGCCGGCAATGGTCGAGAGGATGACGACGGTGGCCGCCGTGACGCCGAACTCGTCGATGACGGCGAGGTAGACGAGCGGATACAGGGCGGACTGGCCGTGGATCAGGGCGTGCTGAACAGTGAGCAGGCCGAGGCTCAGCCGCGGGCGGATCGCGTCATCGCGAGCCGGGCGTCCGGGCTCGTCGTGGCGGCGGGGTCGGCCGGCGGGGCGGCCGGTCGCGGGGGTCTCGAAGGGCTGCACCCGCGGAGTCTGTCACGCGCGAGGGTCAGCCGGCCGCCTCGCGCAGCGCATCCACCAGCACGCCGATCGGTCGCGCCCGCTCCATGGGGTGGCGCATGGGCTCGTCCAGGCGCAGGCGGTAGTGGTTGCGGCGCCCGACCCGCTCCGCAATGACGTACCCGGCCTGGGTCAGATCGTGGAGGATCCGGAGGGTCGCCCGTTCCGTGATCCCGACGTGCTCCGCCACGTCCCGGATGCGAACGTCGGGGTCCTGGGCAAGGCACAGCAGCACGTGGGCGTGATTGGTCAGGAACGTCCAGCTGGCCGCCTCGACCGCCGGTGAACCGTAGGCCGCCATCTGCTCGGGCATCTGGTCTCCCGTTCTGATGAAGAACATTACATGACTATCTTGACACATATCCGGCTGACGGGATAGGCTCTGCGGCATCCGAAGGGGAGTACCCCACAAGGCGTCGGCGTCAATCCGGTCCGCTCATCGTGGACCCGCTGCCGCCGGCCAGCCCGGGATGGGCCGGCCGGGGAAGACCATCGGGCTTGGTCAGAGCCTGGAGGTCTTCGTCCGTTGTCATCGGATCTCGTCATCTGGGGCGTGCTCGGCGTGCTCATCGTGAGCATGCTGCTGCTCGACCTGTTCGTGTTCCACCGGGACGCGCACGAGGTCTCGATGCGTGAGGCCGCCACCTGGAGCGCCGTCTGGATCGGCCTCGGCCTCGGCTTCGGCGTGTTCGTGTGGGCGATGCTCGGAGCGCAGGCTGGCGGCGAGTACTTCGCGGGCTACGCGATCGAGAAGTCGCTCTCGATGGACAACGTGTTTGTGTTCGCGATGATCTTCGGCTACTTCGCCGTGCCGGCGAAGTACCAGCACCGCGTGCTGTTCTGGGGTGTCGTCGGCGCCATCGTCTTTCGGGCGATCTTCATCGCGGCCGGGACCACCCTGCTCGAGTCGTTCCACTTCCTGATCTACGCCTTCGGCGTGCTGCTGCTCCTGACCGGCGTCCGGATGTGGCGCTCCAAGAGCCACGGCGTGGATCCTGAGAAGAACCCGCTCCTGCGCCTGACCCGTCGCTTCGTCCCCATGACGAGCGAGTACCGCGGCCAGCGGTTCTTCACCCGCCACGCCGGCAAGCTGCTGGCGACCCCGCTGTTCGCCGTCCTGGTCGTGGTGGAGTCCAGCGACATCCTGTTCGCGATCGACTCCATCCCGGCGATCTTCGCGATCACGACCGACCCGTTCATCGTGTTCAGCTCGAACGCGTTCGCGATCCTCGGCCTGCGGTCGCTGTACTTCCTGCTGGCCGGGCTGATCGGCCGCTTCGTCTACCTCAAGCAGGGCTTGGCCGCCCTCCTCGTCTTCGCCGGCGTCAAGATCCTCGTCTCCGAGCTCTGGAAGATGCCGGTCGCGCTGTCGCTGGCCGTGATCGTCGGGATCATCACCGTCGCGATCGTGGCCTCGTGGCTGGCGACCCGCCGCGGCGCCGCCCCCCTCCCCCTCCCCGATATCCAAGGAGCCTGACCATGACCTCGATGCTGAACCCGGCCGCCGGAACGCTCCCCGCGCCGCGCTGCCCGAAGTGCGCCGCCGAGATGGCGGCGTACGAGCGGAGCGGCGTGGTCGTGGACCAGTGCCGCGAGTGTCGCGGCATCTACCTCGACCGAGGTGAGCTGGAGCGGCTCATCGATGCCGAGGCAGCCTTCGGCACCGGTGCCCCGTCTCGTCACGCCGTGGCACCGGCCCACCCGGCGTCGGCTCCCGTGCCGGATTGGATGCTCCTCCCTCCGCCCGGCGGCAGGGCCTGCCGTCACCGCCGGGCGCACCACACGTGGGGCGGCGTCGCCGACCCGGTCCTGGACCCGGTGAAGGGCGCACCGGGCGCCGGCGCCGCCCCGTCCACTCCACCGGGGTGACCTCGAGATGACCGACAGCATCAGACTCGGCACGGTGCGGGGGATCCGCATCGGCATGCACTGGAGCGTGGCCCTCGTGGCCTGGCTCCTGGCCTGGGGCCTCGCGACCCGGGTTCTGCCGGGTGCCGCACCCGGGGCCAGCTCCCTCGAGTACTGGCTCGGCGGGATCGCGGCCGCCCTCCTGTTCTTCGGCTCGCTGCTCGCCCACGAGCTGGCCCATGCGGTCTTCGCGCGCCGGGCCGGGGTGCGGGTCGAAGGCATCACCCTGTGGCTCCTGGGCGGCGTCGCCAAGCTCGACGGCGAGGCACCGACGCCGGACCACGAGCTGCGCATCGCGGCGTCCGGCCCGATCGCCAGCGCCGGCCTCGGCGTCCTGTTCGGGGCCGCGGCCCTCGGGCTGGGCGCCACCGGCGCGTCGCGGCTCGCTGCGGAGGCCGCCGCCTATCTCTCGTTCGTGAACTTCCTGCTGGCCGCGTTCAACCTCCTGCCCGGCGCCCCCCTCGACGGCGGTCGCATCGTCCGTGCGGTGGCCTGGCGGACGGGCCGGGACCGGCTCCGGGCGTCGCTGCTCGCGGCGCGCATGGGACGGCTGATCGGCGTCGGGCTGGTCGTGTTCGGCGCCCTGGAGCTGGTCGTCGGCGCGGACCCCGCCGGGATCTGGACGATGGTCGTCGGCTTGTTCCTGAGCGGCGCAGCCTCGGCCGAGGCTGCCGGCGAGCTGACCCGCGATGCGCTTGCGGGCGTTCGGGTCCGGGAGGTCATGACGCCCGATCCCACCCGGGTCCCGTCGGGGATCACCGTCGACGTGCTCGCCGCGGCCGTCCTTGTACCCGATCGACGCACGGCGGCGCTGGTCGTGGAGGCGGGCGGGACGGTGATCGGGGTTGCGGGCATGGCCGAGGTCGCCACGCTGAGGGGTGGCGCTCGCCGGGATGCCCGGGTCCGCGACATCGCGGTTCCGCTCGATCGCCTGCCGGTCGTCGGGCCGGACGAGCTGCTGGTCGAGGCGGTCGGCAGCTGGCGGGTCGCCGAAGGATCCGGCCCGGGTGGCGGCGGACGGCGCGGCCCCGCCCGCTACCTGCTGGTCGTCGAGGACGGAGAGGTGGTTGGCCTCGTCTCGCAGGCCGACCTCGACCGGACCATCGAAGCGCGGGTGCTGCTCGCCGAGGGCCGGAACCGCAGCGGGGGGACGCTGCGGGACGCCGAAGGGCCGCCCGCGTAGGGGGGACATGCCGCCGGGCCGTGAATCAGGCCCGGCGGCACTGCTGGGCCGCCGGCGTAGGCGTAGAGTCCAGTGGCGGAGGCGCACGAATGACCGAATCGATGACCTCGCGAGAGCGCGTCCTCGCCGCGATCAACCACCGGGAACCGGACCGGGTCCCCGTCTCGTTCGGGGACATCTGCTTCTCCACGATCTTCGACTACCCGCCCAACGGCTACCGCGCCCTGTGCGCGGAGGTCGGGCTCGACGACTACGAGGAGCCCGTCTCCTCCCCCGACGATGGCGGTGCCGTGCTCAACGTGGACGAGCGGCTGAAGCGTCGCCTCGGGGCGGACATCCGGCGCGTCGCGTCGGGGAGCAGCCGGGCATGGGAATTCCTCCCCGACGGCGCCTCGGTCGATGCGTGGGGGCTGGTCCGGCACCGTGCCGGGCCGTACTGGGACCTGGACGACACGAAGGCGCCGTTGCGCGACGCCGGGACGCTCGCGGACGTCGACGCCTGGTGGTCCCCGCCGGATCCTGCGGACCCGGCGATCTGGACCGGCAAGCGCGAGGAGGCCCAGGCGGCCCGCGACGCCGGCTACGCGGTCATGGCGGTCGGCGGCACGGCCCTCCAGGTCGGGCACAACTACGCCTTCACGCGCGGCTTCGAGCTGTTTCTGACGGACATGCTCGACGACCCGGCGTTCTGGCACGGCTACGCCGAGCGCCTCACGGACTGGGCGCTCGAGTACATGACGGCGTTCCTGCGCCCGATCGCCGATCTCGTGGACATCGTCCAGTTCACGGACGACCTGGGCACCCAGCGAGCGCCATTCATGAGCCCGGCCCAGTACCGGGAGTTCCTGAAGCCGTACCACCGGGCGTGGATGGAGATGGCCCACCGGCTCGCGCCACGGGCGAAGGTCGCGATCCACACCTGCGGCAGCGTCTACGACCTCATCCCGGACTTCATCGAGATCGGGATCGAGATCCTCAACCCGATCCAGCCCCGCGCCAGGAACATGGAGCCCTGGCGCCTGAAGCAGGAGTTCGGACGGGACCTGTCGTTCCTCGGTGGCGTGGACATCCAGGACCTGCTGCCCCACGGAACCGTGGACGAGGTTCGCGCCGCCACCCGCGAGCTGATCGAGGTGCTGGGCCCCGGCGGCGGGTACATCCTGGCCCCGTCGCACCAGTTCCAGCCGGACGTGCCGGCGGCCAACATCGTGGCGATGTACGACACCGCGATGCGCGACGGGGTGTATCCGCTCCGCCGATGACGGCGGCTCTGTTCGGCTCGGGATGGCGCCCCTGTTCGTGATTACCCTCGCCGCATCACACGGCGGCCGCGGCGTGGCCGTGCGGGCAGCCATGACCTGCCTCGTCGCCCTCCCGACCCTGATGCGCGGAGGGTAATCGCGGACACGTGTCATATCCCCCCGCGTGCGGGCGACGGCCAGGTCCGGACTCGCTTCGCAGCGCACGGGCGACCGGGCGGCGGACTGCGCCGGCGGCCGCTGCAACGGGCCGCGCCGCCGGCCGGGGTGACGGACCGCGGCGGCGGCCCCCTAGGACCGCTCGAACACCCCGACCAGGCTGTCGTAGAGGTCCCTGTAGGTGGCGTACGCCGCGTCGTACGTCTCGCGGTTGGCCGGGTCCGGCTCGAACCGCTCCTTGACGGCGACCATCCGGTCGATCGCCACCTCCAGGCTGGGGAATGCGCCCACGGCGACGCCGGCCAGGATCGCCGCACCCAGGGAGGCCGCCTCCTCGATCTCCGTGGTCACGACCGGGATCCCCAGCACGTCCGCCTTGATCCGGCACCAGGTCCGGCTGCGGGCCCCGCCACCGAGGGCTCGCACCTCGTCCACGGGAATCCCCAGCCCGGCCAGCACGTCCACGTTGCGCCGGACGATGAACGCGATCGCCTCCATGATCGACCGCGCGAAGTGCGCCTTCGTGTGGTGGAGGGTGAACCCGTAGAACACGCCCCTCGCTCGCGGGTTCGCCTCCGGTGCCATGGCGCCCTGGAGGTGGGGCAGCGTGATGACGCCCTCGGACCCGGGCGGCACCCCGGCGGCAAGCTCACCGAGTACATCGTACGCATCCCGGCCCTGCAACCGGGCCGCTTCGACCTCCGGCTCGCAGAACGTATCTCGGTACCAGCGCAGGACCATGCCGCCGCTGGTGAAGGTGTGCTCCATGTACATGCCGGGGATGCCGTGGTAGTGGCAGGGCATCTGGCCGCCGGGATCGAAGACCGGGGCCGGGACGGTGGCGCAGATGGCCAGCGCGGCGCCCGTGTTCTCCGAGAACACGCCCTCGCGGATGTTGCCCACCCCGATCGCGCCCGCCGCCTGGTCCAGCGCCCCGGTGCAGACGATGGTGTCGGGGTCCAGGCCCAGCTCCCGTGCGACGGCCGGCAGGATGGGGCCCACGGGCTCCCCCGACTCGCGGATCTCCGGCAGCCGGTCCTCGGCGATCCCGAGGTACTCCAGCATCTCCGGCCACCAGCGGCGCGTCGTGAGGTCCCAGTACATCGTGGACGTGACCAGCGATCCCTCGCACACGAACCGGCCCGTCAGCCGGGCGATGAACCAGTCCTCGATGAGCAGGAACCAGGCGGCGCGATCAAAGGTCACGGGCTCGTGGCGGCGGAGCCACAGTAGCTTGCTGGCGGGCCAGGTGGGCACGAACGAGACCTGCCCGGTGACGCGGTACGCGGCATCGTTGCCGAACTCGGCGGCCATCTCGTCCGCCTCCGCGAGGGCGCGGTTGTCCAGCCACACGATGGCCGGCCGGATCGCCCGGCCCGCGGCATCGGCCAGGATCAGGGTCTCGCCCTGCGCGGAGATGCCCAGCGCCCGGATCTCCCGCGGATCCACCGAGGTCCGTGACAGCAGCTCGGCGACGCCGTCGCGGAAGGCCGCCCAGTACGTCTCGGCATCGAGCTCCACCGCGTCGGGCCCCGGGGTGTCGAGGCGGTACTCACGGCTGGCGCCCGCCAACAGCTGACCCGTGGCGTCCACCAGGCAGGTCTTGATGGCGGTCGTGCCGAGGTCAACGCTCAGGATCACGTCCACGGTGCGGCTCCTCCCGCGGTCTCAGGGCGAAGGCGCGGCGCTCCAGCTGAGCAGCGCCGGCTCGTCGCCCACGTTGATGAGCGTGTGCGGGATCCCCTCCGGGATCACGATCGCGTCGCCCGCCTGCAGCTCGTAATGCTCGCTGCCCACGGTGTGAACCAGCACGGTGCCGCGGATGCAGAAGAACACCTCGTGGGAGTCGGGGTGCCCGGTGTCCACGGCGCCGCGCTGCCCCGGCTGGAGCGAGGAGGTGCCGAACGTGATCTTCCCGCTGCTCACGTACCGGCGGCAATGCTCGTCGCCCTCCATGAAGCTCTCGGTCTCGGCGAGCCGGATGACCTGCGGCGTGGTGAAGTCCGATGTCACGCTCTCCTCCTCGTGCTCATGCCCGCGCCTGCGTCGCCCTGCGGGCGCAGGCGAGCGTCCAGTCGACCTGCTCCCGCACGGTTGGCCCGGCCGGCAGCACGCCCTCGAAGACCGCTCCGCCGATGGTGAACCCCCACGCCCCGAGCGCCGTCACGGCGTCGATCCGCTCCGCCGAATCGATGCTGCCGGCGACGACGACCGGGCCACGGGAGGCCTGGACCACGCCGCGGATGATCGCCGGCACGTCCCCGGCGTGCCGGTAGGCCAGCAGGTCCAGGCCGTGCACGCCGGGGCGGGACGACAGGTCCGCGGCAGACGCGGCGATCTCCTCCGGCGCGCCCTCCAGCACGCTCGGGTGACCGACCACCCGCCCCGGGAACGGGTAGTAGCGGATCCCGCTCCCCTGGAGGAGGGGCACGGCCCCGTCGGGGTGGGTGCCACCCATGACCACGTCCACGCCGATCTCCCGCGCGGCCCGGATGGAGCGCAGCTCGTCCTCCTCGCTGGTGCTGACAACCTCGAGGTACGACGTACGCCCGTCCTCGCGCATCCGCCGGACCAGGGCCCCGAGGTCGTCGAGGGGAAGTCCCACGTCCTTGAACCCCGCGTGGCGGAGCGCCGAATCGCGGAGCGTCTCGTACACCTCGAGGGCGTCCGGCACCGTCGCGTCGTGGTGGGTGAGCATGAAGATGAACTCGGCCATCCGGACCTCCCGGGTGTGTGCGGGGCGGCGCCCGGATCAGATCACCAGCTCCTTGACCAGGTGCGGATTGGCCGCCAGCTCCTCCTCGGAGACGTCGAACAGGTCGCTCACGTGGAGCTGGATCGGCTTGCCGATGATCGATGCATAGATCGCCTGGCGGGAGACCTGCTCCACCATCTCGGCGACCGAGATCGCCTCGTCGAGGTCCGCCCCGACGGTCGCCGCGCCGTGGCTCGCCAGGAGCACGGCCTTGCCGTAGGCCCCGAGCTGCTCCACGCAGCTCATCGCAACCTCGTCGCTGCCGATCTTGCCCATGATCGCGCACGGGATCGGCTCCATCCCGAGGTAGTAGAACGTGTCCATCAGCATCGTCGGCACCGGCTGTCGGACGCCGGCGTACACCGTCGACCACTCGCCGTGGCTGTGGCAGATCGCCATCACGTCGGGGCGGTGCTGGTAGATCCGGAGGTGGGTGAGCAGCTCCACCGTGGGCTCCACGCTTGGGTCGCCGACGTTGTTGCCCTCGATGTCGACGACGGCGACGTGCTCGGGTCCGGCGATGGCCCAGGTCGGGATCGGGTGCTGCTCCGACGGCCGCTGGAGGATGTAGACGAGGCCGGTGTCCGGGTCCCGGAGGGAGGAGTCGCCCGCGTCCTTGCCCCACGTCAGGCGCTTGTCCCACATCTGGCGTGCCGAGGCTGCCACCAGAGCCTTGAGATCCTCGCGAATCATCGGGTCACCTCTTGCGGGACGCCATCGATCCGGGAGCCGGGTCAGCCCATCCAGGCCCCGCCGTTGACGTCAACTGCGACGCCGGTCATGAAATCGCTATCCGCCGATGCGAGGAACACGGCCACGGCCGCCACGTCCTCCGGCGTCTCCAACCGGCCGAGCGGTGTCGCCTCCACGTACAGCCGCCGGACCTCGTCCGCCGTGAGCCCGCGAAGCTCGCCCTCCCACTGCGCCTCGCGCTCCTGCATGGAGGTCACCACGAATCCCGGGCAGATGGAGTTGACCGTGATCCGGTGCGGCGCGAGCTCGGCGGCCATGGCCTGGGTCAGGCCCACCACGGCGTACTTGCTCGCAACATAGTGAGCGAGGAAGGGCGCCTTGCCGGTCCGCGCCGCCATCGACGCCGTGTTGATGATCTTGCCGCCCCGGCCGGCGGCGATCAGGTGGCGGGCCACGACCTGCGAGCAGTTGAACACGCCCTTGGCGTTGACGTCCATGTTGACGTCCCAGTCCGCCTCGGTCAGGTCCAGGAACGGGCGCATCGTGCTCACGCCGGCGTTGTTGTGCCAGGCGTCCAGCGGTCCCAGCTCCGCGACGATCTCCTCGACGACCCCGGGGATCGCGGCCCGGTCCGTGACGTCCAGCGGCCACGATCCGGCCCGGCCGCCCGCCGCCGTGATCTCCGCCGCGACGGCGGCCGCGAGGCCCGGGTCCAGGTCGGTCACCGCCACGACCGCCCCCTCCGCCGCGTACGCAAGGGCGCACGCGCGTCCGATCCCGAGCCCCCCGCCCGTGATCCCGACGACCCTGTCCTTCAGACGCATCGAACGCCTCCGCCCGTGACCCGGAGTCCCGCGCTGCCGGACCTGGTCCGTCTCCGGGAGACGTGGCCGGCGGATGGCGCAAGCGTGGACCAGCGTACGGGCTGGACCGGCGGGGCAACGAGGGTCACTCGACCCACAAATCCGGGTCGGACGGTCCGGGAGGGAGCGGACACGCGGCGGTAACGTGCGGGTTGCGGGCGCGCCGCGGCATCTGCCCGGTGATTTGTGCGCGCCCGGCGTGCCACACTCTAGGACTCAGCCCCCAGGAGGGAGCCGCAGCGATGCGGGGAACGAGATGACAGCGGCCGGCCTCGCCACGCGGCGCCGTCGCCGCCCGCCCTCGGTCACGCGGATCGCCGCCCACGTGGTCCTGGTCGCCGCGACGCTGTCCATCCTGCTGCCGCTGCTGTGGATCCTGCGGACCTCGCTCGTGTCGCGTCGTGTCGCCTATCTCATCCCGCCGGACTGGACGGCGACGCCGAACCTCGACAGCTGGGGCTACATCTTCGGCGAGCAGGACTTCCTCCGGTTCTTCGGCAACAGCCTGATGATCGCCGTCGGGTCGGCCGCCCTCTCGCTCCTGATCGGCGTTCCCGCCGCGTACGCGATCGCCCGCTGGAAGACGGGCGGCCAGCCGGTCAGGATCGGCGTGCTGGCCACCCAGATCCTGCCCGCCATCGCCCTCGTGATCCCGACCTTCATCCTCGCCCGGAACCTGGGGCTGCTGAACAACCTGGGGCTGCTGGGGGTGATGTACCTGTCGTTCAACCTGCCGTTCGTCGTGTGGATCCTGGCGGGCTTCTTCCAGGGCCTCCCCGTCGAGGTCGAGGAGGCGGCGCTCGTCGACGGCGCGACCCGGATGCAGATCCTGGTGCGGGTCGTGGTGCCGATGGCCGCGCCGGGGATCATCGCGGCCGGCGTGTTCAGCTTCGTGCTGGCCTGGAACGAGTTTCTGTGGGCGTTCATCCTGAGTGGCATCGAGACCCGGACCCTGCCCGTTGCCGTGGCCGGTCTCGTGACCCAGCAGGGAACCCTGATCGGGCCCATGGCGGCCGCGACGGTCCTGATGAGCACACCCGTGATCGTGATCACGTTCCTCGTTCGCCGCTACCTGGTGACCGGCCTCACGTTCGGAAGCGTCAAGTAGGCGCTCCCGCAAGCCACCCTGAGAGAGGAGAGGCACATGCAACCTGGTATCTCCGGAGATCGGACCCGGGGGCGCCGGCGGGCGCTCGCCGTCATGCTCGCAGCCGTGACCCTCGTTGGCGCCGGCTGCGGCGGGTCGACCAGCTCCGGCGGGACCGGCCCGACCGGGGCCGAGGCCTGCAAGGACGCGACCCTCAACATGCTGATGGAGGACCTCTCCGAGACCACCTACATCTCGGACCTGCTGCCCGAGTTCGAGTCCAAGACGGGAGCCAAGGTCAAGTTCGAGCTCGTCGCGTACAGCGGCATGTACGAGAAGCTCGTTCCCCAGCTGAGCGGCCCGGAGAAGTCCGGCACCTACGACGTCGTCGCGGTGGACTACTACTGGCCGGGCGAGTTCGCCCGCTCCGGCTGGATGCTGCCCCTGGACGACTGGATCGCCCGCGACAGCATCGACTACAGCGGCATCTTCCCGGCCTCCTTTGCCGTCAACGGCACGGTGGACGGCAAGACCTACTACGTCCCGTACTACACGTACCCGATGGGCCTCGTGTACCGCAACGACATGGGGATCACGATCCCCACGACCATGGAGGAGTACGTCGAGCTGGCCAAGAGCCTCAAGGACGGTGACTTCGCCGGTGCCGCCATGCAGGGTGCGGCGACGGACCCGATCGCGATGGAGTGGCTGAACTACCTGTACGCGAACGGGGGCGACCTGTACGCCGCCGATCTCAAGACGCCCACCATCAACAACGAGGTCGGCCTGAAGGCCCTGACGCAGTACATCGACCTCATCGACAACGCCGGCCAGACCGGCGCCGCGGGCGCCAACCTGGACGACGCGATGAACCAGTTCGCGCAGGGCAAGGCCGCCACCATGATCTCGTACGTGATCTGGGCGGCCTCCAACTTCCAGGATCCCGACATCTCCCAGGTCAAGGACAAGTGGGCCGTGGCGCCAATGCCCGGGACCGGGATCGGCAACGTCGGCGTCTGGTCGTTCGGCGTGCCGAAGAGCTCCAAGAACCCGGAGTGCGGCTGGGAGTTCATCAAGTGGGTCTCCTCGGTCGAGAACGCCCGGGCGCGTGCGCTCAAGGGCAGCGCGCCGGTGCACGCGGCCTTCTACACCGACGCAGAGATCCTCGCGGTGAGCCCGCAGCTTGAGCCGGCGCTCAAGATCCTCGAGACGGGCAAGGGCCTGCCGATGATCACCAAGCAGCAGGAGCTGGTGTCGACGCTCGGACGGGAGCTGTCCGAGGCCGCCAGCAAGCGCAAGACGCCGCAGGAGGCGCTCGACGCGATCGCGGCGAAGCTCACCGAGCTCGCCGGCCAGTAGGCCATCGTCCGCTCCATCACCCGGGGGCGGGGAGTCACGCGGTGACTCCCCGCCCCCGAACACCACCCCGAGGATCGATCCCCGCGTGACGCCCGATCCCCCGCAGGCCGACACCATCGCCGCCCCGGACCGGCAGCCCGGCCGGCCCGCGCGCCGGGTGGGGCTTCCGTTCCGCTGGCGCCTGCTGATCCCGCTGTTCGTGGCGCTGTTCGTGGTCGATGCGTTCCCGCTCGCCTACGCGTTCGTCGCCAGCCTGCAGCGCTTCATGCTGTCGGGAGCGGACCAGTCCCGCCCGTTCATCGGCCTCGACAACTACACCAGCTTCGTGTTCACCCCGGAGTTCAGCAACGCCGCGGTCAACACGATCATCCTGACCGTCTCCGTGGTCACCCTGGAGATGGTCATCGCATTCGCCATCGCCTACCTGCTGGCGCTCCCGAACCTCCGGTTCCGCAACCTCTACTTCGTCGTGATCATGGTGCCGCTGCTCCTGAGCCCGGTGGCGGTTGGGCTCTCCTGGCGGCTGATCCTGCATCCCGACCTGGGCATCCTCAACTACGTGATCGGCCTGGTCGGCATCCCCCGGCAGGCCTGGCTGGGCAGCGTCGGTCTCGCCATGCCGTCCCTCATCGCGGTCGACGTCTGGCACGAGACGTCGGCGCTGATCCTGATCTTCTACGCCGGCCTCCAGGCCCTGCCCCGGGAGCCGGTCGAGGCCGGCATCGTCGACGGTGCGAGCGGCTGGCAGAGCCTGCGGTACATCGTCCTGCCGCTGATGGTTCCGATCCTGATCGTGGGCGCGCTGATCCGGACGGTGTCGGCGGTCAAGACGTACGACCTCGTCTACATCCTGACCCGCGGCGGACCCGGGACGGCCACCGAGACGATCAGCTACCTGATCTGGCGCACGGGCCTGGCTGGTCCGCTGAACCTCGGGCAGGCCGCCGCCGGGTCGATCATGCTGTTCCTGGTGATCGTGGGGCTGACGTACCTGCTGCTGCGGGCGACGGACCGCGTCTCGACCGGCTGAGGTCAGATCCGCCGGCGGACCTCGCCGTCAGTGGCGTCGGTGGCGCAGGAGCCAGCGCGTCGCCAGCGCGTAGTCCGCCGTCTCGTGGATCCCCCAGCGTTCGTCATCCGTGGGCGGATCGGACAGGCGGTGCTGTGCCGTGTGGTCGTGCTCGCCGACCGGCGCGCTCGGGTGCAACCGCCTGAGCTCGTCGTGGAACCGCTTCCCGTGGCACTCGGCCTGGCGCGGCACCACGAGGTCCAGCGGGGACCACCAGATCATGAGCGGGACCGCCCGGAGCGAGTCCAACACCGAGAACGCGCTGCGTACCTCGTACGCCTCCGGCGCATCCTCCGGCGTGCCGCCGACCTCGTCCGCGATCAGCCGGTCCGAACCCTCGGCGCGCAGCTCCGCGTTTGGGGTGCGGGCCAGGTCCTCGCGCCAGGCGGCGGCGTCCACCACCGGGTTGAACACGAAGGCCGCCGCGAACCGGTCCGGGTGGTGACCGGCCATGAGCAGGGACTCCTGGCCGCCCATGGACAGCCCGCACGCGTACACGCGGGCCGGATCGACCGGCACCAGGGCCTCGACCGCGGCGATCCATGACGGGACGTCGCGCCACACACCCTCGTACCCCATGGAGCAGCGCTCCACGGCGCGATGGTGCCCGTCCGGTTGGAGCACCGCCACGCCCAGGTCCGTCGGCACGCCGAACCAGCCCCGGTGCCGAGGTGCCTTCAGCCCCACGCAGCCGCCGTGATAGTCCTCCTCGACCGACCAGCCGAAGGGATGCGGAGCGAGGACCAGGGGCAGCGGCTCTTCGAAGGCCGCGGCCGGGAGGCTGAGCACCGCGCGCTGGATGGAGCCGTCGAACGGCGAGCGGATCTCGATCGGCCGGCGGGCGTCCGGACCGCCCATCAGCCCCGTCCGACCGACGCCTTGAGGGCCGGGTAGAGCGCGCGAAACTCGCGGTACGGCCGGTCGTAGCGATCGTGGTCCCGGGGCACCACGACGTCCCCCACCTCGACGAAGCGGTCGATCTCGTCCCAATCCGCGAACGCGCCCACGCCCATGCCGGCCACGAACGCCGCCCCGAGGGCGGAGCCGGGATGGCTTCGCAGCGTCTCGAGGGGCAGGCCGAGAACGTCGGCCGTCACCTGCTTCCAGAGGGCGGACCGGGCGCCGCCGTTGGTGACCCGGACCCGTCTCGGCACCTGGCCCAGCTCCGCGAACACGTCCAGGTGATGGCGGAAGCCGAACGCGATGCTCTCCAGGACCGCCCGGAACAGGTGCCCGCGCCCCGTGGAGAGCGTCAGGCCCACGAACGCCCCGCGCGCGTCCGGGTCCTGGATCGGCGTCTTCTCGCCCAGCATGTACGGGCAGGGCGATGACCCCGCCGGCACCGGGCCCCGCGGCCTCCGCCTCGGCGTCCAGCTCCGACAGCGGCGCGCCACCGGCCAGCTGGGCCTGGAACCAGCGGATGAAGCTCCCCGAGGCGGCCATGCAGCCGTTGGGCAGGTACAGCCCGGGCACGAGGTGGAAGTCGAGGAACAGGCGCCAGTCGATCACGGGCGCGGCGGTGGTGAGCAGGATGTCGCCGGCCCCACCCAGCTTGACCAGGAGGTCCCCCTCCCGGGCCAGGCCGGCGGCGAACGCCGAGGCGACGTGGTCCGCGCTTCCCGCCACGACCGGGGTGCCGGCCCGCAGGCCCGTCTCGGCCGCCGCCGCGGGCGTGACCGCGCCGACGACCTCGTCCGGGCGCCGCACGGGCGGCAGGAGCGCGAGGTCCAGTCCCGCGGCCTCGGCGATGTCCGGCGCCCAGGCGCCCGTGCCCAGGTCGTACAGGCCGCTCTCCAGGGCCCAGTTCGCCTCCACGCTCCGCTCGCCGGTGAGCATCCGGACGATGGTGTCGTAGGAACCGGCGATCGTGCGCGTCGCGCGCCACTCCGCCGGCTCGTGGCGCTGGAGCCAGCGCAGGGTGGGCCCGACCGACTGCTGGGTGATCGCGGACCCGGTCCGCTCCAGCACGCCGGCCCCGTCGAGGCGGGCCCGCAGCTCGTCGATCTCCGTGCCGGCCCGGGCATCGTTCTGCTGGATCGAGCGGCGGATGGGGCGCCCCTCCGCGTCGTGGAGGATGACGCAGGGGACCATCCCGCTCACGCCCACGGCGGCGATGTCACCCTGCGGCGCCAGCTCCCGGCATAGCGAGACGACGTTGGCCCACCATTCGGCGGCGTCCTCCTCGGCCCAGCCCGGGTGGTCCGAGTGCAGGGCCACCGGGCGCTCCGACTCGGCCACCAGGCCGCGGTCGGGATCGAGCAGGATCCCCTTGGTGGCCGTCGTGCCGATGTCGATGCCCAGCAGCAGGCTCAACCTCGCGCGGCCTCCATGAACCGGCGGACCCGCTCCGGATCGACCGGGTTCCACGTGTAGCCGTCGACCTTGAGGTCGCTGCCCACGATGCACCCGTCCACGACCTCGAGGAAGGCGGCGATGTTGGTCGACTTCGAGCCCGTGTTGACGAGCACCGGGACGTCCGGGTCCACGGCCGCTCGTGCCTCCCGCAGGGCAGCGATGTCCGGCTCCGAGCCGGCCATCGGTCCCGAGATCAGGATCGCGTCGGCGAGGCTGGAGACGGCGGCAGAACGTGCCGCAGCGCCGATGGAGCGCGTCCCGATCGGGGAGGCGAACTCCGGGGTCACGTTCATCAGGATCGCGATCTCCGAGCCCAGGCGGCGGCGCTCCCGGAGCAGCCCCGCCGCGTCCGTGTTCCACAGGCCCATGTCGGACTCGTAGGCGCCGGTGGCCACCTCGCGCATGAACGCGGCGCCCGTGGCCACGCCGATCGCCAGGGCCGCCCGGGCGTCCCACAGGAAGTCCACCCCGAACGGGCGGTCCGTGGGGCGGAGCTCGGCCACCACGCGGGTCATCACCCCGACGCCGTCGTAGCCCGCGTTCAGGGTGTACGGCCGGTCGCCCTCGTTGCAGAACATGACGGCGTCCACGCCGGCGTCCAGGAGGATCCGCAGGTCCGCGCGGACGCTCTCCACGAGACCGTCGACGCCGCGCCGCTCGTCGTAGAGCGGCGTCCCGGGCAGGGGCGGCACGTGGGCCATGGCGATGATCGGCTTGCCACGCGGGAACAGGTCACGGAAGCGTCCACTCACGGCGCTTGCACCTCCAGCGCCCGACGGTAGCACCGGCGTCCGCGCGGCCACAAGGCGACTCGTCGCCTTCCGGGAGGCGATTGGTCGCTTGTCAGGGGCGGATCGGCACGATCACGACGACAGCTTCGAGCGACGGCAGGACCAGGTGCGCGGCGGAGGGGTCCACGCCGGGCGACGGGACTGCGACGCAGAACATGCCCGCCGCCACTGCGGCCCGGATCCCCGGCACCGAGTCCTCGAACGCCACGGCATCGCCCGGATCGACGCCCAATCGGTGGCAGGCCAGCAGGTACGGGTCCGGCGCGGGCTTCGGGTTCGTGACGTCGTCGCCCGACACGATCGCGTCGAAGGCGCCCGCCAGGCCCGCGGCGGCGAGGGCCGCGTCCACCACCGACCGCGGGCTGGCCGAGGCGACGGCGATCGGCAGGACGCCGGCCAGCGACCCGACCAGCCGGCGCGCGCCGGGGCTGGGCGCCACGGACTGGAGGTGCACGCCCAGGATCTCGAGCAGCTCCGCTCGCAGCGCCGGGTGCCCGGCGGGCGGGATGCCGATCCGGTCACCGTACACCGCGACGGAGTCCTCGACCGAGCGGCCGATCGTGGCCTGGCGGTCGTCCTCCGTGAACGCGAGGCCGCGCCTGGCCAGCAGCTCCGTCTCGGACGCCGCCCAGGCGGACTCGGTGGCGACGAGCAGCCCGTCCACGTCGAACACGACCGCGCGGAAACGGCCGGGCAGGGTGAACGAGGTATCCGGACTCACCGGGCCATCTTGCCCGACGCTTTCCCCGCGTGCGCTGCCCGCGGGTGCGGACGCAGGCGTGCCGCGGCGAGCCGGTCTCCGGCCACGCTCGACCAGGCGAAGCCCGAGGCGTCCGGCATTGGCGAGCGTGGGTCCGCCAGGGCTCTCAGCCAGCCGGCGGACGACGCCGGATAGCGGGCAGCGAACAGCGGCGCCAGGTCCCGGACGAGGTCGCGGTTGCGCCGGGTGGCGCGCAGGACGAGCAGGCCCTGGACCTGCCATCCGGCTCCCAGCCGCCGGCGCATGGCGAGCACCTTCGCCTCCAGGCCCCGCATCGCCTCGCCGCCGTCCGCGAGCAGGTCCCAGATCTCCACCACGGCCGCCTCGCGCCGGATCGGGCGCGTGAGCAGGACGTCGATGGAGCGTGGCCTGGGGCCGTCATCGGGGAGAGCGGCCTCGGGCTCGGCGGTCCATCCGCCGGGATCTGCGATCCGCACGATGAGCGCCTGCCGCCGGAGATGCTGGATGTCGCGTGGCAGCGAGGCCCCGGGCAGGGCTTCGATGAATGCGGCGAGCTGGACCTGGAGCGTGGAGGCGCATGCGGCCAGCGTGGAGAGGGAGACGCCGAGCTCGCGGCCGCGCTCGATGCGGCTCAGGAACGGCTGGCTGATGCCGGCCTCGAGGGCGACGCTCGCCTGGGTTCGCCCTTGGGCGACGCGCGCCGCCCGGAGTCCCGTGCCGACGCGCCCAGCGACGGACTCGGCCCGGGCGAGGCCGCGCTGCCGGGCCACCGTGGCACGGCGGCCCGGGGCGTCATCCTCCTGGGTGGTGCTCGGCAGTCGCGAGGGGGGCTTCATGCCTGCCACGTTTAGCAGGCGGCGCTTACCTGCGGCTCACTGCCCAGGACGCATCTCCCCGGTCCAGATCGGTGGCCTGACCCCTCGCGTATGCATGCCGCGTATTCGACGCAGTGCTGGACCCTCGTCCGGGCCAAGCGCCGGTCGCGACTGACGTCTCCTAAGCGTGCTACGCATCGGGGGGCCGGCGAGGGGCCGAGGGGCCGGCGAGGGCGGCGAGAGGCCGAGGGGCCGGCGCGGGCGTGCCGAGGGGCCGGCGAGGGGCCCGCGAGGGCGGCGAGGGGCCGAGGGGCCGGCGAGGGCGGCGAGAGGCCGAGGGGCCGGGACGCAGAGCTTGGCCCTGACCCGCGGCAGACCTCAGTACTGGAACAGCAGCTCGCGGTACTTGGGGAGCGGCCACAGGTCGTCCGCGACCACGGTCTCCAGCTCGTCCGCCACGGCGCGCAGCGCCTCCTGGGCCGGGAATCACCACGTCCACGAATGCGCGCGCCTCCTCCTGGACGGACGCGGCCTCGTGCGCGGCATGCTGGGCGTGCTCCAGGGCCGCGATCGCGTCCACCAGCCCGTCGGCCAGCCCGGCGACCCGCTCCTGCACCGCGGCGACACCCCGAGACGATGACGCCGCAGCCGCCAGCCGCCCCAGGTACGTGACCGCGGCGGGCAGGATCATCGTGCGGGCGATGTCCACGGCACAGCTGGCCTCGATGTCCTGGACCTTGACGTAGCGCTCCCAGCCGATGTCCGCCCGGGAGGCCAGCTCGCGCCCCGACAGGACGCCGAACCGCGCGAACAGGTCCCGGGCACGCGCGGTGGACAGGGCCGGCAGCGCGTCCGCGGTGGTCCGGTTGTTGGGCAGCCCTCGACGGGCGGCCTCGGCATGCCATTCCTCGGAGTAGCCGTTGCCCTCGAACAGGACCTGCTTGTGGGCCCGGACGATCCCGGACAGGATCGCGGTCAGCCCCTCGAAGTCACCGTGCGGGAGCGCCTCCAGCTCGTCCGCCAGCTGCGCCAGCGAATCCGCGACGGCCGTGTTGAGCACGGTCTGCGGCCAGTAGATGGGGGCGGACGAGCCGACGGCCCGGAACTCGAACTTGTTGCCGGTGAACGCGAACGGCGAGGTGCGGTTGCGGTCCGTGGCGTCCTTGGGCAGCACAGGCAGCGAGGTCACGCCCAGCGCCAGGTCCTCGCCCTTCTTGGACCGCGAGGCCGGGCCCTGCTCCAGCTGCGCGATCACGTCTTCCAGCTGCGAGCCCAGGAAGATGGACATGATGGCCGGTGGCGCCTCGTTGGCGCCCAGGCGGTGGTCGTTGCCGGCATCCGCGATGGACGCACGGAGCAGGTCCGCGTGGACGTTCACGCCGCGGATGACCGCCAGCAGGAAGGCCAGGAACTGGGCGTTGGCGTGCGGGTCGTGGCCGGGGTCCAGGAGGTTCTCGCCCTCGTCGGTGGCCATCGACCAGTTGTTGTGCTTGCCGGAGCCGTTGATGCCCGTGAACGGCTTCTCGTGGATGAGGAGGAGCAGGCCATGCTGCGGCGCCAGGCGCCGCATCGTGCTCATCACCACCATGTTGTGGTCGGAGCCCACCGAGGTCGGCTCGTACACGGGCGCCATCTCGAACTGGCAGGGCGCCACCTCGTTGTGGCGCGTCCGCGCCGGGATGCCCAGGCGCCACAGCTCCCGGTCCAGGTCCATCATGTAGGCGAGGATCCGCTCGCGGATGGGGCCGAAGTACTGGTCCTCCAGCTCCTGGCCCTTGGGCGACGGGCTTCCGAACAGGGTGCGTCCGGTGAGGATGAGATCCGGGCGCTGCTCCGCCAGCCGCCGGTCCACGAGGAAGTACTCCTGCTCGGGACCGATGTTCGTGTGCACCCGCGACGCCGTCGTGTTGTCGAACCAGCGCAGGACCCGCAGGGCCTGCCGGCCCAGGGCCTCCTGTGAGCGAAGCAGCGGGATCTTGTGGTCCAGGGCCTCGCCCGTGAACGACACGTACGCCGTGGGGATCGTGAGGGTGACGCCGTTGGGCTCCACCTGGAGGAAGATCGGCGAGGTCAGATCCCAGGCCGTGTAGCCGCGCGCTTCGAACGTGGCCCGGATGCCCCCGGACGGGAACGACGACGCGTCGGGCTCGCCCTGGAGCAGGTTCCGGCCGGAGAACTCGGCGATGGTCTGACCGTCGCCGATCGGCGTGAGGAACGAGTCGTGCTTCTCGGCCGTGGAGCCGGTCATGGGCACGAACCAGTGCGTGAAGTGGGTCGCCCCGTGGGCCATCGCCCACTCCTTCACGCCGTGGGCGACCGCGTCCGCGATCACCGGATCGAACGGCTCGAGGCCCTCGATCGTGCGCCGCAGCCGCATGAAGATGGGCTTGGCCAGGTACTGGCGCTGGGCGGTCTCGTGGAACACGTACTGGCCGTAGATGTCCTCGCCGGCGTGCTCCAGGTAGTTCTGGGTGGAGGCCACCCGGTGGCCGGCGATGGCGGCGATGGCGGTGTGTCGTGCGGTCATGCGACTCCCGTGTGATGCGGCGATGGTGATCGGCGATGATGCGGCGCTGGGTGGGGGGACGTGGGCGCGGCGCCTAGAACGCCTCGAGGTAGCGGTCCAGCTCCCACTGCGTGACCTGCGTCCGGTACTCGTCCCACTCGGCACGCTTCGCGGACACGTAGTGCGAGAGCACGTGGTCGCCCAGCGCCTCGCAGATGATGCTGTCGTTCTCCAGCTCGTCGATGGCCTCGCCGAGCGTGCCCGGCAGCTCGCGGATACCCTTCTCGGCGATCCGCGCGGCGTCCATCTCGAACAGCGACTCCTCGACCGGGTCGTGCAGGGTCAGCCCCCGCTCCACCCCGTCCAGGCCGGCGGCGATCAGGGCGGCGAAGGCGAGGTACGTGTTGGAGGACGGGTCCGGACAGCGGACCTCGGCCCGCGTGCCCTCGATGGACTTGCCGGGCGAGATCATCGGCACCCGGATCAGGGCGGACCGGTTGGTGCGGCCCCAGGTGATGTAGGTCGGCGCCTCGTAGCCCGGCACCAGCCGCTTGTAGCTGTTCACCAGCGGCGCGAGCACCGCGATCATTCCCCGCGCGTGGACGAGGATCCCGGCCATGAACGACTTCGCCACGTCCGAAAGGCCGTACGGGGCGGCCGGGTCCGCGAACGCGTTGCGACCCTCGGCGAGCGAGTACAGGGAAAGGTGCGTGTGCATGCCTGAGCCGTTGATGCCGTGGATGGGCTTGGGCATGAACGTGGCGTACAGGCCATGCTGCTGCGCGATCGCCTTGAGGGCGAACTTGAACGTGATCGCGTTGTCCGCGGTCCGCAGCGCGTCCGCGTACTCGAAGTCGATCTCGTGCTGGCCCTCGGCCACCTCGTGGTGGGCAGCCTCCACCCGGATCCCGAACGCCTCCAGGGCGTCCACCATGTCCTGGCGGACCTCCTGGGCCAGGTCCGTGGAGAAGTCGAAGTAGCCCGCCTCGTCGTGGGGGAGGGGCGCGATCCGGCCGTCGTCGTCACGGCGGAACAGGAAGAACTCCAGCTCCGGGCCGGTGTTGACGAGGTAGCCCAGCTTCTGCGCCCGGTCCACCTGGCGCCGCAGGACGTAGCGCGGATCGCCGGCGAACGGCTCCCCGCGGGGCGTGAACACATCGCAGATCACCCGGGCCGTGCCGCGAGGCCCGGTGCCGGGCTGCCAGGGGATCTCCGTGAACGTGCTCATGTCCGGCAGCAGGTACTGGTCGGACTCCGCGATGCGGGTGAAGCCCTCGATGGACGAACCGTCGAACCAGGTTCCGTGGGCGACCGAGTCCTCCAGGCGGTGGATCGGGATCGTGACCGCCTTCACGACGCCCAGGATGTCGGTGAACTGGAGCTGGACGAAGCGGATGCCGCCCGCGCGCGCGGCTTCGATCTTCTCGGCTGTCTCGTGCCGTTCCATCATGACCACGGGATGCTCCTTTGTGCGCCGGGCACGAAGTCATGGCGCCTTGGATCGTCGATCCCGCGAGTCTACCGGCAGCGTTCGGCCGTCGGCACCCGACTTTGTCCGCCGACGGACCTCAATCCTGTGCAGATTGCACAATGCGGACAGCGAGACTCAGCGCGAGCCGAAGCTCGGGATCGCCCAGGTCCCAGCCCGTGAGCGTCTCCAGGCTGCGTACGCGGTACGCGAGCGTGTTCCGGTGGACTCCCAGCGCCGCAGCGGCCTCACTGCCGGTCCCGTGGTCCAGGATCGCCCGCAGCGTGGCCAGCCGCTCCGCGACGCTCGCCGGGCGCCCGGTGAGCAGGGGCTCCAGCAGGGCGGTGGACTGGGCCCGGTCGTCGGGCAGGCTGCCCAACGCGGCCAGGAGCCGGTAGGCCGGCAGCCTGTCGGCCCGGGCGATGCGAGGCGGCTCGGCGAGGCGCTCTGCCGCTTCCAGCGTGGACCGGGCGGCGGCCTCCCCGGCCGGCCTCCCGGCCGGTTCCCGGAACGGCCGCGACACGGCCACGGTCCGTCCCAGGAAGTCCGCCACCTGCCCGGCGATCCGCGCGCCGCCGGGATCGTCGGCCTCGACGGCCGCGATCGCCCGGAGCTCCAGGCTCTCGCTGGTGCCGCGCAGCGACAGGCGTCTGGCGGGAAACCGGAGGCGCAGCTCGCGGCGGACTTCCTCGCGGGCCGGCGCGCCGCCTGGGGCGCCGGTCTGACGCGCGGCCAGCACAACCCACGGCGGCCCGTCCGAGGGCAGCACCTCGCCCCGTCCGGCCTCGTCGCGCGCCCGGCGCACCTGTCCCTCGAGCACCAGCTCCAGGCTCAGGAGCGGGGCGATCCGCTCTGCGGCGATCGTGTCCAGGTCGCTGGCCGGCCGGTCCCCCAGAAGCACCAGCCAGCCCACCGGAGCGGCCTCCCCCGGCGCGCCCGGCAGCGCCACGCGTCGACCGGCGCCGGCTGGACGGGCGAGGTAGCCCGCGACCGCCGCGGCGGCGCCCGGAACGTCGGCCGGCGCATGTATGGCCAGGGCGTCCGACCGGCGGCCCTCGATCACCACGGCCCGGCGCAGGAACCCGCCGATCGCCGCAGCAAGGGCATCGAGGCCTTCACTCGCCATCGCCAGCCGTGCGAGATCGCCCTCCAGGCTCGCGGCCTGCCGCTCCAGCTCGCCGCGCCGGTCCACGAGGAAGCCGATGATCCGGCGCTCCAGGGTCCCCGGGTCCGTGCCCTCGACTCTCAGCGCCGGGATCCCGGTGGCCGCGGCGGCCGCGGCCACCTCCACCAGCGGGTCGGGAAGGTCCGGCTCCGGTGCGGCCGCCCCGGCCCCGGGCGGCACGAGCAGCAGGCCGGCCGGCGAGCTTCGGGCCAGGGTGCTCACGAGGTCCCGCGCTTCCTCCGGGCCCGGCGCCACGACCGTCAGGGCGGTTGCCGGCACGATCACCAGGTCCGACGGCTCCAGGACGTCCAGGGCGGGCACCCGTGCACGGAGCACGCGCACCCAGCCCACGCTGGGCGCCAGGTCCGTCTCCGGCACGGGCGCTCCCACGGCATCGGCCCCCGGAAGGAGCGCGTCCCGGATCTCGGCGAGCGTGGCCACGACCGGCCGGCCTCAGGCGCTGCCGCGGCGCGCAGCCACGAGATCGTCCAGGAGCCCCCCGAACTCGCGCCGCACGTCCACGTAGCGGTCCGCCCGGAACACGAGCGCGAGCCTGCCCTCCGCATCCAGCCGGGCCCAGACCCGCCGCCGCGGCATCCAGAACACGATCACGAGCCCCGAGATCAGCAACCCGAACGCGATCCACACCAGGCCCTGGCCGGGATCGCGCTTGGCGATCAGCAGCGTGTAGTCGGCGAAGCCACGCAGCTCGATCGCGAAGTCCGTCCCGTCCGGGTTCGCGGTCTCGCCCCTGGCGAGCGCCACCGGCTCCAGCCCCACGATCCGCGGCGTCCCGTCCGGGTTCGTGCCCATCGCCTGGAACGGGAGCGCGAGCATCACCCCCGTGCCATCGGGCTGGCGCTGGAGGAGCAGCTGGAGCACGACATCCCTCCCGGGCACCGCGAACTCCGCGAACGGGAAGCCGGCGGCCTCGTCGGTCATCGGGATCGGGCCCGTCCACAGCAGCCGACCAGCCTCGTCCCGGATGGCCACGTCCGGCGCGGGTCCGAATCCGTTCTGGTGGAACGTGTAGCCGCCCACCTCGAGAGGATCGTTGACGCGGATCACCTTCTCGGCGATCTGCTGCCCGTCGCGATACACCGCGAGGTGCGTGGTGAAGTCCGTCGGGTTGCCGGTCTCGAAACCGGGCGCCTCGAAGCCCAGGTTCCGGACCAGGAGCAACCCGGGCGTGCCGATGGGCTGCACCGTGAGCGAGTCGCCTTCCGCCACCACCAGACCCTGCTCGTCGCCCAGGCGCGAGGTCACCGCCGCCGCCACGAGGAACAGCACGAGGCCCGTGTGGGTGAGCAGGGTGGCCATCTTCGTCCAGCGGTGCCGGTCGCCGTAGAGGAAGGTCACCCCATCCGCGGTCTCTCGTCGGACGGCGAACCGGCTGCGGCGCAGGGCCTTCTCCACGGCCGCGGCGTCCACGCCCGCCATCAGCGCCCGGTCCGGGAGCGTCGGGTCGTAGAACAGGTCCGGCTGGGTGACGCGGATGTCCGCGGAGTGGCGCCACAGGCGCGGGGTGCGGTCGATCGTGCAGGCGACGATCGAGATGATCAGCACCACGAGACCGACGCTGAACCAGGCGGAGCTGAACACCTGGAACACCTGGAGCCGCTCCATGGCATCGACGACGGCCGTCCCGAACGCCGGGTCGTATTGGGCATGGAGCCGGTCCATCTCGTTGGCGTAGTCCGTGGGCGACCGGAAGGCGAAGCCCGGCAGCTGGCGGATCGTCATGCCCACGGTCGCCAGCAGCGCGAGGACGATGATCTGGAGCACCGCGAAGTCCACGGACGTGAGCAGGCCCCAGACGGCATTGCCGATCCGGGCGAGGGGTCCGGGGACGGGGCGCGCGGCCGGGCGGCGCGCGGCGATGGTCGCGATCGGGGGCCTCCTAGGCCATGGGGTCGGTGCGGGATCGCGGGTCGCGGTCGCTCGCCGGCCGATCCTACACCGGCGGCGACGCCCGGCCCCCGTTGGCCGATGGGCGGGCGGGCCCGGTGGGTCCGGGGGTCGCCCACCTCGTGGGTTGCGAGGTAGTTCCGGGCAAACAGAACGACCGGCGGCACCGGTGGCGGGGCGAGGCGTCGGACCCATGCGGCCCGGCGGCGACCCAGTGCTGTCCGCTGCGGCGGCTGCGGGGGTCGCCCGCCACATGGGTTGCGAGGTAGTTCCGGGCAAACGGAACGACCGGCGGCACCCCTGGCGGCGCGAGGCGGCGGCGCTCCGGGCACGCGACGCGGCGGTACCCGCGCCGGCTCGATGCGGCGGCTGCGGGGGTCGCCCACCCCGTGGGTTGCGAGGTAGTTCCGGGCAAACAGAACGACCGGCGGCACCCGCGTCGGCTCGATTCGGCACATGGTTCCGCTTGGGTGGAACCACCTCAACGTGTGCATGGTGCGGGGCGCCCGGTGCGTGGGCGAACGGTGCGTGGGCGAACGGGCGCACGGCGCAGACAGAGCTCGGGGTGCCCGGGGCGTGGGCGAACGGCGTGCGGGACGGTCGGCGTGCGGGACGCCCGGCAGGCGTGCCGGAGGCCCGGCGCGCAAGCGGGGGGCGGTCCGCTCCTAGCGGGTCCCCCACTGGTAGCTCTGCTTCATCAGGCGGAGGTAGACGAACGTCTCCGTCTCCCGCACGCCGGGGATCTTGCGCAGGCGCTCCGACAGGAACCGGAGCAGGGCTTCGTTGTCCTCGGCCACGGCCTCCACCAGGATGTCGTAGCTGCCGGCCGTGACGACGACGTAGTCGGTCTCCGGGAACGCGGCGAGCGCTTCCGCGACCTCGATCAGGCGGTCCGCCTCGCACCGGATGCCGATCATCGCCCATTGCTGGAACCCCAGCTTGAGCGGGTCCGTCACGCCCACGACCTGCAGGATCCCGCGCTCGATCAGGCGGTTGGTCCGCGCCCGCACGGCGGCCTCGGACACGCCGAGGTCTCCTGCGATCTGGGTGTACGGGCGGCGGCCGTCCTGCTGGAGGTGCTCGATGATCCGCTTGTCGAGCTCCGAGACGTCGAGGCCCCGGCCGTTGGAGCGGCCGCTGGCGACGCGGGTCCGTGCCTCGCTCATGCGATCCCCTTGCGGCCGGGCAGTCCGTTCGTGGGCGCGGATGCTAGCACCGCGTGCCCTGGAAACGGGATCCCCGCCCGCAGGGCGCGACGGATGTGCTGCGGGCCGGGCGGGCATGACCCGGCAGCTCCCGCGTCAGCCGCGGTCCAGGAGCTCCAGCACCGGCGCGAGCGCGGCGACCGAGGCCTCGGTGATCGGGTCCACGACCAGCTGCACGTGCCCGATCCCCTCGCGCGCATAGGCTTGCAGCGTCTCCGCGAGGACGTCCACCGGGCCCTCCAGTGGCGGCACGACCTGCCGTGCATCCGTGTCGCCCATGACGCGGCCCTGCCCGCCGGGCATTCGGACCTGCACGGCCACCGTTCGCTCGATTGCGGCGGGGTCGCGGCCGGCGGCGCGCGCGGCCCCGTCCACGACGTCCCGCAGGCGCGCGACGCCATCGGGATGGTTGCCGGTGTCCGCGTACCAGGCGTTCCAGGCGTGCGCGTGCGGGAGCGTGGCCGCCAGCATGCGCGGCCCGCTGGAGCCCACCAGGATCTCCGGGCCACCGGGGCGCCCCGGGCGCGGCAGCAGCTCGGCCTCGCGGCACGAGAAGAACTCGCCCTCGAAGTCGATCGCACCGTGGGCCAGCAGCGTGCGCACGATCGTGAACGCCTCCTCGAACCGGGAGACGCGGTGGTCGAACGGGGCGCCCAGCGCCGCGAACTCCGTCTCGTTCCAGCCCGCGCCGATCCCCAGGACCAGCCGCCCACCGGAGATCTCGTCCACCGTGGCCGCCTGCTTGGCGAGCATGAACGGGGCGTGGAACGCCGTGGCCGCCACGAGCGGGCCGATCGCCACCCGCTCGGTCGCCTCGGCGAGCCCCGCCAGCGTCGTCCAGGCCTCCCACGGCCCGCGCGTCTCGCCGGACACGAACCGGTAGAGCAGGTGGTCGCCCACCCAGACCGAATCGAAGCCCGCCTGTTCCGCGGTCCGCGCGATGGAGCGCAGCTCCGGCCAGCGGACCTCGCGCTCCACCTCCGGCAGCTGGACGCCCACCCCGAGCGGGCGGCCGGATCGCCGCGGGATCACTCGATCACCCCGGTGCCCTCGATGAGGCTCAGGATCACGTCCACGTCCGCGCTGCCCACGATCCCGGTGTACTTGGCCCGGACGATGCCATCGCCGTCCACGACGAAGATCCACGGCATGTCGACGCCCGTCCACGGCTCCGGGCCGATCCCGAACGCCCGCGCCTGCCCGTTGAGGGGCGGGTCCGCCAGATCGCCGTTGAGCACGGGCTCGCTGGTGATGATCGAGTACTCGAACGGCTCGAGGTGGATGAAGGGAACCTCGGTCCAGCGGTCCAGGAGGTAGCGGACCATCGTCAGCGCACGGCCGCATGCGGGCGAGACCTTGAAGCGGGCGGAATCCATCACGAGCACGTACGGCTTGCCGGCGGCCCGGGCATCGGCCGTGGACGTCTCCGACATCCGCAGGTCCGGCTGGGGCTGGGTCGTGACCGCCAGCGCCAATCCGCCGACATCGTCCAGGGTCGGTGTCCGCACGTCCGGCGCCGGGCTGCCGATGGGAGCGGTGCTCCCCGGGTCCATCGCGCTCACGGGCACGGACCCGGTCGCGCCGTCGTCCGCGACCAGCTCGATGCGCCAGGTGCCGGGGGACGGGAAGCCCAGCGAGGCCACGTAGAACGTCTCGTCCTCGCCCGGAGGCCGGATGGCCGTCACGGGCACGGCCTCGCCGGCGGGCGACCCGTCCACCGCCGACACGACCCGGGCCTGGAGCCTGCGGGTGCCGTCGAGCAGGGATCCGGCCTCGTCCGCAACCTTGAGGATGACCGGGCTGCCGCCGCCGGACCAGACCGACGAGGAGACGACCATGGGCACGAGGGCACCGCTCGTGGCGGGCGATCCCGGCGGCGCGGTGGGGGCGGGCGTTGGACGGATGCAGCACGCGCCACCGCTCGGGACCGGCGTGGGCGAGGCCGGCGGGGTGGCCGGCGCCTCGGACGGCGGCGGGGTCTCCGCGAGGAGCTTCTCGACGTGCTCCGCGATGACCGCGGCCTCCGTGCCGAACGGGAAGATCGCCCGCAGCCGGCCCTGCGCGTCCACCAGGTAGGCGTCGGCCGTGTGGGCCATCGCGTACCCGCCCGCGGAGCCGGTCTCGATCTTGGCGTACTTCACGCCCCACGCATCCGCCATCGTCCGGATGTCGGCCGGCGAGCCGGTGAGGGCCATGAACGCGGGGTGGAGGTACTGGAGGTATGACTTCATCGCCGCGACGTCGTCGCGCTCCGGGTCGATCGAGGTGAACACGGCCCTGGGCCCGTCCCCAACCTCGGCCAGCACCTCGGTCACGGTCCCGATCGTGGTGGGGCACACGTCCGGGCAGTGCGTGTAGCCGAAGAACAGCAGCACCGGGCGGCCGCGCAGCGATTCCAGCGTGAACGGCTGCCCATCCTGGTCTGAGAGCGCCAGCGGCGGCGCCGGCTGCGGATCGTCGAACACCACGACGTCACCGGGCCCGGGAGTGGCCGGTGCCGCGGTGGGGAGCCCGCCGCTGCGCTGGAGGGCCACCAGCCCGACGAGGCCCGCGCCGAGCAGGACCACGATCCCCAGCACCACGGAGCCGACGATCGCGGCCCGCCGGTCGATGGGCGGTGGCGGCGGCTGGGCGGCGGGCGGGCGGGCGGGGGCCGGCTCCACCGGCTCCGTTGCGGGACGCTCGGTCATGTCAGGACGCTGCCTTCACCTCGGCCACGACCTTCACGTCGCCGGCCTTCTCGAACTTGAGCGTGAGGTCGATCATGGAGCCCACCTCCAGCTCCCGGATGAGGCCGATCAGCATGACGTGATAGCCGCCGGGCTTGAGCTCCACCGTGCCGCCTGCGGGGATCTCGATCCGCTCCACCGGGTGCATGGCCATCATGCCGTTCTCCTCGGTGGTCTCGTGGATCTCCGGGCTGGCGGCCACGTCGGTCTCGACGCCCAGCAGCGCGTCCGCCTGGCCGGTCCCGTTGGTGATGTTCATGTAGGCGGCCCCGGCCATGTCCATGCTCATGGCCTTGCGCGCCCAGGCGTCGGACACGGTCAGCGAGCCGCCCGATGACGATGACGAGCAGGCGGCCAGCGCGAGGACAAGGACAACGGAGAGGAGCATCGCGGCGCGGCGCGCGTTCATGTCGGGCCTCCGGGTCGAGTCAGCCTCGGGGCGAGGGGTCGAGGCGAGGATTGCAGCCGCGGGTGACGGTTCCACCGGCGCCACGGCCCGAAGTCGCGGGCCGGACGGACCTCGCAGCCGGCCCTTGCCGGCTCATTTGAGGCGCGCGGACAGCCTGCCCTGGCGCAACCAGATGACGCCGACGACGACGAAACGCAGGAGCAGCGACAGGCCGTACAGCGTGCACCAGATGCACACGGCCTGGATCACGAACATCTGGAGCGTGAGGAAGTAGACCTCGAAGATCACGCCGACCAGCGACAGGCCCGCGTGAAGATCGAGCAGCACGGGGTTGTCGGTCCGGATCCACGCGAACGCGAGCGTCAGCAGGACAACCGACAGCATCACGCCGTACACCGCGACGGGGAATGGTCCGATCCAGGCGTACTCGCTGGTCGCCACCGTCTCGCAGCCCTTCAGCGGCCCGCACACCGGCACGCCGCCGCCGAGCTCCACGACCGACAGGTACGAGGCGATGGCGAGGCCGATGACGTCCAGGACGACGAGGATCCAGCCTGGGTGGATGCCGCGGATGCGGGCGGTGGTGGTGGACATCTCGGGGCACAAGGTACCCGGATTCGGCGATCTACAGCGGCCCGCTGATCCCGCCGTCCTTGCGGATCCGCCAGAAGTGCACGGCCATGAATGCCGCCGTGACGAGCGGGAACAGGATCACGTGCGCGACATAGAAGCGCAGCAGCGTGTTCTGGCCCACCTCGATGCCACCCAGCATGAGCTGCTTCGTGGGCGTGTTGATGACCGGGAAGTAGCTCGCCATGTTGGTGCCGATCGTGATCGCCCAGTAGGCGATCTGGTCCCAGGGCAGGAGATACCCGGAGAACGACAGGCCGATCGTGAGGAACAGCAGGACGACGCCCACGACCCAGTTGAACTCCCGGGGCGGCTTGTAGGCCCCGTGGTAGAAGACCCGCATCATGTGCAGGAACACGAAGAACACCATCAGGTGGGCGGCCCACCGGTGGATGTTGCGGGTGAGCAGGCCGAAGGCCACCCGGCTCTGGATGTCCAGGATGTTGCTGTAGGCCTGGGTGTCCGACGGGATGTAGAAGAACATCAGGTAGACGCCCGTGACCGTGAGCACGAGGAACAGGAAGAACGACAGGCCGCCCAGGCAGAACGTGTAGGCGAACTTCACCGCGTGCTGGCGGACCCGCACCGGGTGCAGGTGCAGGAACACGTTGTTCATCACCGCGTAGGCCCGGGACCGCTCGTCGTCGGGGTACGGGTTGCGGAAGATCGAGCGCCAGACCGGGCTGCGCCGGATGCTCTGGTCGACCCGCTCCAGGAAGGACATGGGACGCTCCTCCGCCGATGAACGCGGCCGGGCGGGGGCCGGGGACGCGCGCCGCTATTCCGCCGGACGATATACCGCCGATCGCATCATGGGAAGAGGTCAATCGAGGGAGCAACGTGGCATGCTGGCCCTGACCGGCCCCAGGCCGGGCGAGACGCGCTGAGGTCAACCCCATGTCGTCGCTGAGAACCACCAGCGAGGAGCACCACGCTCGCCTGCTCACGCACGTGGACCGGCTGCTGGTCCTCGCGGACATGGTGGGTCATGTGGACTGCGATGCCGTCCACGCCCTGTTCGAGGAGGAGCACGCGTTCATCGTCGGGCAGCTGGTGCCGCACATGGAGGCGATCGAGACCGCGCTCTACGACCGGATCGAGGCGCTGCTGGGACGCCACCACTCCATGGCCCCGATGCGCGCCGAGCACGAGACGATGCGCCGCCTGGTGGACGAGCTGGGACGGTACCGGGAGCACGCGGACGGCTGCCGCTGGAGCGCGGTGGAGGGGCTGGCGCTGCGGCGAGCGTTGTACCGGCTCCACGCCATCCTCAAGGTCCACCTGGCCGAGGAGGAGCTCTACCTGGGCGTGCTGGACGAGCACCTCTCCTCCGCCGATCGGGACCTGCTCGCGCGCGGCATCGACCACGCGATGACGGAGCCCCTGTAGGGCGGGCGAGCGGGACCGCGATCCGGCCCGCGCACCGGTCAGGGCCGGCGCGCCGCCACCAGCTCGAGATAGCGCGCCTGGAACTCCGCCAGCAGGCGCGCTCGCTCCTTCATCACCGCGGCCCACTCGTCCAGCGCGGTGTGCCCGGCGTCCGTGAGCTCGTAGTCGCGTCGGGCGGGTCCGATGCCGGTGGTCCACGACGACCGGACGTGGCCGGCCTCCTCGAGATCGCGCAGCGTCCGGTACACCTGGCCCACGTCCACGGACCCGTTGGTGATGCCCAGCTGCGCCAGCTCCCCGACGATCGCGTACCCGTGCGAGGCACCGCCGGCGAGCAGCACCATCACGAACGGCTCCATCCACCGGTGGCCGCCGACAGGCGCCCAGCCGCGATGGACGGGCACGCCGGCGGCATCCCGGTCCGTCGCGATCGGCGGGGAAACGGCGGCCGGCCCGGTCGCTTCCGCGGCTGGGATCTCGCGCGCGTCGTCCGGGACCCTGCTCGTCGCACTCATATGCCCGGGGAGCATAGGGGCTCCGCGACCCGCGCTCAGGCCGTGTGCGCGCCCGGGTGGTCCATCGCCGCCGCGATCATGTCCGCGACGTCCGCTGTCACGCCGTGCTCCACGATCCGCAGGTAGGCCTCCTCCTCGGCCAGGTGGATCTTGAGCAGGGAGTACAGGTGGAACATCACGCGCCGCAGGGCGAGCGTCCGGCCCAGGGTCAGCCGGCTGGTATCCACCTCGGCCGTGAGCTTCGCCAGCTGCTCAACCAGACGGCGGACCTCGACGTGCTCGCGGCGCATCGGGGCCATCGAGTGACGGTTCTGGAACATCCGCTCCAGCTCCGGGTACAGCGTGCGCTCGGCGGTGTCGATGTGCGGGAGGAGCGTGCCGGTCAGGAACGCGCTCAGATCGTCGAGACCCCGGACGGCGTCCTCGGCCTTGGCCGTCAGGAGGTTGTCCGCGATCTCGGGCATCCCGTTCACGCGGTGGAGGAGCCGCTCGTGGTGCTCGTGCGCCACCTGCGGCAGGGTCTGCGTCATGGCCTGGCCTCCTTCGCAGTGCGACATAGAACAGGGCCACCGGCCGGTAGACGGCGTGGGCGAGCTTCATGAACGGTGCCAGCAGGACGAGCTCCATGGCTACTGCCACATGGAGCAGGAACATCCAGTAGCCCCACGCCGGGACGCCTGGCAGGTAGAGGGCCACCTCCAGCACGAAGCCGGTGACGCCGGTGACCCACAGCAGCGTGAGCAGCATCCAGTCCGCCGCCGTGGAGCGCGTCACGGACTTGTTGGCGGCCCGGTAGCGGTCGAGGATCAGGACGCTGACGCCGTAGACGAGCGCCAGGCCGGCCAGCGTCCCGAGCAGTCGAACGGGGTACCAGATGGGGACCGGTGTCCCGGTCTCCTTGAGGCCGATGATGTCGAGGCCATAGTCGAGGGCGGTGGCGGCCAAGAGGCCGAGGAAGCCCCAGACCGTGAGCGCGTGCACCAGCCAGCGGCGGCGGAACCAGGGCACAGCGGCGCCCGCCTCATCCGCGTCGCAGTCGGCGCGGAACTGGACCTGGCCGAGGGACTCGCGCCCGATCGCGGACCAGGCCGCCCGGCCGGACCGGGCGAGCGCCTCCCGGCTGCCGAGGACATCGGCCCAACCGACACCCTCACGGCGCCCGATTCGGCGCGCCATGGTGGCGACGCCTGCCAGGCCGGCCACGACCACGATGATCATCACCACGATCCCGGTGTCGTGGATCAGCTCGGCCGGGATGAACTCGAAGATCGCAAGGGACTCGCCGCTCTGCGGACCGTGCGCGCCGTACATGAAGGCGGCGAAGAACACGGCCAGGAGCACGGCCAGGACCGTGGCCAGGACGGGCCGCGTGTACATCGTTCGCGCGACTCGCGTCCGGTCGTAGGAGGCGATCGCGTAGCGCCGGGTGGCGGCCATGAACTCGGACGGGTCGGCCTTGGTGGGGCACGACTCGGCGCACTCGCCGCACCCGTAGCAGGCCCACAGCTCCTTGCTGGCCAGAAGGGCGTCCCTCGTCCCGAGCTGGGCGTAGCGGATGATCCGGCGCGGAAACGTCGCGTCGGTCTGGGACAGTGGGCAGCTGGCCGTGCAGGTGCCGCACGAGAAGCAGGCGCTGATACCCCGGGCGCCGTATCGCTGCAGTTCCGAGTACAGCCCGAGGTCGAGGGCTGCCGGCGCTGGGGCGGCGATGGGCGCCGTCACGGCGGCCATCAGGAGGTTCTCCCGGTCGGCTCGTACTGGAAGTAGCCGTCCACGGTGTTGCCCTTGATCTCGGCGACCCACCCGTAGCGGCGCATGCCCATCACCCAGAACACAACCTCGTGGGTGGGGGCCTCGATCGCGGCGGCGATCTCGGGAACGGTCAGGGGTCCGTCGCGCAGGGCCGCCAGGATGCGTCCCCGCATGACCGGCTCCTCGCGGATGACCTCGCGGTCGTCCCGGTTGGTCGTGCTCATCAGGCGGGCACCTCCACGAGGCCCTCGATCATGGCCGTGACCTGGGCGTCGGTGTAGCCCAGCAGGTCGATGGCGTTCTCGGGGCATATCGGGACGCACCCGCCGCACCCCTTGCAGCCGGTCGGGCTGATCACGGCGAAGTGCCGGTCCCCCTCCTCGGCCATCGTGATCGCGTCGTAGGGACAGGCCGTGAGGCAGTCGCCGCAGGCCGTGCAGGCAACCAGGCCACGGTCGCGACCAGCGGGTCCAGCTTCGTGTAGCCCTTCTTGAGGATCGCCGCGCTCTGGGTGACGCGGCAAGCCCGGAGGCGACGCTCTCAGCGGACGTCTTGGGACTTGGCATGCACCCGCGATCAGCACCCCGTCGACCACGGTCTCGACCGGGCGGAGCTTGGGGTGGATCTCGTTGAAGAAGCCGTCGCTGCAGGGACGGATGCCGCTGGTGCACGGCAGCCCGATCACGTTCACGCCCGGCGAGTAGTGCATGTGGGAGCTGCCGGCCAGGTCGATCCCCGGGTCGGAGATGTTGTTGGTGGAGAACACGAGGATCCGGGGGACGAAGGCGGCTCCGGGTGCCCGTGGCTCAGTCGCGACGGGGACGGTCATCGGACGGCGGCTCCTTCGTTGGCCTGGTGGGCGGGCGTGCGGCGTCGCGCCCGTCCGGCGTCCTGGTGGGTGACGCTACTTGCGGCGGATGACGAACACGCGCTCGTAGCCGTCGGCCTCCAGCGAGCCGAGAAACTCGTGCCCGACCTTGCCCGACCAGGCGCTGATGTCGGTCTTGGTGACCGGGTCGGTGGACATGACCTCGACGACGGCCCCGACAGGAACCGTCGCCATGCCCTTCTTCGCTTCGAGGAGAGGGCCGGGGCAGGCGGCGCCGCGGGCGTCGATCACCTTGTCTGCCGTGATGGCGGAGAGCTCGGTGAGGGTGGCGGTCATGGAACGTGTCTCCTTCGTGGTGCTGGCTTGCGGGGATGGGTGTCGATCAGATGAACAGGACCTGGCCGTCCTCCGCGGCCAGCAGGAACGTGGCAATCCCGCCCGAGGCATCCACGAGCGGATCGAGCGTGGTGATGTCGATCCCCAGGACTTCCAGCGACCCGGCGCAAGCGAGGACGGTCATCTCGCCCAGCTCCTTGGCCATCCGGAACGTCTCCAGCCACGGGATGCTCGCCGCGCCTTTCACGGGCCGGCTGGCGTACGCCGCCATGGAGTCGTAGGCCAGTCCGTGGTCGATGTCGATGCGCTCGGACCGGAACGCATCAAGCGCCCAGTACTGGAGCAGCACGTTGACCGGGCGGCCCATTGCGGCGGCGCCCGCGGCGAGGGTGGCAGCCGCGTGGAGCTTGTCGGCCGTGCCGGAGAACAGGACGAGGGAAAGGCTGTCGCTCATGGGTGGGTCACCTGGCTGGAGGAGGCCGCGTGGTCGAGGGAAGGGATGGCGGCCTGATCGGCCGCTCCGGCGGCGGCGGCGAGGCTGCCCAGGGCCGACAGGCGCCGGACGATGACCGCGCGCATCGTGTCGCAGGCTGCGAGCACCTCGGGATCGGCCAGGCCGTACCGCACGAACCGGCCGTCCCGGGTCGCTTCGACGAGGCCGACTCCGCGCAGCGCCGCGAGGTGCTGCGAGACGGGGGCCTGTCCCAGCCCGAGCTCACGCGCCAGCTCGCGCACCTCCCGCGGTCCTTCACCCAGCAGGTGGATGATCCGCAGCCAATTCGGGCTGGCCAGAGCGCGGAGCATCGACGTCTGGATGACATCGATCTCGTCTGTGGCGGTCGTCACCGGAATCGCTCCTGGGCGGTGGTCTGCAGCATGGGCTGTGTTCTTGCTACTTTTATATGTCGAAAGCATTTATAGCACAGGAGCCAGTGGTCACACGCTGGCGGGACGTCCGGCCCGAGGAGCGGGCCCGATTCGGGCACCCAACCCGCACGGCAGACCTCGATCAAGGGCTCCGCCACGCCAGCCACTCAGGTGGTGACGGCCATCGGCACGCAACCGTGGCAGGGCGCCGCCGTCCTCCCGGGCGGCTCAGGCGCCCGGCAGCGCCACCTCGAAGCGGGCGCCGCCGTCCGGCTGATTGGCGGCGCGGACGCGGCCACCGTGCGCCTCTACCAGCGCGCGCACGATCGCCAGACCCAGACCGGAGGTCCCCGTGGAGCGGTCTCTCGCCGTGTCGGCCTGGTAGAAGCGATCGAAGACGTGCGGCAGGTCCCCTTCGGCGATGCCCGGCCCGGAGTCCACGACGGCGATGACCACCTCGCCGCCCGGGCCGCTGCCGGCGTCCACCCGGACCCGCCCGCCGGCCGGCGTGTGGCGGATCGCGTTGTCCACCAGGGCCGCCAGGACCTGTCGGACCCGGTCGGCGTCCGCGTCCGCGACCAGATCCGGCACGTCCGCGACCTGCAGGGTGATCCCGGCTGCGGTCACACGAGCCTCGAGGTCTCGGGCGACCGATCGGAGCAGCGGCTCGACCGCGACGGCCTCGCGATGGAGCGGCAGCACGCCCGCCTCCGCGAGGCTCACGGTCCGCAGGTCGTCGACGATCCGCGACAGCAGGCGGGCCTGGTCCCGGATCGTCTCCAGGTGCCGGTCGTCGTGGTCGTACACGCCGTCGAGAACGGCGGTCGTCGTGGCGTCGATCACCGCCAGGGGCGTCTTGAGCTCGTGCGCGGCATCCTGGAGCACGCGTCGGCGAGCCTGCTCGGCGGCCTCGAGATCGGCGGCCATGGCGTCGAACGAGCGGCCCAGCGAGCCGATCTCGTCCGTCCGGTCGCCCAGCCCGGACCTGGCCTGGAGGTCGCCGTGCGCGACGGCTGCGGCCGCCTCCTCCAGTCGCTGGAGCGGCCGGATCGTGCGCGTTGCGACGACCAACCCGAGCAGGGACGCCACCCCGGCCGCGACGACCGCCACCGCGATGATCGTGATCGTCGTCTCCTGCTGGACCTGCTGCGCGTGGAGGCCCGCCCCTGGCCCGAGGCCCTGGCCCTGCCCTTGGCCCTGGCCACGGCCGATCCCGGGCGACGCGTCCTCCGCCTGCACCCGGGCAAACCCCCGCCCCACGATCGCCGGTGCCGCGATCGCGACGGCGACGGCCGTGAGCACGGCGACCAGGGCGAACGCGATGGCGAGGCGGACGCGGAGCGTCATGCGCGCGCCCCGCGGTACCCGACACCCCGGATCGTGTCCACGTAGGCCCCGCCGTCCGGCCTCGTGCCCAGCTTGTGGCGCAGGTTCTTCACGTGGCTGTCGATGGTGCGGTCGAAGGCGTCGAACGCCTCCCCGAACACGTGATCGCCCAGCTGCTCCCGGGTCATCGCCACGCCGGCGTGGGCCGCCAGCGTGGCCAGCAGGTCGAACTCCGCCCGGGTGAGCGGCAATGCGTCCGCCCCGCGGCGGACCTCGCGTGCCGCCCGGTCGATCTCGAGGTCGAAGAAGCGCGCGATGTCCGGCCCGGCGGGCCCAGGGGTCTCCGGGGTGGCCGACTGGGCGCCCCCCGCCTCCGCCCCCGGCGCCGATCCCGACGTCCGCCGCAGCACCGCCCCGACCCGGGCGACCAGCTCCCGGGCCTCGAACGGCTTCGTCACGTAATCGTCCGCCCCGATCTCCAGGCCGGCGACCCGGTCGATCACGTCGTCCCGCGCCGTGAGCATGATCACGGCGGGCGTGGCGCCCGCGGCGCGGAGCTCGCGCAGCACCTCGAACCCGGATCGCCTCGGCAGCATCACGTCCAGCACGATCAGGTCCGGGACCTCGTCCATGGCCAGGCGGAGTGCGGCGTCCCCGTCCGCCGCCGTGAGCACCTCGTACCCGTCGCGCACCAGGTACGCGCGGACGATGTCCACGATGTGCGGCTCGTCGTCTACGACCAGGATGCGGGGCATGTCGGGAGGAGCATACGGAGACGGCCGGGCCTGCGAACAGGTCCGGCCGTCCCGCGAGAGGAGGTCGTCCGTGTCAGGAGGCGGTGCCGGTTCCGGCGCCGGTGCCGTCGCAGACGCCGTTGCCGGCCCCGCGACCGCCGCCCATGCCGCCACCGTTGCCGCGACCCATGCCGCCGCCGTTGCCGCCCATGGCTCCCGGGCCGGCGCCCACGGCCGCCCCGCGCATCCCGCCCAGCGGGGCCTGGTTGACCATCGCCTTGGCCTTCGTCGCGAGCTGCGCCTTGAGCTCCGCGGCCTGCGCGTCCGTCAGCGCCCCGTAGGACACGCGAACGTCGATCCGTGCGCTCCACTGCGCGACGAGCGCGTCGATGAGCTTCTGCGGGTCCACCTTCTGGCGCTCGGCGATCTGGGCGAGCGTCAGGCCGTCCTGGCGCAGGTCCATGACCTGTTCATGGGTCAGGCCCAGGATCTCGGACAGCGTGGTCTGGGCACGCACCTGGTCCCGCTCCTGCGTGCGGGGCGCGGCAGCGGCAACCGTGGCGACCACCGTGAGCAGGGCGAGGCTCGCGATCGCGAGAGAGAGGGCGATTCGTCGCATGTGTCAGCCTCCAGGGGCGTTCTGCGGAGCCGGGGGACCGGCGGCACCACCTTCGGTGCCGGGGTCCATGCTCGAGGCGCGCGGTGGAGCGCCGATGGAGCGTCGGTGGAGAGCGTGCGGAGGGTGCGAGAGGACGGCGGCCCGGTCAGACCGGGCAGGCGCCTCCGGTGCGCCGCAGCCGGAAGCGCCACGCGAGCGTGCCGGCCAGCAGCAGCAGTGACGCGAGGCCGATCAGCGGCTGGAGCGGCGCCCAGATCGTGAGCGCCCCACTGGTGCCCAGCAGGACCAGCGCCAGCTTGTTGCACACCGGGCAGCCGATGGCGAGGAAGGCACCGAAGCCGGCGATCGCGCCAAGGGTGGAGCCGTTGCGCGTCTCCGGTGGGGCGGCGGCGAGGGCGAAGATCGCGGGCGACGAGGCCGGCGCGGGGTTCCGGATCGGCGCGGAGTAGGTTGCGCCCACGAGGCCCATCAGCGGCGCCGAGAGCAGCCAGATCCAGTACGCGAACGGCTCCGGTGGGATCTGCCGGCCGAACACGGGGTTGGGGATGATCGCGCTCACCAGGCCGAAGGCGACCAGCGAGGCCGCCGTCCAGGCCAGCGCCCAGGCGAGGAACCGCCGGTCGAGCCGGAGGGCGACGATGCACTCGATCATCCCGGTCCCTTCGCAGTCGGTGGTTGAGTCGTCAGCCGGCGGGGGCGAGCGCCATCGCGCCGACCGGGTCCAGGGACGGGCCCAGGACGGTGACCTCGGCACTGACCTCGGCGCCGGATCCGCTGCGCACGACGTACGAGTGGTGGATCTCGGTGATCCCGCTCGAGAGCGTGGCGCCCACGGCGCAGTACTTCGTCGCGGACAGCTCGATCGCGCGACGGACCGCCTCGACGTCGAGGTCCGGCCCCTCCAGGACGTGGGTCACGTCGATGCGGGTGAACGCGTTCGGGTGGCCGTCCATCTGGGTGCCGTCGGAGAGCACCTCGTAGCGGGTGACCTCCTGGCGCTTCTTGCGCAGGATCGAGATCACGTCCATCGCCGTGCAGCCGGCGAGCGCCAGCGGGATCAGCTCGGACGGGCGGGCGCCGGTGTCGCCGGTGCCGCTGTCCATCACGATGGCGTGGCCGCTGCCGACGCGGCCGACGAGGCGCATGTCACCCTCGAGAGTGACGGACGAGGTCTTGACTGCCATGGCGGTTCTGACTCCGGGTTGGCCGCCGGGATTTCGGTCGGCGAGACTTGATGGGCTGGGTGTCAGGCGGGTGCCGCGAGGGTGTCGATGGCCCGGCGCAGGCGCGCAGACGCGTCCTCGGCAACCTCGTGCACGGCGGTGGTGTTCACGATGCCCAGGGCCGCAAGCGGGTCCATCGCCTCCACGATCGTGCCGTCGCCGTCCGCGCGCAGCACGACGTTGCAGGGCAGCAGCGCCCCGACCGACGGATCGGCCTCCAGGGCGCGGTGGGCAAGGGGCGGGTTGCATGCGCCGAGGATCACGTACGGATCGCGGTCCACGCCCAGCTTCGTCTTCAGGGTGGCGGCGACGTCGATCTCGGTCAGCACGCCGAAGCCCTCGGCCTTGAGGGCGGCCTCGACGGCCGGACGGACGTCCGCGACGGTGCCGACGAGGCGCCTGCCGAACGTGAAGCTGGTCTGGAAGTCCATGATCGTCACCTCTGGAGGGCGGGTTCGAAGGCGGGGTGCGTCGGAGCGGGGGGCGTCCCAGGGGCGGTCGTCGCGGCGGTCGTCGCGGCGGTCGTCGCGGCCGGGTGTCGCGCGCCGAGCCGGCGCTCGACGATCGCGTGGATGATGTCGCAGGCATCGGTGATGCCGGGTTCCGCGAGGTGATAGCGGACCGTGGTGCCGGTGCGGCGTCCACCCACGAGGCCGGCGGAGCGCAGCACCGCCAGGTGCTGGCTGGCGTTGGGGAGCGTGATGCCCAGGACTGCGGCCAGCTCGCCGACGGACCGCTCGCCGGCTCGGAGCGCGTCGAGGACCATCAGGCGCTTGGGATCCGTGAGGACCTTGCACAGGTCCGCGTGCGCGCGGTAGGTCGCGAGGGTCTGGGCGTCGGGGCGCGGATCGGTGGTCACATCGGTCACCGTACCACTGCTTGCGTAGTTGCGCAAGTTACGGAACAACCGGGTCCTCGATGCGTCACGGCGCAGCGGGACGGCGCAGCGGAACGAGCGCAGCGGGACGGCGCAGCGGGACGGCGCAGCGGGACGGCGCAGCGGGACGACGCAGCGGGACGGCGCAGCGGGACGACGCAGCCGGACGGCTAGGAGCCACCTCGACGGATCTGTGCCGGCGGATGCACGCAGGCCGCGATTTGTGCATCCCGGCGTACCTCCCGACCGCCACCTTGGCAGAACTGTCCGGCCCAATGCACGGAACGACGGAGCGCCGAGCCATCTGGGCCGAATCAGTGCGCCGAGATGCACGCCACGGACCAGATCCCGTTCACCATCCGGCGAGCGCCGGCGCGGTTGTGTGGCCGGATGCACACGGGCTTTGCCCCGCCGCGGCGCTCCGGGAGACATGCGGGCATACTCCGCGGACCATGACTCGACGCGTCCCCGCGATGCTCCTGGTGCTGGCGCTGGCGGCGGCGTGCGCTCCGGCCGAGGCCAACGAGGCGACACCCGGTCCCCGCCAGCCCGCGACGCCAGCCCTCTCCGCCCCGGCGACGACCGCGATCCCGCCCGTGGTCCCGGCGACGCCCTCGCCCCTGCCCCCGCCGGCGGAGCTGCCCGTTGCTTCACCGTCGACGCCGATCACGACCCCCGCGCCGAGCCCGACGACGCCCGCCGCAAGGCCGTTCGCGATCAACCTCGCGGAGCGGGTCGACTTCGTGCCCCAGTACACCTTCGAGTGGTGCGTCGGGGCCAGCCTCCAGATGGCCCGGTCGATCATCACCGGGAGCCGGAACGAGACCCGGCGCTCGCAGCGCCGCCTGTGGGAGATGGCGCGGGACCGCAGCTCCAGCCCGTACGGCGGCGCCAACCCCCGCGGCTGGACGGCAGCGCTCAACGATCTCGACCTCGGGCCATACCGGCTGGTCAGCCTGCCCACCTTCGAGGCGGCCGTCGCCACCGCCGCCCGCGCGATCGCGGACACCAAGCGGCCGGTCGGCCTCGTGATGTGGGCCGGCCGCCACGCGTGGGTGATGACGGGATTCGAGGCAACGGCCGATCCGCGCCGGGACGCAGAGGCCGGCGTGACCCGCGTCCGGGTGATGGACCCGCTGTACCCGCACGGATCGAGATGGGGTCCCAGCCCCAAGCCGAACCGCCTGGTCCGGCTGGACACCCTGGCACGCCAGTTCGTCGCCCGCCCCTACCGCCCCGACCACGACCTGGGCGTCGACCCCGGCTGGCTGCTGATCGTGCCGGTCGACTGAGCGCCCGTCCCTGCGGAATCTCCGGTCAGAGGACCGACGGGCCGCGCTGCGACGCTGAGCTCAAGACACGGACGGCGCGGCGACGACGGGCAGCGACCCGGGCTCGGTCATCGCCCGAGGAGGCGAGAAGCGGCGCAGGCGGAGCGCGTTCGAGACAACGGTCACCGACGACAGCGCCATCGCCGCCGCCGCGAGGATCGGGTCCAGCAGCATCCCGTTGACCGGGTACAGGATCCCCATCGCCACCGGGATGAGAACCACGTTGTAGCCGAACGCCCAGAACAGGTTCTGGCGGATGTTGCGCATCGTCGCGCGGGAGAGCGCGATCGCGGTCACCAGCCCCCGGAGGTCGCCCGACATCAGCGTGACGCCGGCACTCTCCATGGCGACGTCGGTGCCGGTGCCCATGGCGATCCCGACGTCGGCAGTGGCGAGAGCCGGGGCGTCGTTCACGCCGTCCCCCACCATCGCAACGACCTGGCCCTCGACCTGCAGGGCCTCGACCGCCGCGGCCTTGCCATCGGGCCGGACGTCCGCGACAACCCGGTCGATGCCCACCGAGCGGGCGATTGCCTCGGCCGTCCGACGGTTGTCACCGGTCAGCATCGCGACCGAGATCCCGAGCCGGTGGAGCTCGGCAACGGCCTCGGCCGAACCCGCCTTGAGCGTGTCGGCGATGGCGATCACCGCTGCCGCCCGACCGTCGATCGCGGCGAAGACCGGGGTCTTGCCGTCGGCCGCCAGGGCATCCGCGGCCGCGACCAGCGAGGAGACGTCGACACCCACCGACTCGAGGAACCCCGGGCGCCCGACCAGCACGGCCTGGCCGTCCACGGTGGCGGACACGCCGCCCCCCGCGACCGAGAGGAACTCCGAGGCGCCGGCAACGGACAGCCGGCGGATCCCCGTCGCCTCGCGAACGATCGCGTCTGCGAGGGGGTGCTCCGAGCCCCGCTCCGCGGCGGCGACGAGGGCCAGGATCTCGTCCGTCTCCGGGGCGCCGACCGCACGCACGACGTCGGTCACGCGCGGCTTGCCCTCGGTCAGCGTCCCCGTCTTGTCCAGGACGACGGCCCGGACCGAGCCCAGGCGCTCCAGCGCCTCGGCGTTGCGGAACAGCACGCCGTTCTCGGCGCCCTTGCCGGTGCCGACCATGATCGAGGTGGGGGTCGCCAGGCCGAGCGCACAGGGGCACGCGATGATCAGGACCGCGACCGTGTTGAGCAGGGCGAGGTTGAACGCGGGCTCGGGGCCGAACGCGTACCAGACGACGAACGTGAGGGCGGCCAGGCCCAGCACCGCCGGCACGAAGTAGCTCGTGACCACATCGGCCAGGCGCTGGATCGGGGCGCGGGAGCCCTGGGCCTCGGAGACGAGCCGGATGATCTTCGCGAGCACGGTGTCGGCACCGACGCGCGTGGCGCGGAAGGTCAGCGTCCCGGTCGTGTTGAGCGTGCCGCCGACGACCAGGTCCTCGAGCCGCTTGGAGACGGGCAGGCTCTCGCCGGTGATCATCGACTCGTCGACCCCGGAGGCACCGTCGGTCACGACGCCGTCCACGGCGATGGTCTCGCCGGGTCGCACGCGGACGAGATCGCCCACGCGGACCTCGGCAACCGCCACGTCCAGCTCGCTCCCCTCCCGGATGACGCGCGCGGTCCGCGGGGCGAGGTTGATCAGGCGCCGGATCGCGTCCGAGGTGTGGCTCCGAGCCCGCGCCTCCAGGTACCGGCCCAGCAGGATCAGGGTGATGATCGCGGCCGAGGTGTCGAAGTACAGGGGCAGCGCACCCTCCATCCCGAGGCCCGCCGCCATGAAGAACTCGGGGAAGACGATGGTGGCGACGCTGTAGAAGTACGCCGCGGACGTGCCCACCGCGATCAGCGTGTTCATGTCGGCCGACCTGTGGCGCAGCGCCTTGAAGGCACCCGTGTAGAACGGCCAGCCGGCCCAGAACTGCACGGGCGTCGCCAGCGCCAGCTGGAACCACGGGTTCAAGAGGAACTCGGGCAGCCAGGGCGCGATGGTCATCTTCGCCAGGCCCAGGATCAGCGGGATCGTCAGAACGCTGGACACCCTGAGCCGGCGGCGCAGGTCCGCGGCGTGTTTCGCCGCCGCCTCGTCGCGTTCCGCCTTCGCCGCAGCCGCCTCGGCGACGTCCGCCTCGTGGTCCGCCGAGGACGCCTGCTCGACGCGGGCGACGTAGCCCGCGGCATCGACGGCGCCGACGAGGTCCGCCACGGACACCTGCCCGGGGTCGAACCGGACCGTGGCGGACTCGGACGCCAGGTTGACGTTGGCCTCGGCGACGCCGTCGACCTTGGTCAGGAAGCGGGTGATGCGGTTCACGCACGAGGCGCAGGTCATCCCCTCGATCGGGAACGAGACGATCTCGAGGGCGGGGGCGGCGGGGGCGGTCATCGGGGTGCTCCGGTCGGGGGCTGGGTTGCCAAGGCTGGTCTGGGATGGGTCATGAGGTGGGTTGCTCCTCGATCTCGATCGCGCCCCAGTACATCCCCATCCCGCACGTGTACTCGAGGATCCCTGCCTCCATGGCAGGGAGGTCGATGACGTTGTCGCCGGGCTCGAGGATCCTCTCGATGCCCAGGTTCGGCACGACGAGGTACGCAGCGCACGAGTACTGGGAGCGCGAGTCCACGATCCATCTCGTAGGGATGCCCGCCGTGATCGTGGCGACCCGGGGTCCGTACCCGCCTTCGTCCTGCCAGGTGCGCAGCTCCTGCACCGCCGGGGTGGCGGTCGGCGGGGCGGTGGCCGGCGTGACGGCAGCCGGCGCCGGCGCGGACGGCGTCGCGGCGGGTGGCGCGCCCGGGTCGATGGTCGCGGCTGCCACGGGAGGCGCACTCTGAGCCCCAGCATCCGCGTTCGCCGACGCGTCCGCCTGCCGCTCCACGACCGTGATGCGACCGCCGTACATCCCCATCGCGCAGGTGTAGTCGAGAATGCCTGCCGGCAGGGCGGGCAGCCGGAACAGGTTCGGACCCAGCTCCAGGCGGGCGCGGATGCCGACGCCGGGGGCCCACAGTGAGGCCGCGCAGCTGGCGGTGTTCGACGACTCGACCGTCCACTCGATCGGATAGCCGGCGTAGACGACCACGTTGCCGGGGCTGTAGCCATCGACTTCCTGGAAGGTCGTGATCCGCTGGACACCGTCCTCGCCCAGCGTCCCGGGCAGCGGCGCAGCATTCGCGATCCCCACCAGGGATGGGACGGTGAACCCCGACAGCCGCAGGCCGGCCGCGCCGTTGAGGAACGCGAACCCAAGGACGACGACGCCCACGAGGCGCAGCAGCGTCGGCCTGGCCCGGCTGGGGACGAGCACCGGCAGCCCGGCGACGGCCAGGAGGCCGGGGGCCGTTCCGATGGCGAACACGCCGAGGAGCGCCGCCGCGAACAGCGGGGAACCCGTCGAGAGCGCGTAGACCTGGATCGCCTGCGTGAAGCCGCAGGGCAGGAAGAACGAGAGCGCGCCGAGCGTCGCCGCGCGCGTGTCCGAGTAGCCCCCGACCTGGCCGCCGCCCAGCCCGAGCCTCGCGCCCAGGCCCATCGGCAGCGTGGGCGACCAGCCCGCCAGCCGTGGCGACAGGCCTGTCAGGCGTGTGCCCAGGAGCGTCATGACGATCGCGACCGTGACCATGAGCACGGCCGTGACCTGCGGCGGCATCGTGATCGACGCACCGACCGCGCCCAGCGCCGCGCCGAACACCGCGTAGCCGGCGATCCGGCCGACGACGAACATGCCTGCGGGTCGCAGCTGCGATGCGGCGCTCGTCGCGCTCGCGTCCGCGGTGCTGCGTGCCGCGAAGGCCGCGGACAGACCGAGGATGAGCCCGCCGACGAGCGCCATGCACGTGGACACGCCGGCGGCAAGGCCCAGCAGGAGGGCGACCACGAGGCCGCCCTTGCTCAGGTCGCCCGCCCCGGACGCGAGATCCGAGAGCCCGGTGACGGAGGCGAAGACGGCGAGCGCCGCGACGAGCAGGACGCCGGCGCCGGCGGTCACCCACACCCGGGGGTCGCGCTCGAGCCAGGGCGTATGCCCGACCTCGTAGCCGGCCCGGTTGATCGCGTGCTCGATGGCCGCCGCGGACACCGGGGCCGACGACTCGACGGTCACCTGGCCGCGGACGGCCGACGCCGTCACCCGCTCGACGTCCGGCAATTTGCCCACGTACTTCGCGATCCGGACCTCGCACGACCGGCAGGTCATCCCGACCACGGGAAGCGTGACCGAGATCGCACCGTCCGTCGTGACCGCCGCCTGCGGGACGTCCAGGCCGGCGGGCCGAGCGCCCCGGCCCCGGCGATACTCGCGCAGCTCGACCGCCCGCCGGTGGAGCTCCTCGGGATCCGCGGCCGCAATGGCTGTCGCGTCAGGCGTCGCGGGCGCGGCGGCCTGGGGATCTCTCTGCGTCGGGGCCGCCGGAGGCGCCGGCTTCGTGGTCGCCGCCTGTGCGCGGGCCCGGTTTCGGTGCCGGGACATCGGGACGCTGCGCTCCTCTGGTGGCTGCCCGACCACACGGCGGGCGTCCTGGACAGCGTCGCAGAGGTGCTCGCCCACGCCAATGCAGCGGGGCGCAAGGGTTCCTCAAGCCTTGGTCAAGGCACCGGAGGGGCAGGCAGCTCCAGGTGAAACGTCGCTCCGCTGCCCGGGCCGGCGCTCTCCGCCCAGGCGGAGCCGTCCATCGCCTCGGCCAGCGCCCGCACGATCGCGAGGCCGATTCCCGACCCGCCGGCGGCCCGACTGCGGGACGCATCGACCCGGTAGAACCGCTCGAACACGGCTTCCAGCTGGTCCGGCGCCAGGCCAGGCCCCGCGTCGGCGACGGAGATCCGCGCCGTCCCGTCCTGCCGCTGGGCGGCCACGTTGATGCGCGAACCGTCGGGCGCGTGGCGCAGCGCGTTGGACAGGTAGTTTGAAAGGATCTGGGCGACGCGGTCGCGGTCGGCGACGGCGGTCACACCAGCCACCGGCAGCTCCAGCGTGATGCCCCGAGGCTCGGCCTGCGGCAGGAATCGCTCCCCGACCTCGCGCGCGATCGCCGCGACGTCCACGGCCTCGACCCGCAGCGGCAGCTGGTGCGCCTCCGCCCGCCACAGCTCGGACAGGTCGTTCACCATCCGGGTGAGGCGGGCCGTCTCCGCTCGCAGCAGATGCCAGGTCTGCGCGGACGGCTCGATGACGCCATCCTCGAGACCTTCGAGGTAGCCGTCGAGCGTGGTCAGCGGTGTCCGCAACTCATGGGCGACGTCGCCGACCAGCTGGAGCCGGCGGCGCTCCGTTGCCTCCAGCGACCCGGCCATCTCGTTGAACGAGTCGGCGAGGTCGCCCAGCTCGCCGAGCTCGTTCGTCGGGACGCGCTCGGCGTAGTGACCGCCGGCCACGCGTCCCGCCGCACGGGCGAGCGCGGTGATCGGGCGCGCGATCCGGGCGGCCACGGCCAGGCTGACGATCGCCGCCGTCACGATCGCGATCACGGTCGCGGCCAGGATCGCCTGCTGGATCGCCTCCTGGAACGCCCGCAGCGTGGCCTCACCCATGGCCTCGCCCATCGGGTCGCCGGGCATGTGGCCCATCGCCTCCGAGAAGTAGGCGGGGCTCACCAGGAGCATCGCCACGCCGACCGTCCCGAGGGCCGCGGCGACGACGAGGAGGAACGCCACGAGGAGGCGCGCGCGCAGGGACCGCAGCGGCATCAGGTGGCCTCGCGAAGCCGGTACCCCACGCCCCGGACCGTCTCGATGAACCGCGGGGCGGCTGGATCGTCGCCGAACTTGCGCCGGAGGTTCGCGACGTGAACGTCCACCAGGTGGTCATCGGCGACGAACCCGGGTCCCCAGACCCGGTCCAGGATCGCCTGTCGGGCGACCACCACCCCCGGCTCACGCGCCAGGACGGCGAGCAGGTTGAACTCCAGCGCCGTCAGATCCACGGCGCGGCCGTCGATGCGCACCGTCCGCCGCGCCTCGTCGATCTCCAGGCCGGCCACCGGCGCAGACCGAGTGTCCGCCCCGGCGCGCGGGCGACGCAGCAGCGCCTTGATGCGCGCCACCAGCTCGCGCGGCGAGAAGGGCTTGACCAGGTAGTCGTCCGCGCCGACCGTCAGGCCCATGATCCGGTCGATCTCCTCTCCCCGTGCCGTGAGCATCAGCACATAGGCGTCCGAGAAAGTCCGCAGCTGCCGGCACACCTCGATGCCGTCGAGTCCCGGCAGCATCACGTCCAGCACCACCACGTCCGGGTCCTGCAGGCGAACCGCCTCCAGGGCTGCGATCCCGTCTCCGGCGGTCGCCACGGTCCAGCCCTCGCGGGTGAGGTATCCCGTGACCAGCTCCACGATGGGCGGCTCGTCGTCGACGACCAGCACGCGGGGCGAGATGGGGCGCTGCATGCGCGCAGCATGCCACCGTTCGACCGCCCCGCCCTCGCGCTACTCGTACCGCAGGGCAGCGATCGGATCGAGACGGGCCGCCTGGCGCGCCGGCCACACGCCGAAGACCACGCCCACGGCGAGCGAGAATCCGACCGCGAGCAGCACGGTGATCGGGCTGATGGCCAGACCCCAGCCGGCGATCTGGCCGATCACGGCCGACACCGCGACGCCGAACGCGATCCCGATCAGCCCACCCGCGACGGACAGGACGAGTGCCTCCACCAGGAACTGGGCCAGGATGTCGCGTCCCCGGGCGCCGATCGCCTTGCGGATCCCGATCTCGCGGGTCCGCTCCCGCACCGAGACCAGCATGATGTTCATGATCCCGATCCCGCCCACGATGAGGCTGATGGACGCGATCCCGGCCAGCAGCAGGGACAGGAAGCCGGTGATCGTCCCGAACGCAGAGAGCAGCTGGGCCTGGTCGATGATCGTGAAATCGCTGTCCTCACCGTCCGGGATGTCGTGGCGGGAGCGCAGCAGCTCCGTGATCCGGTACTTCGTGAGCGGGATCTGGTCCGGGTGGACGGCCGAGACCGAGATCGACTGGAGCGAATCCCCGGCCACGAAGTCGTCCCGCATCGCCGACAGCGGGATCAGCACCTGGTCGTCCAGGATGCCCTTGGGCTGGAGGATCCCGATCACCAGGAAGGGGATGCCGCCGACCGTGATCTGCGAGCCGATCGCGGACTCGTCGAGCTTGAGGTCGTCCGCCGTCGCGGAGCCGAGGACGGCGACCCGCAGCCCGGCACGGTAGGTCGCCTCGGTCACGAACGAGCCGTTCCAGATGTCGTAGGCGCGCACCTTCTGGAACTCCGGGGTGATCCCCGTGACCGTGGTCGTGGTGTTCCGTGGTCCGGCGACCACGACCGCCGGTGCCGCCACCTGCGGTGCGACCTGGTCGACCCCCTCGACCCTCGCGATCGCCTCCGCGTCGTCGATCGTCAGCGTGGTCGCGGTGCCGGACGCGTTGCGCACGAAGCCGTTGAAGCTGGCGCCCGGGCTGATGCTCAGGAGGTTCGTCCCGAGGCCCTCGATGAGGTTCGTGATCCCGGACGTGGCCCCCTGGGCCACTGACACGAGCGCCACGATGGACCCGACGCCGATGATCACGCCGAGCATCGTGAGCAGCGCCCGCAGCCGGGCCGCCGCGAGGCGCGAGATCGCCAGCGGGACCAGCTCGGCCCAGTTCATGCCGTCACCAGCCCGTCGCGGACATGGACGCTCCGCCGCGCCGCGACCGCCACGTCGCTGTCGTGGGTGATGAGCACGATCGTGGTGCCGGTGGCGTTGAGCTCGTGGAGGAGCGCGAGCACGTCCGCACCGGACGCGGAGTCCAGGTTTCCCGTCGGCTCGTCCGCGAGCAGGATCGCGGGCCGCGTGACGAGCGCTCGAGCGATGGCCACGCGCTGCTGCTGCCCGCCGGACAGCTCCGACGGCTCGTGGCCCATGCGGTCGCCGAGGGCCAGGCGTTCGAGCGCCTCGCGGGCCCGCGCGGTGCGCTCCGCGCGCCCGACGCCCGCGTACAGGAGCGGCATCGCCACGTTCTCGAGCGCGGTCGTCCGCGGCAGCAGGTTGAACGACTGGAAGACGAAGCCGATCGTCCGGTTGCGGACGCGCGCCAGCTCGTCGTCCGACAGTCGGGACACGTCCGTCCCGGCCAGCCGGTAGCTGCCGCTCGTCGGCCGGTCGAGACAGCCGAGGAGGTGCATCAGCGTGGACTTGCCGGACCCTGACGGCCCCACGACCGAGACGAAGTCGCCATCGGCCACGTCGAGATCCACGTCCCGGAGGGCCTCCACCTCCAGCCGCCCGGAACGGTAGATCTTCCCGATGCCACGCATCTCGATGACCGGTCCGGCGGACCCCGCGCCAGGGGCGGGCGCGCCCCCCTCCGCGGTCACGGTCACGGTCGCGCCCGCGGTCACGGCTGGTTCCCGTCGGGCGCCGCGGTGCTCGAGCCGCCGCCCGCGCCGCCACCGCCGCCGGGTCCCGTGGGGAACGTCGTGACGAGATCCCTGGCGGAGACCGTGCCGGTGACCACCTCGGTGCCGGCGTCGATGCCGGAGGCGATCTCCGCCAGCTCGGCCGTGAGCAGACCGACCTCGACCGGCACGGTGCGGAGCCGATCGGGCCCCTCGAGGACCTGCACCGTGTAGGCGCCGGGGCCGCCGCCGATCGCCGTGACCGGGACGGCCAGCACCCCCGGCGCGCTCGCGGTCGTGATGTCGACGTCGGCAGTCATGCCCGGCGCGACCAGCTCCGGGATCGAGTCGAGGCCGATCACCACCCCATACGAGACCACGCCGGCCGCGCTCCTGGTGGCGCCTGCGACGTCGATCTCGCGGACCGAACCCGTCACGTCCGCGTCCAGGGCGTCGATGCGGATCTCGGCCGGCTGGCCGACGCGGATCATGGGCAGGTCGCTCTCGGTCACCGAGGCGGAGACCTCCACCTCCGGGTCGCGCAGCCGGATGACGATCCCCGATGCGTTGTCGCCGGGTTGGATCTCCACGGATGACACGATGCCGTCGATGGGGGCCGTGATCGTTGCGAGCTCGAGCGCCTCCTGGGCATCGGCGAGGGCAGACTCCGCCTGCGCGACCGCGGCCCGGCCGGCGGCAACCGCCGCGTCCGTGTCGACATCGGTCGTGCCCTGCCGGGCGAGGGTCGCGGACTGCACGCCGAGGCGGGCTGCCGCCACCGCGTTGGCTGCCTGCGTGTTCGTCGCCGCCACCTGGAGCCGCGTGCTCGCGAGGGCCCGCGAGGCCTGGCTCACGGCGAGCTCATCGGCGTCGATCACCGCCGGCGGCGCGCCGGCCGCCTTGTCGGCCGCGAGCCGGGCCCGGGCGTCGTTCCGCACGGCGGTCGCCTGTCTGATGGCGAGCCGCCCCTGGGACTGGGCCTGGGACTGGGCCTTCTTCGCCTGCCGGAGCTGCTGGTTCGCCTGGGTCACGCCGAGCTTCGCCTGCGCCTTGGCCGTCGCCGTGACGGGGCGCTCGTCCAGGGCAAGCCTGGCCCGCGCCGCCTCGAGGTTTGCCGTCGCCACGACGACCGCCACCTCCGCGTCGTCCGTATCCGCGACCGCGAGGACGTCGCCGGCGCCGACCCGGTCCCCTGTCTTGACGTTGACGCTCTCCACCGTCCAGGTCGGCGCACCCGCCTGGACGGTGGCCTGGCCGGCGGGGGAGACGGCGGCGGCCGGTGGGTTCCGGGCAGGTTCGACGCCGAAGGCCAGCCCGTACTCGTCCACCGGGCGGATCGATCCGCTGACGGATACCGTGTCCCGGACGTCGGTCACGACGGCCTTCGCGGTCAGGTACGTGATGTCCGGCGTGCGCGGTCCGAGGGCTCCGCTCGCCGTGACGCCGACGACGGCGAGGCCGGCGACGACCACGACGCCCGCGACGATGAGCTTCCTGTTCATGCCGTGGTGCTCCGAAGGATGGAATTGGAAACCGACGCGGACGACGTCGACGGACGGCCGGGTGTCGACGAGGCTGCCGGGCGGCCGGGGGCGGCCTCGGCAAGGCGCGCGATACCCCGGTCGAGGGCAGCGAGGAACGACCGCACGGCCGCCAGGTCGTCGTCGTCGAGCACGCTGAGCAGGTCGCGAACCTGGCGGGTGTTGAGGTCCCGGAACCTGTCGATCAGCTCCCTGCCCGCTGTCGTGAGACCCACGAACACGCGGCGGCGGTCATCGGGATTGCCCCGCCGGGCCACCAGGCCGTGCTCCACGAGCCGGTCCACGATGCCGCTGACCGTCGGCAGCGTGACGCCGAGGCGCGCCACGAGGTCCGACATCGACAGGTCGCCTGTCGCCCGGAGCAGGTACAGCACCTTGGCCTGGGGCATCGTGATGTCGATCTCCAGGAACTCGGGTGCGTTTGCCTCCCCGAGACGGGCGATGCTTCGCTCGTACTCGCCCAGGATCTCCTGGATCAGCGCGGTGCGCGCGTCCACGGTCGGCGTGCCCCCTTCATGTCCGGTGGATTGTTAGGTCTGTCCTAACTGTTCGCACCGGACGATACATCCCGCGTGCGGATCGCGCCGCCGGCGTGCCGCCCGATCGGCGGGATCGCCCCAGGACAGGGCTGCCGTCAGGGGTCGACGGGGGGCGCGGTCTCGGCGGGCCGCGGGAGGGCGCGCTCCATCGCCCGGGCGGTGCGGATGAGCACCGCGGCGAGGGCCACGATCGCGAGACCCGCCAGCCAGCCCCCGACCACGTCGCTGGGGTAGTGGGCACCGAGCGCGATCCGCGACAACCCGGTCAGGAACGGCACCGTCAGGCCGGCGGCGACGGCCGCCCAGCGGATGCCGGTCGGGAGGGGGCTCCGCCAGGCGACCAGCGCCAGGACCCCGTACGTCACCGTGCTGTCCAGGGTGTGCCCGGACGGGAAGCTGTAGCCGGACGTCGGGACGAGGGGATCCGGCGGTCTCGGGCGGGCCACGACGATCTTGGTGAGCTCCATGAACACCGGAGCGGCGATCAGCACGATGGCCAGGATCACGGCCAGCCGCGGGCGCCCCGACAGGACGGCGCCGAGGACCAGCGCGATCCCGATCGCAACGCGGACCTGCCAGCCGCCGAGGAACGAGCAGAGCTCCCAGAACCAGGCGGGGATCGCGAGCCCCTGCACGGCGGCCGTGAGCGAGTCGTCGAACGGCAGGCTGCCTCCGCCCGCGACAACCGCGGCGAGCGCGAGGAAGGCGAGCGCGCAGGCCAGGCCCACCCAGAGCCACGGGTCGCGGCCGACCTGCCGCAACCGGATGCCGGCTTCAGCCATCTGCCGTGCCCGAGGTCCGGGGCGTCGGCCACCTGGTGAACACCCGCCCAGCCGTGCCGTGCGCCAGCCCGCGCGGCGGTCGCGCCCATGAACCCGGATGCATCAAGGTCCGAATCCCGAGGATGCTGGCTTGGGTGATCCGGCGCCGGAGCGGACCCACGATCGCGAGGTCATCGGATGAGCGGTCCCTCGCCACGCACTGACATGTGGTCGGGGCGGTGGGATTCGAACCCACAACCTCGTGCTCCCAAAGCACGTGCGCCACCGTTGCGCCACGCCCCGACAGGTTTCACGCTCGGGAAGCGCATGTGCTTCGGCTTCCCGGCCGCGGAGACCTAGGCTACACCGCTTGCGCGCCGTTCTGGGACAGCCTGCCCACTCCGCCTCCTGCCCGCCTGTTCGGGCCTCCCGCCGCTGCCCTGAAACACGGGAAGCGGCGTAGCGTCTCATCGCCGTGGATCCGGTGACCGCTCCCCTCGAGGCCGTCGATCCCGCTGGCGCGCATCGCGCCGCGGAGGCCGACGCTGCGGTCGTGGCGGCCTGGACCAACCACCACGCGGAGGTCTTCGCGTTCCTCGTCCGGACCACCCGCAGCCCTGACGTCGCCGAGGATCTCCTCCAGGAGGCCTTCCTGCGCCTGACGACCGAGATCCGGGCGGGCCGGGCGCCGGACAACACCCGGGCCTGGCTCTACCGCGTCGGCGCCAACCTCGCGACCAGCCGCGGCCGGCGCCTCTCGGCCGCCTTCCGGGGGATCGTCAAGATCCGCAGTACCTCGGTACCGCCCACGACCGTCTTCACCCCGGAGACGAGCTACCTCCAGCGCGAGGGCCGCGCCGACCTCCTCGCGACCCTCGCGGACCTGGGTCCCGACGCCCGGGCCGCGCTCCTGCTCTCGGCCGAAGGCTTCAGCGGCGCCGAGATCGCCGCGGCGATCGGGCGTTCGGAGGCCGCCACCCGGACCCTGCTGTGCCGGACCCGCGTCCTGGTCCGGCAGCGCCTCGAAGGGGCGGAGGCAGTGCGATGACGCCCCATACCAGGTTCCTCGAACTCACGGCTACGGCGATCGACTTCCCGCTCTCGCCGTCCGAGCGCTCCGGCCTGGAAGCGCACCTCGCCACGTGCCCTCAGTGCGCCCGCTCGGCGGCCGCGATCCGTGGCGATGCAGCGACCCTGGGGCACCTGCCGGCCATCACCCTGCCGGAGCGCCGCGGGGCCGAGATCCTCGCCGCCGCCATGCACCCGCCGGCCGTCCGGCACCCGCTCCGGCTGGTGCTCGTCGTCGCCCTGCTTGCCCTGCTGGCCGTCGGCTCGCTGGTCGCCGGCGCGGAGCTGTTGCGCCGCCTCGACGAGGAGAAGCTCGTGGTCGTCCCGCCGGTCGCGACGGAGACGCCGGGCCCGGTTCCGTCGGCTTCAACCGTGCCGTCGGCCTCGGATGTGCCGTCGGCCCCGCCGGTGAGCGGGCCCTTGGTTGTCCCGGCCTCGCTGCCGCTGCCAGCAGGTTCCGTCTCGCTCGCGCCGGCCACGGCCGGCGGCGTCTGGGTGCTCGTGAACGACCCGCCGGACCGCGTCAGTGAGTCTGGCCGAGCGGTCCTCGCGCTTCTCACCAACGGCGGCGAGCCCGCCCCGGGCTGGCCGCAGGAGATCCAGGGCGTGTACTGCAGCATCCGGGCCGACATCCCGGCATCGCCGTTCTCGCAGCTGCCGCTCGTCGCCCCCGACGGCAGCGTCCGCCTCCTGTGCCGGACGGTCCCGGCATCCCCGGATGCAGCACCAGCCGTGTTCGCGCTCTCGTTCGACGCCGCCGGCGCAGCGTCTCCCGGCTGGCCGGTCATGCTGCCGGCAGACCCTGTCGACGCGCGGATGGTCGGTGACACGCTGGTCCTGGCGACATCCACCGTCACGACCGACGCTGATGGGAACGTGCTGGAGGGCGAGTTCCGGATCCTGCGGGTCAGCGCGCCCGGCCAGCTGGAGCAGGGTCAGGCGGCTGTCAGGGACAGGAACTCCTCCTACGATCCGACTCTGGCTGCCGACGGGGTCGCGTTCCAGCGATGGGTCCATGATGATGACGAGGACGCCGACCCGGAGACCGAGATCCTGGCGTTCGGGTTTGACGGCGCGCTGCCGGGCTGGCCGATCTCCGTGCCCGGGATCGTCTCCGCCCCCGTGGCAGGACCGGACGGTCGCTACTACGCGACGACGTCGGCGAAGGCCAACTACGATGCGCTCGCCGCGAACCAGGCGCTCGTCACGCTCACCTCTGGCGGCACGCTTTCCGTCGGGTCGGACTTGCCCGTGGCCGGCATCTCCGAGGCGACCTTTGCGGGCGGGTACGCGCCGATCAGGCCCGTGCTCGAGCCAGGCGGATCCGCGTGGGTCCTCGGCGTCGACGACCGCGACCGCGTCGTCGTCCACGCGCTCGGACCGGACGGCACGGTCCGCGACGGGTGGCCGTGGCGGGCCGGTGCGCCCATCGGGGAGCAGGGCGAATGTCCGCAGGGCGATACAGGATGCGGCGTGTGGCGGACCGGGCCAGCCCTCGGCCCCGGGGAGGTGCTCCTGGTCCTGTTGGCACCGGCTGATCGTACGAGCGGCGGGCAGGTCGTCGCGGTCGGGCCGGACGGGCGGGTCGTTGACGGCTGGCCGGTGACGCTCACGAACCCGGCCGGGCGCTGGGATGTCGTGGTGGCCGGCACCGACGGGACGGTCTACGCGACGGCGATCGAGTCCGGCGGGCGCACGTCGACGACCACGCTTCTCGCGATCGCGCCGGACAGCGAGGTGGTCTGGCGGTCGACGCTCGTCGGCAAGTGACGCTAAGCCCACCCGTCAGCGCTGCCGGCAACGAGGCTGTCTGTCGTGCTCGCGTAGCCCGTAATAATCGGTGCCTACGCCGCTCGGCCGGCCACGCTCAGGACCCCCGACCCTGCACCGCATAGGTCCCGGGGACTCCCAAAGCACGTGCGCCACCGTTGCGCCACGCCCCGACAGGTGTCGTGCTCAGAAGGCACCTCACCGGCGCTTCGAGCCGTCGGATGCAGAGCCTACACTGCATGCTCCCGTAACCAGGCGGGGACGGGAGCTGGCTACTCGACAGTCGCGAGCAGGGCGTCGACCTCGGCAATCCGCGGGGTGGCCTTCATGCCGGCCCAGAGCTCGCGGGCCTCGCGGAGCTGGGTGACGCCCTCCTCGGTCTCGCCCAGCGCGAGGAGGCAGCGGCCGAGGCCGAGGCGCGTTTCGGCCTCACCGACCACGAGACCCAACGCCGACCAGGACCAAAGGGCCGCCTCGTAGCCACCACGGGCTTCGGCGAGCCGGCCCTCGGCTTCGGCGAGCTCCGCCTCAGCGGTCCGGGTCTCGGCGATGCCCAGCGGTCCCTGAACGGCGCGGAACTCGAGCGCCCGGCGGGCGAGCGCCGGGGAACCAGCGCGCAGGGCGATGCGCACGAGATCCGCAAGGAAGTCCAGGCCACCAGCCGTCGAGGTGTCGAGCGTGTCCTCGATCGCCCGGCGAGCGGCGGCCGGGTCGCCGCGCGCGAGCTCTGCCCCGGCCACGAGCACGCCGAAGTGCGGCGGCGGAGTCAGGGTCGCGCGCCCGAGGGCCGCAAGCTCGTCGAGCGGTCCGGCCAGCTCGCCGCGACCGAGCCCGACGGCCGCGACCGCCCGCGTGGCCACGAACTCGGCCCAGGCGTCGCCGTGGACGGCGGCCCAGCCGTGCAGGCTTCCAGCTGCGTCGATCGCCTGGTCCCAGCGCCCGGCGGGCACAAGGAGCTGGAGGCGCTGTGCGTCAACCCGCTCCGTTGGCAGACCACGAGCGGCGCAGAACACGATCGCCTCCTCGGCCGCCATCAGACCAGCGGCAACACCCAGCGAGTCGGCACGCACCCCAACACGGTTCGTGTGGGCGACCACCGCCGCGGACAGGTCGCCCGCCATCACGGCCGTGTCGATCGCCGCCAGCAGGTCGATCTCACCTGCATCGGCGTCTGCGCGGTAGCGCGCGAGGCCGCGCGCCCCGAGCGCGCGGTGCGGTGGCGGCAGACCGAGTGCGGCGGCGAGCTCGATCGCCTCGGCGGCAAGCTCGATCGCCCGCGCGTCGTCTGCGACAACCATGGCCGCCTGCGCCTGCTCGGCAATCACCGCGGCGAGGTCTCCGCCCGGGTCGGCCGCGAGCGCCGCCCGCGCGGCCGCGAGGACGGCGACCGCCCGTTCGCCCTCGCCCGCGTTGACGAGCGCCCGGGTGCGCAGCGGGGCGAGCCTGGCAGTCGCGAGATGGTCGCCCTGCCCTCCGAGGAGCGTCGCCGCGTCGTCGAGGGCCGCGGCCGCGGCCGCGTACTCGAACGACGTCAGCAGCGCTCGACCGAGCGCCACCAGCGCGCCGGGCCGTCGCGGATCCGTCGGCTCGAGCAGCTCGAGCATCCGCCGGGCAAACGCGGGCGCCGCGGCGGGCCGGGTCGCGAGCGCGTGGTCGGTGGCCCCGAGCAGGGCCTCTGCGAGCGCGTCGCGGAGTGCCGGCAGCTCGTCGGTCGCCCGAGTCGCCAGCGCGAGCCCGAGGGCCTGTTCGAGGTGGGCGGCCACGAGCTCGGCCGTGCGGCCCCGGGCGCCGCCCGAGCGCTCGGCGATCCAGCCGGCGGCCGCACGGTGCTTGGCGAGCCGGGCGGACCTCGGGAGCTCGCTAAACGCCACGTCGCGTACGAGGGCATGGACGAAGGTGTACTCCTGCTCGTCGGCCATGGACGAGGGGTGGACCGGTCGGACGAGATCGTGGCGGGCAAGGTCGGCGAGGAAGGGCTCGACATCGGCTCGCGCCCGCCTCCCGAGGGCGGCGACGGCACCCGACCAGAATGTCCTGCCGACGACGGAGGCGTCGAGCAGGGCGGGCTTGACCGCCCGCGGCAGGGCATCGATGCGCGAGGCGAGCAGGGCCACGAGCGTGGGCGGGACGGCGCTCTCGTCGAGCGACCCGCTTCCCTCGCGGAGCATCGTCGCGAGCTGCTCGGCGTACAGCGGGGAGCCGGCGGCCCGCCCGAGCACGGCAGCGGTGGTCTGGGGTGATGCGCCGGGCAGGATCGCCTCCACGAGCGCGGCGAGGTCGCGGTCCGGGAGAGCGTCAAGCGAGAGGACCGTGCTCCGCCGCGCCCGGGCCAGCCAGGCGGGATGACGCTCCTCGAGCTCCGGCCTGGCGGTGACGATGAGCGTGATGGGCAGCCCCGCGGCGTGGGCGGGGAGATGCCGCAAGAACGCGACCAGCCCCTCGTCGGCCCAGTGGATGTCCTCGAAGACGAGGACCAACGGCCTGCGGCGTGCGATCGACTCGAGGAACCGACGCCACGCAGTGAACGCCTCCTCCTGCTGGGGCGGCTCGGCCGTCGTCTCCAGGCCGACCAACGGCGCCAGGCGATCGCGCATCCAGCGCCGGAGAGAGGGGTCGGTCTCGGTGAGGGCCACGTCGAGCTTCGCCGACAGCGCGACCTGGTCGTCGGTCTCCAGGATGCCGGCCTGGGCGGCGACGATCTCGGAGAGCGCCCAGAAACCGACCTCATCCCCGTACGGAAGGCATCGCCCGACCCGCCATGTGACAAGGTCGGGCAACGCGTCGACGCGACGCGCGAGCTCCCGGACGAGCCGGCTCTTGCCCAAGCCCGGATCGGCCACGATCGTCACAGCTTCAAACGAGGTGTTGGTCCACGAGCGCTCGAGCAGGCGGACGAGCGCCTCGAGCTCGAAGGCGCGCCCAACGAACGGGGTCGTCTCGGGCTCAAGGCCGTGGGACGGCCGGGCCATGGTGCCCGTCGCGTGCCACATCTCGAGCGGCTGGGTCTTGCCCTTGGCGACGAGCGGCGCAAGCGGCTCGTACGTGATCGCAGTGGCAGTTGCGCGCCGCGTGGCACCACTCACAACGACGCCGTCCGCGGGCGCCGCCGCCTGCAGCCGAGCCGCGACGTTCAAGCAGTCTCCGGTGGCCAGACCCTCGCCCGACGCAGGGTCGATGCCGACGCGAACCAGGGCCTCGCCGGTGCTCACCCCGACGCGAACATGGAGCCCAAGATCCGCTCGTCCCACGTCCTCGATGACGCGCAACGCGGCCCTGACGGCGCGCTCAGCGTCATCCTCGTGGGACACGGGAGCGCCGAAGATGCCTACGACGGCGTCGCCGATGAACTTCTCCAGCGTGCCTCCATGCGATTCGATCCGGCGCCGTGCCAGCCCGTGATACTCGCGCAGCAGCCGGTCGACGTCCTCGGGGTCGAGCCGCTCACCGAGCTCGGTGGAGCCCACGAGGTCGCACATCAGCACGGTTATGACCTTGCGTTCACCGGGCACGCGCGGCTCAGGCTCAACGGACTGCGGCGCACCAGGGAGGGGCGCGCCGCAGGCGCCGCAGAACCGGAAGCCGTTGGGGTTCGCGGTGCCACAGGACCCGCAGGTCAGCACCGGCGATCACCCCGAGTGCCGACGGCCATGCGGCGGCGCACCCCGGCCGGTGACGCGGGCTCGAAGGATGTGGCCCTCCCCATCATGGCTGAGCATACGGACCTGACAAGGCCGGTGGAAGGGGGCGGTGACGGGTGGCGCCTCGAGCTCGGGTTCGTGCGGGCGAACCGCACAATAATCGGTGCCTTCTCCGCTCGGCGGTCCACGCTTGGGACCGTCGACACCAGGCCGCTCAGCCCCCGCCGGCTCCCAAAGCACGTGCGCCACCGTTGCGCCACGCCCTGTCGTCAATTCGTGCTCAGGAAGCGCGTGTGGTCCCTGGTAGCCCACCTTGAGACCAGCCCACAGCGCTCCCTGTGCATTGCCGCTCTTCGTCCGCAGTCACACGGACTGTCGACGGGCTGCTCGCCGTGCTCGATCGCGACCCGCCGCATCACGCTTCGGTTGAGGATCCCGAGCGATCGTCGATACGCGCCGGTGAGGGAGGTTCCACGGGCTCACTTCCTCTCGCCGCCACCAGCTTGCCAGTGGTTGAGAGAGGTCGCGCGGCCTG
>CAWGWF010000004.1:0-295222 GCA_963826225.1 uncultured Chloroflexia bacterium
CCCTGCCACGACGACCCGCGATCGTCCGAGCGGAACAGGCCGGCCTCGGTGGCTGCGAACACCCGGTCGGGAGAGTCCGGGGCCAGCCCCAGGTCGATCACGCCCGGTGCCCCTGGGATCGTCCCAGCCGTGTCCCCCCAGGAGCTTCCCGCATCGCTCGAGACGAGGACGCGCGACCCCGATCCCTGGCACTCCTCGTGGGCCAGCTGGCAGAACCCGTCGACCGTCGCTGCGTACGCGACCGCGGGGTCCGCCGTCGACCAAGCGATCGACCCGACGACCAGCTCCCGATCCGCGGTCGCCGGGGTGGACGGCGTGGCCGGCGCGGCATCGGACCCCCGCCATGCGATCCGCCAGGTTGCGCCGGCATCGAAGGACTCGAGCAGCGTGAGCGACGCCATGTCGGCCGCGACGAGGTGTCCTGCACGCGCCGGGTCGACCGCGACCGACGACCACTTGTGGCTGGGCATGAAGGGCTCACTGGGCCGCTCCGGATCGGGCGCCGGGAAGGTGATGCCGGTCCACCGCGCACCGCCATCGTCGCCACGCCAGATCCCGGACCGGCCGGCCGCGTAGACGCGCGCCGGGTCGCCTGGCTCGACCGTGACCGCCAGCACCTGCTCGTGTACCCCTGGCTCGAGTTGACCCAAGTCCGTCCCGCGTCCTCGCTCAGGACGTTGCCGCCCGCGTAGTTGTTGATGAATAGGCGGTCTGGGTCCCGCGGGTCGCACTGGATGTCGATCGTCCACCCCGGAACGACCCCCGCAGGACCCCAGGGGCTGCCCTCGGGCGACGCCTGCGACCACGTCCGCCCGGCGTCGTCGCTGCGGTACACGCCGTAGTCGCTCACCCCGTAGGCGCGAGCCGGCTCGGTGGGACAGAATTCGACCCCGGTGAAGACCTCCGTCGGGCGGTTGAGCGGCGGCGAGACCACCTGGCGCCAGTGGTCGCCGCCATCCTCGGTCAGGTAGATACCGAAGGGGCTCACCTCGCCGCGGGCGACGAACCCCTCCATGTACGCGAGGATGCCGGTGGTCACGTGTTCCGCGGCGGCGAGCGGCCGGTCCGGGGATTCTCGGGGTCCATGAACAGGCTGCCGATGTACAGGGACCGGAGCCCCTGTGCCTCACCGAGGACGGTCCACGTGGCGCCCCGGTCGGTCGAGCGCAGGATGCCGAGCCCTCCGAGGGGGTTCGTCGCCATGTCGCCCTCGCCCACCGCCCCGCGGTCGAACAGGCCAGTCGAGACGAACAGCCGGTCCGGGTTCTCGGGGTCGACCCACAGGTAGCGGGCGAGGCTCGACGGCATGCCGCCATCCCAGATTGCGTCCCAGTGCTTCCCGGCGTCCGTCGTCCGGTAGACCATGCCGCCGGTGCCCGCGCCCCAGATGGCCTGGCCGACGCCCCCCTTCTCCGATGTCGTCTCGGCCATGGCGTAGACGATGTCGGACGTGCGGGGATCAACCGTGAAACCCCGGAACGTGAGCTGGTCGTACTTGATGGTGACGCCGTCGTCACGCTCGACCCACGATGCCCCCGAGTCTGTGGAACGGTAGATGTGGCCAGTGTTCTGCGAGCCGGCCCACAGGATGCGGGGATCGTGCGGGTCCACCGTCAGCGAGAAGGCCGGGATTGCGTCGCCGGTCGCGCCCGCCTGGGCCGGGATGCCGATGTTCGCCGGCTGCCACGTGCGCCCGTCGTCCACGCTCCGGTGGACGCCGGCGAATGCATCGGTGACGAACCAGCGGTCCGGGTCCCCGAAGTCATGGCGGATGTCGTACCCGAGGCCACCCGGCGGGCCGCCGAGGCGCACCCACCTGAGGACGGGTTCCGCGGCCGCCAGGGGCCGGCAGGTCAAGGCCAGGAGCAGGGCCGCGGCTGCGACCCGGGCGACCCGGGGCCCGGCGCGCCCACGCCCCGTTGCCGGTGCGGAAGTCATCCCTCCGCCCCTGTCGGCAGCAGCATCCAAGCGCTCGATCGGCGGCTCGGCGACATTCGCCCGAAGCGATCCCGTTCGCCCTTGACCATCCCTCAAACCCAGCAACGACCCTGACGTCCGTCTCTATCGTCCATCTCGCGGTGCCTGGACGCAGGTGCCATTCAGCAGGCGCCGGGGCGCGGTGGCAGTCGGTGGATCGACGCACCTAGATGGATCGCCCAGGGAAACCCGCGTACGTATGTCGGCGGAGTACGGTTCAGACGGCCAATTCGAACGCCTCTTCGGTATCGACGACTAGTGGCTCACGCCGCAATGGGCTTGATTCTTGAATCGGTTTGACGTAGTGTGCGGAGCATGGCTGCCCATCCCGCCGCCTCCGTTGGCCGTGAGTGAGTCCGAAGCCGAGCCCTGCGGTCGCTGACCCGGGCGGGCACGACCGAGCAGCGCATCGTGATGCGCGCCCGGATCATCCTGCGCGCGGCCGAGGGGGCCGCCAACGTCGACCGTCGCCGACGAGCTCGGCGTGTCGCGTCCCGACGGTGCTGCTGTGGCGCCGACGGTTCAAGGAGCAGGGCCTCGCGGGCTCGCGGACGCGCCCCATCCCGGCCGGCCCCGGACGTACGGCCGGGAGGTCCGCGAGCAGCATCCTCGCCGAGACCCTCACCCCGCCCGAGGGCGACGACCCACTGGAGCCGCGCGCGGCTCGCGAAGCGGGTCGGCGTCAGCGCCTCGACGGTCGGCCGGGTGTGGCAGGAGGACCGGCTCGAGCCCCACCGGATCGAGACCTTCAAGTACAGCCGCGACCCGGAGCTCGTGGCCAAGGTCACCGACGTGGTCGGGCCTCTACCTCGCGCCGCCCGAGCGGGCGATCGTGCTCACCGTCGACGAGAAGACCCAGATCCAGGCGCTCGACCGGACCCAGCCGATGCTGCCGCTGCGACCCGGGCAGGTCGAGCGCCACACCCACGACTACAAGCGGAACGGCACGACCAGCCTGTTCGCGGCGCTCGAGGTCGGGCACGGGCGAGGTCACGAACGAGACCCGCGAGCGGCACACCGGCGCCGACTTCCTCGCCTTCCTGCGCCTGCTGGCCCGGACGTATCCCCGGGGCGAGGTCCACGTCGTGCTCGACAACGTGTCAGCACCCACAAGACGCCCGACGTCCAGGCGCTGGCTCGCGCAGCACAGGCGGTTCCACTTCCACTTCACGCCCACCTCGCGCGTCCTGGATGAACCAGGTCGAGACGTGGTTCGGCATCCTCACCCGCCAGGCCCTCCGGCGCGGCAGCTTCGAGAGCGTCCGGGCCCTCGTCGGCCGCGATCGAGCGCTTCACCCGGGAGTGGAACGCCGGCGCCACCCCGTTCACCTGGGTCAAGACCGCCGACGAGATCCTCGCCAAGGCGGTGCGCAAGACGCAAGCCGATTCCGGCGCGGGACACTAGCAGGATCACCGCGGTTGATCCCTCGTTCGTGGGTGCCAATTCGGCGCGGGCGGATGGGCTTCTCGCGCGCGTAGCCCCTAATGATCGGTGCCTACGGCGCTCAGCCGATCGCGCTCAGGGCCCCCGACCCTACACCGCATAGGCCCCGGGGACTCCCAAAGCACGTGCGCCACCGTTGCGCCACGCCCCGACTGGTTTCGTGCCCAGGAAGCGCATGTGCTTCCTGTTCAGCATCCGAAGACTCGCCTACAGCGCTCGCGGCGCACGACGCCGAGCCAACGAGACCTCCACCGCGGGTCCTGGGTGGCGCGAACCGTCCGAGCGCGGCTCATGCGGCCGGAGCCACGAGCCAGACCACAGTGGTCGGGGCTCGGGCTGATAAGCGCTGGCTTCCCTTCCGGGTGTCACCCAGGAAGCACACCTTCTTCCTGGGTAGGGCCGTGTCCTGATCGCCTGGCCGGCTGCCGTTGGCCGGCTCGGTCGTCGTGTGCCAAGGCGACAACCAGAACTGCGATCGCGGCCAGGATCGCCGCCCACCGCGAGGGCGCGGCACAGCTGTCAGGATGGGGTCTCCGATGATCCAGAACCGGGCGGGACGGCGGCCTCCGGTGGGTCGTGACCACCTGAGCGCGCCGTGTCCCAGCCTTTCCGAAGAGCCGTCGACCCGTCGATCGCAGCCGGTGTGGGCGGGGGTGTCGGTGTTGGATCCAGCGTGAGTGTCGGTGTTGGATCCAGCGTGGGTGTCGGTGTTGGATCCAGCGTGGGCGTCGGTGTTGGATCCAGCGTGGGTGTCGGTGTTGGATCCAGCGTGGGTGTCGGTGTTGGTGTCGGTGTCGGTGTCGGTGTTGGAGCCAGCCCGAGCAACTTCTCCACCGTCACGAACGTGAGGCCGCGCGCCCGGTAGGCCGCGATGACCCTGGGCAGGATCCGCACGGAAGACGACGGACCACAGTGCAACAGGATGATGCTGCCCTTGGTGCCGCGCATCGCATGTCTGAAGTGGGCCGCGTCGCTCATCGTCGCCGTGTCAGCGAACGACGTGTCCCACATGACCAGATACTTGATTCCAGCAGCCCCTGCCGCACGGCGGGTGTTCAGGTTGTACGACCCGTACGGAGGACGGAACAGCGGGAGCATGGTTCGACCGGTGACGCTCCGGAAGATCCGCTGGGCGCGCGTGATCTCCTGCAGCTGGCTCGAGTAGGACAGCCTGGTCATGAACGGGTGCGACACCGTGTGGTTGCCGATCCGGAAGCCACGCGACGAGATGTAGCGCCAGGTCGCCGGTGCGCCATTGAAGACACGGGCATATGGGAGTACGTCGCGGGGACGTTCTTTGCCCGCAGGATGTCGGCGATCCGCCTGCAGTTGGCCGAGTTGTACCCGTCGTCGATCGTGAGCGCGACATACGGTCGGTACCTCGACCCGTGGTACACGACGCTCGCAACAGCGGCCTCGGCAAACGGCGGGATCAACGTGCCCAGCAGGAACACCGTCAGGGTCGCGACCGCCACCAGGGATAGTCGGGGCGCCCGAACCCAGCTGTCCACCACAAGCCTCCGGCTGACGCTAGCACCGCCCGTGGACCCGGCGACAGAGCCGTGGCGCCCACGACGGCGGTCGACACGGCCCACACAGGTCCGCCACCCCTGCCAACGCGAGGTTCGGGGCTGGCCCGCCAGGCTGCCGGACCATGACCGCCGCGTGCGGATAGCGCTTGCCGGTGCGGGCGGGTGGCCGGGGGCGCAGGCGTCGAAGCGGACGCTCGCGCTTGCGCGGACAGTTGCCGCCATGGGACCACGACGACATGCACCGTCAGCAGCGCGGCGGTCAATGCCGCCTGAGCACCTGCGCCGCGGATCGCTTGCCGGTCGTGCAGCCTCTTCTAGTCGGTGCCCATGCCGCTCCGCGGTTCGTGCTCAGGGGCCCCGACCTACACCGCGTCCTGGGGCACGCCCGACGTAACGAACGGCGCGATCGTCCAGTGGGGCACGGCGCGACTCGCTAGCGCCTGGAGTGCCTGGGAGGGTCGAGCGACGGGCGTCTACTCGACCAACCGTGGGGACACGATCGTGTGGTGGTGGACGGGAACCGACGGCTACGCCGGGCTCACGTGCTTCGAAGCTAGCGGGCCCTGGACAGTTCAGGGCCAGATCTGCCCCCGGCGAACCCCCGACGCCGTAGTTCCAGTTGCGCGGTCCGCCTACCGACCCTTCGCCCCGACCAGCTCGGCGAGCGATGGCGTCGGAGCCCCTCGTTCGTGCGGGGCAAGCCCACGATAATCGACCCCTACGCCGCTCAGCGGTTCGTGCTCAGGACCCCCGGCCCTACACCGCACAGGCCCTGGGGACTCCCAAAGCACGTGCGCCACCGTTGCGCCACGCCCCGACTGATTGCGTGCTCAGGAAGCGCGTGTGCTTCCCGTTCAGCATCCTGAAGACTAGCCTACAGCGCTCGTGCGCCCGCACGCTCGCGACGAAGATCGGGCCAGTCTGGCCGCGATGGGGTGGGGTCGGGCCGAAAGCCTCTGGCCCGCGAGCTGACGCGGAACGAAGGTTCTCGTGGAGATGCCGGGGCACTCTGTTTCTCGGTGAGGGTCACGGCCATGGAGTGGGTCTTCATCCTCCCGTCGATCGCCATTCTCGTGACGGCAGGCGTGACGGGTGTTGGTCTCGGTCTGGTCGGCGCGGGTCTCAACCCGATACTGCTCGCTGGGGTCACCGTGCTGGGTGCCCTTGGCGGAGCAGCGGTCAGCTTCGGGCTCTTGCTGCTTGCCGAGTCCCGCGGACCTGACTCGGAGGTTCTCGCGGTGGCCGAGGGCCTCGTCCTGACGATCGTGGTCCCGATCGTCACGACCGCACTCGGCATCCTCCTGCTGGCGCGACTCATGGTCGCGGTCCGTGACTGGGCCACAACCGAGGCCGGCCTACACCCCGCGGTTGTCACCGTCGGCGCGCTGTTCCTGGCGGTCGCCGCCGTCGCAATGGCGGTCGGCCTGGTCCAGCGCCTTGCCCGGGAGCCGACGGTCGAGAGCCTGACTCGAGGCTTGGGTCGGCACCCGGCCGATCCCGACCGGCTGAGCGATCGCGCCAGCCTGTACGTCAAGCAAGGGGAGCTCGAGCTCGCTGCCACCGACTACACCCGGGCGATCGAGCTCGAGCCGTTCAACCTGTCCGACCTGCTACTGGCGCGGGCCAGGCTGTACGCCCAGCAAGGCAGGCTCGGCGATGCCATCGCGGACCTCACCCGGACGATCGAGCTCGAGCGCGACAGCACTGCTGCCCTTCGCGACCGGGCCCAACTGTACGCCCAGCGGGGTGACTTCGATCTCGCGATCGGCGACGCCTCAATCGTGGTCGAGCGTGAAGTGGCCCCCGTGCACCGGGCCTCGGCACACGTCGAGCGCGGCCGGATCTTCGCCGACCGCGGCGATCTCGAACTCGCGATCGCCGACTACACGCGGGCGATCGAGATCTCATCGCCATTTGAGGTCTCATTGGTCCGCGTGGTCGAGCACCGACGGGCGACGGAGCCCGACTACGCGGGCAGTATCGGCGACGACTACTTGTGGCCCTACGTGTGGCGCGGCGAGGCGAGGGCGAGAGGCGGTGACCCCGAGGGCGCCAGCACCGACTTCGACCATGCCCTTCGGCTGGCCAGGCTGTGTCCCGAGGGCGGCACACCACAGGCGGCGAAGTCCAGCCGGCAGCTGCGCGACGAGATCGAGGCCGTCATGCGACCGGTTGGCCTCGACACCGGGCCTCCGTCCCGAGTTTGACGCGCCGGATCCGACTCCGGCTCGCGCGCGGACGTGCGGCGGGTGCCGACAGCGTCGCGTTCCAGCGATGGGTGGATGACGAGGGCGCCCAACTGACGACGGAGATCCTGGCGTTCGGGTTCGACGGCGCGCTCCCAGGCTGGCCGATCTCCGTCCCAGGGATCGTCTCGCGCCGACGAGACGGTCTACGCAACGGCGGTCGAGCCTGCCGGGGCCGGGTCGGCGATCACGCTTCTCGCGATCACGCGGACAGCGAGGTGGCCTGGCGGTCGACGCTCGTCGGCGAATGATGTGAAGTCCCGTCCATGAGCGCGGTCGGCAGCGAGGCAGTCCGTCAGCTCGCGTAGCCCTCACCTTGCCGGTGGTTGCCCGAAGTTGCGCGGTCTGAACGGCGTGATCGGACACGTCGCGGACGGTCATCATCCCCGCACTGGCGGCCGATCTCTGAATCACCTCGAGCGCCCTGTGCATCTATGGGGGCAATGGCAATCACGACTGGCACAACGACTGAGAGCCGGGCCGGGCTGATGCTCCTCGCCGCGGGTGGCGACGAGGTCGCCTTCGCGCGCATCGTCGACGCCCACCACGCCGACATGAGCAGCGTCTGCTTCGTCGTCACCGGCGGAGACGCCGAGCTGGCCGAGGAAGCCGTGCAGTCTGCGTGGCCGATCGCCTGGCGCAAGCTGCACACGGTCCGCGATCCCGAGCGTCTGCGGCCCTGGCTCATCTCGATTGCCGTCAACGAGGCCCGGCAGCTGGGCCGGCGCAGGCGCCGGGGCCGGGTGCTCGAGATCTCCGTCGCCACCGGTTCGATATCGACGCCCACCGACCCCGCCGCCCGTGCCGGCGACATCGACCTCCGCAATGCGTTGGCGCGCCTCAAGCCCGAGGATCGGACGCTGATCGCCCTGCGCTACGTCGCGGGTTTCGACTCCACGGAACTGGCGCGCGCCTTGGGCATGAGCCCATCGGGAACCCGCGCCCGCCTGTCCAGGCTGCTCGCCCGCCTTCGATCGGAGCTTGGCGATGGATGACATGACGCAGTTCGAGCAGCGCCTCGAGGACCGCGTGCGGACCTTCGCCCTGGCGGGTGTCCGACCGGTCGACGCTGCCGCCGTAGCCCATGCCGTGGCCGTCGGGCAGCCACGTGACCGGCGGGCGGGCTGGTCGGTGCCATGGCATGGCCTCCAGCTCGATCGCAGGGTCTGGACGATCGCGTTGCCCCTCGGGCTGCTCGTGGCTTTGCTTGGCGGAGCACTCGTGGTCGGGGCACGCCTGCTCCTCCAGCCACCGTTCGAGGTGTCACCTGCGATCACCAACGGCTGGATCGCCTTCACAGCAGGACAGACGGCTTCGAACGGGCTCGATCAGGAGACCGACATCTGGTTCGCGGCGCTCGAGAAGCCAGCCCGGCGCGTCATCGGCACCGACACGGACGGCGTTGATCAGCTGTGTCCTGCCTTCTCGCCGGATGGCCGCAGCCTCGCCTACGGGCGGGTGGAGGGCCACGGCACCCAGGACGCGGCGCTCGTAGTCGCCGATGTGGCTGACGATGGCACCGTCGCCGATCGGCTCACCATCGACGTCGGCGACGGGCTGCCGCCGCCCTGCCCCGTCTGGTCGCCCGACGGCGAGCAGGTGGCGTTCGGGGTGAACCGGACGTCGCCCGTCAACCCGGAGACATCGGCTGCCGGGAGTGGGGTCCGGATCGTCACCCTGGCAGACGGCAGCACAACCGACCTGCCGGACCTGCTGGCGACGGACCTCGAGTGGTCGCCTGACGGCAGCCTCCTGGCCATCGCCAGCGGAGCCGACGAACTCGTCCGTGGCGAGGCTCTCCGGGACGGGCTGATCCATCTGTTCGGGCCAGCCTCCGGCGCGATTCGGTCGCTCGAAGCCACCGGTGGCGCCATCGAGCTCTCCTGGTCGCCCGATGGTCGGTCCATCGCCTACACGGGCGTCGACCGCACGGGGGCCGACGACCACCGCGAGCTGCGCGTCATCGATGTCGAGACTGGACGACAGCGCGCCCTGACGCCTCGCTACGGGATCCTCCACGGGATCGGACCGGTCTGGTCACCGGACGGCGAGACGATCGCCTACCAGCGGGGCATCGGCGGCGAGCACAGCGAGGTCGTCCTGTTGACGCCGGGTGACCTGTCTGATGAGTCGGCGCGTCCGCGCGAGGCGGTCGTTCCGGTGACCGCGCGAGGCTACAGCGAGCGACTCGACGCCTACCGGGTCACGTGGTCGCCGGACGGCCAGTACCTCCTGATGATGGCCTGGGGGAACGGAGGCCCTGCCTCCCTGGTGGCCGTTCCCGCCGACCTGGACGGGCCACCGGTCGTCGTGGCACAGGGCGGGGGCATGGTCCCCTACGACGGATACCCGGACACGACGCTCGTGCCGATCCAGACGTGGGGACGCTCACCAATCCCCAGCCCCACGCCGCAGCCCTCGGCCGTCGCGCTCCACCACGCCGACGCCCCGCACCGGTGATCAGGTCTCGTCTGGACCCAGCACCACCGCGTCGATGATCACCGCCATGCCGCTCGATGTGACCTTGATGGTGACCGTGCCGGAGACGCCCATCGCACCCTGCAGGGCATCGCCTCGCGAGCGTCCACCCGGCGATGACTGCCGGCGTTGAGCGGCGTGTCCCCGTCGGCATCGGAGCAGGCGTCGACAGGCACTCGCCCGATCCCGGCCGCGGCGCACCCGCTTGCCACCGCTGGTACGGTGCCGGCACCGCGAGGTCAAGATGAGGTGGGATCAGCGCATGGCCGACATGGAGCGGACGGGCGGGACGTCTCGACGGCACCTGCCGCGACAGGACGCGCCCTCGGGTTCCGGGCGCGTGACCGCCCCGGTGCGCCGCATCCGGATCCCGGCCGACCTGGAACGGCTCGCCGAGGTCCGGCGGCTCGTCCGCGAGGCGGCGGGGGCCACCGGCGCCACGACGGACGCCGTGGACGACCTGGTCCAGGCCGTGGACGAGGCGGCCACCAACATCATCGTGCACGGCTACGCGGGCCAGCCGGGATGGGTGGAAATCGAGGTGGCGGTCGCCGGCCCGGAGCTCGTCATCACCATCGAGGACGACGGTCCGGCGTTCGATCCCACCACGCTCCCGGACCCCGACATGACCGTCCCGGCCCTGGTCCGTGGGCCGCGCGGCATGGGCATCCGCCTGATGCGGCTCGCGACCGACAGCCTCGCCTATGGACCCCGCGATGGCGGCGGCAACATACTGACCATGACACGGTCACTCGTCCCGAGACCAGAGGAGAAGCGGTAGATGGTGTTGCAGACAACTGTGGAGCAGGTCGAGGGACCCGTGCCCGTCACCGTCATCGCCCTCGATGGCGAGCTGGACGGCTCCACCTACGAGGGTGTCATCGACGCCGTCCGCCAGGTCTACCAGTCAGGTGGCCGGCGCCTGCTGCTGGACCTGACCGGGCTCCAGTTCATCTCGAGCTCCGGCCTGGTGGCGATGCACTCGAGCATGCGCATGATGCGCGGCGAGGCACCGCCCGACCCGGAGCAGGGATGGGAGGCGCTGCGCGCCATCCGGAGCGAGGTCGAGGACGGGACGATCCAGACCAACCTGCGCCTGTGCGGGACCCAGGTTGCCGTCCAGAAGGTGCTCGACCGGACGGGCCTTGGGCCCCTGATCCCGTCGTACCCGGACCGCGCGTCGGCGCTGGCGGCCTTCTGACCGGGGACGCCGTGCCCCAACCCGGGAACGGGGTGCCGCCGCTCGACCGGAACCGGCTCGAGCGCATCCTGGCGCCGTGGACGCTCGACCCCTTCGGGCCCGCGGTGGCGATCGTGGACCCCGCGGGAGTGACGATCGCCGGCCGGGCCGTCGAGCCCCACGGGGACGCGGAGCGCGAGCGCATCGAGGCCGAGGTTGTCGTTGACGGAGATCTCGTCGCCCGGATCATCGCGACCGGGCAACCACCGGCCGGGGCCGGCCTCCGGGCCGCCGTGGATGTCCTGGCTGTCGCGCTCGGCGAGCTCGTCGCGGAGAATCGGGCGCGTGCGGCAGCGGACAGGGCGCTGTCAGACCACCGCTCGGAGGACACGGCGACGGCCCTCGGCATCGACGCCTCCGAGCTGGCCAAGGGCCGGCGCCAGCAGCGAAGCATCCTCTCGCTGGAGCCGCCCGACGTGCCGGGCTACGACCTGGCCAGCCACTATGAGGCCGCGCGCGAGATCGGTGGCGACTTCTTCGAGCTGTTCCGCCTGCCCGGGCGCGGCCGGCCGCTGGGGATCGTGATCGCCGACGTCACGGGCAAGGGGCTCGATGCCGCCCTGCTCATGGCCTTCGCACGGCCCGTCATGCACAGCGCGCTCAATGCGGCGCGCGGCCCGGGCGACGCGATCGAGCGGACGAACCGGGTCCTGGTCGAGGAGCGGCGCGGCACGCTGTTCCTGACCCTGCTGTGCGCGGTGCTCCAGCCCGGGACCGGCCGCGTCCGCCTTGCCAGCGCCGGACACGAGCCGCCGCTCCTGGTGCCCGGCGACGGCGGGCCGATCACGACCGTCGGCGACGCAGGCGTGCTGGTCGGAGCGTTCGCCTCCGTCGCACCGCCAGAGACGCAGATCACCCTCGCCCCCGGCGATGCGCTGCTGTTCTACACGGATGGCGTGACCGATGCGCGGGCACCCTCCGGCGAACGGTTCGGGGACGACCGGCTGCTGGCGACCATCGCCGCGGCGCGGTCCGGCTCGGCCCACGACCTCGTGGCTGCCGTCAGGGACCGCGTCCGGGCGTTCCAGGCGTCAGCCGAGCCCGCCGACGACCTGACCCTGGTCGCCGTCGCGCGCCGGAGGCGACGGCGGCGCTGACGGGCACCTGTCCGGAGCCCGCGACGCGGCCGTCGCGCTCACATCGTGATGATGGTCGTGCCCCGCGCGTGCCCGTCGCCCACGTGGCCGATCGCCTCGGCGCCGTCGTCCAGCGAGAACGTCCGGTCGATGACCGGTCGGAGCTTCCCCGACTCGACGAGGTCCCGCAGGGCAACCAGGTCGCTGGGACGGCTGGCCTGGATGACCGGCCGGCCCTGCTGGCGCACGAACCATGACGAGACGAGCACCCAGGTGATCCGACCCAGCGGACGGGTCCAGCCGCCAACCGGCGCGCCGTTCGACAGCAGCGTTCCGCCGGGCTCGAGCACCCGTCTCGTGTCCGCCAGCGACCCTGTGCCCACGTTGTCGAGGACGAGGTCGTAGCGTCGCCCGGCGGTGGTGAAGTCCTCCGCCGCATAGTCGATGACGTGGTCGGCGCCGATCGAGCTAGCCAGCTCGACGGCGTCCGGGCCGCACACCGCGGTGACCTCGGCGCCGAGGGCCTTCGCGATCTGCACGGCGAAGGTGCCCACGCCACCGGATGCGCCGACCACGAGGACGCGCTGCCCCGGCTGGACGTTCCCCTGGTCGCGCAGGGCCTGGAGGGCGGTCATGGCGGAGACGCCAAGGGCAGCCGCAGGCTCGAACGGGACGGCCGTCGGCCGGGACACGAGCGTGTCCGCCGATGTCGTGACGAGCTCAGCGAAGGCGCCGCCGCACCAGCCGAAGACCTCGTCACCCGGCTGGAGCCCGGACACGCCAGCGCCGATCGCCACGATGGTGCCCGCGACGTCCGTGCCCGGGATGCGGGCCTTCGGCCGGCGAAGGCCGTACATCGGCCGGAACAGGTACGGCACGCCGCGGATGCCGTGAACGTCGCCGATGTGAATGGACGCCGCCCGAACCCGGACGAGGACCTGGCCGGCGTCGGGGACCGGGTCCGGGACCTCGGCCACCCGCAGCACCGTCCGGGGCTCCCCGTACGCATCCTGGACCAGGGCCCTCACCGCTGCCTCGTCATCCGCTGCCTGCACTTCCTGAGGCACCCATGAGCCTCATCCGGCCGACTGCTGCCATCAAGGCCAGCCGGCAGCAGCCATCCGGTGGAGACTGGGCGGGATCGCTGCATGCCCGGCCGCGCCCGCATGGTACGCCGACGACCGCGGCCCGGGACGGCTGCCCCTCCAGGGGCATCCGGGCCTCAAGCCCGTGAACGCGGCACCGCGCGCGAAGGAGGCGCTCGATGGACGAGACGAGGATCGTGCTGGCAGGTTTGTGGGTCGCCCTGATGCTGACCTACCTCCTCGGGGACGTGCTCCGGATCTTCGCCGGCGACGTCGAGCCCGGGAAGCTCGCCCACGGCGTGGAGGGCCGGCCCGCCATCTGGCTGGGCATCGCGGCGATCATGCTGGTGCCGATCCTCATGATCGTGCTGACCTTGACCGTCCCCTACCCCGCCATCCAGTGGTTGACCATCGTCGTCGCCGTGGTCGTCGCCGTGTTCAACGTCATCGGCCTGCCCTACAAGGGTGCGTACGACAACTTCCTGATCGTCGTCAGCCTCGTGTTCAACGTGCTGACGGTGTGGTACGCGTGGACCTGGGTCGCCTGACGGAGGGCGAGCCTGCCGCGGCGCTCGCGTACCGCCGGGAGCATCGCGGGTCGGTCGTCAGGCAGATGCGGCCGGCCGCCCTGGGTCCGTCAGCCGCGCCGCTCCTTGCGCGCCCGCCGGCGCAGGTACCAGGCGCCGATGAAGCCGATGGCCGCCCCGCCGAGCACCGCGATCGTGCTCTCGACGAGGAAGCCCCCGACATCGACGACGCTGAGGATCTGCATGAGGATCCACACGGAGACTGCGGTGAGCAGCACGAGCGTCATCTGGACGACCTCCCGAATGCGCGACTGGCGGACTGCCTCGCCGGCGCCCCTGGGCCCGACCGGTTGGTGACGGCGCGGCGGTGGCGGGGTCGGTCGGCGGCGATTGGCAGAGGCTAGCCGATCACGGGGACGGCGGTGAGCCGAACGCGTCGCCTCCCGGCATTCGCGCCTTCGGGCGCCGTGGGCGTGGCCGCGCCTCCAGCGGCGCCGAGCCCGACGGCACTAGCGGCTCGCCCGGCCCGGCCGACGATGGGACACTTGGGGCCCGGACGGGTATCCCTATGCCATGATCGGCCTCGCCCTCGACAGCACGGCGGTCGCGACTACGGTGGAGCGCGCCATCGCGGGCGACGAGATCGCCTTCGCCCGGATCATCGCGGCGTACCACCTCGACCTCGTGCGGGTCGCCTTCGTCATCTGCGGCGACGAGGCCCTCGCGGAGGACGCGGCCCAGGCGGCTTGGTGGATCGCCTGGCGGAAGCTCGGCGTCGCTCCGTGATCCCGATCGCCTGAAGCCCTGGCTGGTGGCGGTCGCCGCGAACGAGACGCGCAGGCTGATCAGGCGCCAGCGCCGCCAGCCGGTCAGGTCGAGCTCGAAGGTCGCGCACGGACTCCGCGCCGGAGGCCGATCTCGCCAGGCGGGATCAACCACGTCGACCTCGCGAACGCGCTCGGCTCGCCTCAAGCCGGAGGACCGGACGCTGGTCGCCCTGCGCTACGCGGCCGATCTCGACTCGTCACGGAGCTGGCCGCCGTCTGCCGGCCTGTCCGCATCGGGTGTGCGAACGCGGCTGTCTCGACTCCTCGATCGCCTGCGAAAGGAACTCGGCGATGACTGAACGCGACGTCTTCGAGGCCCGTCTCCAAGCCGCGGTCCACGGCTACGTCGGGCGCGTCTCGTCCGACCTCGACCCGGTCGAGCTCGCCAACCGGATCGCCGTCACGGCGCCGCGCGGTCACCGGCGGGCGGCGATCCAGTCGGGTGGCGCCCGGTTGCCGTCCCCCGCGCGGCGTGGGTGCTGCTGCTGGTCGCCCTGCTCGCCGCGTTGATCGCCGGCATGCTGGCCGTCGGCTCGCTGCTGGAGCCGAAGCTCCCGGCGGTTGGCCCGGCGCTCGCGTGTCCCTTGGACTCCTCGCCCGACGCTGCGGCGCCCGGGGGCGCCGCGACGGGCGCGGCTGGCGTGCTCGCACAGGGGCGCATCTCGCACACCGCCTCGCTCCTGCCGGGAGGCTGCGTGCTCGTCGTCGGCGGGATCGATCCGCGGCAGAGCGACTTCTTCAGCTTCACCACGGGTGAGCTCTGGGATCCAGCCTGTCGATGCTTCCGCCTGCCGGCGAGCTGAACCGGGGACGGCACTCGCACACGGCAACGGCTCTGGCGGACGGGCGGGTCCTGGTGACCGGAGGATGGGTCTCCATGCGGGAGTCTGAATCCGGGGGCGAGGACCTGGCGATCCGTCGAGATCTGGGATCGCGCGAGCCGGACCTTCGGTGACGGCGGGGCGATGATGGAGCCCCGCAGCCATCACACCGCGACGCTGCTCGACAGCGGCGACGTGCTCATCATCGGCGGGTCCGGCGCAGAGCTCTGGGATCCCGCCAATGGCACCTTCAGCGGCGCCGGGACGCTCATCGATCCGCGGACCGCGCACACCTCGACCCGCCTTCCCGACGGTCGCGTCCTGGTGATCGGCGGGAATCACGCCGGACGGGGTCGGCCCCCGCAGCCACGCGCCCACGGCCGAGCTCTGGAACCCACGCACCCTGGCGTTCGAGCCGGCCGGTGTGTCGGCCAACGCGCGCAAACAGCACACGGCCACGGTGCTGCCAGACGGGCGCGTGCTGGTTGTCGGTGGTCTCGGGGGTGATGCGCAGGTGGTGCGGGCCGCGGAGGTGTGGGATCCTGGCTCGCGATCCTTCGCCGTTGACGGCTCGTCGGTGAACGAGCTCAACGGCCACACGGCAGCGATGCTCGCCGACGGCCGGGTCCTGCTGATCGGCAAGGTCTCTGCAGGGGACACTAGGGCGGAGGTCTTCGACCCGAGGTCGGGCGCGTTCAGCCCGGCTGGATCCCCGATTGACCCCCGGTCATTCCACACCGCGACCCAGCTGCCTGACGGCCGGATCCTGGTCATTGGCGGCTTCGGAGGCGGAGAGACCCTCACTCGGGCGGAGCTCCTTGACCCGTCGATCGGGACGCCCCCGTGAACGTCCGGGCCTCCGTTGTCGTCCGTAGTCCTGCCCCGAGGGCGCAGTCGTCGCAGCAGTCCCATCCGAGGGTCCTCCGGGCCCCAGCCCGGTGGCGCCGCCCTGGCGCCTCGGTCGCGGGGCGCTTCGCCCAGCATGACGTCCCGCCCGGACGTCCGTTGCAGGCCCGGCCGGACCTCGCGGCGCCCCGTGTCACAGCCCGCGCGGATGTCGTCAGGGACGTACCTGGCGCATGTGAAGCCAGATCAGTCCCTGGCCACCGCCGGTCGCCAGTGCGGCGACGCCCACCAGCCGGCCACGGTCTCCAGCGCCGAGGCGACGTCGAACACAGCCTGGTCGTCGTACGGGTGACTCACCACCTGGACGCCCATCGGGACCCCGTTGGACGCGATGCCGCTGGGGATCGCGAGGACCGGGCGGCGGCTCATCAGGTTGAACAGCGGCGTGAGCGCCGCCTTCAGGTAGAAGTCGAGCTCCACCCCGTCGACGCTGACCCGGGTCTCCGTGTAGTCGTCGCCGGCGGCGTAGCCGAGGGTGGTCATCGTGGGACACACGAACGCGGCGTAGGGCTCGAGGACGGCACTCACCGACGCATCGATCGTGCCCTCCAGCTCCAGCCCGCCATAGAAGCCGACCTCCGCGAACATCGCGTCCGCGATCGCCCGGAACGCCCGGACGTAGGGCTCCAGGCGCGTATCGTCACCGGCGGCGACCTCGTCGATGGACGGACCCATGATCGCGCCGTAGTGGGTGAACGCGGCACGGAACAGGGTGTCCATGGTCACCGGGATCTCCACCTCCTCGACCACGGCGCCCATCTCGGCCAGCGAGGCGGCGACGCGCGCGGTGGCGGCCGCCACCTCCGGTTCCACGGGTGTGTCGCCAATCGTCCGGGCCCAGGCGATCCGCCGGCCCGCGATCCGCGCCGGGCTGCCGTCCACCAGGATCGGACCCGGGAACGGCAGGCTGACCGGGTCCACCGGGTGCTGCCCCGCGATGACGTTGTGGAGCAGCGCGACGTCGCTCACGCTGCGCGCCATCGGGCCGTCGTGGCAGTAGTGGTCCAGGTTGAACGGCGGGAGCGCCGGGACCCGGCCGTAGGGTAGCTTGTAGCCGACCACACCGCACAACGAGGCGGGGATGCGGATCGAGCCGCCGATGTCCGAGCGTCCCCGACGCCATGCGCTGCCCCAACGACGGCGGGGACTGCCTTGCCCGATCGCACCCAGCCGGCCCTTGCCCAGGCACGGGCCGGGCTCCTCTCTGCCACATCCCGGGCGACCGAGGCGGCGACGCGGGGCGACTGGCACCCACGCGCTCTGACTGGTCTCCGGGCGGGTCAACGGGCGCAGCGTGGAACGGAGTCGCTCGCTGGGCGCCCCATCCGGCGCATGGGAAGGCGCTCCTGTGCAACGAATGCGTCGCTGCGCGAGCCGTTTGTCTCGGGCTGCGCCCGTTCCGTCTCCCGGCGACCGGTCCAGTGGCCATGGCAGAGGGCGACTGTGCCCACCCCGGCGGGGGCCGAACGTCTCTAACCAGCGTCCCGGCGTCACCGTACGGTGGCCCGGGCGGTTCCTGGACCGCCTGCGGCGGCCACGACGGCTCGCGGCCACGGCGCGTGCGCCGCGCCGATGAGGCCTTCGGCAGGTACATGATGGTTGCGAGGAGCAGGATGCCAGGATCACCGGCCACAGCTGCGGCGTGACCTCCGCGATCCGCCGCCACGACGCGCACCAGGCCGAGGCCAGCAGCGGGCCGATGAGGGTGCCTCGCCCCCGAGGACGACCCACAGCAGGACCTGCGTGGAGAGGCCGACGCCGAGGAACGCGGGCGACACGAAGCCCTCCTCGAGCGCGTACAGACCGCCGGACAGGCCGGCAAGCGCCGAGGTGAGCGTGAACACGACGATCTGGACGGTCGTGCGGCGGTATCCCAGGATCTCGGCGCGCTCCCCGTCGTCGCGGACGGCGCGCATGACGAGACCGAACTGGGACTTGTTGAGCTGGTACGCCGCGGCGATGACCAGCGAGAAGATACCCAGGATCGGGTAGTACGTCTCGGGGCCGTAGGAGAGCGCGATCCCCGCGATCGTCGGGCCCGGGACGCCGGGGATGCCGTTGTAGCCACCGACTGCCTCCCACCCGGTGGCCAGCCGCTCGGCCGCGAAGGCGAGCGCCAGCGTCACGAGGCCCACGTACAGCTCGCCGACGCGCGAGCCGACGAACAGGAACAGGCCGACCATGGTGCCGGCAACGGCGCCCGCGGCCAGACCCACCAGCGAGGCGGCCACGAGGTCCGTCATGCCCGCGTTGACCGCGAGCAGGCCGACCGAGTACGCCCCGATACCGAAGAACACGGCCTGGCCCAGCGTGAAATCCCGTGGATCCCCACGCCAGGTCGCCGCTGATCGCCAGCACGCCGAGGATCAGGGCCTGAGTCAGGACGATCGTGTAGTAGTCCAGCCCCAGGAGCGCCAGGATCAGCGGCGTCGCGGCCAGGATGACGATCAGGAGGGCGAACGTGCGCTCTCCTGATCGGACGGAGAACTGGGGACGGCGGATCAGCCGCACTGCCCCGTCGGGTCGCCGGTGCCCAGGTCCTCGATGATCTTGACCGAGCCGTCGGCCTGCATCTCACCCATCAGCATGGGAAGCGTGCAGTGGCGGGTGCCGGCCTTCATCGCGGACGGGCCGGTGAAGCCCTTCTCGAGCGGGATGGAGTCGAAGGCGGTGTTGACCTTGGCGAGCTCGAACGAATCTCCTTCTCGACGGCCGCCTTCCACATCTGGATGCCGCGGTACCACGCCGGACTGTTGAAGGACGAGGCGAAGATGCCCTCCGGGTACTTCGCCGATACGCAGCCAGCTCGCGGTCGTGAACTCGTCGTGGTCTCCGCTGGAGAAGAAGTCCTGATCGAGATGATGCCGGCGACGTCCGGGCCGAACAGCGAGTTGACGCTCTCGTCATACAGCGGGCTGATGTGGATGCCCGTGTAGCCTCCGCTCACGAGGCCCTTCGTGAACTGGACGGAGAGCGGCAGGATCGTGACGTCGAAGATGGCGTCGGCACCTGACGCGAGCGCCTTGCTCACGAGCTGGGACACGTCCGTGTCGGTCAGGGCGTAGTAGTCCTCCCCCACGATCGTGCCACCGGCCTCGGCCACCTGCGCCTTGACCTGGGCGATCATGTTGCGCGGGTACTTGTAGTCGGCTCCGCACGTGTACCAGGTCTTGGCGCCCTTGGCGACGCCGTATTCGATCATCGGGTCGACCTGCTGGTTGGGCACCGCGCCGACGACCCACATGTTCTCGGTGCAGTCACCGCCCTCGTAGGAGGTCGGGATCACCAGGAGTGTCTTGCCCGTGGTGCAGATGATCCCCTTCACGGCCTCGCGCGTGGCGCTGGTGACCGTCCCGATGACGAAGTCGACCTTGTCCTTCTCGACCAGCTGACGGGCGACGGTGGCGGCGACGGCGGTGTCGCTCGCGCTGTCGGCGACCACAAGCTCCATCTGGCGGCCCTTGACGCCGCCCGCGGCGTTGATCTCGTCGATCGTGAACTGTGCGGTTTCGACGTTCGACTTGCCGACGACGCCGAACGCACCGGTCACGTCCGTCAGAACGCCCACCTTGATGGGGCCTGTCGGGGCAGCCGGTGAGCACGCGGCGAGCACGCTTCCGAGCGACCCGCTCAGCCCGACCGCGGCGCCACCGGCTGCAATGCCCTTTAGCACGCTGCGCCGGGAGATCTCGTTTGTCACGGTGCTCCTCCTCCTTGACCCTCTCGATTACCTGCTGACCAGGCCGGCCGGCCGGAACCGCATGAAGATGATCGCCCCGATGATCACGACGACCTGGGCGAAGACTGGGTTGATCAGCGCGGGCACAAGGCCGAACGGGAGGCCGATCGCGACCGCGCCCAGCAGCGGACCCACGATCGTCCCCAACCCCCCGACCATCACCGCGATGAACATGGGGATGAGGTTGTCCAGCCCGATGTCGGGATAGAGAATCCGGCTGGGCACGATCATGGCCCCGGCCAAGCCCGCGAGCCCGGCCCCGACGGCATAGGTCCCCGCATACATCCGGCTCGTGGAGATGCCGGTCGCCTCGGCCAGCTCACGGTTGTCGAGCGTCGCTCGCACCCGAAGGCCGACGCCGCTGCGGACCAGGCCAAGGTAGGCACCGATGACGACCACCACCGTCACGACGATGATGACGAGTCGCCAGATCGGCAGGCCGGCCCCGAAGATGGTGAAGCTACCCGGCAGCGGCGCCGGGACCGGCGCGCCCTGCTGCGTCATCAACGCACGAACCACCTCGCGGATGACGAAGCCGACGGCGAAGGTCGCCAGGAGCGCACCCGCGGGGCTCCCGTAGAACCGTCGGATGACGAGCCGCTCGAGCACGGAGCCGAACGCGCCGACGACCAGCGGCGCGAGGATGATCCCGAGCAGGACGCTGTCGAACCACGTCGCGGCCAGGTACGCCACGACCGCGCCCAGCATGACCAGCTCGCCCTGGCACAGATTGAAGATCCGCATCATCCCGACGATCACGGCCATGCCCAGCACGAGCAGGACGAGGATCGACATCACGCTCAGCGTGTCGAAGATGATCCGGACGAGCTCGGGGCTCATGCCGGCACCGCCAGCTCGTGCAGGTCCGCCACGAACGAGGCCGCGCGGCCAACGACCGCGGCCTGGTGATCGGTCACCGCCTGGTCCGGTAGGCTGTTCCACTCGTCGTCCCAGGGCATCGCGATGCCGGTGCTCACCCCGGCGAGGGTCTCGATCACGGCGATCCCGCAATACGGGACGTACAGGGATGAGTAGCCGCCCTCGTGGACCATCACCAGGCGTCCCGCGCAGACCTCGGCGGCCGCATCCATGAGCAGTCGGGTCATCGTCCGGTACCCGTACGTGGTGACCAACATCCGGCCGAAGGGGTCCAAGAAACTGCCGTCGAACCCGGAGGCGACGATGACCAGCTCGGGGCGAAACGCCTGCACCGCCGGCACCGCGACGCGCTCAATGGCCTCAATGTACGCGCCGTTGCCGGAGCCCGAGGGCAACGGCACGTTGATGGTCGTGCCCTCGCCAGCCCCCGCCCCGCGCTCCTCCAGCAGCCCCGACCCGAAGGGGTAAAGACTGTCCTGGTGGATGGAGATCGTCAGCGTCTCGGGGTCCTCGTAGAAGATCTCCTGGGTGCCGTTGCCGTGGTGCACGTCCCAGTCCACGATCGCGACCCGGCCGAGGCCGTGCCGCTCGCGGGCCCAGCGGACGGCGATGCCGATGTTGGACAGCATGCAGAAGCCCATCCCGGTCGCCGCGACGGCGTGATGGCCGGGTGGGCGGACGAGCGCGTAGCCGTTTGAGACCCGCCCCTCGAGCGCGGCGCCGATGACCGCCATCGTGCCTCCCACGGAGAGGAGGGCGATCTCGAGGGCCCCGTGGCCGAACGGGCTGAAGCCGTCACCCGCGTCGCCACCCTTCGGCTGGAGGCTCTCGAGCCGCAACCTTGCGAGGTACTCCGGCGTGTGCACGCGGAGCACGTCCTCGTCCGTGGCCGGTTGGACGGGGATCCGGACGAGATGCTCGATCAGCCCCGAGGCCTCGACGAGCGATGCGAGGCGGGCCTTCGACTCCGGGCTTTCGCCGTGGGCGAGCGGATGCTGCGGTTGTCCGGACGCGGCCAGGATGTGCTGCAGCCCGGTGTCATGCCAGGCGAACTTCTGGTGCCAGATGTACCCGGTGGCCAAACGTCAGCCTCCTGACCGCGATGTCGTCGCGAGATGCGGAGTATCGTCGATGCGAGAGCCGCACGACCCCCGATCCTGCAGGGCGGGAGCACGGCTCGCAGAGGACACCTCGGCCCGCCGAGGCGGCGCGGAGCCACATCAGGCAGGAACGGCACCGCCACGGACAACATCGAGCAGCGCGGCCGCCCGCTCGATCACCTCCGCCTGGTGGGGCTTGAGCGGCTGGTCGGAAAGGTCGCTCCAGACCTCCTCCCAGGGGAACTCGACACCGGACTCGACGCCTGCCAGCATCTCGATCACGGCCACGCCGCAGAAGGGGACGAGGAACGGCGAGTAGCCACCCTCGTGGGCGATCACGAGGCGGCCGCCGCACAGCTCGTCGGCCAAGTCCAGCAGCCGCCGGGTCATCGCCCGGTAGCCGGTGAGGGTGACGATCATCCGGCCCAGGGGATCGTTGATCGAGGCGTCGAAGCCGGAGGCGACCCAGATCAGATCCGGGCGGAACGCGCGCAGGGCGGGGGTGACCACGCGGTCGAACGCCTCGATGTACGCGCCGTTGCCGCTGCCCGCGGGCAGCGGCACGTTGACCGCGTACCCGAAGCCGGGCCCGGCACCTCGCTCGTCCATGCCGCCCGACTTCCAGGGGAAGAGCCCGTCCTGGTGCAGCGAGATCGTGAGGGTCTCAGGGTCCTCGAAGAAGACCTCCTGGGTGCCGTTGCCGTGGTGCACGTCCCAGTCCACGATCGCGACCCGGCCGAGGCCGCGCGTCGCGCGCCCCGGCGCAACGCGATCCCGGCGTTGTTGAACAGGCAGTAGCCCATGCCGGTGCTCGGCCGGGAATGGTGGCCGGCGGGACGGACCAGCGCGTAGCCGTTGTCCACCTTGCCGCCCAGGACCGCGTCGAGCAGGGCCCAGGTACCACCGGCCGCCAGGAGGGCGATCTCGTAGCCACCGTGACCGAACGGGCTCAGGCCATCGCCGGCGTCCCCGCCCTTGGGCAGCAGGCTCTCGGCCTTGATGCGGGCAAGGTGCTCGGGTGCGTGGACCCGGAGGATGTCCTCCTCGGTCACCGGCTCGACGGGCAGGCGGACGAGGTGGTCGATGAGCCCGGACGCCTCGATGAGCGAGTGCATGCGGACCTTCGACTCGGGGCTGTCGAAGTGCTGGAGCGGCATGGAGGGATGGCCCGTGGTCCCCAGCGCGTTCTGGAGGCCGGTCTCGTGCCACCCGTACAGCTCGTGCCAGACATAGCCAGTGACCATCGCGCTGCCTCCTGGTCGATGATCGCGCGCCATCCCGCGGGTGTGGAAGCGCCGTCGCCGCCATCGCACATCCTACGGACTCCCGCGGCCGTCGGCGACGGCGCGTCGCGCGCCTTGGTGACCATCGACTCGATCCGGCTCGCGGAGTGACCGGTCTCCGTGCCGGTCAACGGGCGACCGGTGCTGTGGCCATGGCGGCCGGCGGTGCCCACGAACTTCGGCCCCCACGCAGGCGACTGTGCCCACCCCGGCGGGGGCCGAACGTCTCTAACCAGTGTCCTGGCGCCACCGTACGGTGACCCGGGCGGTCGCGCGCCCGGCGCGCACGTGCGTCCACGAGGGAGACCGAGGTTCTTGATGGATCGTGAGCTGCACCACGATGTGGTGATCCTGGGGGCGGGCCTTGCCGGGCTTCGTGCCGCGGTGGAGATCTCCCGGCGCCTCGGCGACAAGGTGGACATCGGCATCGTGTCCAAGGTGCAGCTCATGCGCGCCCACTCCGTGTGCGCGGAGGGCGGCACGGCCGCGGTGCTGCGAACGGACCTTGGCGACTCCCCGGAGCTCCACTACTGGGACACGGTCAAGGGTTCCGACTTCCTGGCCGACCAGGACGTGGTGCGCAGGTTCGTGGACACGATCCCCAGGGAGATCAACCAGCTCGATCACTGGGGATGCCCCTGGACACGCGACGAGGACGGCTACATCTCGCAGCGGCCGTTCGGCGGGCACAGCTACCCGCGAGCCACGCTGGCGGCCGACAAGACCGGCTTCTTCGAGATGCAGACGCTGTACGACCAGCTGCAGCGGTACGCCACGTTCACCCGGTACGACGAGTTCTTCGTGACCGACATCCTGGTCGCCGACGGCGGATTCGCGGGCCTGGTGGGCCTGCACGCGGGCACCGGCGAGACGGTGGCGATCCGCGGCAAGGCGCTGCTGATCGCGTCCGGTGGCGGCGGCACGCTGTACGGCTTCACCACGTACTCCCAGACGGTCACGGGTGACGGCATGGCGATGGCCTACCGGGCCGGCCTGCCGCTGGAGGACATGGAGTTCTTCCAGTTCCACCCGACCGGCCTGGTGCCCAGCGGGATCCTGATGACCGAGGGCTGCCGGGGTGAGGGCGGGTACCTGCGCAACAACCTGGGCGAGCGGTTCATGGCCGGCTACGCGCCCAAGCTGATGGAGCTGGCGCCCCGCGACATGGTCTCGCGGGCGGAGACCGAGGAGATCCTCGCCGGGCGGGGCTTCAAGACGCCCGACGGCCAGGACTACCTGGAGCTGGATCTCACGCACCTGGGCGCGGACCGGATCAACACCCGGCTGCCGCTGATCCGCGAGGTGACGATCAAGTTCCTGGGTATCGACCCGATCGAGAAGCCCATCCCGATCCGCCCGGTGGCCCACTACGCGATGGGCGGGATCGAGACGGACATCAACGGCAAGACGCGGGCGGGCGGCATCTGGGCGGCGGGGGAGGCGGCCTGTGTCTCGCTCCACGGCGCAAACCGGCTGGGCTCCAATTCCACCGGCGAGTGCCTGGTATTCGGCGGCATCGCGGGCGGCGAGATCGCCTCGGCGCTTCCCGGGCTGGCGGCGGCCTTGCCCCTCCCCGCCGATCAGGCGGCGGCCGCCGAGGACCGCGTCCGGGCGGTGCTGGCGCGCGAGGGCGACGAGAACCTCTACGAGCTGCGCCGCGAGCTGCGCACGACGATGGACGACGACGTGGGCGTGTTCCGCAACGCGGCGGACCTGGCGACGGCGCTGGCCAAGGTGCGCGAGATCCGCGTCCGCGCGCAGCACGCGCCCGTCGCCGACAAGTCCCGGGTCTACAACTCCAACCTCATCCACGCCCTGGAGCTGGAGAACCTCCTGGACCTGGCCGAGGTGACCGTGGCCGGGGCGCTGGCCCGCGAGGAGTCCCGCGGCGCCCACGCCCGGCGCGACTTCCCCACCCGCGACGACGACAACTGGCTCAAGCACACGCTGGCGTTCGCCACCGCCGACGGTCCCCGGTTCGAGCACAAGCCGGTGACCATCGACATGTGGAAGCCGGTCGAGCGCAAGTACTAGGCCGGAGGACAGCGATGGAAACCCGAGGACATCCGAACCGGCTGGGCATCCGGGGCTGGGTGGGCGGCGGACGGTGGGGCTACGAGCGCTATCTCTACATCCTCCACCGCATCTCCGGTCTCGGCCTGCTCGCCTACTTCGTGATGCACCTGTTCGTCACGTCCAGCCGGGCGCTGGGGCCCGAGAGCTGGGACGCGACGATGGCCGTGGTCTCCGGCCCGCTGTTCCGGCTGGGCGAGTACGCCGTGTTCGCGGCGTTCGCGTTCCACGCCGTCAACGGGCTCCGGCTGGCTGCGATCGAGCTGGGCTACGCCGTGGGCCGCCCGATCGAGCCCGTCTACCCGTACGCGACGTCCGTGGGGAGACAGCGGCGGCTTGCCAGGGCGGTTCTGATGATCGCCGTCGTGATCGCCCTGTGGGGCGGTCTCGACTTCTTCGTGATCCAGTAGGAGCCCGGGACATGCGCGATCGAACGCTATGGACGTGGCACATCGGCGCCGGCCTCGTGATCCTCGTCCTGCTCGGCCTCCACATGGTGATCATGCATCTCGACACCACGCTCGGGATCTTCGGCACCGAGGGCGCGGAGCCGGTCGAATGGGAGAGCGTGGCGGTCCGGGCGCAGAGCGTGTTCTTCACCGTGACGTACGTGATCCTGCTGGGCGCGGCGCTGTACCACGGCTTCTACGGGCTGCGGAACATCCTCCTGGAGCTGAACCCGGGCCCCGGGTTGCGGCGGGTCGTCAACGTGGGGCTGACCGCGTTCGGTGCCGCGCTGTTCGTGTTCGGGACCTGGGCGGCCCTCGCCGCGCCCGGCGCCGTGGCGATGGGAGGCTGACGTGATCGACACCGGCCTCCGGACCGTCACGTTTCATCTTCGCCGCTACGAGCCGGAGAAGGACACGGAGCCGCGCTGGGAGGACCACCCGATCGAGGTGCTGCCCGGCATGACCGTCCTGGACGGGCTGTGGAAGGTGAAGGAGGTCAGCGCGCCGTCGCTCGCCTGGCGCTCGTCCTGCCGGATGGGGATCTGCGGCTCGTGCGGGATGCTGATCAACGGGCGCCCGCGGCTGGCCTGCAACACGCAGATCAGCGAGCTCGGGGCGGACGTCATCGCGGTCGCTCCCCTGCCCAACTTCGAGATCGTCAAGGACCTGGTCCCCAACCTGCACTCCATGTTCGATGCGCACCGGGAGCTGATGCCGTACCTGCTGCGGGACGATGTCGAGGAGCAGGAGAACCCCACCCGGGAGTACCTCCAGAGCTCCCCACGAGCTGGAGCAGTACCTGCAGTTCAGCTACTGCATCAAGTGCGGCTGCTGCATGGCCGCCTGCCCGACCGTGGCCACGGATCCCCAGTACGCGGGCCCGATGCCGCTGGGCCAGGCGCAGCGGTACAACGCGGACACGCGCGACGGCGGCTTCGCGGCGCGCCGGGAGGTGCTGTCCGGCGGGAGCGGGCCGTGGCGCTGCCACTTCGCGGGCGAGTGCTCCCAGGTGTGTCCGAAGGGCGTGGACCCGGCCAAGGCGATCCAGCTGATGAAGCAGGAGCTGGTGCGGGACCTGCTGCACCTGCGCCGGCGAAAGGGACCGGCCCCGCTGGCCGTGGCACCCAAGGGCACGCCGCGGGAGGGGATCACGCCGGCCCCGGCGAGGACCGTCGGCGAGGCCTAGCGGGTCAGCGCGGGGGCGCTCAGCCCGGCGGGTCAGCGCGGGGGCGCTCAGCCCGGGCGGCTCAGCGCGGACGCGCCCGACGCTCGGCGGGGATCCCGTGGCGGGCGTTCCAGCCCGGATCCTCCCGGCTGTCGCCCACGAAGCGGTTGACGCCCCGGACCAGGCGCAGGATGGCGTTCACGGGCTCGAGGTAGAGGGCGAGGGCCACCGCGGGCGCGGTCTGCGCAGGTGCGGTCCCACCGGGCGAGGGCGGCTCGGGCGAGGGCGCGATCGGCCCCCGGCGGGACCGGCGGCTCGCCGCGCTCACGATGCCGGCCACGGCGACAACCGCCGCCGCGATCAGGAAGGCGGCCGGGACGAAGCCGAATCCGGCCACGATCGGGAAGCAGGCCGCCACGGCCCCGACCGCCGCGGACCAGGCGGTGAGCAGCAGGAGGGCGACGGGCGTTCCAGCCCGCGGCAGCACGGCGTCGATCACGAGGACGAGGACGACCAGCCCGACGGCGAGGAGCACCGCCACGTCCAGCGTGATCCCCCCGGCGTCAGGGCTCGAAGCGACGAGCCAGGCCGTCCCGGCACTGACGAGCAGGCCGGCGGACAGCAACGAGAGGGCACCCTCGCGGGGCACGGAGGTCGGCCGGGCCGGCGTGGTCATCGTCGATCGCTCCTTGGTGGCGCGGCCAGCGTGGTAGCACTCCGTGCGCACCGACAAGTGCCGATCCACCCCCGGAAGCGGGCGGGACGATCCGCACGGGCCGGTCGCCTCCGGCCGCCGACGGGCCCGGCGCTCAACGTCCGGGTGGGACACTCCGGGCCCCCGGTGACATCGCAGGGACATGAGCTGCCTCGCGCCCGATGCCGCGATCGCCACCACGGTGCAGCTCGCCGCGGCGGGGGACGAGATTGCGTTCGCCCGGATCGTGGCGGCGCACCGGGCGGAGATGGTCCGGGTGGCGTTCGTCGTGTGCGGCGACTGGAACATGGCCCGGGATGCGGCGCGGGCGGCGCTCTGGATCTCCTGGCGCGAGCTGCCCTCCCTGCACGAGCCCGAGCGCCTGCCGCCGTCGCTGCTGGCGGTTGTCGCCAAAGTCGCCTCCACGGCGGCCCCATCGTCTCGTGGTCGGGCCGCTGCTTCGCGACCAACGCCTCTGGACTTCGACGGTCACGCGCACACAATCCGCACACAGGCGGGCGACCGACCCGGCGCACGGCGTCCCGGAGGTGGAGCATGTCTCCCTCGACGGTGGACGGCTACGCGGCCATGTCGGTGGGCCAGGCGCTCCAGCCCTTCCGGTACCCGGCGCCCGATCTCGGCGACCACGACGTCCGGGTCTCCGTCAGCCGCTGCGGCGTGTGCTACACGGACATCCAGGGCGTCGAGGACTTCTACGGCATCACGGCGTTCCCGTTCGTGCCCGGGCACGAGGTCGTGGGCCACGTGGAGACCCTGGGCAGCGCGGTCGCCGGCCTGGCGGAGGGTGACCGGGTCGGCATCGGCTGGCAGGGCCGGGCCTGCGGGGTCTGCGAATGGTGTGAGCAGGGCGAGGTTCAGCTGTGCCAGGACATCGCCGACATGGGCACCTGGGAGCGGCACGGCGGGTTCGCGTCATCGGTGACGGTCGACGCGCAGTTCGCCTACCCGCTGCCGCCGTCGCTGCCGTCCGACGTTGCCGCCGTCCTCATGTGCGCCGGGGTGTCGGTGTACTCGCCGCTCCGCACCTGGGCCGCGGCGGATCGGCCGCACGTCGGCGTCTTCGGCGTCGGCGGTCTCGGCCACCTCGCGCTCCAGTTCGCGCACGCGTTCGGCTGCGAGATCACCGCCTTCTCGTCGTCACCCGGGAAGGAAGCCGAGGCGCGTGCGTTCGGCGCCGACCACTTCGTCGTGACCGGCGACCGGGACCGGATGCGGCCGCTGGACTACGCCTTCGACCTCGTGCTGTGCACGGCCCATGGCAGGTTCGACTGGGAGGAGCTGCTGATGACCCTGCGCAAGCGGGGGCGGCTGGTCCTGGTCGGGTTCCCGGAGATGACGATCGACTCCACGGACGTGGTGGCCCATGAGCTCACGATCACGGGCTCCTTCCTCGGCAACCCCGCGACGATGCGGGAGATGCTCGCCTTCGCTGCGGAGCACGGGATCGAGCCGCGGATCGAGCGGCTGCCCATGTCGCGGGTGAACGACGCGATCACGCGGCTGAAGGAGAACCGCGCCCGCTACCGGATCGTGCTGGACGCCGGTCCGTAGCCGTGTGCGCCGACTGGGACATGGCACGGGGACGCGTCGCTCGCCTCAGGCCGCCGGCTCCTGGACCGGATCCTGCCGACTGCCGCCCGGTTGATGCGCGGCGGGTGATCGCGGACGGGAGTGACTTCCGGCGGACGGGGACTCAGAGCCCCAGCGAGCGCAGGACGGGCGCCATCCGGCGGGCCGCCCGGGAGCGGTGCGAGATCGCGTTCTTCGCCTCCGCGGACCACAGGCCCAGCGTCTCGCCGCCGGGTGGCTCGGACCACGGCTCGAAGATCGGGTCGTAGCCGAAGCCGCCGTCACCGCGAGGCGAGGCGGCGATCCGGCCCCGGCAGGTCCCGCGGCGGATCACCGTCCCGAGCCCCCCGCGCGGCCCCACCTCCCCGGGCAGCGCCAGCGCGAGCACGCACACGTAGCGGGCACCGCGGCGCTCGGGCGGGAGGCCCGCCAGCTCCCGAAGCAGCTTGGCGTTGTTGGCCTCGTCCGTGGCATCGGGGCCGGCGTAGCGCCGCGTCCGGACGCCGGGTCCACCGTCGAGGGAATCCACCTCCAGGCCGGAGTCGTCGGCGAGCGTGGGCAGCCCGGACAGGCGGGCGTACCAGCGCGCCTTGAGGCGTGCATTGGTCTCGAACGTCTCGCCGGTCTCCTCCGGCTCGCCCTCGATCCCCAGGTCGTCCGGCGACACCAGCTCCACGTCCGGGGGCACGGCCAGCAGGTCGTGCAGCTCGCGCAGCTTGTGCCGCGACCGCGTCGCGACCAGAAGGCGTCGCGCCGGGGCGGGCCGCGCAGGCACTCGCTTGGCACCCGTGGGTGTCAAACCCGGGGCCCTCGTGCGGGCATCGCACGCGGTACCAAGGGGTTGGGCGGCGAGCCGTGCGGCGAAGGTGCCTCGCTGGCACAGGGGTGTGCCAGAGCCCCTGGAGTGGTGCCGGGATACGTCCCGGCCGTCGATGGCACCACGCCTACCGCCGGACGGTGGCCAGGGCCGCCGCCTGCGCCTCGAACAGCCGGCCGAGGCCCACGTTGGCGAGGTCCAGCAGCGCGTCCAGCGACGGGCGGTCGAAGGGCTTGCCCTCGGCCGTGCCCTGGAGCTCCACGTACGCGCCGGCGTCCGTGCCCACCACGTTGAAGTCCACCTCGGCCCGGGAGTCCTCGCTGTAGTCGAGGTCCAGCATGTTCACGCCGTCGATGATCCCCACGCTCACGGCGGCCACGTGCCCCACCAGGTGCCGCTCCATGCCGTACGTGATCAGGGCCGCGGCCAGGGCCACGTACCCGCCGGTGATCGACGCCGTGCGCGTTCCCCCGTCGGCCACGATCACGTCGCAGTCCACGGTCACCGTCCGCTCACCGAGCCGCGACAGGTCCACGACCCCGCGCAGCGACCGCCCGACGAGGCGCTGGATCTCGTGCGTGCGCCCGCCGATCCGGCCCCGGGCGCTCTCGCGCTCGGACCGCTCCGCCGTGGCCCGCGGCAGCATCTCGTAGGTGCCGGTCACCCAGCCCGTGCCCTTGCCGCGCAGGTGCGGCGGGACGCGGTCCTCGATGGTGGCCGCGCACAGGACCTGGGTGTCGCCGAAGCGGATCAGGCACGAGCCCTCCGCCCACTTCTGGACCCCCAGCTTGATCTCGATCGGGCGCAGGTCGTTCGGGCCGCGCCCGTCCGCCCGCACGGCGGGCCGGTTGCCGATGCTGCCGGAGATGCCGCCACCCGGCGGCGGGTTGCCGATGCTCATGCCGATGCCTCCCGGCGCTCGTCCGCCTTCGCGGCGTCCCAGAGCGCGTCCAGCTCCTCGAATGACAGGTCGCGGAGGGCCACGCCGCGGGCCGCGGCCGCCAGCTCCACGTGCCGGAACCGCCGGCGGAACTTCTCGTTGGCCGCGCGCAGCGCGGCCTCCACCTCCACCCCCGTCTTGCGCCCCACGTTGACCAGCACGAACAGCAGGTCGCCGAGCTCCTCCGCGCGGTGCGCATCGTCCTCGGCCTCGACCAGCTCGCCGACCTCCTCGCGGACCTTGTCCAGCACGCCGTCGATCGAGGGCCAGTCGTAGCCCAGGTTGGCGGCCCGCTCCTGCATCTCCTGGCTGGCGGCGAGCGCCGGCAGGGACCGGCTGATGCCGTCCAGCGCGCTGCGGGGCGCCTCCTCCCCCGTCTCGTCCGCGGCCACCGCCCGCTCCGCGGCCTTGATCCGCTCCCACTGGCGGTTGACGTCCGAGGCGGTCCGCGCCTCCGCCTCGCCGAACACGTGGGGGTGGCGATGGACAATCTTGGTGGCGATGGCCGCCCACACGTCGGTCAGGTCGAACACGCCCGCCTCCGCGGCCAGCTGGGCGTGGAGCACGACCTGGAGCAGCAGGTCCCCGAGCTCCCCCGCCAAGGCCGGCGTGGCCCCGTCCGCGAGCGCGTCATAGACCTCGTAGGCCTCCTCCAGCAGGTGGTTGCGGAGCGACTCGTGCGTCTGCTCGCGGTCCCACGGGCAGCCGTCCGGCGCCCGCAGGCGGTTCGAGATCCACGGCATCCCCCACGGCGAGGCCGCGTCCGAGACCGGCGGGACCGGCGCCAGGTACAGCGCCTGCGCCAGGTCGTCCGGGTGAAGCTCCCCGACCGTGGTCCCGCCTTCGGACCCGAAGCGGCCCACCGGGTGACCGGCCGGGTACAGCCGCGCGAGGACCGCGAGCGGATCGGCGCCCCCCGGCCCGTGGCGCCCGGGGAGTGGCGCGGGCGGCGCGTCGGAGACGGCCCGCAGGCGCGCCGCCGGGACGATCAGGAGCGGTCTCGACGGCTCGATCGGCGTCCCGACGAGGCGCTCCGCGACGACGATGCCCAACCCATCCGCGGGGTCCAGGGCCCAGCGCAGGCGCGCCTCGGCGAGCAGCGCATCGAGCATCGTCCGGCGGCCGGGCCGGGCCTCAGCCCGCGAGGTCGGGATCGAGGGCGGCCTCCCGGGTGATCTCGAACCCGGCCTTCTGCTCACCGTACCAGCGCGGGAAGACTGAGCCCTCCAGCTCGGCCTTCTGGTCCTCGTCCGGCTCACGGGTCATCTCCCGGACCACCCGGTACAGGTAGACACCATCGCCGTCGACCTTGACCGGATTGCTCACCCCGCCGACCGGGGTCGAGAACAGCGCGGCCTCCAGCTCCGGTGGCAGCTGGCCCTTGCCGATCCAGCCGATGTTGCCGTCCTCGGCGATCCCCGGGCGGTCCGAGTTGTCGCGCACCAGGGTGCCGAAGTCCGAGCCGGCCTCCACGCGGGTCTTGAGCTCGTTGGCCCTCTCCATGGAGGTCGGGTAGTGCAGGATCTGGATCACGTGCCAGCCGGCGTCGGTCTTCACCGGCTCCAGCAGCACTCCCGGCTCGAGACCGGGCTTGAAGATCGCGGCCGCGAACTCCGGCAGCAGCTGGTCGTCCTGGGAGAACCAGTACTTGCCGCCCGTGTCCTTCGACCCGCCGTCGTCGCTCTCGGCCCGTGCGATCGAATCGAACTGGCTCGGATCGGCCTTGACCTTGGCGTGCGTCGCCCTCGCCTCAACCTGGGCAGCCGCCCACGCGGGATCATCCGGCTCGAGGGTGGCGGCGTCGGGGTTGTCGTTCGGCGAGTAGAGGATGTGGCGGATCCTCACGGCCCCGGGCCCGCTCTCGCTCAGGCTCTCAGCCATCCAGATCTCCTGGGTCTCGCGCTGGGATCCCGCGCCGAGGAACGGAGCCAGGATCGCCTGGCTGAGCTTGTCGCGGACCACCTCCATGCGCATGGCCGCCCGGAAGTCATCGCGGCCGACGCCCTCGTCCTGGGCCTGCTGCTCGAGCGTCGCGTCCACCGTGGACTCGACGATCTCGGTCACCCGGCCCACCCGGAAGATCCCGTCCTCGCCCTCGACCACCTCGGTCGGGGTGTCCGCGGCAGCGGCCTGGAGCGCGGCCAGGAACGGCGCGTCCAGGGAGGCGTCCTGGTCGATGAAGCCGAGGTCGCCGGCCTGGTCCCGGGTCGCGTCCGTGGACACGGCCTTGGCCACTGTCTCCCAGTCCTCGCCCGCCTTGAGGTCCGCGAGCGCCTGGGCCGCCTTCGCCTTGGCGGCGGCGACGGCCGCGTCGCCGGGCGTGGCCTCGCCCTCCGCGGCCTCGGGCTCCACGGCGATCATCCACGCGTGCCGGAGCTCCGGCGTGGTCGCCTCCTCAGCGACACGGGCGTCGATGTCCGCCTCGCTGACGGTCACGCCCTGCGCGGCGGCGAGCTCGTCCATGATCCGACCGTCGATGAGCTGCTCCAGCGAGACGGTGCTCGCCTGCGCCTTGAACTGCTCGAGGGAGGCGAGGCGCTGCTCCGCGTCCGCGGGCCGGATGCGGCCGGCTGTGAGCAGGGTGCGGATCCTGCGCGTCTGGTAGTCCAGGCGGAACTCGTTGACGGCGAGCTGCCGCTTGTGCGCGTCCTTGCTGATGGTCTGGCCGTTGACCGTGGCGGCCGCGGCCATGTGCTCGCCGTACCAGGAGGCGGCGAAGGCGATCACGAGCAGGAGCAGCGCGGCGACGACGGTGAGACCGAAGCCCACGTTCAGGAGCATGGAGCGGCGGTCTCGTTCGTCCCAGGTTCGAGGCCGGCCGGTGCCGGATCGGGCGCGGAACGTCATGGGGTCGTGGTTCCTCGGTGTGGCGGCCGTCGCGGCGACGGATGGTGTGCGGACGACGCGGCGCGCAATGGTACCCCGTGCGCGCAGCGGATGCCCACGGGGCGCCTGCGCGTGCACCCCGGCAACCGGGCGTCAACGAGCGACCACGCGCACCCGGACGCTCGCGGCGACCCCGTGCGACCCCGTGCTACCCTTCCGGGCCGTGACTGCCAGATCGGAGGCACCCTCATCGCTCCGGTCGTCGTCCGTCCGTCCCGGACCCCTGGAGCTGATCCAGAGCGGCATCCGCGACGTGCTGTCTCGACGGCGGCTGATCGCCTACCTCGTGCGTGCCGACCTCAAGAAGCGCGGCGCGGACACGCTGCTGGGCAACGTCTGGTGGGTCGTGGATCCCCTGCTCCAGATGATGGTGTACTTCGTGTTCATGGGGATCATCCTCCAGCGAAGCATGCCGGACTTCCCCCTGTTCCTGTTCTCCGGGATCCTGCCCTGGAAGTGGTTCGACTCCACGCTGAAGGACGGCATCCACTCCGTCATCGGGCGTGAGCGGCTGATCAAGCAGATCTACTTCCCCAAGCTCGTGCTGCCCGTCTCGACGACCATGGCCGGTGTCGTGAGCTTCGCCTTCGGGCTGATCCCGCTGCTCGCGATCATGGTGCTGTTCTACCCCCACCGGATCACGGCCTGGCTCCTGTTGATCCCCGTGGTCGCCATGGTGCAGCTGGTGTTCTCGCTCGCGCTGGCGACGATCCTGGCCGCCGTCACCGTGTTCTACCGGGACGTCAGCAACCTGGCCCGCCACGTCATGCGCATGTGGTTCCTGCTGTCGCCGATCCTGTACGGCGCCCAGCTGGTCGAGGTGGTGACCCGGGACTACCCCAGCGTGGCGTGGGTGCTCGGGCTGAACCCGTGGACGTACCTCGCGGACGCGTACCACCGGCTCATCTACGAGGGCAGGGCCGCGGACTGGGCATCGCTGGGTGTGCTCATGCTCGATCTCGGTCGGTCTGCTGCTGCTCGCGGTGCTCTCCTTCAAGCGCGCGGAGCCGGCCTTCGCGAAAGTGCTGTGACGGACCCGTCGCCCGCGCCGGTCCACGTCACCGGGGATCGTGCGCGGGATGCGCGAACGGCCATCCGGGTGGACGGGCTTGGGATCCGGTACAGCCTGAAGCTCACGCGGAAGCGGACCCTGCACCAGTCGATGATCCGCCGCGCGCGCCGCGAGGCCGACCAGGGGTTCTGGGCGCTGCGGAACGTCACCTTCAGCGTCCGGCACGGCGAGTCCGTCGGCGTGATCGGCCCCAACGGCGCGGGCAAGAGCACGCTGCTCCAGGTCCTGGCCGGCATCCTCGTGCCGTCCGAGGGCGAGGTCGAGGTGGACGGCCACATCTCGAGCCTGCTCACCCTCGGGGTCGGGTTCGACGAGGACCTGAGCGGCGAGGACAACATCCGCCTCGCCGGTGCGTTCATGGGCATCGACCACAAGGTCGTGGAGGAGCGCCTTCCCTCGATCGTGGAGTACGCGGACCTGGGGCAGTTCATCGATGCCCCGATCAAGACCTACTCGGCCGGGATGCGCGCACGCCTGGGCTTCTCCATCGCCACCGCGGTGGAGCCCGACATCCTGCTCCTGGACGAGGTCCTGGCGACTGGTGACGCCGTGTTCCGCGAGAAGTCCAAGCAGCGCGTCCTGGAGCTCGTGAAGCAGGCGAAGGCGATCGTGCTGGTGACCCACGACATGGGCTGGGTCAGGGAGTACTGCAACCGGGCGATCCTGATCGAGAAGGGCCGGATCATCCTGGAGGGAGCACCCGCGGACGTCGTGCAGCTCCACCAGGAGCACTCGGAGCAACGCAAGGCGGAGGCGGCCGCAAAGGGCGTGCTCCAGCTCCGGGAGTCGATCCCGGGAGGCCGGCGCCGGCGCTGACGCGGACCCCGGTGGCAGGCCGGGACGGCCCGGCGCCCCGAAGGCTCCCCAGTCAGGCCCGGTCGCGGAACGCCCGCCAGGCAACCGCGATGACGCCGAACACCGCCCCGAATGCCAGCGCGCCACGCCAGTCCACCACCGGCCGGACGTCGCCCGAGACGTGCTGGGCGATCATCACCAGGACGCCGGTCGGGCGGGCGACCGTGACCCGCTGGGCGATCAGCGTGCGCACCAGGCTCTGCTCCAGCGTCGCCTCCCGGGCCACCACGCTGCTCGCCATGCCCTGGGTGATCCTGAGCTCTCCCGCAAGGCTGGCGCCCACGCTGCCGAACTCGACACCCACCCGGTCCGCTCGGGCCGCGCCGATGCCGCCCCACTGGACGAACACCTCCTCCGCGTCCAGGCGGCCGATCCCCCCGAGGCGCACGTCAACGCTTCCGGCCGTGGCTTCTGCGATCCCACCCTGCTCGATCCGGAGCGCCTGCGGGGGCCCGGCCGGTTCCACGTGCGCGCCGGCCGGGGTGACAACGGGCTCGGCACCGCCAGCCGGTGCGGGCGATTCCTCCGCCATCACGCCGACGAGCGTCTCGGTCGCGGCCGCGGGCCTCGCGCGGCGGCGGGTCCGACGCGGGGTCTCGGGCGTCTCATCGCTCATGGCATGGTCCTCGTTGCTGGGGGCAGGACGGCCCCGGTCGCCCGAGCCTACCCCAACTGGAGGCGGCCGCCCACGGCCGGATGGACCGCTGGGACCCACGAAAGACGGCCTGCGGTGGATTTGGGCTATCCTCCGGCGCGATGATCCGGCAGAAGACGGTCTCAACCCTGGTGGCCACGCTGCTCGTCGGCCTGGCCGTGATCGTCGCCGCCTGCGGGGAGGCCACGCCATCCCCTCGCCGTCGCCGGTGGCCGTCGTTGCGACGCCGTCGCCCAGCGCCTCTCCCAGCCCCTCTCCGACACCGTCACCCAGCCCCTCTCCGACTCCGGTGCCCACCCCGACGCCCGAGCCCACTCCGGTCATGGCGATCGCGCCGCTGACCGGGCGCCTGGTTGAGGAGCCGCTGGCCCGGCGCCACCCCATCGCGGTCATGATCGACGACCTGTGGGCGGCCCGGCCGCAGTCGGGGCTGTCCCAGGCCAGCGTGGTGTGGCACGCGCCGGCGGAGGGCGGGATCCCACGCTACATGGCGATCTTCGCCGAAGGCGAGCCCAAGGCCGTGGGGCCCATCCGGAGCGCCAGGATGTACTACATCGCCTGGGCGGGCGAGTGGAATGCCGTGTTCGTCCATGCCGGGGGCTCGCCACAGGCCATCGCCTACCTGCGGACGAGCAAGGCCCGGGGCGACGTGGTCTTCGATGCCAACGTGTTCCACTACGGCCAGCGGTACTCCTCGCGGATCAATACGCGCCGGGCGCCCCACAACATCTACTCGAACGCCAAGCGTCTGCAGGCGCTGGCCAAGAAGGTCGGTGCCAAGCCGATCGATCGGGAGCCAGCCTGGGTCTTCGCGCCCGACGCGGACCTCGCCGGGCGCCCGGTCGGCGGCAGCATCACGGTGCCCTACCCGGCCAACAAGATCGTCTACAAGTACCACCGCGAATCCAACACCTACCGGCGGAGCGTGTCGGCGGAGGGCAAGCAGGTGGACGCGTCGAACAAGACGCGGATCGCCCCGAAGAACGTGGTCGTGATGTTCATGCGCTTCGGCCCGCTCAACGGCGGGGACAGCAAGGGCCGGCTGGAGGCGGACTACATCGGCAGCGGCCCGGCCCTCATCTCGACCAACGGGAAGACGATCCGGGGCACCTGGGCGAAGAAGTCGATGAAGGGGCCGACGCGCTTCTTCGACAAGGCCGGCAACCCGGTCACGCTCACGATCGGACAGACCTTCGTCCAGGTCGTGCGCACGGGCACCAAGGTCACGTTCGTGAACGGGAAGGTGCCCCAACCGCCCCCGTCTCCCACCGGCTCCCCGAGCGTCTCACCATCGCCGTCCCAGTAGGGGGGCCTAGATGAGCGGGGCGGGTCGGGCAACCTCGGCCCAGATCACCCGGGTCTCGTTCGCGACGTCCGCCCACACGCGGTGACGCGTCGGCCGCTCCCGGGCGGCCTCCGCCAGCGTGCCGTGCAGGGCGTCGTCCGTCCAGGCGGCCCCCATGGCGGCCGCGAGACGTCGCGCATCGCCGGGCTCCACCAGGATCCCGGCCGCGCCCACGACCTCGGGCAGCACCCCGATCGACGACGCCACGACCGGGATACCGGCCGCCAGCGCGTCCAGGGCGGCTAGCCCGGACGACTCGGAGCGAGCCGGCTGGACGAGGAACCGTGCTCCGGCGACCAGCGCCGCCAGCCGCTCCTCCGTGAGTCTCGGGGCGTAGGCGAGCGTGTCCGCGACCCCGGCCCGGCCGGCGGCGCGCGAGACGGCTGCGCGGTCATCCGGTGTCGCGCCCACCAGGCACACGCGGGGCGGCCAGGCGGGGAGATGCGGCGGCGCCGGCGACGCGGCGAGCTCGCCCAGGGCGCCCAGGAGCATCGGCAGGTCCTGCCGGGCGTCGAAGCGGCCCGCGTAGACGGCATAGCGCTCGTCGAGGCCGAGCCTCTCGCGTTCGCGGGCCGTGCCGGCCGCGGCCTCCGGGCGGAACGCCGGACGCGGGGCCAGCGGCACGACCCGCAGCCGGGATGCCCGGATCCGAAGCAGGCGGCGCGCATCGGCGGCCGGGACCCGCCCCGGCACGATCACGGCCGCGGCGTCCTTGAGCAGCCGGGCCCGGATCCGCTGGCCGAACCGGACGGCCGCCCCGCGCTGATAGGCCTCCGGCAGCTGCCAGGGAGCGAGGTCCAGGAGCGCCGCGACCACGGGGATCCCCGAGGCGATCGGGAGGGCGCCCGCGGCCGCGTGGTACACGGTCCCGGCGGCCCCGCCCCGCTCGGCGCGCCATCCGGCGCCGAGCGACGCGCCCCGGAGCAGGACCGGGTCCACGGTCAGCGCGCCGGAGCGCAGGAGCCGCGTGGGCGGCATGAGCCTGCGGCCCACGACGTCCAGGTTCGGCCAGCGGCCGGTTGGGTCGTCCTGGTCCGAGGCCAGCAGGAACGAGAAGGACTCGCCCGGCCGGGGATCGGCATCGAGCGCGCCCAGCAATCCCTCCAGGTACGCGGCTGTGAGAGGTGCTCGTCCGGGGTCCTGGAGGGGCCGGACGTCGAGGACCACGCGGACGCCCGTGCCGGTGCTGGCGGCGGGAGGCTCGCTCCCGGGGCGCCACCCCGCCGCAGGGTCGCGGGTCACCGGCCGGGGCGGCGGGGACCGCGGCGCAGCTCGTCCCAGCGCAGGCTGAGCACGACGAGCAGCGCCTCCACGATGATCCGGCGGCTCATCTTGGACTGGCCCGCGCGGCGATCCCGGAAGGTGATCGGCACTTCGACGACGCGGGCGCCGAGGCGGGAGGCGCGGTAGGTCATCTCGATCTGGAACACGTAGCCGCCGGCCCGTACGCCCTGGAACGGGACCGCATCGAGGGTCGCGGCCCGCCAGGCCTTGAACCCGCCGGTGAGGTCGTGGGGGCCGAGGCCGAGCACGATCCTCGCGAACGTGGAGCCGCCGCGCGAGATCAGCCGTCGCATGATCCCCCAGTCTTGAACACCGCCGCCCTTCGTATAGCGGGATCCGATCACCAGGTCCGCTTCCCCGGCCGTCACGGGGCGGATCAGCGCCGGCAGAACGGCCGGGTCGTGCGACCAGTCGGCGTCCATCTGGATGACGACCGCCGCCTCGCCCTCGAGCGCCGCGGCGAAGCCGTCCAGGTACGCCCGGCCGAGCCCCTGCTTGCCGGGGCGGTGCTTCACGCGGATCCGGGGGTCGGCGGCCGCAATGCGCTCGGCGATGTCGCCGGTGCCATCCGGCGAGCTGTCGTCCACGACCAGCAGCGTCGCGCCCGGCAGGGCGGCCAGGATCGCTGCCGAGATCCCCTCGAGGTTCTCGGCCTCGTCGTAGGTGGGCAGCACCACCCAGGCGCCGGCACCGAGGGCGGGCGCTGCGACGGGCTCCAAGTCCGGGTTGTCGGTGGCCACCTGCGCGGAGTGTACGATCCGCGCGCGCCGCCCGGCCGGGGGTCGCGGCACGATTGCGGTCATGACGCCACCCGGATCGCCAGCATGGTCGTGTTCCGGCGACCGCTCGTGTCCCTCGCGCTGATCCTCACGCTCCCCGGCCCGGCGTCTCCGCTCTGCACCGTGAACACGGCCCGGTACGAGCCGTCGGCAAGGCGGGTGGCGATCACGGTGACGCCGCTGCGCCCCGGTTGCGTGAGCGTGACCCGTGGACGGGTCGACAACGGCTCGACCGTGCGGAACGCGATGCTGAGCTTCTGGCCGGGCGTGACCGTGGCGGCCGAAAGGGTCGCCGCGAACCCCGACGCCCACACGGACCGGCGGAGCACGGTGGTGCCCAGCGACGAGGTGGCGGTCAGCTCCGCGACGTATCGGCCCTGGGGTACGTAGGTCCCGTCGGCGAGACGCCCGTCCCAGGTCCAGGACCGCGACCCGGCCGCCTGGGCCCGGCCGGTCCAGACGGTTCGCACCGGCGACCCGCCGACGTCGAGCAGGCGCAGCGTCGTGGTCGCCTCCCGGGCGAGCTTCCAGGACAGCACGGCCTTCGGCCGGAGCTTGTCCCCGTCCTGCGGGAAGAAGCTGCCCGACCAGCGCAGGTACGAGGCGGTGCGGTCCACCACGATCGGCGTGGAGACCGTCCTCCGGTTCCCGCCGGCGTCGCGGGCGGCCACCTTGAACGTGTACCTGCCGTCCGGCACGCGCCTGCCCGAGGCGTTCCGGCCGTCCCAGCTGGCGGCCCACGACGAGACCGAGGTGAGCGTCCATGACCGGACGAGGGTGGTCCCCTTCCAGATGCGGGCGGTGCCGGAGACCCGCTCGTCGGAGGTGAACGACAGGCGGGTCCTGTCGGTCGCGCCGTCGCCATCGGGGGAGAACTTCGCGGGGGTGGCCACGGGCGTCACGGTCGGCCGGGTCGTGTCCACGGTGATCGGATACGTCTTGCGAGCACCGTTGCCGGCACTGTCCAGCGCGGTCAACGTCGCCTGCCAGGCGCCGTCCTCGACCCTCGCGCCGGTGTCTGTCGTGCCGTTCCAGGTGAAGGCCCCCGACGCGCCGGTCCCGCCCACGGTGCGGACGGCGGTGGCGCCGGAGCGTGCGATCTGGATCGTCCAGCGGGTCGCGCCCCTGGCGGACAGCGCCAGCTTGACGGTGTCCTTCACGCCGTCGCCGTTGGGCGAGACCAGGGATCCGGACGTGGACGTGGCGGTCAGCGCCGGCGGCATGGTGTCCACCAGGACGCCGTAGGCTGCGACCTGGGCCGCGGTCACCGGCCGCGCGGACGGGGCGCGGTAGGTCACCCCGTCGGCCGTGCCGGACAGCTGGAGCACGTACCGGCCGTCGGGGACGCGAGCGCCGTCGACCTCTCCATTCCAGTTCCACGCCTGGGCGCCGGCCGCCCGGGCCGACACGTTGCGTGAACCGACGAGCGCGCCGTCCGGGCGATAGACGTTGAGCAGGAGCGTCTCGAGCGCGAGCTCGTTCGTCCAGCGCAGCCGAAGCACGTCGCGGGAGCCGTCGCCGTTGGGTGACAGTTGACGGGCAGCTGCGGCGGTTGCGCCCGTCCCCACGTTGGACGCCCCGCTGCCGAAGTCGAGACCGGTGATCCCGGCGGCGACCTTCGTGCTGTTGGGGGCCCGGTACGCGGACAGGTACGTGGTGGTCGACGACCCGTCGGCAACCCATACGCCCCGCTCCACGAACGACACGGGGCCCCATTCCCGGATCGGCTGGGTGATCTCCCACCACGTGTAGCCGTCCTCGGCCACCGGGCCGCGGGTGATCGCCACGATCGTGTTGAGGGGAAGGGTGCCCAGCTTCGCGGCCCCGGTGCCCGGACCCGTCCGGTAGGCCAGGCCATCCAGCCGGACGCGGCCGAACCCGCCGGCCTGCAGCTTCGGGCTCGCCTGCCAGGTGGACGTCACGTTCCAGGCGCCGACGTTGCCCCGGGTGTCCCTGGCCCGGACGCGGAATGCGTAGCCGTGCTCGTTCCGACCCGGCCACACGTCGGAGGTCGCCTTGGTACCGGACTGCCAGGCGGTCCACGCGCCCCCATCGATGGACACCTGGACATCGAACGACGCGATCGCGCTGGTGTCCCTGGCCGACCACGCGACCACGAAGGCCTCATCGCGCTGGGTTGTGGCGAGCATCGTGATCCCAGCCTGTGGGCCGGCCTTGTCGACCAGGAACGACTCCGCCAGGGCCCGGTACAGCTCCGAGTGGCCGCCGTCGTAGCCGAGGGCCCACATGCCGGCGCCGCGCAGGCCGTAGTCGTTGATCATCGCGTAGCGCAGCTTCATGGACGCGGCGTCGTCGTAGTAGACCTGCCGCCAGCTGGTCACGCAGCCATAGGTGCTCGTGCAGTTCTCGCGTCGGTAGACGACGTACGGGCTCTGCTCCGCGGCATCCCAGCGGCGGCCGTATCGCTCCACGAGGTCGACCACGTTGTGGTAGTTCACGGCCGTGCTGTAGCCGTACTTGGCGCCGCTCTGGCTCTGTGAACGAACCCCGTCGGACACGGTGGACCAGGCGCGACCGTACCAGGGCAGCCCGAGGATCAGCCGGGACGCCGGAACGCGTGCGGTGTACGCACGGATCGTGTCCGTGAGGTCGTACTTGCCGCCGGACAACGGATCGATGGAACCGGCCGTGGCCGACGAGGCCGTCCGGTAGTCGTAGCCCATGATGAAGATCGCGTCGGCCGCGCCACTCCCGACGGACGCCTCCAGCGGGTAGTTGCCGATGTAGCCCGTCGTGTCGTACGTCAGCTGGTAGCCGCGGGCGACGCGGTTGAGCTCAGTCCGGACCGTGCGCAGCAGGGCGACGAACTCGTCCGCGTACCCCTTGGCCAGGGGCTCGAAATCCAGGTTGATGCCATCGGCGCCGCGGTCGCGCACGGCGGCGGCGGCCTGCCGTGCCAGGTTGAGCCGGGCGGCGGAGCTGCCGAGAATCGCCCGCTGCGTGTCCGCCTGAGCGGTCGTCCACGCGAACACGCTGATCGTGAGCACGACACGCGTGCCGCGCTGGTGGGCGGCGTTGATGACGGCGGTCATGGACGAGCTTGTCCAGCCGCGCCAACCGGTCGTCGTCGTGCCGTCCTTGTCCTTCTTGCGCAGGTTGCCGGCCTTGTCGGCGCCCACGGAGAAGTAGGCGATCGTGGACAGGACGTCGTAGTTGAGCCGGGTGGAGGCGCCCGAGACCTCCCAATAGGGCAGGAAGCCGAAGACCTGGCGGCGGAGGCCGGAGGCTGCCGTCGGCACCGCTTCGGGCACGACCTGCGGGGCGACGTACGCGGCACCCTGCGCCGGGATGGCGAGGCCATTGGCGGGGGCATCCACCGGCGGCGCCGTGGGCTCAGGGGTCGGGTCCGCCATGGGCGCGGGCGTCTGGCCCGCGGGGTCCGGCGTCGCAGGCGGGGTCCCGTCCGGGGTCGGCGTCGCGACGGGCTCGAAGGCGGGCGGTCCGGACCCGGGAGCCCCGTCGTGGCCGTCGCCCAGCACGGCCCAGCGGCTGCCCTGCGGGCTGTTCGCCATGTCGCGCCCCGTGGCGCGGCCGGCGGGCAGCCGCCGCGGCGCATCGCCGTCGACCGGCCACGCGTCTTCGGCCCGCGGCGAGAACCCGACCTCGACGCGGCCGCCGGGCTGGAACGCGATCGCGTCGCCCTCGTGGGCCATCGCCTCCTCGTACGCGATCGAGGGAGACATCCCGCCATCGACGGCTTCCGGGGCGGCTCCGGCCGCGCCGGGAACCCCGATGGCCCCCGCGACGAGCGCGGCGACCATCGCAAGCGTGAAGATGTGGAGAGGGAGCGCGGGGCGGTGTCGGGTCACGATGCTCCTCAGCAGCGGGTGCCCACCCGGCCGTCTGACCACGGCCAGGTGGGAAGCCGGGGGATCCCGTGACGGGACCCGCGCTCCCGGCGTGCCCGTTCACCATAGGCGGGACGCGCCGGCCGGCCCACCACCCCAAGGTCCCGGGGGGACCCGGTACGGTGGGGTTCATTGTGGAGCGGTGGGGTGCGCGCGGCAAGCAGGCCGGTCGGCGGAGCTTCGGGCGAGGACCCGGTGCGCTGGGGCGAGCGCCGGCCGGCCCCCGTCAGTGGAGCGGGTAGCGCACGACCGTGGCCTGGACCACGCCGTTCGCGTCGGGCGCGTAGACCTTGAACTTCACGGTGCCCTTGGCGCTGGACCGCAGTGTGATCACGGCCTTGTACTCGCGCGTCGACACCTTCTTCATGGCCACCGACCAGCTGCCGATGCCGGGCTGGTAGATGCGGACCCTGGGGGCCGCGTCGAGGGACTCGGCGCTGGTGGCCCGGATCGTGATCTTCTGGCGTCGCGCTGGCGTCGTGTCGCTGACCCGCACGTAGAACGCGTCGGCCCGGACGCCGGCCCGCTGGGCGGCCGACTGGGTCCCGTTGGTGGCCGCGACCCGCGAGTAGTACACGCCGCGCGGCACGAACGTGCCGGCGTCGTTGCGCCCGTCCCACGTGAAGGCGTGGGTCCCGGCCGGGAGCGCCTCGCCGGTCTTGATCGTCCGCACCGGGGTACCGGCGGCATCGGTCACGACCCAATCGACCGCGGCAGCGCTGGCGAGCACGAATGACAGCGAGGTCCTGGGGGCCAGGTTGTCGCCGTCCTGCGGGTAGAACGGGTTGCGCGACACCCTCACGTACCCGAGCGCCCCGTACAGGTCCACGTCGCGCGCCTGGGCGTCGCTCTGGTTGCCCGCCCGATCCCGCGCCACGATCCGGATCGTGTAGATCCCGTCCTTCGCGTAGCTCCCGTTCGCCGTGCGCCCGTCCCAGGTCAGCGTTCCGCCGCTCGTCCCCACCGTGATGCCGAACGAGCCCTGGGCCGTGCCTGCGGCATTCACCGGCGTCCCGGTGACGGTGCCCGGCTCGTCGGACGTCACCGCGAAGCCGACCGTGTCCCGGGAGCCGTCGCCGTTGGGCGTGAACTGGGGCAACGTGGCGGCCCCTGCGTCGGCGACCGAGACGCTGGGCGCCCGGGTGTCCACGGTGATCGAGCCGGTCTCCTCGGTCGGGCCGTTGCCCCACGCGTCATCCGCGGTCAGCGTCCAGGCGACCTTGCCGTCGGGGACGGAGCCGGCGGCCGGCGCCCAGGTCAGCGAGGCCGTGTCGCCGGTTCCGCTCTTCGTGGCCAGCGTGGTGTCGCCGTCGTGGACCCGGAGCGTCCAGGCCGCGGTTTCGGACAGTCGAACCGACAGCGGGAACGTGTCCTGCGACCCGTCGCCATTGGGCGAGAAGGCACCCGTGCCGTCCTCGACCGTCCAGCTGCGCGGCGCGGCGCTGTCGCGCGGCACCAGCGCGGACCCGGTCATCCAGCCGCTCACCCCTCCGTCGGCGTGCATCCGGAGGACTGCGCTGCCATCGGCGGCGAGGATGGGTTCGGTCGCCTCCAGCCGGACCTTGGTGGCCGCGGCCAGGGTCGCGACCGGGGCAGCGCCGGCATCCGCCGGGGCGGCCGCATCCGCCGCGCTCGCAAAGACCGGGGCCCCGTCCACCTTCGGGCTGGCGTTGCCCGGCACGACGAACGTGGCCGGATCGCCGCCGGTTGACGCGTAGCTGGCGCCGGTCACCTGCTCGGTGGTGAGCGACATCTTGCCCGTGATCGAGCGGTAGAAGCCGGACGGCGTGGCGCTGTCCGGGTCCATCAGGAACGTGTAGCCGGGGTTCCTCGAGGACGCATACGCCAGGACATGGTTGCGGAAGTCCGGCGCCTTGCGCCAGTACTGCTCGATGGTCTGGCGGGTCGTGAACAGGGCCCGGATGTAGTACGGGTCGTGACTGTGGCCGTTCGCGATCACCGCCCGGGCGCCCGCGCGGATGAAGGCGGCCGCGTAGTTGTCCACCCGCTTCTTCGCGGTGGAGAGCGACGGTGCGGCGCTGCCCGGCTCCGAGTTGCCCGAGGCGTAGCACAGGTGGAACAGCAGCACCACGGCATTGGGGGCGGGGGTGAGATCGTCGATCCAGGGCTCGCCGTAGTACTTGTTCTCGTAGTCGGACAGCTTGCCATCGCCGTTGGTGTCGTAGTTGAGGCCGAACCCGTCCTTGGTCGTGTAGTTGGGGTCGTAGGTGTACGGGCTCGGCCAGCCGTTGCCGTGACCCAGGTACACGATGATCGATGCGCCGTTGACCGCCGCCTTGACCTTCGACGCGGTGGCGTTGGGGCTGTAGACCCTGACCACGCTGTTCGTGTACTTGACCGCCTCGGCGTAGACCTGGTCGGCGTACGAGCGATACGTGGACGTCGCGCCGTGCGTGGCCCCGACGATGATCGCGACCTTGGGATTGACCGCGGCGCCGTACGCGGCGGGCGCGGTAGCAGGAGTGAAGCCGGCGACGCCGGCGAGCAGCGCGGCGGCGAGGGCGAACGCGGTCTTGCGCAACGGTCGGGCTCCGGTCGGGGGTTGCGCCCGGGCGATGCATCCGGGCATGGATCAGTGCCCCACCAGCGTCGCCGCAGGTGCGTTGGAGGCCAACCGGAGGATGGTCACGTGGCCCGTGGCTCTTTCGGTCGCGATGCGGTCCGGAGCCGTGGGGTCCGGTGCGGTCCGGGTCCGTCCGCGGTGGTGCCCGGGTGGTGCCCGATCCACGGGTCGGCCGGGTCAGCCTGCGCGCAGCGACCGGAGCAACGCCGGGACGGCGTCCGAGAACGCCTCGCGCCAGTCGCGCATCGGCTCCCCGGACGGAAGCGGCGTGGGTTCCAGGACCGCCCACAGCGGGGGCGTGGAGGCGCGCTCCCAGGTGGAGGCCGGGACGTCCACCACCTCGACGTCGATCCGGGCCGCGCGCAGCACCTCGCGTGCCCAGTCGGCCCGCGACACGCGGCCCGCGTTGACCAGGTGATGGATTCCGGTCTGTGCGCCCGGAGCCGCGAGCGCGTCGGCGCCCACCAGCTCGCAGATGGCCTCGGCGAGGTCGGGGGTGTAGGTGGGCACCCCGATCTCGTCGCCGACCACGTGGAGCGGCTCACCGGCCTCGCGGGCCCGGATCGCCGCCCCCGCGATCTTGGCCGGGAAGTCGTTGCCCGGGGGGCCGTACAGCCAGGACGTGCGCACGATGCCCAGGCGGCCGCGCGCGCCGCGGGCCTCGAACGCGGCCGTTGCCAGCCGCTCGGCCTCGGCCTTGGCGGCACCGTACGGGTTGATGGGGTTCCGCTCGTCACCCGGCGCGTAGCCGACCCCGTCGGTCCGCCGACCGTCGAACACCTCGTTGGTCGAGATGATCGCCAGGTCGATGCCTCGGCGGGCGCAGGCGGCGGCCAGCTCGCCCACGGCGGTCCCGTTGCGGCGCATCGCGAGCTCCGGGTCCCGCGCGCAGCCGTCCACGTCCGTCCACGCCGCGGTGTGGATCACGACCTCCGGCTCCTCGCGGTCCAGCAGGGCGCCCGCCGACGCCTCGGTCAGCGTGTCGAGCTCGAGCTCCGGCTGGTCCCACGTGATCGGGCCGCGCGTTCCCGTGTACGGGGCGCTCTCCAGGGCCTCGACCAGGGCGCTGCCGAGACGCCCGATCACCCCGATGACGGCGACCCGCACGTTCAGCCGTCCCCGTCCACCAGCTCGTCCACGACCCGGCCGGCCGCCAGGCGGTCGCCGTATTGGCGCGCATAGTACGCGTCCCAGTCGCCCGTCCGAGCGTGCGCCGTCCAGGCGGCATTGTCGCGATACCAGGCGACCGTGGCCGGCAGGCCGGCGTCGAAGCTGACCACCGGGCGCCAACCGAGAGCGGCCAGCTTCGAGCCGTCCATCGCGTAGCGCCGGTCATGGCCGGGGCGATCCGGCACCGTGCGCACCAGGGACCAGTCCCGACCGGCTGCGTCCAGCAGGCGCCGGATGACCTCGCGGTTGGGCAGCTCCGTCCCGCCGGCGACGTTGTACGCCTCGCCGGGCTCGCCGCGACGCAGCACGAAGTCGATCGCAGCCGCGTGGTCCGTCACGTGCAGCCAGTCGCGCACCTGCATCCCGTCGCCGTACATCGGCAGGGGCAGCCCCGCCAGGGCGTTGGTCGTGAACAGCGGGACGAGCTTCTCCGGGTGCTGATGCGGGCCGTAGGTGTTGGAGCCCCGGGTGATCACCACGTCCAGGCCGTAGGTCACGTGGTACGCGCGAACCAGGAGCTCCCCCGCGGCCTTGGCCGCGGCGTACGGGCTGCGCGGCGCGAGGACGTCCGTCTCGACGCTGCGACCCTCGGCCACCTCGCCGTAGACCTCGTCGGTGCTGACCTGGAGGAAGCGCGGCGCCGCGCCGCGTGCGCCGTTCCGGACGCGGTCCGACTCGCGGCGCACGGCCTCGAGCAGGACGTGAACACCGATCACCCCCGTCCGGAGAAACGCCTCGGGATCCAGGATCGAGCGGTCCACGTGGGTCTCGGCGGCAACGTTGACGACGGCGTCGGCAGCCTCCACCAGGGGCGCCACGACCTCCGGGTCCGCGATGTCGCCGTGCACGAAGGCGAACCGGGCCGCCTGCTCCGGGTCGGCCTCCACCGTGGCGAGGTTGGCTCGGTTGCCCGCGTAGGTGAGCTTGTCGAGAACCGTGATCCGTGTGCCATCCCGGCGGCCGAGGATCTGGCGGACGAGCTCGCTGCCGATGAAGCCCGCGCCCCCGGTGACCAGGAGGTGCGTGCCGGGATCGATTCGGTCGTCCGTCACTTCTGGTCGTTGGGGTACGGCACGGGAGGCTTGAGCGTGCCCGCCTCGGCGTCCGCGCCCGCGAGCTCGGCCGCGCGGAGGAGCGACGGCACCGTCCCGGCGTCCGTCCAGTGCCCCTCGTAGACCCGGGTGAACAGGCCGCCGCCGGGGATGTAGCGGTTGAGCACGTCCGTGATCTCGAACTCGCCGCGCCCCGACGGAGCGAGGGTCTCGATCACGCCGAACGCGTCAGGGCGCAGGAAGTAGACGCCGATGGGGATGAGGTCGCTCTTGGGGTGCGCCGGCTTCTCCTCGAACCCGATCACCTTCCCCGTCTCGTCGAGCTCCGCCACGCCGAACCGGTGCGGGTCCGGGACGCGGTACAGCAGCGTCCCCGCTCCCCATGGACCATGCTCAAAGGCCTCCGCCGTGTCCGCCAGGGGCTCACCCCGCAGGATGTTGTCGCCCAGGACGACGCAGAACGGGTCGTCGCCGATGAATTCTCGGGCGAGGCCGATGGCATGGGCGATCCCCAGGGCGCCCCGCTGGTAGCGGTACGTCAGCTCGAGGCCGAAGTGCTTGCCGTCACCCAGCAGCTCAACGATGTCGCCGACGCTCTTCCCGCCGACGATGACCATGACCTCGCGGATCCCCATGCCCGCCAGGGTGTCCAGCGGGTAGTAGATCATCGGCCGGTCGTAGATCGGCAGCAGATGCTTGTTGGTGACGATCGTGAGCGGGAACAGCCGCGTGGCCGTGCCGCCCGCGAGGACGAGGCCCTTCATGGCCGAACAGCGTAACAGGGGTGCCGGGGGGCCCACCGCGAGGCGGCTTGCGTCGCGGCTCGCGGCTCGCGTGCGCAGGACCGCTCCGGGCGGGCCCGGCCGCGAGCCTACGGCGTCTTCGTGGGCGTTGGGGCCGGCAAGGGCGTGTAGCAGGGCACCTCGCCCTCCGGGATCGTGCCCTCCGTGCCGCACGGTACGGGCTGGAGCTCCGCCGGCGGCAGCCCGCCTTCGTAGTCGGTGATGACCAGGGCCGTCTCGAACGAGCCGAGGTCCGCGGCCGGGTCGAGAAACGCCGTCTGGACAACGTCGTTGGCGCTGCGCTGGACGTCCACCACCGAGCCCAGGAGCAGGCCCCTCGGATACGGGGAGCGGACGCCGCTCGCCAGCTCGATGCCGGCCGTGAACACCTCCTCCTCCAGGCCGATCGTTGTCGTCGCGTCGATGTTCCGCATGACCAGGACGCCCCCGGCCTGACCGACGACGTCGCCCGTGGCGCCGCTGCCGACCAGCTGGCCCACCACCGTGGACGACGCGTCGCTGATCAGTGTCACCTTGGCAAACGACGGGCCGATCGTCGTCACGCGGCCCACCAGCGCGCCGCCCTGGACGATCACCGCGTCGCCCTCGGCAATCCCGTCATCGGACCCCTTGTCGAGGACGACAAGCTGCCGGTTGTCGAGCGACTCCCGCCCGATGACGCGGGTGGCAACCGTCTCGTGGTCGATGCCGCCCTGGAGCTGGAGCAGCGCCGTCAGCTCGTCGTTCTCGGCCCGCAGGGCATCGAGGCGCGCGTTCTCGTTCTCCAGGCGATCGTTCTCCGCCCGCAGGGCCGTGTTCTCCGTGCGCAGCTGGTCGATCTCGCTGACCGCGCCCGCAACCCCGGCGACCCAGTCCGCGACCTCGTCGATCGCGCCCTGGAACGGGCGCAGGGCGAACGAGAGGCCACTCTGCGCCTCCTGGACGTACGGGTTGCCGGAGAACGCCATCAGTAGCAGCGTGACCGCGAGCAGGATCGTGAACACGATCCCACGGCGGCGGGACTGCTTGCTGGCGAGGACCGAGGTCATGGCGCGGGCTCCGCTGCGGGCCCCGGCGATCCGGGACCGGCGGGAAAATCGATGACGGCCGTCAGCGCGGCGGTCGGCTATAGGTTTCGGCGACGAGCACGCGCTCCATCGACGGGCTGGCGAGCTCCTGCAGGACGACGCCCGTGCCGCGCGCCACGCAGGTGAGAGGGTCGTCGGCGACGTGGACCGGCATCTGGGTGGCCTCCGCGACCCGCCGGTCCAGGCCGGCGAGCAGTGCGCCACCCCCGGCGAGCACGACTCCCTGGTCCATGATGTCGGCCACCAGCTCCGGCGGTGTCTCCTCGATCGTGTCCTTGATGGTGTCGACGATCTGGGAGACGGACACCTCGATGGCCTCGCGGATCTGGTCCGCCCCCACCTCGACCGACCGCGGCAGCCCGGTCAGCAGGTCGCGGCCACGGAGCGTGACCCGTTGCGCGTCCCACTCGCCGGGGTACGCCGAGCCGATCGCGATCTTGATGTCCTCGGCCGTGCGCTCGCCGAGGAACAGGTTGTACTCGCGGCGGGCAAACGCCACGATGTCCTGGTCCATCTCGTCGCCGCCGATCCGGATGGAGCGGCTGACGACGATGCCGCCCAGCGACAGCACGGCCACCTCGGTGGTGCCGCCGCCGATGTCCACGATCAGCGACCCGGATGGCTCGGACACCGGCAGCCCGGCGCCGATCGCTGCCGCCATGGGCTCCTCGATCAGACGGGCCCAGCGGGCGCCGGCGTTGAGGGCGGCGTCCCGGACAGCGCGCTTCTCCACCTCGGTGACGCCGGACGGGATCCCCAGCAGCATCCTGGGCCGGGGGATGAGCCCCACCCGGTCGTGAACCTTGTTCACGAAGTACTTGATCATCTGCTCGGTGACGTCGAAGTCGCTGATGACCCCGTCACGCAGCGGGCGCACCGCGACGATCGAGGCCGGGGTCCGGCCGACCATCCGCTTCGCTTCCGCGCCGATTGCGAGCACGCGCTTGGTCTTGGCGTCGATGGCGACCACCGACGGCTCCGAGATGACGATGCCTCGGTCCCGAACGTGCACGAGCGTGTTGGCCGTGCCGAGGTCGATCCCGATGTCGCGGGAGAACAGGCCGAGGAAGCGATCGAGCATCAGAGCGTGCAGGTCCTTGTGCGTGGGCTCGGGCGCCGCCGTCGGCGCAGGCGCTGGCGACCGGGACGGCCGCGGGTCAGGCGGGGGTCGGGGCCCGGACGCGAGAGCGGGCGAGCGAGCCCGAGCAGTATACCCGTGACGTCGCCGGGTCCCGGCGTACGGGTCTCGACGCCGGACGGCCTACCGCCAGAGCAGCATGCCGCCGTGCTCGCCCTCGAGCAGCCGACCCTCTGCGAACCGCTCCAGGCGGAACGGCGACAGGTCCACGGTGCGCGTCGCTCCGTCCAGGATCAGCTCCGTCATGCCGAGCCCGATCGCGGGCGCGGTCTTGAACCCGGTGCCACTGTGGCCGCAGTCCAGGTAGAAACCATCGGGCCCGGCCCCCCCGAGGATCGCGCGCTGGTCCGGCGTCAGGCCATCCTGGCCGCTGTGAGCCGACTGGAACGTCCCGTCGGCGAACCCGGGGACGCGCCGGATGACGCGCTCCGTGACCCGCTCGTCGAATCCCGGCTCGGCGTCGGCGGTGTCGCGGTCGGGGTCGCCGCCCAGGATGTTCTCGTCCTCCAGCCCGACCAGGGCCAGGCCGGCACCCTCGGGCCGGAGGTACTGGGCATTGGGGTGGTCGATCACCACCGGGAGCGGGCGCGGCAGCGAGTCCGGCACGCCCAGGTAGCCGGTGTCATGTCGCCACACGGAGACCGGGATGTCCAAGCCGACCAGGGCGGCGACGCGTCCGGCCCAGCCGCCGGCCGCGTTGACGACGACCGGCGCGGCGAACGAGCCCTTCGTGGTCTCCACCCCCGCGACGCGCCCCCCGGAGACCGGGATCGCCGTGACCTCGGCGCCCCGGACCAGGGTGGCGCCCCTGGTGCGCGCAGCCTCCATGAGACCGGCCGCGGTCGCGGACGGGTCGGCGTAGCCGGATTCCGGCTCGTATGCCGCCAGCTCGTCGTCCGCGACGACCAGGCCGGGCGCGAGCCGCCGGATCTCGTCCGCGTCGACAATGGACTTCGGGATCCCCAGGGCCTGGTGCGCGGCCACGTTCGCGCGCAGCCGGTCCGCGGCCTCCGGCCCCTCGAGCCACAGGAAGCCGGTCTTCACGAAGCCGCAGTCGCCGGCGCCCACGCGGTCCGCCCACTCCAGGAAGTACGGGAACGCCGCCCACGCCAGTCGAGTCTCGGCCAGCAGGTCGTAGTGCATCCGGACGAGGCCGCTGGACCGGCCCGTGGCACCCGCCGCCACGCCGGACCGCTCCACCACGATGACCCGGCTCCCGCGTCCCGCGAGGTGGAAGGCGAGGCTGGCACCGTGCACGCCGGCACCGATGACGATGACGTCGGCCGTGGCAGTGGTGGCGGTCATAGACCCGAACCCTCCGGTGGCGGCTGCCGGCTGCGCGGGCGCGTCCGTGTCGCCCGGGGTGACAAGTATCGGGCAGGACCTCCGGCGGCGTGAGGCGGTACCTCCAGGATGTTGGCCCGCCGGCGGACCGGCGGGACGATGCGTTCAGGTGCGGTGGAGAGCTGGCAGTCCCGGTCTGGTCTCCTCCGAACCGAACCGGAGGGACGGCGGATCACCGGTCGATCGGGAGGGAGGCTCCCGGCCGTGACGGCCCGCACGACTCGTCGGACCTGTCCCTCGTCCGACACGGAACGTCAAAGCAGGAAGTGCCCCCTGATGGACGTCCAGGCGCTCGAGCTGAGCATCGGATTCCCACGCCCCGGTCCGGTCCGACCACCAGGTCGCGGCGCGGAGCGAACCGCGCGTCCTGCCGCGTTGCCGCCCGGCGGGAACCCGTCCCCGGGCGCCATCGCGAGGCGACAGGCCTGGCTGTACGCCTACACCGGCGCATCGATCGCAGCCGGTCTCGGCGCCCTGTTGTGGACGACGGCGACGATCCCGGTCTGGCCGGCGATCGACCCCGGCCTGGACGGCACCGCGCTTGCCGGGCCGGACGGTGGGTTGCTGCTGTGGGTCGCGTTCGGGCTCATCGGGTCCCTGCGGGTGCTGCCGATCCCCGGCAGCTCCGGCGTGTGGACCTTCCACTTCCCGTTCATCGCCGCGGCCATGGTGCTGGGCGGCCCGACCGCCGGGGCATGGGTCGGTTTCCTGTCCACGGTCGAGCGCCGGGAGCTGGAGTCCCAGCCGTGGTACGGGATCCTGGCCAACCACTCGGTGATGGCCTTCGCGGCCGTGCTGGGAGGGCTGTCCGTGCAGGTCTGCGCGGGGGCACTCGCCGCCTCGGGCGCGGAGCCCGGCATCGCCGGTCTCGTGGCGACCGCGGCCGGAACCGTGGTCCTGTCCCTGGTCGCAAACGCGATGGCTGCCGGGACGATCATGCTCCGCGAGGATCTCGGGGCAGCGAGCCTGGTCGACGTGGTCGTCCGTTCCATCGGCCGGATGACGCTGGCCGAGATCGGCCTGGCCTGGGTGTTCGTGATGGCCGCGACGACCGTTGGCTGGTGGGCGCCGCTTGCGATCTCGCTCGCCGTGCTTGCGGTCTGGCCGGCCGAAGGGGTCGAGTTCCAGGATCCGCTGATGAAGCTGCCGCGGATGCGCACGTTCGAGCGCGAGCTGGACCGTGTCCTGGCGCGGACCCGACGGGGACTCGCTCCCGGCGGCCTGCTGCTGTCGATCGACCTCGATGGCTTTGGACAGGTCAACAAGGATCCCGCCCTGGGCAAGGACGTCGGCGACGAGGTGCTCGCGGAGATCGGGGACCGCATGCGAGCCCTGATGCGGGCAACGGATTTTGCCGGCCGGCTGGGCGGTGACGAGCTGGCGATGTTCTACACGGGCGAGATCGATCCGGCGGCCGCCCGGCGGATCGCGAAGCGCCTCGAGGCGTCGGTTCGCCGACCGGTGCTGACCTCCAGGGGCGTGGTCACCGTCGGTGTCTCGATCGGTGCCCTGATCGTTCGGCCATCCCCGGACGTTCCCGGCCGGGCCGTGCTGATGCGCTGGGCGGATCTCACGATGCAGGAGCAGAAGCGGGCCCAGAAGGCGGGCCTGGCCGCGTCCGGCGTGCGCTTCCACAGGTACGGCATGGCGACCCCGCGCCAGGCGGCAGAGCCCGACACCGCGGGCCAGGCCCGGCCGCCGGCTGCGTCGATGCGCGGCGAGCGGCTGATGCGCGCGGCGCTCGTCACGGCGGGAGCAGCGTTCATGGCGACCCTCGTGACGGTGCTCGCGCGACTCCTGGCCTGAGCGAGGCCTCGCCCGCGCGCCACCGCCCGAGCGGCCCGTCCTGCGGGATCGGGGAGACGCCGCTGCCGCACGGCGTCTACGATCCGGGCGCCATGACCGAGCGCATCGATCCCGCCGCCACGCCGTTCCCGCACCTGTTCTCGCCGCTCCGGATCGGCCCGGTCGAGCTCCGCAACCGGATCTTCTCGTCCGGTCACGACACGGTGATGGTCGATCACGGCCTGGTCTCGGACCAGCTGATCGAGTACCAGCGGGCGCGCGCCGCCGGCGGGGTCGGCCTGATCATCATCCAGGTGGCGGGCGTCCATCCCACCGCGGAGTACACGTCGCGCGCGCTGGGCGCCTGGACGGACGAGTGCATCCCGGGCTACCGGCGCCTGGCGGAGGCCGTCCACGCGGAGGGCGCGAAGATCTTCGGCCAGGTGTTCCACGGCGGCCGGGAGATCATGGACTCCGAGGACGGGACGCTGCCGGTACCGCTCGCCCCCTCGTCGGTCCCCTCTGAGCGGTACCACACGATGCCGCGCGCGATGCCCGTGTCGCTGATCCGCGAGATCGTGGACGGGTACGGTGCCGCGGCGGCACGGCTGCGGTCGGCCGGCCTGGACGGCGTGGAGATCCTGGCTGGGTTCGGGTACCTGCCCGCGCAGTTCCTGAGCCCGCGCATCAACCTGCGGACGGACGACTACGGGGGCTCGCCGGAGAACCGGCTGCGTTTCCTGCGCGAGATCATCGGGTCCATCCGAGCCTCCCTCGATGACGGGGCGGTCCTCGGCCTGCGTCTCTCGATCGACGAGCGGTCCCCGGACGGCCTGACCCAGGACGAGGCGCTGGCGGTGCTGGCGGCGCTGGACGCGGACGGCGGCCCGGACTACGTCAACGTGATCGCCGGCACGTCCGCCACGCTGGCCGGGTCGGACCACATCGTGCCGCCGATGACGATGGCGAACGCCTACACGGCACCCCTGGCGGTGGCGGCGAAGCGGGTCGTCCAGGTACCGGTGCTGGTCGCCGGCCGGATCAACCAGCCACAGGACGCGGAGCTGCTGCTCGCCCGGGGCGACGCGGACGCCGTGGCCATGACCCGGGCCCTGATCTCCGACCCGCAGCTGCCGCGCAAGGCCGCGGAGGGGCGCCTGGACGAGATCCGTGCCTGCGTTGCCTGCAACCAGGCGTGCATCGGCCACTTCCACGCGGGCTACCCCATCTCCTGCATCCAGTTCCCGGAGACGGGGCGAGAGCGTGAGTACGGCGTACGCACCGTGGTCTCGCCCGAGGCGCGGCGCCGCGTCGTCGTGGTGGGTGGCGGTCCGGCGGGTCTCAAGGCGGCGGCCGTCGCGGCCGAGCGGGGCCACGAGGTGACCCTCCACGAGGCCGGGCGCCGGGTCGGCGGCCAGGTGCTCCTCGCGCAGCTGCTCCCCGGGCGGGCGGAGTTCGGCGGCGTCGCGGACAACCTTCGCGGCGAGGCGGAGAGGGCCGGCGTCCGGATCGTGACGGGGTCCATCGTGGACCGGGCGCTCGTGGAGCGGGATGCGCCGGACGTGGTCATCGTCGCCACCGGTGGGCGGCCCTACCGGCCGCCGCTGGAGCTGGTCGGGGATCCGCCCGTGTTCGATGCCTGGGAGGTGATCCGTGGCGCGGCCGTGCCGGACGGCCGCGTGGTCGTGGTCGATTGGCGGTGCGACTGGATCGGGCCGGGGGTGGCCCAGATCCTGGCCGCGGGCGGGCGCCGCGTGACGCTCGCCGTCAACGGCTACACGCCGGGTTTCCGGATCCAGCAGTACGTCCGCGATGCGACGATCGCGGCCCTCGTCCGGGCGCACGTGGAGATCCTGCCGCTGATGCGCCCCTTCGGGTACGACGGTCAGGCCGTGGTCCTCCAGCACACCCTCACCGAGGAGGCGGTGATCGTCGAGGACGTCGCCGCGCTGGTGCTGGCCACCGGGCAGGTGCCGGATTCGGCGCTGCTGGACGAGCTGACCGACGCCGCCGGTCGCGGCGAGCTCCTGGGCACGGACGGTCGGCCGATGGAGGTGCACGGGATCGGGGACTGCCTCGCGCCGCGGACGGTGGAGGAGGCGGTGCTCGAGGGATTGCGGATCGGGTTCGCCGTCTGAGGGTTGCGAAGGTCGAGCCCCCCTGACCTCGGCCTACAACGAGAAGCCCGGCGGCTCGGCGAGGTCCGGGTGCCCGGCCTCGAATAGGCGCGCCGCCTCGAGCGTGCGGACCCACTCGTAGTAGACGCCCTTGGCATGAACCAGGATCGCGCCCGCGTCCCGCATCCGGCGCAACCCGTGCTCGTGCATCTCTCCCGGTGAGCCGGTGGCGTCGGTCACGACCGCCACGCGGTACCCGCGGTCCAGCAGCCCCAGCGCCGAGTGCGTCACGCACACGTCCGTCTCGAACCCGGCCAGGACGGCCGTCCGGCGATCGAGCGCCTCCACCGCGCCCAGGATCCCGGGCACGTCCGCCAGGCCGAACACCGGCTTCACGTGCGCGATCGTGCCGGCCGGCGCGCGGGCGAGGATCTCCGGCGCCGTCGGGCCATTGCGCGCCGGGTCCTCCTCCGTGATCACGACCGGCACCCCGAGCGCCGAGGCAACCCCGGTCAGCCACGCGATCCGCGCCACCACCGGATCCGCCGGGGCGAAGCCCGGCTGGGCATCGACGACCACGAGAAGGGAATCGTCCCGCTCCAGCAACCGCATGGCACCATGATGCCCTCGCGCCACCGGCCGCGGCAGACGACAATCGCGCCATGGACGTGCGACGCGACGCTCATGCGGACCCACGGCTATCGGACAGAGGGTGACGAAGCCACCTGAGAGTCCGTCGTCACGCGGCCCGTGGCGCCGCCCGGTCGAACGTCACGCCGCGGTCCCGGAGCGAGATCCAGGCGTCGTGGCCGATCACCACGTGGTCCAGCACGTCCACGTCCAGGAGGCGCCCGGCGCCAATCGCCTCCGCCGTGAGGTGCAGGTCGTCCGGGGATGGCGTCGGGTCGCCGGACGGATGGTTGTGCACGAGCACGACGCCACTCGCGTCCAGCCGCACGGCGTCCCGGAACAGTTCCCCGACGCGGACGAGGCTGGCGCTGACGTTCCCCACGTAGACCGTGGACACCCGCTGGACGACGTTCTTGGTGTTGAGGCTGAGCACCCGCAGCTCCTCGCGCTCCAAGCGGCCCATCTCCACGATCAGCCGGTCCGCCACGTCCCGAGGGGAGCGGATCGTCCAGTGCCCGGGGGGCCAGTCCACGATGGACCGCCGCCCCAACTCGAACGCCGCCGCCAGGCGGGCGGCCTTCGCCTCGCCGACCCCCGGGATCGCGGCCAGCTCCGCGTCAGTCGCGCGGGCCAGCGCACCCACGCTCGCGTGGCGGGCGAGCGCATCCTCGGCGAGGGCCATGGCGCTGCGCCCACCCGAGCCTGTCCCCCAGACCAGCGCGATCAGCTCCGCCGCCGAGAGCCCTCCGGGCCCGCGCAGGGCGAGCCGTTCGCGGGGGCGCTCCGCTGCGGGCAGGTCGCGGATCGAGCGTGACGCGGTCCGGTGGGCCGGGGCGGCCGCCACCTGGGCGTCGAGTTCGGTCAAGGTCCACCTCCCGTGGGGATGGCGGGACGACCTGGGGTCTGGGCTCGGACGGGCGTCCCCGGACCCGGACGACGGGAGCCCGCCGATTTCCCCCGCCATCCGGATCCGGGAACAGCCAGAAGACTACGGGTCGCCTCTTACGCGGCGCTCACCGGAGGCTTCGCTGCCACTTGACGCGTCCCGGTCGCTCTGCCGCCCGACGTGCGCCCGGCGCGGAGCGCCCACGACGGCCCGGTCGCCGCCTCAGACCGCCGCGGGCGCCGCAAACAGCAGGAGCACCTGGAGCCCGTTGAACGCCGCGTGCAGCCCGATCGCGGCGTACAGCGATCGTCGGGCCAGGAACACCCAGCCCAGGGTGAGCGCGACGGGCAGCAACGCCAGGAACGAGAACAGGGCGCGCTGCGCGCCCACCGCGAACGAGGCGTCGAGCGTCGGCAGGATGTGGGCGATCGCGAAGAACACGGCTCCCATCACGATCGCCCGTCGCGGGCCGTTCGTGCGCGCCCAGGCGGTCGTCGCGAAGCCGCGGAAGAACAGCTCCTCGCCGAGGGGGGCCAGGACGGCCGCCGTGAGCAGGTTCGCGACGAGCCCGAGACCATCCTCGGCATCCGGCAGCGCGCCGGGCGCGGGCTCCAGGAACTGCGCCAGCAGGCCCCCCACGACGAGCGTCACGCCGAGCACCGGCACGGCCAGCATTGCACCCACGGCGAGCTCGCGCACGCCGTCGCTCCACCGCCCGTGGAGGCCCATCTCGGTCCACGAAAGCGCCCCGGTGCCGACGACCAGCAGTCGCACCACGGCGACGTAGACCAGCGCCGTCACGGCCAGCGACAGCGCGACTCCCGCCGGCGATCCGGCGTCCAGGCCGAGCAGCGACAGCGGCGCCAGGACGAGCACCACGCCGACCAGCGTGAGGGCGATCGCCGCCGCGAAGGCGAGCACCGGAGACGGGCCGCGGTACGCGAGATCCGTCCGTCGGCTGCGCTCCACGGCCTGCGATCCGGCCGCCGCCACGACACCGATCCCGAGCGCGACGAGCCCGCCGAGCATGGCCCACGGGGCCCCGGCGCTGCCGGACGCGAGCAGCGAGATCGCGACGAGGGCGAAGCCCATCACGGACCCGACCCAGCCGATCAGGTAGAGCGCCGGAACCGCGCGCCCCTCGAGGCTGAACGTTGACGGGCCTGAAGCCCAAGGGGCCGGAGGGGCGGGGAACGGGCCGGCCCCTGGCGCGACGGTGTCGGCCTCGAGATCGATCGTACCCTTCTCGGGCGCGACGACGTCGGCGTCGGAGGGATCCGTCAAGGCTCCGGGACGGGACCGGACGCGCTGCGCGACCCGGACGAGGAGCGTGGCTGGCGTGCGGGCGTCGGGCGAGCGCCGCCACGCGCGGCGGTGCGCGTGCCGGCCGTGGCTTCGAGGCGATCCTGGGGCAGACCACCGGAGATCGGCTCGAGCGCGGCGATGTCGGCCCGCTCGAAGTCACGACCACACCAGGCGCACAACGACCAGTCCAGGCCGACCAAGCGGCCGCAGTTGGCGCACACGCGGTTCAGACGCGTTCGGCAGGTGGGGCAGATGATCCACTCGTCGTGCACCCGGCGGGAACAGGATGGGCAGGTCCGGATCGTCTCGACCTCTGCCAGCAGCGCCTCCTCCGCCAGGTTCCGCTCGTAGACCTCGCCGATCTTCTCGTGTGGCCGGACGATCTTGTACACGATGACCCCGAACACGAACAGGACCGGCGTGAACAGCACGATCAGCGCGGCCGCCAGATAGGGCATGACGGGGTTGTCCGACCGCTGCTGCATGTCGCGGAAGGCCCAGTAGGCCGACGCCAGCCACAGGATGACGACGTAGACGGCCAGCGCCTGGATCGAGAACTGCACGATCGGGGTGTCGAAGAACCCGCCGATCGTGTCGCCGATCGTGTTGAAGATCTCTTCCATGCGAGAGGTGGCTGCCTCCAAGCGGGCCGTGCGGCGCCCGTTTGCACGGGGCGACCGGCAGTGTAACAGGGCACACCGGGTGACCCGGCAGTCGGTGGATCGACCGTCGGCTCACCGGGCCGCCGACCGTGCGCTCAGACGGGTCTTCCGTCCCCCGGGTGACGGCGAACCATGGCCAGGAACGTGAAGGCGGCGTTCCGGAAGGCCGCGGCGACCCCTCCCAGCACCAGCCCGCCCAGCCACATCGCGATCCAGGTCGCGACGGCGGCCACGACCGTGATCGGGGCGCGGCCGTCGACCAGGGCCTCGCGGGCGTGCTCCCAACCAGTTCCGACCGCGAGCATCGCGGGAGCGATCGCCAGCACGAGCACCGACAGCCCGACGAGCTGAGTCCCGAGCACCCGGACGGGCGAGCGGGCGAGGTCCACCCAGCCCAGCAGCCACGACGTCACCACGCCGCGCCGCTCCAGGACGAGCCTCCGCACGCCCACGGCACCCGCCGCATCGGACACCAGCCAGACCAGGACGATCGCGGCCACCAGGCCGGGCACGTCCTGCATCACCCGGAGCGGGAGCGGCGTGACCAGCTCGTCGGGCACGGTCAGCTGGCGATATGCGGCCCGGTACACGGGCGTCCACGCGAGACCGAGGACCAGGATCACCGGCAGCAGGGACAGCAGCCGGACGATCGCGACGCGCCCGGCGCCCGGCGCGCCCGGGACGCCCGGCACCGGAGCTCGCAGCAGACCCTCATCCACCGCGGCCTCGAGCGCCACCGCGATCCCCTGTCGCTCAGCCCATCCTCCGACCCAGCAACCCGCGATCACGACGGCGACGACAGCGGTCAACCCCGCGGCGATCAGCAGGATCAGCGCCGTGGACACGGTGCCGAACACGAGGGTCATCGCGGGGCCGCCGAGCAGGCTCTGGAGGCCGGTCGGGGTGGGCAGCACGAGGATCGGCCAGGCAACGAGCAGCAGGCCCCCACCGGCCAGGAAGCCGGCAAGCCCGAACGCCCACGATCCCGGGTTGACGAGCGTGGCGACGATCGCTGCCCCGAGCACCGCCCGCCACGAGGTTCGCGCCGGCGGTGTGGCCGGCGGTGCGGCGAGATCCGGCGTCACGGCGTCCACCGTCACCAACGTCAGGCCCCGGCGGCAGTCGCCGTCACGCCCCCGGCGAGGCGGAGAGCTCGCTCAGCCGCTGGAGAGCCGCCTCGACCAGCTCCATCTCGTCGCCGTAGGTGGCGAAGTCTCCGGCCCGCAACGCCGCCTGCGCCGCCTCGAAGTGCGTGTTCGCGTACTCGATCAGACCCGCCACGTCCTCCGGCAGCTCGGCGCCGGGCGGCGTCGTGGGGCGCGGTGTGGGCGAGGCGCCGGGGCCTGGCGTCGGCGAGGCGCCGGGCCCGGGGGTGGGCGAGGCGCCGGGACCACCGCCCTGCGCGTCGAGCAGGCCCGTCAGGGCCGCCTCCAGGCCGTCGGCCCAGACGACGGTGGTGGGGCTGGCGACCACGATCTTCTGGAATTCGGGGAAGGCGGCCGACGTGGACTGGAGGTACACCGGCTGCAGGTAGATCAGGGAGTCGCCCACGGGGACCACGATCAGGTTGCCCCGGATGACCCGGCTGCCACTCGTGTTCCAGAGCGTGATCTGGGCGCTGATCACCGGGTCCTGGTCGATCCGGGCTTCGATCTGGGCCGGGCCGAAGATCGTGGTGTCGGCGGGGAACTGGTACACGCGCGTCGCCCCGAGGTTGGGTGGGTCGTTGCGCGCCGCCACCCAGGCAATCATGTTCGGCCTGCTGGCGGCGATCATGGGCTGGAGGAGCAGGAACTCGGCCTTGGCCTCCCCGGGCATGCGCATCACGACGTAGTAGGCCTCGGACGGCAGGCTCTGCTCGTTGGTCTGCGGAGCCGGGATCGTCCAGCGGTCGTTGTTGGAGAAGAACACCAGCGGATCCTTGACGTGGTATCGCCCGTACATCCGGGTCTGGACGTTGAACAGCTCCTCCGGAGTCCGCAGGTGCGGCGCGATCCCCGCCGGCAGACCGTCGATGGGCTCGAACAGCCCCGGGAACACGCCCTGCCAGGCGCGGATCAGGGGATCGGACGGGTCCTGGACGTAGAAGCGCATCGTGCCGTCGTACGCGTCCATGGTGATCTTCACGCTGTTGCGCAGGTAGTTCAGCGGCCCCCCCCATAGGCCGGTGCCCGCGCCCAGCTCGCCCGGGTCGAACCACGTGGCGTGCGGGAAGCGCGCGCTCGTCGTGTAGGCGTCCTGGATGTACAGCAGGCGTCCTGCGTCATCCACGGCCAGGTAGGGGTCCTTGTCGTAGCGGAGGAACGGCGCGATCCGGCCAAGCCGCTCGTTCAGCGTCCGGTTGAACAGCAGCTGGCTCTCGCTCTGGATCTGGTCCGAGATCAGGAGATCGAGATCCCGGAACCGGAGCGCGAACAGCAGGCGGGGCAGGGTGGAATCGAGCCGGATGCCGGTCGTGCCGGTCCAGGACGTCTTCTCCTCGCTGACGGCGCCGCCGGTGTCGCGCGGGAAGTCGAACTCCGCCTGGCGCGCCCCCAGCACCACGTAGTGGTCGTCTGCCTCGCCGAAGTAGATACGGGGCTGGGTGATCTCGGGCGCGCCGGCCGTCGAGATCGGGGGCAGGTCCCGGATCCAGAGGCGCGGCTGGCCCTCGAGGGTGACCTCGTTGACCGGCACCATGGCGAGGCCGATGCCGTGGGTGTAGATGATCCGCTGGTTGACCCAGCTGGTCGCCTCGGGGTTCTTCTCGATCGCCAGCTCCCGGGCCGACAGCATCACCTGGCGCAGCTCGCCGTCCACGATGTAGCGGTCCGTGTCCACGTCGACGAAGTCGTAGTACTGACGCACCGTCTGGAGCTGGTCCAGCGTCGTCTGCAGCGGGCGGTAGTCCCACAGGCGGGCGTTGGTGAAGGTGTCCTTCTCCGATAGGATGGCCTCGCGCGTGAGCGGCGCGGCGCCGCCGTAGGGCTGGGCTTCCCAGTCGTCGATCCCGAACGCGAGGCGGGTCATCGCGATGTTGTTGGCGATGTAGCGCTCCTCCTGGGCGTACGTGTTGGGATCCACGCTGAACCGCTGGACCACCTCCGGGTACAGCCGTCCGAGCACGATGGAAGCAGCGAACCAGACTCCCACGATGACGCCCAGTGGCCACATCCAGCGGGTGAAGGCGCCGGCAACCAGGAGTGCGCCGGCGAGGCCGGACAGGACCGTGAGCACGTCGTAGGCAAGGAACCGCGCATTGGCGTCCGTGAACGACACGCCCGTCGCGACGCCCTGGCCGCTGTACACCAGCTCGAACTTGTCCAGCTGGTAGCCGAACGCGACCGAGAGCAGGTACAGGCCCCCGAGCACGGCGAGGTGGACGCGCACCCGGGTGATGAACACCTCTCCACCGCGGGTGGCGGCAACGAGGTACCGCGCCACCGCGATGGCGAGCGCGGCGAGCAGCAGGCCGTTGACGATGGCCTGGACCTCGCGGAAGAACGGCAGCTCGAACAGGAAGAAGCTGATGTCGCGTGCGAACACCGGGTCGGTGACGCTGGCGTCCGGCGAGAACGCCACCCGGTTGGCCCACAGGAGGAGCGTCTCCCAGGCGCCCGATACCGCGCCGGCGACGCCGAGCGCCACCAGGAGCGCGAAGCCGCCCAGGATCCAGGCAGCGAGGGGGACGAGGTCGGGCAGGTCGCCGACGTCGAAGCTGAATGCCGCCTCCTCGCGGCCGCCGGGGCCGCCGGGCGCGCCGAACGGACCGCGTGCCGGGCCGCCGGACATGCGCGCGTTGAGATCGGCCCGGCGCTGGGACTCCGAGATGCGCTCGCTCCAAACGCGGATGCGGCCGGGTCGCTCCGGGTCCGGGGGCGGGGCGAGCTTGCCGGCCAGCCAGAGATTGCCCAGCAGCACGACGGCCGCCACGATGCCGGCGATCGCGAACAGGCCCACCTGCGCCCGCAGCCGGGTCCAGAAGACGCTGTCGAATCCGACGCTCTGGTACCAGATCGCATCCGTTGCCAGGTCGACGATGATCCCGCCGATGAGCACGACGAGGACGATGGCGGCGAACACCGCCGCCAGCCCCATTCGGCGCAGGACCCCCCCGACAGTGGGGCCGGCCGCTCCATCGTCCGGTCCGCCCACGGGCTTGCCGTCCTTCGGCCTTCGCGGCGGCGCACCGGCGGCGCCGCGGCGGCGGATCGGGGTGGGCTCAGGAGCGTCGCGGTCGGTGTCGGTGTCCGCGTCCTCGTCCTCGGCGTCGATGCCGGCCTGATCGTCGGCGTCGACCGGCTCCTCGCCAGCGTCGGTCCTCTCGTCGGTCATGTGGGCATCTGCGTCCTTGGCGCGGTCCCGCTCGGTGTCCCCCGGTGACGGATCACCCGGGCGGCGGGGCGAGCGGGCCTCCGCCTCGGCGCGCTCGGCTTCGGCGCGGCGGCGCTCCAGCTCCTTCATGAACTCATCGAACAGGTCGGGCATCCTCGGGTGAGTTTAGGGCGTCCGGGTCCGGAGCGCGCTAGGGGCCGCTGGAGGCTCGCTCAGGGGCCCGGGCCGGCCTCAGGGGCGATGCAGCGACTCCACGGCGCGCCGGAAGCCGGCCAGCACCTGCTCCGCCAGCTGGTTCGCTCGCATCGTGGTCGCGCGGGCCGGCTCCCAGCGGAACGCTGCGCGGATCACCAGGGGGCAGCGCCAGGGCTGGACCGGGTCGTCCGGCGGGTAGAGCGTGGCCAGCTTGATGGCGAGCCGCCCGTCCTCCTCGCGGATCAGCCCGGACAGGCTGCCCGCGAACGAGGGGCCGAGGCGCATGAGCGGTGGACCCGGCGGAGGTCCGGAGGGAGGTCCGACCTCCCGGAAGCTGACGACCCCCTCGTCGTCGGTGACCCACAGCACGGCGAGCCACCACTCGTCCGGCCCGTCCATTGGCTTCCCCATGCCGGCCTGGAGACGGCGGCCACCGACGCTGAGCTCCTGCTGGCGCAGGAAGGACGGACCGGGAAGTGGGAGTCGTTCGGGCACCGGCCGAGGATACCGGCTCGTCCCGCGTCGCCGGTTCGTGCGCGTCGGCCGGAGGGCTACGCGCCGGTCGAGGGTTGCTCGCCGGTCCGGGGCTGCTCGCCCCCATCGCCGGACGCGTCCCCGGCTTCCTCGCCCGCGTCCTCGGCGGCCATGTCGGTCAGGGAGATCCCGTGCTCCACCACCACGTCCGACTTGAGGGCGATGGACTCGGCCTCGAGGTCCGCACGCTCCGCCTCCAGCTGGAGGCGGAGCATCTCCCGGCGGACCTCCACCGACGGCGGGGCGAAGGACGCGGCCTCCTTCTCGTCCACCTCCACCGGCTCCTCGCCGGTGATGAACGACAGGATCCGGCTCCGAGGCCGCGAGGCCTCGGACCGGGCCCTGAGAATGGCCTCCGGGTCCAGCGTCGTCACCCCCCGGATGTCGGGCTCGGTCCCCGTCGCCATCGCGAGCACCGCTCCGCAGGACGGACAGTGCTCGAGGTCAGGGGCGGGGAGCGCGGCCGAGCACCACGGGCAGCGGGTGTTCGAACCGGTCATCGGATCGGCCATGCGCGCACTGTAACCCTCGCATTGCGGCCCGACATCCCCCGATCAGGCTATTCCCTATTCCCACTCGATCGTGGCGGGGGGCTTGGACGAGATGTCGTACACGACCCGATTGACGCCCGGAACCTCGTTCACGATCCGCGACGAGATCTTCCCCAGCACGTCGTACGGCAGCTTGGCCCAGTCCGCGGTCATCCCGTCCTCGGAGGTGACCGCCCGGATTGCGACCACGTTCGCGTAGGTCCGCCCGTCGCCCATCACGCCCACGGAGCGGACGGGTGTGAGGATCGCGAACGATTGCCACACGCTCCTGTACAGGCCGGCCGCCTTGATCTCGTCGATCACGATCCAGTCCGCGTCCCGCAGCGTGTCCAGCCGCTCCGCGGTGACCTCGCCGATGATCCGGATCGCGAGGCCGGGACCCGGGAACGGCTGGCGGTGGACCATCGCCTCCGGCAGGCCCATCGCCAGGCCCACCAGCCGCACCTCGTCCTTGAACAGGTAGCGCAGCGGCTCGATCAGCTGGAAGCGCAGATCGGCCGGCAGCCCGCCCACGTTGTGGTGGGTCTTGATCTTCTGGGCCGTCTTGGTCTCGGGCGTGGTGGATTCGATCACGTCCGGGTACAGCGTCCCCTGGGTCAGGAAGTCGATCCGGCCCAGCTTCGTCGCCTCCTCTTCGAACACCCGGATGAACTCGTCGCCGATGATCCGGCGCTTGTGCTCCGGGTCCGTGATGCCGGCCAGGCGGGCCAGGAAGCGCTCCCGGGCGTCGACCATCACCAGCCGCATGCCCAGGTTGGCCTCGAAGGTCGCCCGCAGGAGCTCGGACTCCTTCTTGCGCATGAGCCCGTGATCGACGTAGATGCAGGTCAGCCGGTCGCCCACCGCGCGATGGACGAGGGCGGCGGCCACGGCCGAATCCACCCCGCCGGACAGGGCGCAGATGACCTTGCCGTCCGACCCGGTCTCGCGCGCGTGCCGGTCCACGCGGTCGCGGATCTCGGCCACCGTGGACTCCACGAAGTTGGCGGGCGTCCAGGTCGGCGCGATGCCGGCGATCCCGGTCACGAAGTTGCGCAGCACCTCGCGGCCGCGCGGCGTGTGCACGACCTCGGGGTGGAACTGGATCCCGTACAGGCCGCGATCCGGCGCGGCCAGGCCCGCGAACGGCGTGGACTCCGTCTGGGCGGTGGCGTGGAAGCCCTCCGGCAGCCGGGTGATCGAATCGCCGTGGCTCATCCATACCGGCTGCTCGCGGTCGATGCCGGTGAACAGGCCGTCGTCGCTGGTCACGAGGACCGTGGCCGGCCCGTACTCCCGCTTGGCGGCCGGCAGCACGTCCCCGCCCAGCTCCAGGGCCATCAGCTGGGCGCCGTAGCAGATGCCCAGCACGGGGATGCGGCCGCTCCAGATCGAGGCGTCCGCCTTCGGGGCGCCCGCGTCGTAGACCGAGTTGGGGCCGCCGGACAGGATCACCGCCTTGACACCGCGGCGCTCCAGCTCCGCCAGCGGCGTGTCGTGGGAGAGCAGCTCCGAGTAGACGTTGAGCTCCCGGACGCGGCGGGCGATCAGCTGCGCGAACTGGCTGCCGAAGTCCAGGACGGCGACGGTGCCAGGCTCCGGGATCGTGGCCGCGGCCGGCGGGCGGTCCGCGGGCGTGCGCTCCGGCGCGGGCGCGTCCAGCGCGACCTCCAGGTACGCCTCCACCTCCGCGTCGTCGGGGGCGAGGACCCGGTGGCCGGCGTTGGCCGCCTCGCCGTGGACGGTCTTGCCGCGGTCCGTGGCGGGGGCGGGGGCTTGGTCCGCCGCGCCCGCCTCGGGCTCTGCGGACTCCTCCGGCTCGGTCAATGACGCCTCCCGCGCGATCTGCGATGGTGTGCGCTGAGTCTACCGGCCGGACCCCCTCCCGAGGTGCCCCATGACGTACTCCATCGTCGCGCTGGATCCCGCCACCGGGGAGCTGGGGGTCGCCGTCCAGACCCGCTGGCTGGGGGTGGGCAGCGTCGTGCCGTGGGTGGAGCCGGGCGTGGGGGCCGTGGCGACCCAGTCGTTCGTGGAGGTCTCGTACGGCTTTCACGGGCTCCGGCTGATGCGGGCGGGAAGGGCCCCGGACGAGGCGCTGGCCGCGCTCCTCGCCGAGGACGCCGATGAGGCCGTGCGCCAGGTGGGCATGGTGGACGCGACCGGGCGATCCGCGGCGCACACGGGGTCGCGGTGCGTGCGGTACGCCTCGCACCTGGTGGCGCCCGGGGTGAGCATCCAGGCCAACATGATGGAGCGGTCCACGGTGCCGGCCGCGATGCTGGCGGCGTTCGGGGCAGCGACAGGCGACCTGGCGGACCGGCTGCTGGCGGCCCTGCGCGCGGCCGAGGGCGAGGGCGGCGACGTGCGCGGGCGTCAGTCGGCCGCCATCGTGGTGGGCAGGGGCGACGGGGCCCCGGGTGAGGCGCCGACGCCGCCTTGGGCCCGGCGCATCGACCTCCGTGTCGAGGATCATCGCGACCCGCTGGGCGAGCTGGCCCGGCTGGTGCGGCTGTCCCGCGCCTACGACGCCATGGACGAGGCCGAGCGGGCGTTCCTGCGCGGTGACGCGGAGGGGGCGCTGGCCGCCCGTCGAACCTCGGCGGCGCTTGCCCCCGAGGACGACATGATCCTGCTGTGGGCGGCGGTCGGCCTGGCGCAGGACGGTCGCGAGGCCGAGGCGCGCGCGCTGTTCGCGCAGGCGGCGGCCTCGGAGCCGCGGTCGGGCGAGCACCTCCGCCGCTTCGCGGAGGCCGGCCACCTCCCCGACGCGGATGCCGTGCTGCGGGCGCTGGGCCTCGGCTGACGGCGCCTCCGGATAGGCTGGAACGCGGCATGACCCCCAGGCGCTACCCCATCCGCATCGGGCCCCGGTCCGCGCCCCTGCTGCGCGTGATCTTCGGCGTGCGCCAGGACAACGCGTGGGCCGTGGTCGATGACGGCGAGATGGTCGCCCGCTTCGGCCGGTTCGAGCTCCGGGCGCCGGTGTCCAACATCACCCGCTGGCGGATCGAGGGGCCCTGGCGCTGGATCACGGCAGTGGGCGTCCGGCGGAGCGTCCGCCACGGCGACTTCACGTTCGCCGGCAGCCCGCGGGGCGGCGTGCGCATGGACTTCTCGACGCCCGTGCGCTGGTCGGGGCTCGACGTGCCCGCGTTCTACGTGGGCGTGGAGGAGCTCGAGGCGTTCGCGGCGGAGCTTGCTGCCCTGGGGATCCCCGGCGAGGACGCGCGGGCGTCGCGCTGAGCGTCTTGCGGTCGCGGCAGGCGGGAAGCGCGGCGGATCGGACAGCGCCACGGTCGGGGCGCCACCCCCTCCGGGCTACTTGCCGCGCAGCTGCCAGGACTTCCCCTCGGTGATCGTGGACGGTGCGTAGACGATCTCCACCTCGTGCATGTCGGCGATCGTGCGGGCGCCCAGCGCGGCCATCGACTGGCGCACGGCTCCGACCAGGTTCTGTGTCCCGTCCACCACGTGCGACGGGCCGTTGAGGATCTGGTCCAGCGATCCGGACGTGCCCACGCGGATCCGCGTCCCGCGCGGCAGTACCGGCGAGGGTGCGGCCATCCCCCAGTTCGTCCCGCCGCCCGGCGCCTCGGACGCGCGCGCCAGGGGGGAACCCAGCATCACAACGTCCGCCCCGGAGGCCAGCGCCTTGGCGAGGTCCCCGCCGCGCTTCATCCCGCCGTCCGCGACCACCGGCACGTAGCGCCCGGTCTCGGCGTGGTACTGGTCGCGCGCGGCCGCCACGTCGCAGATCGCGGTGACCTGCGGGATCCCGATCCCCAGCACCTCGCGCGTCGTGCACGCGGCGCCCGGGCCCACGCCCACGAAGACCGCGGCGGCCCCCTGCTCCATCAGCTGGTAGGCCGCCTCCGCATTGGTGGTGTTCCCGACGGCCACGGGGATCGGCATGAAGCGCGTGAAGTCCGCCAGGGACAGCGGCTCATAGCCCGTGGCCAGGTGCCGCGCGGACGACACCTGCGACTGCACCAGGAACAGGTCCGCCCCGTGATCCGCGCAGAACGGCCCGAAGCGCCGCGCCACCCCCGGCGTGGCGGACAGGGCGGCCCTGGAGCCCGCCGCGTGCAGCTCCTCGATCCGGCGGGCGATCAGCTCTTCGCGGATCGGCGCCGCATAGGCCTCGGCCAGCACGGACTGCACCTGCTCGTCCGGTGCGTCCACGATCCGGGCCAGCACCTCGGTGGGGTCGTCGTACCGGAACTGGACCCCCTCCAGGTTCAGGATCGACAGCCCGCCCAGGCGCGCCAGCTCGCCGGACAGCCGCACATCGGCCACCGCGTCCATGGCCGCCGCCAGCACCGGGATCGCCAGCGGGATCCCGCAGAAGTCCTGCGCCAGCTCCACGTCCGCGGGATCCACCGTGTCCGTGCCGGGGGCCAGCGACACGTCGTCGAACCCATAGGTGGGGCGGATCGTGTCCACCTTGGAGCGGAACACCCGCCGGTTCGCCAACGTGTCCGTCATGCCGCCGACCTCTCGCCCAATGCCGCTCCAGACGCTGCGTCGGCACAGTCTACCGGCCCGCGCAGGGGGCCATAATCGACGCGCAATCCGGGCGCGGCACCCGAGCCGGCAATGGGACGAGGGGCAGGCGATGGCGAAGTCGAAGACGAAGGCGCCCAGGGCGGCGGGTGCGACGCCGACGGACGACGAGGGTCCGGCCCACGGCTGGGACGAGCCGCCCCACGACCCGCCCCGGGGCATCAAGCCGATCTCCAACAAGCAGTACCTCGAGGAGCTCTCCAGGCTCCAGGTGGAGCTGTCCAAGCTCCAGGAGTGGGTCCGCGCCCGGGGCCTCAAGGTCGTCGTGATCTTCGAGGGGCGTGACGCGGCCGGCAAGGGCGGCGCCATCAAGACCATCACCCTCGCGCTCAACCCGCGCATCACCCGCGTCGTGGCGCTGCCCGCGCCCACGGAGCGCGAGCGGTCCCAGTGGTACTTCCAGCGCTACGTGCCGCACCTGCCCGCGGCCGGCGAGATCGTGCTGCTGGACCGCTCCTGGTACAACCGAGCCGGCGTGGAGCGGGTCATGGGCTTCGCGTCGCCGGAGGAGATCGAGGAGTTCTTCCGCTCCTGCCCGGAGTTCGAGCGGATGCTGGTCCGGTCGGGGATCATCCTGGTCAAGTACTGGTTCTCGGTCAGCGACGCGGAGCAGGAGCGCCGCTTCCAGGCCCGCATCAAGGACCCGACCAAGCGCTGGAAGCTGTCGCCGATGGACCTCCAGTCCCGGGCGCGCTGGGTGGAGTACTCCATGGCCAAGGACGAGATGTTCCGCTACACCGACATCAAGCAGGCGCCCTGGTACGTGGTCAACGCGGACGACAAGAAGCGCGCCCGGCTCAACGTGATCGGTCACCTGCTGTCGCTGATCCCGTACGAGGACCTCACGCCCGAGCCGATCGTCCTGCCACCGCGCGAGCCGGATCGCGGCTACGTCCGCCCGCCGATGGACGAGCAGACCTTCGTCCCGGATCGGTACTGAGGTCCGCCTGGCGTCAGCCTTCCGCGGGCCGCCTCGCCACCCGCCGGCCATCCGCGTCCAGCGCGAACCAGCGGGCGGAGACCGGGTCCAGCAGCTGGTCCCGCACCCGCCGGACGGACTCCGTGTAGGACGGCCACACGGCGATCGAGGGCGCCTCCGCGGCGGGCACCCATCGGATCTCGTCGTGCTCGTGGGATGGACGGGCCACGGCGTCCGGCCGGACCCGCGCGGCGAAGATGGCGCTCACGACGACGGCGTCGGTGCCCTCGTCGTAGAAGGGGGCGACCTGGTCGAGGTCGAAGAAGGTCTCGACGTCGTCGGCGCCGAAGCCGGTCTCCTCGCGGACCTCGCGCATGGCGGCCCCGGGCACCCGCTCGCCGGGCTCGATGCCGCCGGTCACGCACTGCCACAGGCCGGGGAAGATGCGGTCCGGGGCGCGGCGGATGAGCAGGATCTCCAGGCGTTCCTTGTCGGTGCGCACGTCCTCCGGGCCCCTCGGCGGGGCGACCCGGAACACCCAGCACTCGACGAGGTCGGGGCGCAGGCTCACGGGGTGTCCTCCGGGCTGGCCGGCGCAGCGTCGGGGCTCGCCAGGCGCTCCAGCTGCTCGAGGTGCATCAGGTCGTGGACGCCGGCGAACAGCAGCCACTCGCCGCACCGGAGCCTGCCCACGAGCGGGTGGTCCAGGGGGCAGGGGTCCGTCTCGTGGCCCTCGATGGTGCGCGCCGCTCGCTCGACGATCCGCTGGCTGGTCTCGATGCGATGGAGCAGCTGCTCGCGGGAGGCGTCCGGCGGGCCGGGGACGCCGGGGGTCACGCTGGGCGCATCCGCGGGCCATCGTCCGCTCGCCGCCCGCGCTCCCGCGGTCGCGAGTCCCGCCCGCGCGTCCGCCGCGTGGCCCAATGCCTGCGCGACGTTCCAGTCGGACTCCCCGCCGGACATCGCGAAGGCACCCTCGGGGAGCTGTGCGACGACGTCCGACAGGGTCGCGGCGACCGCGGCCAGCTGCCGCGCGATCCGGCCCGCCGTGCCCGGACCCGCACCCCGCCTGACCTGGCGCCGGACCGACAGGAACGCGCCCTCGTCGATGCCTCGCCAGGCGCTCACGATGTCGGGCGCGGCGGCCTCCAGGGCGTCGATTCGGGAGGGCATCGGTGGTCCGGGCCGTTCGCCGCGCCGCCCGCGATCAACGGTCAACCGTCAGCCGGGCAGCAGCTGGCGAAGGGCGAACAGGACGTTGGCGGGCCGCTCCGCCAGCCGGCGCATGTACCACGGGTACCAGGCGGCGCCGTACGCGATCAGGACCTGGACCCGGTAGCCGTTGCGCGCCAGCCGGCGCTGCTCCTTCGCCCGGATGCCGTACAGCATCTGGACCTCGAAGGCGCCCTTGCCGATGCCGGCCGCGGCGGCATGGCCGGCGATCTGCTCCACCAGCTCCACGTCGTGGGTGCCGAGGCCCAGGCGGATCGGCCGCGTCCGGCTCTCGCGCAGCAGGGTCACGGCGATGCCCAGGAAGTTGGCATCCACCTCCTTCTTCGAGCGGAACGCGACCGCCTTCGGCTCGTCGTAGGCGCCCTTCACCAGGCGGATGGCCGGCCCGATCGGCAGCAGCCGCTCCACGTCCTTGGCCGTCCGGCGCAGGTAGGCCTGGAGGCAGATGCCGGTCCGCGGGTGCGACGCCCGGAGCCGCTGGTAGAGATCCAGCGTCCGGTCCACATAGCTGCTGTCCTCCATGTCGATCCACAGACAGGATCCCTGGGTCTCCGCGGCGGCGGCGAGCGTGCGCAGGAGCTCGAAGCAGGCGTCCTCGTCCACGTCCAGGCCCAGCTGGGTGGGCTTGACGCTGATCTCGCCGTCGATCTCGGCGGCCTTGATGCGCTCCAGCAGCCCCAGGTAGTGGTCCGCGACGGCCTGCGCCTGGGCGATCTCGGTCAGGTTCTCGCCCAGCCGCGTGTACAGGGTGCCGATCCCCAGCACCTGGAGGTCCACCGCGGCCCGGAGCGCGTCCTCGATCTCCTCGCCGGGCATGAACCGGCGAACCGCCCGCCGCATGAACGGGAGCTGCGGCAGCCGCTCGCGCATCCAGGCGTTGCGGGCAAGCCAGAGCAGGACCTTGCGCATCAGCCGGTTCACACGGGCCTCACAGGCGCTCGAAGCGCTCCACGGGAAGGACGAAGACGGTGGCGCCTCCGACCTCGACCTCAAGGGGGTAGGGCATGAAGAACTCGCCCGGCTCCATGATCGGCGGCATCGGGTTCACGATCTGGGTGCGCGCCTGGCACGCCTCGCGCACGATGCCCAGGACCTCGTCCACCTCGTCGTCCTCCACGCCCAGCATGACCGTGGCGTTGGACTGCTTGAGGAACCCGCCCGACGACTGCAGTCGCGTCGCCCGGAACTCGCGTTCGAGGAGGGCGTCCACGAGCGTGCCCGCGTCTTCGTTGTGCACGATGGCCACGACGAGCTTCATCGAGGGGAGGATAGCCGACCGGGCGAGCCGTGACACTGCGCTGCGGGGCTGGTGATCCCGCTCCGGGCCGCACCACGGCCTCTCGGGCCGAACAGCGGGTGTACGATGCCGACTCGCCTCGATTCGCGCACGAGGGCGCCGCCCGCGGATCCGGACGGCCAGTGTCGATCGAGCAGCACCCGGAGGCAATCGTGTCCGACAACACCGGCGCCGGCGGCTCGCTCACCGTCCTGTCCGCGGGCGCGGCCGCCCTGGCGCGCGCGAACGACCTTGATGGCGCTCTGTCGGTCATCGTGGAGGCCGGCGCCGCGGCAGTCGGCGCACCGGTGGCCTCGCTGTTCACGCTCGACGAGCAGGGTGGGCTGGAGCTGCTGCTGACGCTGGGCATGGCCGACGCCGTGTTGGACGCCTTCGCGGCGGAGGTGATCGACTCCATCGACCACCCGATCCACCGGGCCGCCGTGGATCGCACGGGCTCCCTGGGCCGCATCGGCCGAACGCCTGCCGGGGACCAGATGACGGGCGTGGACCTGCCGCTGGTCGTCTCGGAGCGGGGGGTGGAGCAGGGCGTCGGCGTGCTCTCGTTCGGCTGGCCGGGCGCCCACGAGGTGGGCACGACCGAGGAAACGCTGCTGGTCGGCGTGGCGGACCTCGCCGCGGCGGCGATCGCGGCGCACCGGGCGCAGTCCCTGGCCGCCGAGCGCGCCGAGTGGTTCGAGCGGGTCGCCCACACGGACCCGCTGACCGGCCTGTCCAACGCGCGCACGCTGCACCGCATCCTGGAGCTGGAGGTGGCGCGCGCGCAGCGCCAGGCCTCCGAGGTGTCCGTTGCGCTGTTCGACGTGGACGGGTTCACGGCGCTCAACCTCGCCGCCGGGTCCCGGGCCGGGGACCAGGTGCTGCGCCAGGTCGCCGCGGTGCTGGCCGAGAGCGTTCGGCTCGTGGACACGATCGCGCGCACCGGAGGGGACGAGTTCGTGCTGGTCGCCCCGGGATCCGCGGGCGTGACCGTGGCCCGGCGCGTGCTGGACGGGATCTCGAAGCTGGACGCCGTCGGGGAGCAGCGGGTCTCGATCTCGGCCGGCGTGGCCCGCTTCCCGCAGGACGGCGCGGACGCGGAGGCGCTGCTGGCCGCGGCCCGCGCGGCCCTGTCCGGCGCCGAGGGCCGCGCGCGGATCGCGGAGGCCGCCGGCTGAGGCCCCGGCCCCCGGGTGGGCGACTTCGGCATGGGCGGCGAGACGATTCGGCCCGCGTACAGCCTCTGGCCCCTGGTCAACCGGCGCCTCCGTGACACCGTCGCGACGCTGACCGATGAGCAGCTCGCGATCCGCCCGTCACCCGAGCGGTGGCCGCTCTGGGCGACCGTGGGCCACACCGCCTGCCAGCGGGTGTCCTGGCTCTGCGGCTTCGCCGGTGAACCGGGCGCGGCAGCCACGCCGTTCCCGAACGCCCTCTACCACTGCCCCGGGGACGAGGACCTGGACCATCCGCTGGACGCCGACGGGCTCGCCAGTGCGCTCGACGCGACCTTCCGGATCGTCGAGGGGGCCCTGGACCGATGGACCGTGGACATGCTGGGCGAGGAGATCCGCCGGACGTTCGGCGCCGAGGAAACAGCGTACACGCGCGGTTCGATCATCCAGCGGATCTTCAGCCACGACATCTACCACTGCGCGGAGCTGAACGAGGCGCTCGGGATCGCCGGGTTGCCGCAGATCGACATCTGGGACTGACGGGCCGCCGTGCCGGGCCGAGCCCGCTACTTCCCCCGGGGACGCTCCTCCAGGAGTGCCGCGGCCAGGCAGGGCACCCGGTCCGCCACGCGCCGGCACGCCGCCACCGCCCCGGCCAGGACCGCCGCCTCGTCGCCGGTCGCGTCCACGATGACGTACCGCCGCGACTCCTCGGCCGCGAACGCGAGGAACGCGGCCCGCACCCGCTCGTGGTAGGCGGTGTCCTGGAACGCCTCGAAGCGGGTGACCTCCGCGGACTTGCGCCGCAGGCCGGCCTCAACGGGGAGATCCAGCAGGATCGTCAGGTCCGGCACCAGGCCCCCCGTGGCGAGCCGCTGGACCGCACGCAGCTCGTCCATCGGCACGCCGGAACCGGCCCCCTGGTAGGCGAGCGACGAGTCCGCGTAGCGGTCGCAGACCACGACCGCGCTCCGCTCGAGGGCCGGCCGGATCACCTCCGCCACGTGCTGGGCGCGTGCGGCGGCGAACAGGAGCGCGTCCGCCAGGCCCGTCCGATCGATCCGGGGCTCCGTGTCCAGCACCAGCCGGCGGATCTGCTCGCCCAGGGGCGTGGACCCGGGCTCCCGCGTCGTGACCACCTCGCAGCCCCCGCGCCGGAGGACCTCTGCGAGGCGCGGCATCAGGCTGGACTTGCCGGACCCGTCCGGTCCCTCGAGCGTGATGAAGACGCCTCGCGGGGCGTCGCTGACTCGCACGGCCCGAGTGTATCGGCGGCGCCGCCGCGTGGCGCTGCGCGTCAGCGCTACCCGTCGGCGCGCTGCCACTCCCCGAGGTGGGCGGCGATCACGTCCAGCAGCGCCGGCACCCCGGCCGCGACTGGCGGTGTCAGGTCCAGCCCCAGCTCGATCGCCAGCGGCTCCAGCCCCACCACCCGGACCCGGCGCGGCCAGTCCTCCATGACGTGGAGCGCGCCCAGCAGCTCCCCCGCCCCCAGGTCGTGGACGCTCATCACCTGCTCGTGGCGGATCAGCGATTCGCCCTCCATGTCGATCAGCGCCCCGGGTTCCCGGTCCGCGTTGATGACGTCCACGATCAGCAGGCCGTCGAGGTCCGCGAGGTACGGGAGCAGACCGAGGCCCACCGTCCCGCCGTCGATCAGCTCCACGGACGCGGGGTCGGGAAGGGACGCGAGGAGGGCGGGCTCCGCCTGGAGTCGCTCGATGACGAGCGCGCCCAGCGCCTCGTCGGATTCCAGCCGATTGCCCAGTCCCAGGACGACGTACCGGCTCACGTGGCGACCGGGGCCGGGGCCGGGTCGGCAAACGGCGCGTCCCCGGCCGGCGCCTCCCCGGCCGACGCGTCCCAGCGGATGAGGGCCTCCACGGCGTGCCCGTCGCGATCCGGCAGCGGCCAGCCGCAGGCGTCGCAGAACGGGTGCTCCGGCCGCGCCTCGTTCACGACGTCACAGGCCGCGCACGTGACCGGGTCGGCCACGATCTCGATCGGGACGTCCGCCCAGCCGTAGGCACGGAGCGCGAGCTCCGCGTGGAGGCGGGCCGACTCGGGTGCCACGTGGATCGGGTCGTGGACCCGGATCTCGACGGCTGCAGGACGGGCCGGACGCTCATCGGGGCGTCCGGGGCCGGACCCGGCCGCGGCGAGGGCGTCCGCCACCGCCGCGGCCAGCAGGCCGGCCTCATGCATCGGCATCGCCCCCCGGGGCGGCTGCACCGGACCCCGAGGCGCCGTTCTCGGTCTCGGCGGAACGTGCCTTCTCCTCCGGAGCGTGGCCCACGAGGCCGAGGGCCTCCACGGTGCGGTCCAGCCGGATGTTCTTGTAGCCGCTGAAGATCGACGACACCACGCCGTTGCGCTCCTCGATGTCCACCAGGATCGCGCTGTAGACGTGGTGGATCGCGAAGGCGACGAACAGGAAGGTCAGCAGGTGGTGCAGGTTGCGGACCATCTGGATCCCGCCCGGCAGGGAGTTCCCCCACCCGAACAGGTCATGAAACGGGCCGGATTGCATGATCCAGCCGAACAGCAGCAGCCCGGTCAGGATCTGGACGAACAGCCCGACCGACACGATGGTGTAGGCCAGCCCGGCCAGGTGGTTGTGACCGGTGTACGGAACGGGATGGCGACGCCGGAACGTGTAGTACCGGAACATCTGCCCCATCCAGTAGAACTGCTCTCGGCGGTGGGGAATGACCTGGCGCCAGCTGGAGAAGCTGTTGCCCACGAAGCCCCAGTAGAAGCGGACGGCGATCGAGAGGCTGAACACGATCGCGAAGATCTCGTGCCAGTACCGTACGGTGGCCATCTGGCTCGACGCCTCGACCGGCTTGGACGGCACGAGGAACGGGGCATGGATGTACAGCCCGGTGGCGGCCAGGACGACGATGGAGATCACGATCAGCCAGTGGGTGACCCGGACCGGGACCTCCCACACGTAGATCGGCTGCGAGCCGATGTGGCCCTCTGCGTCCACGTCGCCGGGCGGGTTGAGGTCGATGTGCTGGGGGATGGCGGCCATCACCGCACCTCCACGCGCACCCGCTCCCTGCCCGTGGCATCCACGACGTGGACCGCGCAGGCAAGGCACGGATCGAAGGAGTGGATCGTCCGGAGGAGCTCCAGCGGACGCTCCGGATCTGCGACCGGCGTGCCCTCCAGCGACGCCTCGTACGGCCCCGTCTGACCATCCGCGTCACGGGGTCCGGCATTCCAGGTGGACGGGACGACCGCCTGGTAGTTCTCGATCTTCTTGTCCTTGATCCTGATCCAATGCCCCAGCGCGCCGCGCGGGGCTTCGTGGAAGCCCCAGCCCTCGGCCTCGGCGGGCCAGGTGGACGGATCCCATTTGGAGCCGTCGTGGATGCGCAGCTCGCCCTGTTCCATGTTCTTGGCGAGCTCGTCAAGCCACTGGTCCATCTTGTCCAGCAGGTACACGGTCTCGAGTGCGCGGGCCGCCACCCGGCCAAGGGTGGAGAACAGCGCGGCCGGCTCCAGCTTGAGTGCCGTCAGCGCGTCGTTGACCAGCTTCTGGATGGTCTGGTTGCCGGCGGCGTAGCCCACCAGCAGCCGGGCCAGCGGCCCGACCTCCATCGGCATGCCGTCGTAGCGCGGCGACTTGAGCCAGGAGTACTTGCCCTCGACGTCGAGCTCCGTGAACGGCGGCGTGGGCCCCGCGTACTTCGGGTTCGTCTCGCCGTCGAAGGGGTGGAGCGCCGCGGCGTCGCCAGCGCCGTACTCGTAGTACGAGTGGGCGATCGCCTCGGTGATCTTCGTCTGGTCCAACTTGACCAGCGTGCCGATGTCCCCGCCGACGATCACGCCGCGCGGGAAGCCGAAGGTGGCCTCGTCCTCGCGGTTGCCCTGCTGCAGCCCGCCGTAGGAGAGGTAGTTCTTGTGCCCCGCGCCATAGCCCCACCACTCGGGGTAGAACCCGGCGACCGCGATCACGTCCGGGACGTAGACCTGCTCCACGAACTCGCGCATCTGGGCGATGCGCTGGCGCATGAAGTCGATCCGCTCCCAGTTGATGACGTTGGGCGAGTTGGGATCCACGGCGGCGGCCATGCCGCCCACCAGGTACGTCTGGAGGTGCGGGTTCTTGCCGCCCAGGACCGCGTGGACCTGGATGACCTCGCGCTGCCAGGTCAGCGCCTCCAGGTAGTGGGCCACGGCCATCAGCTCCGCCTCGGGCGGCAGCTGGTAGGCCGGGTGGCCCCAGTACCCGCTGGCGAACAGGGACAGCTGCCCGGAGTCCACCAGCTTCTTGACCCGCGCCTGGATGCCCTTGAAGTACTCCTCGGAGCTGAGGCGCCACGGCGAGAGCGACTGGGCGAGCCTGGCGGTCGCGGCCGGGTTGGCCTCGAGCGCACCGGTCACGTCCACCCAGTCCAGCGCGTGCAGGTGGTAGAAGTGGATGACGTGGTCCTGGATGTGCTGGGCGCCGGTGATCAGGTTGCGGATCAGCCGGGCGTTGGGCGGGATCTCCACGCCCAGGGCCGCCTCCACCGCGTACACGGACGTGTGCGCGTGGACGGTCGTGCACACGCCGCAGATGCGCTGGGCCCAGATCCACGCCTCGCGCGGGTCGCGTCCCTTGAGGATCAGCTCCATCCCCCGGAACATCGTGCCGGAGGAGTACGCCGCCCTGACGGCGCCATTCTCGACCTGGGCCTCGATGCGCAGGTGACCCTCGATCCGGGTGACGGGATCGATGACGATCCGTTCGGCCATCGTCCTCTCCTCAGGCGCTCGGGCCGTCGCCGTCAGGCGAGGCGGGGGTGGACGGGGCCGGTGGCTCGGGGGTGCCCCCGGGTGGTGGAGCGGGAGCCTCCGGCGGGGCGGCGGCGACCGGCACGACCGTCCCGTCGGCGGCGACGGTGGCCATCCGCCGGCGCTCCCGAGCGCGCCTCGCGACCACGCCGCCGGCGTGGACCGCCGTGGCGACGGACACGAAGCCGATGGCCGCGAGGCCGATCGTCTGGGCGTCCACGTCCACCCCGAACATCTTGACGTTGGGGAGCCGCTCGTAGAACGGGCTCATCGCCTCCCAGAAGCGCGGTGAGGCGCAGGCGACGCAGCCGTGGCCGGCCCCGATCGGCCAGTTGGTGCCGTCGTTCCAGCGCACGATCGGGCAGTTGTAGGTGGCCGCGGGGCCCTTGCAGCCCATCTTGTACAGGCACCAGCCGTTGCGGTGCCCCTCGTCGCCCCAGGCCTCCACGTAGCGGCCGGCGTCGAAGTGGGCGCGCCGCTCGCACTGGTCGTGGATCAGATGCCCGTAGGCGAACATCGGCCGGCCGTACTGGTCCAGCGCCGGCAACGTGCCGAACGTGAGGTAGTGGACGATCACGGCCGCGGTGTTGGCCGAGTTGTGCGGGCAGCCGCCCAGGTTGACGAGCGGCTTGTCGCCGATGATGTCGCCCACGCCCACGGCCCCGGTCGGGCCGAGGCGCGGGAAGCCGCCGTCCCAGGCGCACGCGCCCACGGCGATCACGGCGGCGGCGTTGGCCGCCATCTCCCGCAGGATGTCGATCGCGGTCCGGCCACCGATCGTGCAGTAGATCCCGTTCTCGGCAGTGGGGATCGAGCCCTCCACGATGAGGATGTAGCCACCCTCGTCGTGGATCTTCTTCTGGACGGCCTCGGCCTGGTGGCCGGCACCGGCCATGATCGTCTCGTGGTACTCGAGCGACAGGGCGTCCAGCACGATGTCCGCGATCGGCGGGTGGCTGGTGCGGAGCATCGATTCGGTGTTGCCGGCGCAGTCCTGGAACTCCAGCCAGGCGACCACCGGCTTCTTCGTCGTCTCCAGGGCCCGCACGATCTGCGGCGTCATGGCGGACGGCAGGGCCAGGAGCGACGTCATCGCGCTGGCGAAGCCGAGGAACCGCCGGCGGCTGATGCCGCGGCTGAGGAGCGCCTCGGCCAGCCAGCCCTGGGGGGCGTTGCCATCGAGCGGCAGGAGCGGCGGCGCGGTGCTCGCGCCGGACCCGGGAACGTGGCTCGCGAGGAGCCCGCCGGCTTCGCCCATCGTGTCTCTCCTCCAGGCGCGTGGTGGCGGGCCCTGCCCGCCCGTCCGGGTGCCCAGCGACGGCGCGACGTCGGGGAGGACCTCGGATCGTCGGCGTCGATGGTCGTCGGTGCCGAGAATCTCGGGACCAGGAGCCCGACGACAAAGGGCCACTCGGGGAAAGTCGGCGGGGCCGAACGTCCCGCAGCGGCGGCCCGGCAACGTGTCGGAGCGGCGACCGGCTGCAGCCGGGGGCGCGGCGGGGGTACTGTCGTGGCGCGATGACGGGCATCGAGCACCCACCCCGGGCCGGGCCGGGCGTCCCGCCGCATGCGCGGCCCGCCGCCGACGTCGCGACGGAGCTGGGGGTCGATCCGGCCGTCGGCCTGGCCGAGGACGAGGCCCTCCGGCGAGCGTCCGAGAGCGGCCCGAACGCCCTCGAGGCGGCGACGCGCGAGTCCGTCTGGCGGATGGTCCTCGAGGCGGTCACGGAGCCGTTCGTCCTCTTGCTCGCCTTCGCCGGCGGCCTGGCGATCCTCGTGGGCGAGCCGCGGGACGGGCTGCTGGTCCTGGTCGGGCTGCTCCCCATCGTGGGCGCGGACGTCATCACGGAGTACCGCGGCGAGCGGGCCCTGGAGGCGCTCCGCGACGCCTCCGCGCCGGTCGCCCGGGTGCGGCGCGACGGCCGCGTGTCCGTGATCCCGGCCGCGACGCTCGTGCCGGGTGACGTCGTCCTGCTCCAGGGCGGCGACGTGGTGCCGGCGGACCTGCGCCTCCTGCGGGCGGATCGCCTGCTCGTGGACCGCAGCGTCCTCACCGGGGAGTCGATCCCGGAGGAGGGCCGGGTGGAGCCGGACATGGAGGCGACGCCCCTGGCCGGCCGGCGGGCGATCGCCTATTCCGGCACCGGCGTCGTCGGCGGGCGGGGCGAGGGGGCGGTGGTCGCCATCGGGCGGGCCACGGAGTTCGGCCGGATCGCCGGTGGGCTGGCGTCCCGCGAGCGCCGGCGCTCCCCGCTTCAGCGGGAGCTGGACCGGCTGGTCCGGATCCTGCTGGTCGTCGCCATCGGCCTGATCGCCTTCACCACCGGCATGGGGTTCCTGCGCGGCCACCCGCTGGGCGAGAACATCCTGGCCGGGATCTCCGCCGCCATCGCGGCGATCCCGGAGGAGCCGCCGATCCTGCTGGCGGTGATCCTGGGCCTGGGCGCGTACCGGCTCCTGAAGCGCGGGGTCCTCGTCCGCCGCCTGAACGCGGAGGAGACGCTCGGGGCGGTGGACCTCATCGTCACCGACAAGACGGGCACCCTCACGCAGAACCGCCTGGAGGTGTCCTCGGTGCGGACCCTGGACGGGCCGGCGGACGGGGAAGGGCGACCCCGGCTGCTGGAGCAGGCCCTGCGGGCCGAGGAGGACGCCTGGCCGGGCGAGGACGTGGCCGCCGGATCGTTCACGATCGCACTCCGCACCGCGGTGGCCGATGCCGGCGGCGAGACGGCGCTCGACGCCGGCGCGCTCGTGCGCGCCGAGCCGGCGACGGACGCGGTTCGCATCACCCGGACGCACGCCCGCCGCGACGGCCACGTGGAGGGCCTGGCGCTGGGTGCCCCGGAGATCGTGCTGGACTGGATCGGCGACGGCGCGGATGGGCCTGAAGGCCGCCGCCGCTGGTCCGCGCTGATCGAGGCGTCCGCGGCGGCGGGGGAGCGGCTGGTGGCCCTGGCGGGCCAGGCGGACGACGGGCCATGGCGGATGCTCGGCCTGATCGGCTTCGCGGACCCGATCCGGCCGGGCATCGGCGAGGCGATGGCGATGGCCCGGGGCGCCGGGATCCAGGTCACCGTCGTCACGGGCGACCATCCGCTCACGGCCGGGGCGATCGCGCGCGAGGCGGGCCTGGAGGCGCAGGCGATCGTGACCGGCGAGGAGCTCGCGTCCTGGGACGACGCGCGCGTCGCCCGCGAGCTCGGCTCGCTCCACGTCGTCGCCCGCTCCACGCCGGACCAGAAGCTGCGCCTGGTGCGGGCGGCCCGGACCGACCACCGGATCGTGGCCGTGACCGGCGACGGCGTGAACGACGCCCCGGCCCTGCACGGCGCGGACGTCGCGGTCGCCATGGGGAGCGGCACGGCGGTCGCCCGGGAGGCCTCGGACCTCGTCCTGGGGGACGACTCGTTCGCGACGCTGATGTTCGGCCTGGCCGAGGGCCGCCGGATCGTGGACAACGTCCAGAAGGGTCTCGTGTTCCTGCTCTCGACCCACGTGGCGTTCCTGGGCTTCATCCTCGTGTCCACGATCTTCGTGGCCGAGCGCCAGGTCCTGCTGCCGCTCCAGATCCTGTGGATGGAGTTCTTCATCGACCTTGCGACGTCGGTGGCCTTCGAGCGGGAGCCCCCGGAGCCGGACCTCATGCGGCGGCCTCCCCGTCACGCGGAGCAGCCCCTGCTGACGAACGGGATCCTGGGCGGGATCACTGCCGCCGGCGGCTTCACCGCCGTGGCGGCCCTGGTCGTGATGCTCAACCACGGCGGCGGCTTCGACCACGCAGCGTGGCTCGCCTACACGACGCTCGTGGTGGGGCAGTGCGTGCGCGCGTACTGGAACCGGAGCGTCCGCGAACCGATCCACCGCCTGGGACGGAACGGGTTCCTGCTCACCGCGTGCCTGGTCGCGGTTGCCATCCAGGCCCTCATTCCCTACCTGCCGCCCTTGGCCGAGGCGTTCCACGCGACACCGCTGGCGCCAGCCGACTGGGTGCTGGTGGCGCTCGTCGCATTCGCGCCCGCGGTCGTGGCGGAGATCGCCCGGATGCTGGGGCGGGGCCGCCTCGTCTGGGTCGCCTGAGGCCCGGCGGCGCCTCACGGTGGCGGGTAGGCGAATCGCCCTAGCGCGGCGGGGGATCGCGCTTGCTACCCTCGGCGCCAATGCATGACATCACGGGCCGCGCCCTCGACACGGCCACCGCGCTCGGCGCGACCTACGCCGATATCCGCGTGGTGAGGCGGCTCGAGGAATCGATCAACATCAAGTCGGCACGCGTCGAGGGCGTCCAATCGGGCGAGACCGAGGGCTTCGGCGTGCGCGTGATCGTGGATGGCGCGTGGGGCTTCGCCGCCAGCCACCACCTGTCCACCGCGGAGGCGGACCGCGTCGCCGCCGAGGCGATCCGCATCGCCCGGGCCAGTGCCACGGCGGTACGCAGGCCCGTCGTGCTCGACGACAGGCCGCCGGCCCGGGGCCGCTTCGAGACCCCCGTCGTCGAGGACCCGTTCGGGGTCCCGCTGGACCGCAAGATCGCGGACCTCCTGGCGGCCGACCGGGCGATGAACGGCGTGAAGGGCGTTGGGTACACGGAGAGCCTGTACGGCGCCCAGCGCGAGTGGAAGACGTTCGCCGCCAGCGACGGGAGCCACACCGAGCAGGTGATCACGCACGTCGGCGCGGGGCTGGAGGCGAGCGCCATCGATGGCGACGAGCACCAGCGCCGGAGCTACCCGGACAATGGCGGCCTGTGGGCGTCGGCGGGCTACGAGTTCGTCCGCGAGATGCGCCTCGGGGATCACGCCGAACGATGCGCGAGCGAGGCCGTGGAGCTGCTGTCCGCTCCGCCACTGCCGGCCGGCACCCGCACGATCCTCCTCCACCCCAGCCAGCTGTACATGCAGGTGCACGAGAGCTGCGGACACCCCACGGAACTGGACCGCGCCTTTGGCAGCGAGGCATCCTACGCGGGCACCAGCTTCCTCACCCCGGACATGCTCGGATCCTTCCGGTACGGCAGCGAGCTGTGCGACATCGTGGCCGACGCCACGGTCGAGGGCGGCCTCGGCACCTTCGGCTGGGACGACGAGGGTGTGGCGGCCCAGCGGGTGCCGCTTGTCCAGGAGGGGATCTTCACCGGCTACCTGTCCAGCCGCGAGACCGCGCCGCGGATCGGACGCCGCTCCGGCGGCGCGATGCGGGCCGACGGCTGGAACCGGATCCCGCTCATCCGGATGACCAATGTCAACCTGCTGCCCAGGCCGGGCATGAGCTTCGACGACATCGTCGCCGACACGGACGACGGCCTGCTGTTCGAGACGAACCGGTCCTGGTCCATCGACGATCGCCGCCTCAACTTCCAGTTCGCCACCGAGATCTGCCGCGAGGTCAAGGGCGGCAAGCCGGGCCGTCTGTACCGCAACGGCACCTACACCGGCATCACCTACGAGCTGTGGCGGTCGATGGATGCCGTGGGTGACGCCTCGTCCTGGCAGATGTGGGGCACGCCGAACTGCGGCAAGGGGGAGCCTCCCCAGACCGGTCACGTCGGCCACGGCGTGTCGGGTGCCCGCTTCCGCAACGTGCGGGTCGGGGTGATGGGGTGAGCGAGCGGCACGGCATTGGCGGCGACCCCGCCGGGGCGCTGCGCCTGGCGGAGCGCGTGATCGAGGCGGCCGAGGCGGCCGGCGCGGGCGAAGCCGAGGCCCTCGTCGTCGCGACCGAGTCCGCCCTCACCCGGTTCGCGAACTCCGAGATCCACCAGAACGTCGCCAGCGCGGACCTGTTCGTCAACCTCCGGTTCGTGCGCGGGCGTCGCGTGGGGGTCGCCTCGACCGGGCGCATGGACACGGACGGGATCCGGGCCCTGGTGGAGCGGGCGGGGGCGATCGCCGCGAACGTCGAGGAGCTGGATGACTGGGCCGGCCTGCCGGAGGCCGAGGCGCCGCAGCCGCTGCCCTCCGCCTGGTCCGAGGGCACCGCCCACGCCACCGCGGAGCTGCGCGCCGAAGGTGCCCGGGCGGTGATCGCCGCCGCGGACGAGGCCGGGGTCACCGCGTTCGGCTCGTTCTCCACGGACGCGGAGGCCGTCGCGGTCGCCAGCTCCCGGGGGATCCGGGCCGCGGAGCGCCGAACCGCGTCGCAGCTCCTGACGGTGACGATGGGCCCGGACGACGGCACCGGGTACGCGGAGCAGTGCGCGGTCGATGCCACGACGATCGATGCCGGCGCCCTCGGGCGCGAGGCCGCCGAGCGGGCGCACGCCAGCCGGAACCCCGTCGCGATCGAGCCCGGCGACTACCCGGTCGTCCTCCACCAGTACGCCGTGGTGGATCTGCTGGACATGCTGGGCTACCTCGGCTTCTCCGCGCTCGCCGTCCAGGAGGACCGGTCCTTCTTCGAGCCCGGCAGGGTCGTCGCCTCCCCCCTGGTCACCATCGTGGACGACGGGCGCGACGCCGCCGGACTGCCGGTGGGCTTCGACGCAGAGGGGGTCCCCAAGCAGCAGCTGTCGCTGCTCGACGCCGGCGTCTGCCGGGACCTCGCGTTCGACGCGCAGACGGCGGCCCGTGCCGGCCGGCGGTCAACCGGCCACGGCCTGCCGGCCCCGAACCCCTGGGGGCCGTTCCCGACCAACATGGTCATGGCGCCCGGCGACGCCACCCTGGAGGAGATGATCGGGGGGATGGACCGGGGCCTCCTCGTCACCCGCTTCCACTACACGAACGCGGTCCACGGCAAGCGCGTGATCATCACGGGCATGACCCGCGACGGCACGTTCCTCGTGGAGGGCGGCCGGATCACGCGGCCGGTCCGCAACCTGCGGTTCACGATGTCCTACCTGGACGCCCTGGCGCGCGTGGAGGCGGTGAGCCGCGAGCGTCGCTGCCTGCGCGGATTCCTGGGCGGCGTCGTCGTCCCGGCCGTGCGCATCTCGTCGTTCTCGTTCACCGGCGCCACGGCCGAGGGCTAGGAGGTCCAGCGGATGGGCATCGGCGACGCGCGGACGGCGGACCTCACCCTGTACGTGGACGAGGACGCCGCGATCACCGTGGACACCGGGGCGCGGTTCGTGCCCGTGGGGACCGAGGACCTGGAGCGGATCCTGGACCGCCTGGCCGCCGACGGCGGCACCCTCCGCCTGCTGGGCGCGCCCGCCCGCGCGGACGACGGCGACGAGCCCCCCGACCGCGAGAGCGACCCGGCCCAGGGCGCCGTGTCGCACGTGCTGGCGATGGCCCACGCGCGCGGGCTCGAGGTCATCCGGGACGACCGGTGACGCCCGGGACCCAACCGGGTGGTTGACGTCTACCCTCTGAACGGTAGACTTCTACCATGAGCCTCAACATCAAGAACGAGGAGACCGTCCGGCTGGTGCGGGAGCTGGCCGACGCGCTGGACGTGTCCATGACGGCGGCGATCACGGACGCGGTGCGCGCCAGGCTGGATCAGGTCCGGGCGCCGCGAACGGACGTGGATGCCGAGGCGGAGCTGATCCTGCAGATGTGGGGCGAGCTCGGAGACCGTCTGGGCCGTGAGTACCTGAGCCAGGACTTCGGCGCCCTCCTCTACGACGAGAAGGGGCTGCCGAAGTGATCATCGATCCGTCGGTGCTCGTCGCCATCCTGACTCGGGAGCCCGAGGCTCGTGCGTTCTCGCGTCTCATCGCCGACGCGCCAGCCCGGCGAATGTCGGCAGCGGGCTACGTCGAGCTCGCAGCGGTCATCGATGGCCGTCAGGACCCCGTACTGTCCGGGGCGCTCGATGGCGTGATCCGCGCGACCGGCATCGAGATCGTGCCGTTCACATCGATCCAGGCGCGGATCGCGCGGGCCGCCTACCAGCAGTTCGGGCGCGGATCCGGGCACCCGGCCCAACTGAACATGGGCGACTGCTTCTCCTATGCGCTCGCGAGGGACCTGAGCGAGCCCCTCCTGTTCAAGGGCGGGGACTTCGCGCTGACCGACATCGAGCTGATCACGGAGCCGGTCAGGAGTCGCCGCCTGAGCGAGGTGCTCGCGGCCTACGCGGCGGGTTCGTAGCGCGGCGGGCGTCCGCGGCTGAGGCGCTCCTACCGGGCGACCAGCTTCCAGATCTCGGGGTCCAGCTCGCCCGGCCGGCCACCGATCTCAGCGAGCAGCGACACGGCCCGCCGGAGGTGCTCCATGGCCTCCTCGTGCCGGCCGGTGGCACGCCCGTCAGGATGTCGGCGCGGCCAAGGCGCCGACCCGCTGGCTGCGACGGCGCCGCACGACTGGCTGACGGTCGGGTCACCATGAGCACATGAGGAGGCCGGGGCCGGAGAACGGGATCGACGCGGTCGTCGTGGGCGCGGGCCCCAACGGGCTCGCCGCCGCGATCGAGATGGCGCGGGCCGGGCGCACCGTGCGCGTGTACGAGGCGGCGGACACCGTTGGCGGTGGGACCCGCTCCGCGGAGCTGACGCTACCGGGCTTCGTCCACGACGTGTGCTCGGCTGCGCATCCGCTGGGGATCGCCTCGCCGTTCTTCCGGTCGCTGGACCTGGCCCGGCACGGCCTGGAATGGCTGCAGCCCGACGCGCCGCTCGCGCATGCGCTGGCTCCCGGGCGTAGCGTCGTCCTGGAGCGTGACCCATCCGCACTGGACGTGGCGCTGGGCCGCGACGCGGCGGCCTGGGCGCGGCTGTACGGCCCGCTGGTGCGGGAGTGGGAGCGGCTGCTGCCGCCCCTCCTGGCCCCGGTCGTGCGCGTGCCCCGCCACCCGGTGCTGATGGCGCGCTTCGGGCTGCCCGCTCTGATGCCGGCCACGTCCCTGGCCCGGCTCGCGTTCCGCGAGCCGGCGGCACGGGCGCTGTTCGCGGGAATCGCCGCGCACTCGATGGTGCCCCTCGGCCGCCCGCTGACCGCGTCATTCGGGCTGGTGCTGGGGCTCCTCGCGCACGCCGTGGGCTGGCCCGTCGCGAGGGGCGGGAGTGGCGCCGTGGCAGCGGCACTGGAGGCGGAGGCCCGGTCGCTGGGCGTGGAGATCGAGACGGGGCACGTCGTCCGGTCGCTGGCGGAGCTGCCGGCCGCGCGGGCCGTGATGCTTGACCTCACGCCAAGCCAGGTGCTGGTCGTCGCCGGCGACCGGCTGCCGGACGGCTACCGGCGGCAGCTCGCGCGGTTCCGGTACGGGCCGGGCGTGTTCAAGATCGACTGGGCGCTGGACGGACCGATCCCGTGGCGGGACGCCCGGACGGCACGGGCCGGGACCGTGCACCTGGGCGGCACGCTGCGCGAGGTCGCCGCGGCCGAGGACGCCGTCGCGCGCGGGCGTCACCCGGAGCGTCCGTTCGTGCTCCTCGTCCAGCCCACCATCGCGGATCCGTCACGGGCGCCGGCCGGCAAGCACGTGGCGTGGGCGTACTGCCACGTTCCCAACGGGTCCACCACGTCCATGGCCGGCGCGATCGAGGACCAGGTCGAGCGGTTCGCGCCCGGCTTCCGGGACCTCGTTCTCGCACGATCGGTGCGCAACGCCACGGCGATGGAGGCCTACGACGCGAACTACGTGGGCGGCGACATCAACGGCGGCCTGGCGGACGTGCGCCAGCTGCTGTTCCGGCCTGTCGTGCGCTGGAATCCGTACACGACCCCGGCCCGGTCGGTGTTCCTGTGCTCCTCGTCCACCCCGCCCGGCGGCGGCGTCCACGGGATGTGCGGCGTCAACGCCGTACGCGAGGTGCTCCGCCGCACCTGACCCGGGTGCCACAATCGGCCCGATCAACGTGCCCAACCAGGATCGACAGCCCGATGCCGACGACCCTGTCTCGCTGGTCCAGCACCGCGAGCCGCTCCTGCGCGCCGCGCTGGCGATCGCAGCGGGGATCGTCTACCTGCTCGCCGGCCCCGGCCAGGAGGGCAACGACCCGTTCGGCCCGCTGGCCGCCGCGCTCCTCGATGGTCGCCTCTCCATCCCCGATCCGATGCCCTGGCTGGAGAGCATTCCTGCCCCGGACGGCGGCTGGTACGCCCCGCTGGCGCCGGGTCCCGCCCTCCTCCTCCTGCCGGTGGTGGCCGTCGCGGGACCGGAGCTCGTGGACAGCGGGGCGGTGTCGGCCATCGCCGGCGCCCTCGCCGTCTGGCTCGGCTGGGGGTTCGTGCGCCGGGTGGGCGCCTCGGCGGAGCAGGCCGCCCTCCTGACCGTCGCGCTCGCGTTCGGGACCCAGCTGACGTGGGTGGCCACCTCGGGCGGGCCGCACAACGTGGAGCACGCCGTGTCGCTGGCCGCGATGTTCGCGGCCCTGGGCCTCGGCATCGGCGGTCGGGCCCCGGTCGCGGCCGGGCTGCTGTGGTCGCTCGCCGTCGCCTGCCGGGTGCCGATCGCCCTCGCCCTGCCGCTGTTCGCCTGGCTGTACCGCCGGCGGGCCGTCCTGTTCGCGGCGGGCGCGGCGCCACTCGCGATCCTGCTCGCCGGCTACAACGTCCTGCGCTTCGGCAGCCCGGTCGACTTCGGCCTCACGCGGATCATGGGCGGCGACCCACCGGAGTCCGTGCTGGACGAGCCCTGGTACGAGCACGGGATCTTCTCGATCCACTACTTGCCGCGGGGTCTGCACACGATGCTCCTGCGCTCGTTCGACCTGGTGGCCGACGCACCCTGGTTCCGCCCCAACTGGACCGGCACCTCGATCCTGCTCACGACGCCGGCCCTGCTCTGGCTGTGGCGCGCGCGGGACCGGGCGCTGCTCGTGCCGTGGCTGACCGTGGCGCTGATCCTGGCGCCGGACCTGCTCCACGGCGTGTCGGGCTTCGCCCAGTTCGGCTACCGCTTCATCTGCGACGTGCTGCCGATCCTGTGGTGGCTCCTCGCCTGGGTCGTCGTCCATCGCGGACTGACGCTCGGCCTCCGGATCGCGCTGGTGGCCGGGGTGTTCGTCAACGTGTACGGGCTCGTCGCGATCTGGGGCCTGGGCTTCGTGAGCTACTGACGGGCGCCGTGACGGGCGCCCGCGTCCCCACCAGCACGCATGTCCGTGTGCCTGCCACGCTTGCCCGGCGATGGTTGCGGGGCGCGAGCACCGCCAGGTGAGCAGCACCCCGCCCGCGCGGGAGCTGCAGCGGCCGTATATGCGCAGGACGCATTGATCGATGCCCGGAGGCGCGGCCCGTGGGGCGTCCGAGTCCCCGACGATGCCTCCTAGGCGTGGTGCGCATACGAGAGCGTGGTGCGCGGGCCGGAGTGCCTTCTCAGCCGCCGGACACGCAGAGCTCGTTGCCCTCCGGGTCCTCCATCACCGTCCAGCGAAGCGCCCCGAGCGAGCGCTCCGCGACCACCGTCGCGCCCAGGGTCACCAGGCGGGCGACCTCCTCGGCCATGTCCTCCGCCCGCAGGTCGAGGTGGAGCCGGTTCTTCACGACCTTGCGCTCCGGCACCTTCTGGAACAGGAGCGGTGGCCGGCCGGGCTCCGGCGTTCCCGGCGGGATGAGCGCCACGTACTGCTCGTTCACGTCGCGCCGCTCGTAGCCGAGGGCCGCCGCCCAGAACTCGACCACCGCGCCGTGGTCCGCGCAGTCGATGACGACCTCGCTGACGCGCAGGCTCATGGCCGGCCCCTACCGCCAGGCCGTGCGAGCGGCGTCCGGGTACAGCCGCACCCGGCGGTACGGCTCCCGGCCGCGGGACCGCGAGACGAGGTTCGCCCGCTCGGCCATCTGGTGCTGCAGGCGGCGGATGTACGCGTTCTGGGGCGCCAGCTCCACGGGCTCCTGCTGCTTGATCACGAGTCCGATCGCCTGCTCCGTCTCGTGCAACGCCACCTCCCGGGGGTCCACCTCCAGGGCGAAGATCGAGGTCAGCGACGCCTGCATCTGGACGATCGTGTTGGACTTGAGGACGTAGACCGGGATCGCCCGCTCCTCGGCCTCGCGGATGGCCGGCGGCTTCTGGCGGTACTCGCTGCGGAGCGTCATCGCCACGTCCGCCTCGTCCACCTCGCGCGCCACGATCACCGGCAGCTGGAGGTCCCGGATCGCCTGCTCCAGGCGCTTGCGGCTGATGCCGTGCGGGAACACGCGCAGCGTCGGCAGGGTGCCGCCCTCGACCTGCAGCGCCGCGGAGCCGAAGCCGCCCTCGTCATCGTCGTCGAGGCCCGGGCGGCCGGCGGTCGCCCCCCGTCCCCCGTCCTCGCCGGGCACCAGAGCCGCGATCCGCCGCTCCTCCTCTGCCTCCAGCTCCGCGGCGTTGACGGGGCGCGTCCCCTCGTCCTCGCGCAGCAGGTTGAGCGCCCGGGATGCCTCTTCCCGCCACGCTTTCTGGCGCTGAAGCTCCCGGGCGTCGCGGGCCCGCACGTCCGCTGCCGACGCGCCCGTCGCCGGGCCGTCCTCGGCACGCTCCAGCGGCCCGCGGTCCGCGATCTCCCCGGCCACGAACGGCTTGCCCGGCGGGACGGCGAACCGTTCGCCCGGGAGCACGCTCATGCCCGGTCGGTCGCCCTCCGGGGAACGCGCGCCGCGCTCTGAGCCGCGCTCGGAGGAGCCGCGCCCGGCCCGCCAACCCCCGGATTGCCCGGGCCGGAACCCCGGCCGCGCCGGCAGCCGGTCATCTGGTGCGTAGGGACCGGTGCGGTACTGCGACGCTCCCCGCCAGCCCGGCTCGCGGCCCCACGCTCCGGCGCCGGATCCGGTGAGGCCGCTGAACCGGTCGCCGCCGGTGGCCTCGCGGGCGGACGGCTTGGGGCGCGCCTGGGAGCGGTGCACGCCCTCCTCGTCCCGCCATCGCTGCTCGGCGGCCACCACGTCGCCCAGCAGCATCGCGTCCACGGTCGCCGCAACGTCCGAGTGGACCAGCACCTTCTCCCGGTCCTGGATCTCCACGATGACGTCGAACGTGGGCGGGGCCTTGCGCTCCAGCACGCTCTTCTGGGAACGCCGCCGCCGCGCTTCCTCGTCGCCCAGGGTCACGCTCTGGATGCCGCCGATCAGGTCCGACAGGGTCGGGTTGAGCATCAGGTTGTCCAGGTTGTTGCCGTGCGCGGTCCCGATCAGCTGGACGCCGCGCTCGGCGATCGTGCGGGCCGCCTGCGCCTCCAGCTCCGTGCCGATCTCGTCGATCACGATGACCTGGGGCATGTGGTTCTCCACCGCCTCGATCATCACCTCGTGCTGGAGCGACGGGGTCCGGACCTGCATCCGGCGCGCCTTGCCGATCGCCGGATGGGGGATGTCGCCGTCGCCCGCGATCTCGTTGCTCGTGTCCACGACCACCACGCGCTTGCGCTGCTGATCCGCCAGCACCCGCGCGGCCTCCCGCAGCATGGTGGTCTTGCCGATGCCCGGCCGGCCCATGATCAGGATCGACTTCCCGGTCTCGATGAAGTCCTCGATGATCTCGATCGTCCCGTACACCGCCCGCCCGATGCGGCAGGTCAGCCCCACCACCTTGCCGTTGCGGTTGCGGATCGCGCTGATCCGGTGAAGCGTCCGCTCGATGCCCGCGCGGTTGTCGTCGCCGAACGACCCGATGTGGTCCACGACGTACGCGATGTCCGCCTCCACGACCTCCCGCTCCAGCAGGGTGACCTCGGAGGACGGGTAGCGCGCCTCCGGCCGGCGGCCGAGATCGAGGACGACCTCGATGAGGGTCTCGCGGTCCGTCAGGGCATGGATCGCATCCACGATCTCCGGCGGCAGCGCCGCCAGGAGCACGTCGAGATCGTCCATCGTCTCGCGCTGGTCCCGGGATCCCACGCTGCTCCGACCTCCCTGCTTGCCCGCTACCGTACCCCGGCCGGCACGAGGCGCGGCTCGGCGACACGGACGAGGGTCTCCTTCATCAGGAGCGTGACCGTCGCGACGCCGGAGAAGCCGGCCTCCTCGAGGCGCCGGTCCAGCGGCAGCTCGTAAGTGCGAACCGGAGCAAGGACGCCCTGCCGACGCCCTGCCGGCTCCGCGCGAGCGGCGATGACACCGAGGGCATAGCGGATGAGCGGCGTCACGTCCGCCTCCGGCCGGGCCATCACCTTGAGGTAGTGCGGCTGGTCCTCCTTGGCCACGCCCACCTGGACGAAGGCGTCCAGGCACGTCCCGTCGGGACCGCCGCCGGGTGCGTCCATCACGAACGCTTCGACGTCGGCGAACCGCAGGATCGGCGCCAGCGAGCTGCGCGGCACCCGCCAGTCCCGTCCCTGGCGCTCCCAGTCCGCGATCCGCAGCCCTTCCAGGCGCTGGACCGGCGACGGTGTCACGGTCCCGTACAGGCGCGCCAGCGGGACGGCGTCGAGCGGCACGGCAGGCCGGATGCCGGCGGCCCTCGCCTCCTCGTCGCTCGAATGCGGCGGCAGCGGCTCGCCGGGGTCCCGGAACAGGAGGCGCTCGTCGCCGTAGCGCATGAAGCCCGCCTGCATGAACAGCTCCACATTGTCGTCCGCGTCCGCGCACGCGACGTGGAACCGGTACGCGCCCCGCTTGGCGCCGTCCCGAAGCAGGTGCTGGACCAGCCGGAACCGGACGTCGCCGGCGTCGAGTCCCCCGACCGCGTCCAGCTCCACGACCGTCCACTCGTCACGGGCCGTGTCGCGCTCCACGCGCAGCAACCCCGCCACGTGGCCGTCGCGGTCGAACACGTACAGCACGTCGTGGGGGCTGAAGGCACCCAGCGGCAGGCGGAACAGGCTGAACATCCCGATCGGGTGGGCGGACACCGGAAGGCCAAGCGACCGGGTTCCCTCGTCGTCCGCCTGCGCCCGCCGCGACAGCTCGCCCAGGGCGGCGAGATCCGTCAGGCGAGCCGCCCGGACCTTGCTGGAGCTCCTGGCCACCGTCAGCGATCCTGTCGCGCGCGGCGCGTCGGATGCGGCCGTCGGCCAATGCCCTCTCCCGGGTCAGCGTGCTCGGCGGCCATCGTGGCCAGAAGGCGGTGGAAGCGCGTCTCGCCGGAAAGCTCCGGGTGGAACGAGGTCGCGAACACGTTCCGCTCCCGCACGGCCACGACCCGGCCGTCGGGGAGGCGCGAGAGGACGTCCACGCCGGGCCCCACCCGATCGATCACCGGTGCCCGGATGAACACGGCGTGCACCGGCTGGGTGCCCAAGAGCGGAACGTCCAGGTCCGTCTCGAACGATTCCAGCTGGCGCCCGAATGCGTTGCGCTCCACCGTCACGTCCAGGAGCGGCAGGATGGGCGTCGCCTCGCCGGCGATCTCCCGTGCCAGCACGATCATCCCGGCGCACGTCCCGAACAGGGGTGCCCCGCGCTCCGCCAGGGCGAGGATCGGCTCGCGCATGCCCCAGCGGTCGATGAGCCGGCGCATGGTCGTGCTCTCGCCGCCGGGCAGGATCAGCCCGTCCACGCCATCGAGGTTGGCGGGCAGGCGCACCTCCACCGGCTCCACGCCGATCGCACTCAGAGTCCGGGCGTGCTCGGAGAAGGCCCCCTGCAGCGCCAGGATGCCGATCTTCACCGTGCCGGGTCCGCCGGTTCGCCTACCAGCCGCGGACCGCCAGCCGCTCGGCCTCGGGGATGGCGGCGATCTCGATGCCGCGCATCGGGGCGCCCAGGCCCTTGCTGACCTCCGCGAGAATCTTCGGGTCCGCGAAGTGGGTCGTCGCCTGGACGATGGCGTTGGCCATGCGTGCGGGGTCCTCGCTCTTGAAGATCCCGGAGCCCACGAACACGCCCTCGGCGCCCAGCTGCATCACCAGCGCGGCGTCGGCCGGGGTGGAGATCCCGCCGGCCACGAAGTTGACGATCGGCAGCCGGCCGTTCGCGGCCACATCCTTCACGATCTCGTACGGCGCCTGGAGCTCCTTGGCGGCGACGAACAGCTCGTCCTCGCGCATCCCCTGGAGCCGGCGGATCTCGGCCAGCACGTCCCGCAGCTGGCGGACGGCCTCGACGATGTTGCCGGTGCCGGCCTCGCCCTTGGTCCGCATCATCGCCGCGCCCTCGCCGATCCGGCGAAGCGCCTCGCCCAGGTTCCGGCAGCCGCACACGAACGGGACCTTGAAGGCGTGCTTGTCGATGTGGTTCGTCTCGTCGGCGGGGGTCAGCACCTCGGACTCGTCGATGTAGTCCACGCCCAGCGCTTCCAGGATCTGCGCCTCGACGAAGTGGCCGATGCGGGCCTTGGCCATCACCGGGATGGACACGGCGTCCATGATCCCCACGATCATCGCCGGGTCGGACATGCGGGCGACACCGCCCGAGGAGCGGATGTCGGCCGGGACGCGCTCCAGCGCCATCACGGCGACGGCGCCGGCATCCTCGGCGATCCTGGCCTGCTCCGGGGTGACGACGTCCATGATGACGCCGCCCTTGAGCATCTGGGCGAGGCCCTTCTTGGTGGCCCAGGTGGAGGTCTCGGTCATGGCTGGTTGGGCTCTCCGAAAGAACGCATGAGAGGCCGGCCGGCCGGCTGGCCCCGGGGTCGTCGCCCGTTCGAACCGGTTCGGTCCAGCGTCGCGATCCGATTATCGCACGATGCCGTGGCGAGGCCCACGGGCGCGATGCAGGACAGGCACGGCGTGGGCTTGACGACGCCCCCAGAATGAGCCCCGTCCCTGGCCACGGAGGCATACCGTGGGCCACCAGTCTGGAGGTGTTCGCGATGCGGCGATCTCTGCGTCACGGCCTGCTCGGGGCCTCGATCCTGCTCCTGGCCGGGGTGGCCCCCGTGGCGGCCGCGGACCGCCACCACGTCAGCATCACGGCACCCACGACCTTCGATGGGGTGCCCGACCCGTTCTGGGCCACCGGAATCACCGGCTGCGACACGGGGATCGTTGAGGATGGTCCGGCACACATCCAGTTCACGCCCGCGCCCGGCGTGTTCGCCGGGTTCAAGGTGTTCTGGTGCGACGGCTCCGACAGCGGCTTCGTCCTGCGCCTCAACGCGATGTTCGGTCCCGGAGGCTCGACCGGAACCTGGAGCGTCGTGGACGCGTGGGGCTCGGTACATGGCATGCACGGCGCCGGCAAGCTCGTGGGCGACCCGATCCCGGGCGGTGGCATCCTCGACCAGTACCACGGCATCATCACGCGCTGAGACGGGAACATCCCCGGCCGGGCTGTCCGGCCGGGCTGTCCGGCCGGCGCGTCGGTGCCGGTCTGGGCCGCCAGGCCGGTGGCGCTAGCGGGCGAGGGTCCGCACCACCCCGGACATCAGCGTCGTCGCGCGGCGGGCGGATGCCGGCGACAGGCGGCTCAGCGCCTCCACCAGGCCCAGCACGTCCTCGTCCGGGAGCCCGTCGAGGAGCCGGACCAGGCGCAGGATCGTGTCGTCCGGGACCTCGCCCAGCAGGCGCAGGGCGCGCTCCAGCTCGGTGGGCTCGAGGCGGCTCACGAGGCCGACCGCCCGGTCGAACAGCCGGACGAACACGAGGAACGTGGTCAGCCACTCGCGGAGCCGCTGGAGGTCCGGGTCGCTCGGGTTGCGCACCAGGGCGATCCCGGTGTCCGAGAGCGTGGACTCGAGGACCACGATGATCGGGTCGCCCTCGCGCACCTTCCGCTCGGCAACGACGCGGCCGAACCAGCGCCAATGGTCTCCGATCGCCGCGTATGCGGTACCCGCCGGACCCCGCCGGCCGACGCGCCGGGGCTCCGCCACGCGCTCGACGAGGCCCCACGCCTCCGCCTCGGCAAGGGCGAGGCTGGCGGCCCGGTGGCTGAGGCCGAGGGCCTCGCGCACCTCGCGCTCCGTGAGCGGCTGGCCCCGGGCCATCAGGTACGCGTGAACGCGGGCGATGGCCGGGGCGACGCCCCACGCGGCACCCATCTCGCCCCACGCGTTCGCCAGCCGCAGCCGGATCTCCTCGGCCATCGGCGAGGTCGGGGGCGGGGGTGGGAGCTCGTGCGCGCGGGCGTCGTCGGTCACGGAGCGGATCGTACTCCGGTCCGGAAACCTGCGCCCGCCCACTAGCCGATTTCGAGTCGGGACCGGCCGGGGACGCTCAGCCGCCTCCGCTGAACAGCACGGTGTCCAGGGTCGCGAACGGCTCCTGGCCCGGATCCACCTGCACGGAGCACGAGGCGACCGTCACCTCGCCGGCCGCCGGCCAGAACGTGTACACGCGCTCCTGGCCGTCATACGCGGTCGGGCACTCGCCCGTGAAGGGCCGGGCGAGGATCGCGGTCCAGTCGGCCGCTTCCACCAGCTCCGTCAACCGGGCGGCGGTCCCGGCGTCCATCGCGTCGGTGGCGCCGTCGTCGCGCACGACGCGTCCGTCCGAGAAGACGTCGTACCGCGTGGAACACATGCCCTGGGGGCATTCCCCACCGCGAGCCTCGACGCTCGCAATCGCCCGGGCGGGCGTCGGGACCGGCTGGGCGGCCGGAACCTGGCCGCAGGCGCCGAGGGCGATGGCGGCGAGGATCAGGAGGGCGGGGCGTCGTCGCATGGCGGCGAGACGCGGACGGGTGGCGCCCGGTTCCGCCTGCGGGCGGGGTGGCGCGCCGGCGACTCCAACCGACGCGGCCGGATATCGTTGCCGCGATGCCCGAGATCGAGCGACTCCAGCGACGCGCCCTGGACCGGGCGTTCGCGGTCGCCACCGGCCAGGTCGCCGACGGCCGCGTCCCGTTCGTCGTCCTGGGCGTGGCCGACTCGGTCGGAACGATCCGGCTGGAGGCATCTGCGCCGGACCTCGCGGCGAACCCCGGCACCGGGGCGATCTGTGCGATCGCCTCGATCACCAAGCCGATCGTCGCCACGACCGTGATGCAGCTCGTCGAGGCCGGCCGGTTCCAGCTGGACGAGCCGCTCCGGACATGGCTCCCCGAGCTGGACGCGACGGGGCGGCGGCCGTTCACGGCGTGGCACGTCCTGTCCCATACCAGCGGCCTCGAAGACGTTGACGTCGCGGAGCTGCTGACCGCCGGAGCAGGCCGCGATGCGCTGCTCCGCGCGGCCGTTGCCGCGGAGCAGCCGGCGGCCCCCGGCACGCGCCACCGCTACGTCTCGACCACCTTCGACCTGCTTGCCGAGGCGGTCGCCCGGGCAGTGGGCACCCCGTTCGAGACGCTGGTGCGCGACGGCGTAACGGGGCCGCTTGGCATGCCGGACACGACGTTCGACCCGCGCCCGGATCCCGAGGGCCGCGTGGCGCCGATCGCACTCGGGCCGGCGGGGTTGGCCGCCGCGACGCATGGCACCGTGGACCCCGGCCTGCTGGCGCACCGGTTCATGGACCTGCGTCTCGCCGGGGGTGGGCTGTGGAGCACCGCCTCGGACCTGCTCCGGTTCGGGCGCGCCATCCTCCGGGGCGGGGAGCTGGACGGCGCGCGCGTCCTGTCACCCGCGTTCGTGGAATTGATGACGCGCGAGGCCACGAACGGCGGGCTGGGTATGGCCCCGGACCGCCTGGATGACGAGCACTACGCGCTGGGCTGGGTCCGGCGGAGTCCGGCCGGCATCGGCTCGGCCGACGCGTTCGGGCACGGAGGGGTGACGGGCACGCGGCTGTGGATCGACCCCGCCTGGGACCTGGTGTTCGTGTACCTGACGGGCGCCTGGGGGATGTCGCCGCAGCCGAGCCGGGCGGCGCTGCACGCCGTGTACGGCGCGCTCCGCCGGGGGCCCTCCCGGTGACATCCGTCCACGGCACCGCCGAGCGGGGCTTCACGGCCGGCGCCGAGGCCTATGAGCGCGCGCGCCCCGACTACCCCGCCGAAGCGGTGCGGGTGATCATCGGGAGGCTGGATCTCCGGCCAGGCCGAACCGTCCTCGAGCTGGGTGCCGGCACCGGCAAGCTGACTCGCCTGCTGGGGCCGTCCGGGGCACGGATCCTCGCCCTCGAGCCGGTCGGCGCCATGCGGGCGAAGCTGCTCGAGATCATGCCCGGGGTGGAGTTGATCGACGGCACCGCGGAGGCGATCGGGCTTCCGGCAGCATCGGTCGACGCCGTCGCGGTTGCGCAGGCGTTCCACTGGTTCGACGCCGACCGTGCGCTCCCGGAGATCCACCGGGTCCTGCGGCCGGAAGGTCACCTGCTTCTGGTCTGGAACCGGCGCGACGAATCGGTGCCCTGGGTCCGTGCCGTGGGTGACCTCATCCGGACGCTTGCCGCAGGCGAGCCGCAGGTCCGTGACAACGCCTGGCGGCAGGTGCTGGACCGGTGCGCGCTGTTCGGGCCCTGGCAGTCGGTCACCGTCCCGCACGCGCAGTCGCTCACCCGCGACGGGGTCCTCGATCGCGTCGCCTCGGTCTCCTACGTGGCGGCGGCCGATCCGGCCGCGCAGGCCGGGGTGCTGGCAGGCGTCCTGGCCGCCCTGGACGACGATCCCGCCACGGCGGGTCTCGAAGCGGTGGAGCTGCCCTACGAGACGGAGGTGATGTGGGCCGCTCGGCAGACTGCGGAGCCCGGCGCGGGGTCCGTGGCGACGGGAACGGGTGCCCCGCTGCCCGGCGCCGCGCTACCCTTGGCGACACCAACCGGAGGACCCATGGCCGACACCCCGGCCGCCGGCGCAACCCAGCCGGCGCAGAACCGCGAAGCGCTCCTCGCCCAGCACGCGGAGGCCCGTGCCCGCCGCAACGCGGCCGAGCCCGGTGGGCACGAGTGGGAGCAGGCAAGCGCGGAGGTCGGGCGGATCGAGGTCCAGATCGCGGCCCTCGAGCGGGCGATGGACCCGCCCGGGGTCTGACGAGGAGACCGCCGCCGGCACTCCGAATCCGCGTCCGGCCGCCCCTTCCGGCCGTCCTGTTATCGTTCCGCCGATGGACGGCGTCGTGCTCGTGCTGAACCAGAACTACGAGCCGCTGAACGTGTGCAACATCCCGCGGGCGTTCCGGCTGGTCTTCGGCTTCAAGGCCGAGGTCATCGAGTACAACCACGCCGAGATCCGGACCGTCCGCCAGGTCTACAAAGCCCCGTCCGTGATCCGGCTCCAGCACCAGATCCGCCGGCCACGACCCCGCGTCAAGCTCACCCGGCGAGAGATCTTCGCCCGGGACCGGCACACCTGCCAGTACTGCGGCCGCGAGGCACACGACCTCACGCTGGACCATGTCGTGCCGCGCCACCGGGGCGGCAGCCACACGTGGGAGAACCTGGTCGCGGCGTGCAAGCCGTGCAACCACCGCAAGGGCGGGCGCACCCCGGAGGAGGCCCGCCTGCGGCTCATCCGGCCGCCGTTCGAGCCCCGCAGCGACATCTATTCGCTGTTCACGCCGTACCTCGCGGACGACCGGAACGAGGCCTGGCGGGACTACCTGTTCCTCGGCCGGCACTGAGGCCGGTCGTGTCCGGGGAGCCGACGCTTCTCGAGGCCGCGGCGACCAGGCTCTCGGCCGCCGTTTCCCGCACGGTCCTCGAGCTGCTCGAGCATCTCCACGGTCACGGCCACGCGGCGTACGTCGTGGGCGGGTCGGTCCGCGATGCGCTGCTGGGCCGCGACCCGGCGGACTGGGACCTGGCCACGGACGCCCGCCCGGACAGAATCCTCGCCCTGTTCCCGGGCGCGGTGTACGAGAACCGGTTCGGAACGGTGGCCGTGCGTCGCGACGAGGACGTGATCGAGATCACGACCTTCCGCACCGAGCATGACTACGCGGACTTCCGGCGGCCGCACCGGGTGGAGTTCGGCGACGACGTCGTGGAGGACCTGGCCCGGCGCGACTTCACCGTCAACGCCATCGCATGGGGCCGTGAGGCGGCTGGCGGCGGCAACGGGATCGTGGACCCGTTCGGCGGCCTGGACGATCTCGCCGCCGGCCGCTTGCGCGCGGTCGGCGATCCGGACGCCCGCTTCCGCGAGGACGCGCTGCGGATGATCCGCGCCGTGCGACTGGCAGCTGCGCTGGGGTTCGAGGTGGAGCCCTCAACGCTGGCAGCCATCCGCGCGAACGCCCCACTGGTCCGGCACCTGTCCACCGAGCGGATCGGGGTGGAGCTGGCGAAGCTCATGGCCGCCCCGCTGCCCTCGGCGGGGCTGCAGCTCGCCTTTGACACGGGCCTGCTTGCCGTCGTGTCGCCGGAGCTGGCGCAGCAGCGTGGCGTCGCCCAGAACAAGGTGGCCGGGGAGGACCTCTGGGACCACACGCTCCGGTGCGTGGACGCCGTGCCCGTGGACCGCCCGGTCGTGCGCCTGGCGGCCCTGCTCCACGACATCGGCAAGCCGGCGACCCTCGCCGATGGACGGTTCCATCACCACGACGTCGTCGGAGCGCGCCTGGCGGAGGCGCTCCTTCGGAGGCTCCGGTATCCCCGCGCGACCACGGACCAGGTCGTCCACCTCATCCGGCACCACATGTTCGTCGCGGATCCGGAGGCGACGGACGCCGCCGTCCGCCGGTTCATCCGGCGCATCGGGCCCGGCTCCATCGATGCGCTGTTCGAGCTCCGGCGGGCCGACGACATCGGCAGCGGGATGCCTGCCGACGACCCCGGCCAGGAAGTCTTCCGGGCCCGGATCGACGCCGAGCTGGCTGCACGCGTGCCGCTGGACCGGAACGCGCTGGCCGTGAACGGGGACGACCTGATCCGCGAGCTCGGCCTCCAGCCGGGTCCGCGGCTGGGTGGGCTGCTCGACGCGCTGCTGGACCAGGTGATCGCCGATCCGGTGCTCAACGATCGCGCGACGCTGATGCTGCTCGCACAGGGCATGCTTGCCGACATGCTGCCTGACGGGGACGACGGATGATCGAGCTGCTGCTCCAGGCTGAGCGCGCACTGTCGATGGGCCTGCCGGACCAGGCGGAGCGCCTGTACGCCCAGGCGATCGCCACGGATCCTCGCAACTCGATCGCCGTGGTCGGACTGGCACGTGTTGCGCTGGAGCGGGCCGACGAGGGCGAGGCCTACCGGCTGGCGAGGGAGGCCCTCGCGATCGACCCCGAGAACGTGGCGGCCGCCCGGCTGGCCAGGCGACTCGAGGAGACCCGTGCGGCTCGGCACCTGCCCGCTCCGGGACCGGCACCCGCGCCGCCGCCGCCTCCACAGGTACCCCAGCCGCCCCCGCCTCCGGCGCCCGCCACGCTGGCGCCACCCGTCACGCCGTCGACAGGCGCCCCGCCGGCGGCCGCGCGGTCCGCCAACGCGCAGTCGCCGGCCCCTGGGTCCGTGATCTCGCCGGCGCCGGACGCGCCGCTCCACGCCGACCGCTCTCGTCTTGACCGCCTGCTCCGGAGGTACCGGCCGTGAAGGTCCTCGTCACCGGTGGCGCCGGCTACGTCGGCGGCGTGTCCGTGGACGCGTTGCTCGCCGCCGGCCACGAGGTGGTCGTCCTCGACGACCTGTCCACCGGCCATCGCGCGATCCCGCCCTCCGCCGCCCGCCTCGTGGTGGGCACGTACGCGGACGAGGCCGCCACGCGCACCCTGCTCGAGGAAGAAGGTGTCGAGGCGATCCTCCACTGCGCCGCCCGGTCGCTGGTGGGCGAGAGCGTCGCGGACCCGGCGAGGTACTACCGGGACAACGTGGCCGGCGGCGTGGCGCTGCTCGAGGCTGCCCGCGTGGCCGGCGTCCGCCGGCTGGTGTTCTCCTCCACGGCCGCGGTCTACGGGGTCCCGGACACGACCCCGATCACCGAGGACGCACAGCTCCGGCCGATCAACGCCTACGGCGAGACCAAGCGCACGTTCGAGGGCGCCCTCCACTGGTACGGCGTTGCGTACGGGGTACGAAGCGTGATCCTCCGCTACTTCAACGTGGCCGGTGCGACGGAGCGCCTGGGCGAGGTCCACCACCCGGAGACGCACCTCATCCCGAACCTGCTCGCTGCCGTCGAGGGTGGGCCCCCGCTCACGCTGTTCGGCGACGACTACCCGACCGAGGATGGCACGCCGGTTCGGGACTACATCCACGTCTCGGACCTGGCGGATGCGCATCTCGCCGCCCTCGAGGGACGGCCGACGATCAGGCGGAGTCGCTGGTGTGCAACCTGGGCACGTCGGACGGGTTCTCCGTCCGGGAGGTCCTGGCGGCAGCGGAGGCGGTCGTGGGGCGCCCGATCCCGCATGCCGTGGGACCCCGGCGCGCGGGCGACCCGCCTGTCCTCGTGGCCTCCAACGCCCGGGCGAGAGAGCGCCTGGGCTGGACGCCCCGACGGTCCACCCTGGAGGAGATGCTGGGGTCGGCGTGGGCGTGGCGGCCGCCGCATCCGCACGGCTACGACGACTGACACGGAGAACCGGGCCAGCCTCCGGGTGGTGCGCAATCCCGAGCAAGCGCAGGACTGGTGACCGACGCGTGCGGGCCGGATGATCCCGCCCCGGTCAGCGACGGTCGTCGAGCGGGGCGCGATCGGGTGCGAGGCGCGGCGGCGGCGCGGCGGAATCCCCGGACCCGTCCGCGTCGAGCTCTCCCGACCCCGCCCACCGGTCGCTCACGGGCCACACGAGCCACAGTCCGACGAACATCGTCACGATCAGGCTGAGGATCGCGACCTGGTACGCACCGGTGCCGAGCGTGTCGAGCAGCAGGTACACGATCAGCCCGTACAGCGCCTGCCCGATCACCTGCGACGCCTTCCCGACCAGCCCGTAGACGCCGAAGAACTCGCCAAGGCGCGCGGGAGGCGACAGGCGCACCATGAACACGCGGTCCGCGACCTGCACCCCGCCCAGGCCGGAGCCGAGAATCGCGCCCGCGACGAGGAACAGCCCGAAGCCCGCGATCGTCGGGACCGGGGCGCCGGTCTCAGGGTCGAGCCCGTTGAACCCCAGCGACAACGCCCCGAGCACCAGCCCGACCGCCCACGACAACAGGACGATGATCAGCGTCCGCCGCGGCCCCAGGCGGTCGGTCATCCAGCCCCACGCGAAGGCCATCAGGATCGCGACCACCGTCAGCGACAGCAGGACGAGCGTTCGCCTCTGCGCGGTCAGCCCGACCGCCTCCACGGCGACGACGCTCATGACGACGATCACCGTGTTCACGGCGTCGGAGTAGAAGAATCGCGCGGGAGGAACCGCGGCAGCCCCGGCACCTCGCGGGCGTGGGCGATCGTGTGCGCAGCTGGCGCCAGGACGCGGCCACGACCCGGGCGTGATCCTCTCCGAGTCGGGTGCCGGGCGCTCCCGGACGATGACGAACAACGGGATCGCGAACAGCGCGAACAGGAGCGCCGAGACGAGGAACCGCGCGTCGACGGGGATCACGAACAGGAAGATCGCGAGGCCGACGAACACCGTCCCGCAGTAGCCGATCCCGGTCCCGATCCCGCTCAGCCGGCCGCGGCTCTGGGGCGTGCTCACGGCTTGATCGAGGCGTCGTAGTAGATCAGCGCGGCCTGGTAGGCGAAGTTGGCGAGCGAACGGGTGAGCACAGCGTGACGCCGACCCAGCGGGCCACGAACCCGATGACCGCCGTCGGGGCGATGCACATCGCGGTGAACACGAGGAGGAACGGCAGCCGACGCCCGCCCCGGTCCGACAACGCCCCGAGCACGGGCGACACGATCGCGTTGAAACCGACGCTCACGATGATCGCGATGCTCAGGATCGCCTTCCCGGGCCGGCACCGAACCGACTGTCGTCGGCCAGCACCCACAGCCCGATGGCGACCGGAGACGATCGCGAACGAGAAGATCGTGTTCGCGAAGTCGTACAGCGACCAGCGCCCGTTCGCCCCGGCGGGCCGGTTGTGGGTCTGGTCTGGGGAGCGCCAGGTGCGGAGCGCGACACTGCGGGGCCGCGGACGCCGCCATCGCTGGAACCTACGCGGGTCGGGCCGGGTCGGGCTCCCGGAGTGGATTCCCGGTGATAGGCGGGGCATGATCACGCGGGGCTCGATTCGGGCTTACGATCAGGCGATGACGGATGTCGCCTCGGTTCGCGAGGTCGCCGCCGCGTGGGAGCCGCAGTTGCCGGGCCGCCGCGCCGCGCGCCAGATCGTGGACGCCCTCGTTGAGCCCAGCTGGGAGGGGCTGGCGGCGGTCGCCGCCCTGACCGAGGACGCCGCGGCCGTGTTCGCCTACGGCGAGGAGATCGCCATCCCCGAGGAGCTCCGGGAGGCGCTGCGGGTCGGGTTCGAGGCGGTGGAGGCGGTGATCGAGGGCCGGGTCACCACGAAGGCGCTCGAGGGCGGGGAAGGCACCAGGCTCAAGCTGCCCAAGGTGGAACGCTCGCCGCTCCTCATCCCCCGGGGCCTGATGAAGAACCTCACCGACGATCCCCTGACCCGGGCGAAGGAGCGCACCAGGAAGGCCGCGGAAGCCGAGCGCAAGGTGCTCGAGGCACTGGCCGCGGGGGAGCCGCACGGGTTCGTGGCCACGGATCTGCTATGGCTCGACGGCCAGTCGCTGCTGGGCGTCCCGCTGCTGGAGCGGAAGCGGCTGCTGGACGCGGTGCTTGCCCCGTCGCAGCTCGTCCGGATCACGACGTTCGTCCGGGCGACGTCGATCGGGATGCTCATGACGTGGGGCTCCCAGGGCTTCGCGGAGATCTCGTACCGGGGCGCCAACAGCCGGTACCTCCCGGGCCTCGAGAACCCGGACTGGGCCGTCACGAAGGTGCCCGAGGGCCCGCACGAGGCGGCCCGGCCGGCACCGTCCGTCTGACCATCGGCTGCGGCCCGGCCGTGAGTCCGCCGAACGCGGGGTGCGAACTCTGGCGTGGGCGCGAGACGTCACGCGGTGGTAGGGTGGCCACGTGCCCGCGACGATGCTGAACCCCGCCATCCGGGACGAGATCGCCAGCCTGGGGCGTGCCGACATCATGGTCGGCATCCCGAGCTTCAAGAACGCCGCCACGATCGGCTACGTGGTGCGGGCGGCGCACGCCGGCCTCGTGCAGTACTTCCCGGATCTCCGGCCCGTCCTCGTCAACTCCGACGCGGGCAGCCCGGACGGAACCCAGCGCGTGGTGGTGGAGACGGAGCCGCCGGACTACGTGGAGTCGATCCTCCTGGTGCGCCCCACGAACCGCCTCGACCGGGTGACGCTCACCTACCCGGAGATCGACGGCGTGGGCGGCAAGGGCGCCGCGCTGCGGGCGATCTTCGAGATCGCCACCGCGCTTGAGGTCAAGGCGTTGGTCGTCGTGGACAGCGACCTGCGGAGCATCGTCCCGGAGTGGATCGAGCTCCTGGCCGGGCCGATCCTCAAGGGCGGCTTCGACTTCGTCGCCCCGCTCTACGCCCGCTACAAGTACGACGGCACGATCACGAACACGGTCACCTATCCGCTGACGCGCGCCCTCTACGGCCACCGCATCCGCCAACCGATCGGCGGCGACTTCGGAGTCAGCGGCGATCTGGTCCGCCACTACCTCGAGCTGGACGACTGGACCGACGACATCAGCAAGTTCGGGATCGACATCTGGATGACCACCTCGGCGCTGACCGGCGGCTTCGCGGTGTGCCAGACCCGGCTGGGGGCGAAGGTGCACGATCCCAAGGACCCGGGGGCGGACCTCGGGCCGATGTTCCGCCAGGTCGTGGGGACGATCCTGCGACTCGCGGCGACCCACCCCGAGGCGTGGCTGGGCATCCGCGGCAGCCACGACGTCCCGGTCTACGGCTTCGAGCGAATCATCGACCCGCCGCCACTCGAGGTGAACGCGATCCGCCTCCTGGCCGAGCTCCACGGCGGCTCGCTGGTGCTGGCGGACACCTGGCAGCGCATGCTGGCGCCGGCGAACGCGGATGCGGTGCTGGTCCTCGCGAAGGAGGCCGGTCGCCTGGCCGACGCGGCCTCGGCACGGCTGGGTATCGGCGGCGAGGGCGACTCCGTCCGAGTCTCAACGATGGACATGGCCGAGGCGCTCGCCGCATTCCACTTCCCGGACGACCTGTGGGCCAGAGTGGTCTTCGACCTCGTGGTCGCGGTCCGGCGGGGCGATGTTCCCGTCGAACAGCTGGTCGCCGCGCTGGTGCCCGTGTACTTCGGTCGGGTGGGGAGCTTCGTGATCGAGAACCGGCACCTGGCGACCGAGGACGCCGAGGAGCGCGTGGAGCGGCAGGCGCGCGAGTTCGAGCTGCTCAAGCCCTACCTCGTGGAGCGCTGGCAGGCCGCGGAGGCCGGGGCATGAGCGGGGAACCGCTGCCGGCCCGGATCGTCATCCCGGTGGCGAACCCGCTGACCGCCGAGGAGCTGATCCGGATCGGGGCGTCGCTCCTGGAGCCGCGGACGGGCGAGCTGACCGCCCTCGGCATCGTCGAGGTCCCCGAGGGGATGCCCCTTTCCGAGGGTGCGACCCGTGCCCGGCAGGCCCGCCGGCTGCTCCAGCGGGTGATGGACTACGTGCCGGAGGGGACCACGATCCACCCGCTCGTGCGCATCGGGCGGCACGCCGCGGCCGGGATCGTGGAGGCGGCCGCGGAGCAGGACGCGGACCTCATGATCTTCGGCTGGGGCGGCAAGTCCGGCTCCCACCGCGAGGGCCACGCCGGCCCGGTGATCTCACCCACCATCGACGAGGTCGTCCGCGAATCACCGTGCGACATCGCGGTCGTCAAGCAGCGTGGCGCCCGGGAGATCCGGCGGATCCTGGTCCCGGTCCGCGGCGGCCCGCACGCGGAGCTCGCGCTGCGGTTCGCGGACGCGCTCGCGCACCGCCACGGCGCGACCGTCGCCGTCATGCACCTGGTCCCGGCCGGCGTCACGGAAGCGGTGCGCGCCCAGGCCGAGCACGCGCTGGCGGCGTTCGCCCGCCAGCACGTGACGGCGCGCTCGGAGCCGATCCTGCGCGAGACGGCCAACGTCCGGGCGGCGATCCTGCGCGAGGCCGAGCACGCAGACCTCGTGGTCATGGGAGCCTCCGCCCCGCCGGGCGAGCCCGGCACGTCGCTGTTCGGTGCCCTCCCGGAGTCCATCGCCCAGCGCGCCCGGTCCACGGTCATCGTCGTCAAGACCCACGAGCCGATCGGGCGCCAGACCTTCGAGCAGCTGGCGTCCCACGCCGAGACACTGGCCGCGGCGGACCGCGCGGCGGAGGAGTCGCGCGCGGTGCCGGCGAAGGTGGAGCGCTGGTTCGCGGAGGCGAACTTCCACCACTCGGAGTTCGCGGACCTCGCCCGGCTCACGGCACTCAAGGAGAAGCAGGGCCTCACGGTCAGCCTGGTCCTGCCGGCCCTCGACGAGGCGGAGACGATCGGTCCGATCGTGCGCCGCGCGATGCGCGAGATGCAGGAGCGGTACCCGCTGCTGGACGAGATCCTGGTGATCGACTCTGCGTCCACGGACGGCACGCGGGAGATCGCCGAAGCCGAGGGCGCGCGCGTCGTCCAGCACCCGGACGTGCTCACGCGCTACGGCTCGTTCCGGGGCAAGGGCGAGGCACTCTGGAAGTCCCTGTACGAGACCTCGGGCGACATCGTGGTCTGGGCGGACACCGACGTTCGCAACTGGCACCAGCGGATGGTCTACGGAACCCTCGGGCCGCTGCTCGTGGAACCGCGCCTGCAGTATGTGAAGGGCTACTACCAGCGCCCGATCGTCGAGGGCGGCGTGCTCAAGGAGGGCGGCGGTGGGCGGGTCACGGAGCTGGTGGCCCGACCGCTGATCAACCTGTTCTTCCCGGAGCTGTCGGGGATGATCCAGCCGCTGGCCGGGGAGTACGCGGGCCGGCGGTCGCTGCTGGAGCAGATCCCGTTCTTCACCGGGTATGCGGTGGAGATCGGGCACCTCATCGATGCCGCGGAGCGGGCGGGCATCGAGGGGCTGGGCCAGGTGGACCTGGAGCGCCGGGTGCACCGGAACCAAGAGCTGGAGGGGCTGTCGCGGATGTCGTTCGTGATCCTCCAGGCCGTGATGAAGCGGCTGGAGGAGCGGCGGCGGGTGCGGCTGTTCGCCGAGCTCGGCTCCACGATGAAGCTGCCGCGCTCCGGACGGGGCCGCCTGTCGCTGGAGATCCAGGAGCTCGCCGACCACGAGCGCCCGCCGATGATCCGCATCCCGGAGTACCTGGAGCGGCGCCGGGCTGCCGCCGAGGCGGCGGGAGGCCTCGGCGAGCACGGGGACTGACGTGCCGCCCGCGAGCCGGCCGGCGATCGGACGCCTCCGCGTCCTTGTCGCGCCCGACTCGTTCAAGGGCTCGCTCACGAGCGTGGAGGTGGCGCGCGCGCTGGCCGACGGGTGGCGCCGGGGGCGCCCGGGCGACGAGATCCGTCTCGCCCCCCTCGCCGACGGCGGCGAGGGCACGCTGGTCGCGATCGAGGCGGCCGGCGGCTGGCAGTGGCGCGAGGCGGACGCGCACGACCCGCTCGGCCGCCCGATCCGGGCCCCCTGGCTCGCTCGCGGTGACGGCGGCGCAGCCATCGTGGAGATGGCGGCGGCATCGGGGCTCTCGCTCGTCGACCCCGCCGAGCGCGACGCGGCCCGGGCGACCAGCCGCGGCACGGGCGATCTGCTGAACGCGGTGCTGGACGCAGGCATTCGGGACATCGCCTTGGGAATTGGCGGCAGCGCCACGACCGACGGCGGCGCCGGATTGCTCCGGGGCCTCGGAGCGATGGTGAGCGAGGACCTGGAGTCCTTGGACCTGTCGGACCTCGACCCGCGGCTCGCGGACACCCGCCTGCGGATCGCCTGCGACGTGACCAACCCGCTGCTGGGAGCGCGGGGCGCCGCGGCGACGTACGGCCCGCAGAAGGGCGCGTCGACCGCGGACGTCCCGGTCCTGGACGCGCGCCTCGCCCGGTTCGCCGACGCCCTCGAAGGCGTGACCGGACGTATCGAACGGGACACCCCAGGTGCGGGGGCGGCCGGGGGCGTGGGTTTCGGCCTCCTGTGCCTGACCAGCCGGTTCGCTTCGCTGGAGCTGCGCCCGGGCGTGGACCTGGTCATGGAGGAGGCCGGCTTCGACGATGCCCTCGCGAACACGGACATCGTCCTCACCGGGGAGGGGCGCATCGACGCCCAGACCGCTTTCGGCAAGACCGCGCTGGGGGTCGCGAGGCGGGCACAGGCAGCCGGCAGGCCGTGCATCGCCATCGGCGGCGGCGTGACCCCCCAAGGCATCGAGGCCCTGGCAGCCGTGGGCGCGGTCGCCGTCCCCGTCGCGGAGGGGCCGCAGACCGTGGAGCAGGCGATGGCCGCCGGCACCGCGCCGCTTGAACGCTGCGGGGAGCGCATCGCGCGGCTTGTGTCGCTCGCCACCGCTTGACCTAGTCCACCGGTTAGTCCACCATCGCCCGGTGACCACGATCGTCAACATCCACGATGCCAAGACCCACCTCTCGCGGCTCGTCGAGCGCGCGCGGCAGGGTGAGCGGATCACGATCGCCCGGGCCGGCGTGCCAGTCGCAATGCTGATTGCCATCGAACCCGAGACCCGCCCGAAGCGGCCGATCGGCATGGACCGCGGCAAGGTCGTGATCCACGACAACTTCGATGATCCCCTTCCCGAGTTCGACGGACTCGAGGACCACCCGATCGAGCCCGAGTTGGAACCCGGGGCGTGAGAGTCCTCCTCGACACCCATGCCTTCCTGTGGGCGACATCCGACGACGAGCGGCTGTCGTACCTGGCGAGGGACCTGATCCGGGATCCCGAGCAGGAGCTCCTGTTCAGCCCCGCGAGCGCGTACGAGATCGCCGTCAAGACCGCAGCCGGCCGGTTGCAGCTGCCCGAGGACCCGGCGACCTACGTCACCACGCGGATCGCGATGTTCGCCCTGCAGACGCTGCCGATCACCGTCGAGCACGCCGTCGAAGCTGCCGCGCTGCCACCGATCCACGCCGATCCCTGGGACCGCCTCCTGGTGGCCCAGGCGCGCGCCGAGGCCGTCCCGATCCTGACCGCCGACCGCATCGTGCGCCAGTACGACGTCGCGACGGTCTGGTGACAGCAAAGAGCCCGGGGAAGCCGGCGCCGAAGGGGCGCCCCCGCAAGCCGGCCGACCCGGTCAAGCAGTGGGCGGGCTACCTGCGCCGGTACCGCCCTGGCCTCCAGCGGTTCGTGCTTGACGGCCTGACCGGCGTCTACGGCGAGCAGCGCTGGGAGTCCCGCCTGGATCCCATGAGTGAGCTGATCCTCACGATCCTCACCCAGAACACCGCCGACGTGAACGCGGAGAAAGCGTTCGAAGCTCTGCGTATCACGTACGCAAGCGACCGGCCGGCGGAGACCCACAACCCGGGCATCGGCTGGGGCGGCGAGGGGCTGTCCACCGCGCCGCCGCCGGACTGGTCGATGGTGGAGAACGCACCCCTCCCCGAGCTCATCGACGTGATCCGGCCCGGCGGCCTGGCGCCGCAGAAGGCGCCCCGGATCCAGGCCACGATTCGGCACGTCCGCGAGCAGCGCGGCGACTACCGCCTGGACTTCCTGGCCGAGATGCCGGTCCTCGAAGCGCGCGACTGGCTGACCGCCATCGACGGTATCGGCAGGAAGACGGCCTCGATCGTCCTCGCCTTCTGCTTCGGCGCCCCGGTCATGGCCGTGGACCGGCACGTGGAGCGGGTGTCGAAGCGGATCGGTCTCATCCCGCCCAAGGCGACCGCAGACCAGGCCCACGACCTCTATCTCGGGCTCCTGGAGCCCGACGAGATGTACGCGGCCCACGTGCTGCTGATCCACCACGGGCGCGTGATCTGCACGGCGCAGCGGCCCAAGTGCGAGCTGTGTCCCGTCGCGGAACGCTGCCGGTTCGTGGACCGCCGGGCGCCCTGATCCCAGGGGGTGTCCGACTCCCCCAGCGCAGTCGAGTCGGCGCACACTGGCGCCGATGACCGCGGAAGTCCTCGTGATCGCGCTGGCCCGGGTCGCGGGCTCGCTGCCGGTGCTCCGCTGGCCGCTGGCCGGCGGGATCCTTGCGATCCTCGTGGACCTGTCGGACCTGCTGCTGATGAACGTCCTGGACCTGGGCGGGGTGCCGGACTACCAGCGGCTGGACAAGGCCCTGGACCTCGTCTACATGGGCACGTTCCTGGTGGTCGCGCTCCGCTGGACCGGGCCGGACCGCTGGGTGGCCGTCGCCCTGTTCGCCTGGCGGATGGCCGGCTTCGCCGCCTTCGAGCTGAGCGGCGAGCGGGCGCTGCTGCTCCTCTTCCCGAACGTGTTCGAGACCTGGTTCCTGCTGATCGCGCTGCTCCATCATCGCTGGGACCCGGTGCCCTGGACGCCGTGGCGGCTGGCTGCGGCCCTGGCCGGGATCATCGCCCTCAAGGAGCTCCAGGAGTGGGCGATCCACCAGGCCAGGCTGTTCGACGACATCACCGCGCTCGAGGCCATCGATCTCGTGTGGCGCCGGCTCACGGGACGGTGACGGCACGGCCGATTGCGGCACGGCGGCTGACGGCGACGAGTACGATCGCCCGGTGAGCACGACCGCCCGAATGCCGCTGATCCTCGACGTCGACACCGGGATCGACGACTCGCTGGCGATCCTGTACGCCTGCGCGAGCCCGGACGCGGAGCTGGTCGCGGTCACCTGCCTGTCGGGCAACGTCGCCGCGCACGACGTCCAGCGCAGCACCCGCGCCGTGCTGGAGCTGGCGGGACGGCCGGACGTGGAGGTCGCGCTCGGCCGGGAGACCCCGTTGCTCCGGCCCCTGGACATCGCGCCGGACACCCACGGCCCCGAGGGCATCGGTCACGCGGTGCTGCCGGAGCCTGCCGTGCCCCTCTCCCCGCGCTATGCGCCGAGCCTGATCGCGGAGGAGGCTCGACGACGCCCGGGCGAGATCACGCTGGTCACGCTGGGTCCGCTGACCAACCTCGCGATCGCCGTCCTGGCGGAGCCCCGGCTGCCGGTTCTCCTCCGCCGCTGGGTCCTGATGGGCGGCAGCTACCGCGTGCCGGGCAACACGACCCCGACAACCGAGTGGAACATCCACTGCGACCCCGAAGCCGCCCGGATCTGCCTTGCCGCCTGGGGCGTCGCGATGGAGCGGGACCCGGCGGTTGCCCGACCGCTCGCCCTGGGGCTGGACGTGACGGAGACCGCCAGGATGGGGCCGGAGCACGTGGAGGAGCTGGCGCGCCTGGCTGGACCGGACAACCCCGTCGTGCGCTTCGTCGACGAGGCACTCCGGTTCTACATGGAGTTCCACCAGCGGTACGACGGCTTCTTCGGCGCCTTCGTCCACGACCCGCTGGCGACGGCTGCGGCGCTGGACCCGTCCCTCGTGCACACCCGCGCGGTCGCCGTGGACGTGGACGCGAGCGGCGGCGTGGCCGACGGGGCGACGGTCGCCGACTGGCGCGGCCTGTGGCGCCGGCCGCCGAACGTGGACGTGGCGGTCGAGGCGGACTCGACCGAGTTTCTCCGACGATGGGTCGAACGCGTCGGAAGGCTGGCGGCGGCACGTCCGGACGTGGCACGCTAGGCGGCGCCCGGTCCCCGGGCGGGAGGTTGGAGTTGGAGGCCATGTCCAAGTTCTGGATCCGGGTCCTCGTGGCGATCGTGGTCACGATCGCGGCCGTCGTGATCGGCGTCGGCATCACCGGCAGCCTGGACGTCACCGCCGACCCCGATACCGGCCTGGTCGCGGGCGCCAACACCATCGCGCTCGTGATCGCCGTCGCGCTGCTCCTCGGCCTGGTCGCCTACGGCGTGGTCGAGTACCTGCAGACCGGCGCCGTGGACTCGATCGCGCGCCAGTTCGACACCCGCACGATCGTGCTCATTCCGATCGCCATCGCGATCAACATCATCCTGGGCCAGACGGTCGCGCAGGCGCTCAAGATCCCGATCTACCTCGACTCCATCGGGACGGTCCTCGTGGGCGTGATCGCGGGACCGATCCCGGGCCTCCTCACGGGCCTCCTCGCCAACCTGATCTGGACGTTCGTCCTGGCCGGCACCCCGTTCGGCAGCCCGTACGCTTGGCCGTTCGCGATCGTCGCCGCGGAGATCGGTCTCCTCGCCGGCGTGTTCGGCTATCTCGGCTTCTTCCGCAGCCGCCCCAACACCCCCACCCCGCAGCTGGCCGTCGGCGCCATCGTCACGGTCGCCATCCTGGGCGGACTGGCGATCTGGGGGATCCTGCCCTTCTACACCGAGGGCGTCACCTTCTTCGGTGACCTGTCGACCGTGGACACCTTCTTCGTGATCACGGCATACGCGCTGGCGGCCCTGATCGTGATCGCGATCGTCGCGCTGCTGATCCAGCTGTTCGTGAAACGCGACCTGGGCGTCGCGTACGTGGTCGTGGGCGGGGCAATCTGCGGTGTGATCTCCGCCCTGCTCTCGGCGCCGATCTCTGCGTTCGGCTTCGGGGGCGTGACCGGCGCCGGCACGGACCTCCTGGTGGGCATGTTCCAGCAGGCCGGTTCGTCGCTGGCCGACGCGGTCCTCCAGCAGGGCCTGATCAGCGACCCGATCGACAAGACCATCACCTACATCCTGGTGTTCGTCCTGCTCCAGAACCTGCCTCGCCGGTTCGTCGCCCGGTTCCCGCAGGGCGAGCGCGCGATCGGCACCGTCGAGGGCTGAGCGGGTCACCTTGACCGGCACCGCCGTCGCCGGCCCCGGGGAGCCCGGCGCCCAAGGGCTGGGCGCCGAGGGGCTGGGCGCCGAGGACCAGGCCTTCCTTGCGTCCCTGGTGCCGCCGATGCCCACGGCGTACCACCGGCTCAACCCCCTGACCAAGGCTGTCGCCGCGGCGGGCGTGACGCTGACGGCGTTCTTCGCCGGCGGCTACCTGGTGCCGCTGGGTCTGCTGCTCGTCGTCGTGGTCCCGGGCGCGATCGTGGCGGGCGTGCTGCCGCGGCTCGTCCGGGTGGCGGTCGCGGTCAGCATCCCGATCGCGATCTCGGTCGCCCTGGTCTCGGTGTTCACGCGCCCCGGCGAGACCGTCCTGTTCACGATCGGCCCGTTCGACGCGACCTCCGAGGGCGTGGACTTCGCCGCCCAGGTCCTCGTCCGGCTGTTCACGATGGCGATGGCCCTCGGGCTGTTCGGCCTGACAACGGAGCCGCGCGCCCTGGTGGCGGACATCGAGCGGCGCGGGCTCCCGTCCCGGCTCTCGTTCGCCACGGCCGCGACGCTGGAGACGATCCCGGCGCTGCTGGACCGGGCGCAGCAGATCCAGGCCGCCCAGCGCGCCCGTGGGCTGGACACGGAGGGGAGCCTCGTCGCGCGGCTGCGTGGGGTTCTCCCCCTGGTGGGACCGGTGATCCTGTCCTCGCTGACCGAGGTGGAGGAGCGGAGCCTCGCCCTGGAGGTGCGGGCGTTCGGGCGGCCCGGCCGGCGCCACCTGCTGTGGACGCTCCCGGACTCCGGGCGGCAGCGGGTGGTCCGCTGGGCGCTGGTGCTCGCCTTCGTCGGGTTCGTTGTCGGTCGTCTTGCCGGCGTGATCCCGGGGCTGCCCTGATGCTGGAGCTCCGCGGGGTCACGTACCGCTATCCGGGATACGCGCGCCAGGTGCTCCGAGAGGTCGATCTGCGCGTGGGCCCCGGCGAGATCGTCGGGCTCGTGGGCGCCAACGAGGGGGGCAAGTCCACGCTGTGCCTGGTCGCGTCCGGCCTCGCGCCCGCGTCCGTGGGCGGGGAGCTGACGGGCGAGCTCCGGATCGACGGCGAGCCGGCGGCGGGCCTGCGGACCCACGAGCTGGCGACCCGCGTGGGACTCGTGTTCCAGAACCCCAACACCCAGCGCTCCGGGACCACCGCCACGGTGTTCGAGGAGGTGGCGATGGGCCCGGTGAACCTGGGCCTGCCGGTCACCGAGAGCTTGGCCCGGACGCGCGAGGCCCTGGCTGCGTTGAGGATCGAGGACCTGGCGATGCGGAATCCCGGGCGGCTCTCCGGCGGGCAGGCGCAGCTGGTGGCGATCGCCTCGATCCTCGCGATGCGTCCGCCGCACCTGGTTCTCGACGAGCCGACCGCCCAGCTGGACCCGGAGGGGACGCGGCTGGTCGGCGAGGCGCTCGCGGGCCTGGCGGGCTCGGGGACGGCGCTGCTGATCGCGGAGCACAAGACGGACCTGCTCGATGGACTGTGCACGCGCGTGGTGGTGCTGGACGAGGGGCGGATCGTGCGGGATGGACCGGCGGCCGAGGTCCTGGCCTGGCCGCAGCTGCCGATCCTGGGCGTGGAGCCGCCCGCGCGAGTCCGCCTGGAGCAGGCGCTGGCGATGGTGGGACGATGACGGGACCGGCTCGATGACGGAGATCGCGCTGGAGGGGCTCGTTCACGTGTACCCGGATGGCACCCGGGCGGTGGCCGGCGTCGACCTCGCCATCCCGGCCGGCCAGCGGCTGGCCATCGTGGGGCGCAACGGGAGCGGCAAGTCCACGCTCGTGCGCCACCTCAACGGCCTCCTGCGCCCGACCGAGGGCCGCGTCCTCCATGACGGCCGGGACGTCCGTGGCCGGCGGGTGGCGCAGCTTGCGGCGGTGGTCGGGCTCGCCCTGCAGGACCCGGACCGCCAGATCTTCGCCGGCAGGGTGCGGACGGAGGTGGCGTTCGGCGCCCGGAACCTGGGACGTCGGGGCGTGGACCTGGATCGTGCCGTGGACGCGGCGCTGGCCGCATTGGGACTCGAGGACGAGGCGGCCGGCAACCCGTATGACCTCGGCTACTCGCGGCGGAAGCTGCTGGCGCTTGCCTCGATCCTGGCCATGGAGACGCCGGTCGTCGTCCTCGATGAACCGACCACCGGCCAGGATGCCCGCGGCATGGCGCGGGTCCAGCACGTGGTGGCCGAGCTGGCGGCTGCGGGGCGCACCGTGATCTCCGTCAGCCACGACATGCGGTTCGTGGCCGAGACCTTCGAGCGGGTGGTCGTGATGCGGGAGGGGCGGGTGACCCTCGATGGGTCGCCCGTGGAGGTCTTCGCCGGCCGCCACGCAGGGGACCTCGAGAGCACCTTCCTCGAGGCGCCCCTGGCCGCCCGCCTGGGTGAGCGGCTGGGGCTGGGCACCACGCCATCGGAGGAGGCGCTGCTCGGGGCGCTGGCCGCCCGTGGGTCGGGAGGACCCTGAGGGCCGGTCCGCGGCGTGCGCAAGGGCCGCGTCGATCGGGCCGTTCGGCCGATCCCTCCGCCACGCCACGGAACGACGATTCGGGATGGATCGGAGGACCCCGATGCGCATTCTGCTCGCCGTTGACGGCTCGGTCTCCAGCGATCGCGCCACCGAGCTCGTCGCAAGCCTCAACCTGCCGTCGGACTCGGTGATCCGCGTGATCTCCGTCCAGCATTCGTACGTCGACGTCCTGGCCATGTCCTGGGCGTCCGTGGGCGAGACGGCCGCGCCCGAGACCGAGGAGCAGGCCGACATGCGGCACCATCGCGAGGCGGTTGCCCGCGCGGAACACGCGGTCAAGCGACCCGGGCTCGCAGTCGAAGGCTTCCTGCTCCGCGGTCGTCCAGCCAGCGCCATCGTGGACGAGGCCAAGGCGTTCGGCGCCGATGCCGTGGTCGTCGGCAGCCGCGGCCACGGAACGATCGCCACGATGGTCCTCGGCAGCACGGCCTCGGAGATCGTCGACCACGCCCCGTGCCCCGTCCTCGTTGCGCGGGGGAGCGAGCTGGGGTCGATCGCGTTCGCCGACGACGGCTCGCGTTCCGCCCGATCCGCCGAGACGGTGATGAGCGCCTGGCCGATCTTCGCCGGTTTGCCGATCAGCGTGCTCACCGTCGCCGAGACCGCCGTACCCGTGGCGGCCGGGTTCACGCCCGGCCTGTACGACCAGGTGCTCGCGTCCTACACCAGGTCCGTGGACGAGGCCCGCGAAGAGGTCCGCCAGGAAGCCGACACGGCGGCCGGGCGCCTGTCCGATGCCGGCCTCGACGCGCGACCGATCGTGCTGGAGGGCGATCCGGCGTCGGAGATCGTCCGGTTCGCCACGGATCGGGGCATCGGCACGATCGTCATGGGGACGCGCGGGCACACCGGGCTGGCGCGCCTGATCCTGGGCAGCGTCGCCCGGAACGTGCTGTTGCACGCTCCCAGCTCCGTGCTGATCGTGCGCGAGGCGAAGGAAGCCTGACCGCGGCGCTTCTCGCTCGTCGCGGCGTGTCTCCCGTTCGCCACGGGAATCCACCCCTGCTGGCGATCACCATCTGCGCATCAGCACGTGCCATCGGATGGCCTTGCGGAGCACGGCCCGCAGGCGTGCGGCCCGAAGCGGCCCGGCCGCCGACTCAGCCCCGTCCGCGTGTGCATCCGGAGATACCTCCGGACCGCTCGGCGCACTCGTCGTCGGCGAATCCGCAGCTTCTGTGCATGCCGACGCACATGACCGCCAAGGATGGCCGGCGGCTCGTCGAGGATGTCCAGCTGACTGCACAACCCAGGCCGGTGGGGCGCTGGAGTGTATGGCCAGATGCACACCAACCAGGATGTGTGCATCTGGTGCACGGCCGGGGTGGCGGCGGGCGAGCGGGCGGGGCGGACCGGAGGGAGTCAGCCGTCGATCAGCTCGCCGCGCAGGAGGTCCATCAGCAGGCCGTCGTGCCAGGTGCCGTCGTCCCCCCGCTCATAGGCGCGCATGACGCCCACGGGCCGGAAGCCGACCTTCGCGTACGCCCGGATCGCGCGGTCGTTGTCGGCGCTCGGGTCGATCGTGATCCGGTGATGGTTGCGCACCTCGAACAGCCACCGGATCACGGCGCGAATCGCGTCCGGACCCAAGCCGTGCCCCTGGGCATCGGCGGCCAGCGACAGGTCCACGCTCGCGTGCCGGTACCCGGGGTCGGTCTCCTCCGACGCCTGGATGATCCCGACGACCACCCCGTCGGACTCGATCGCCCAGGCCACGACATGGTCGTCCTCCGGCGCCACGAGCTGGCGCGCCTCGGCCTCCGGATCCGGAGCCGCCCACCAGCGCGCGACCGATGCGTCGGAGAGAACGGCAGCGAAGGCGGCGATATGCTCGATTGCCGCGGGCACGAGCCGGACGCGCTTGCCCGCGAGAGGCTCGGCCGCGAACGGCTCGCTCACGAGACCCCCAGGGCAACCTCGTGGACCTCGCCGTCCACGATCCGCCACGCCCGAAGAGACGGCGCTCCGCTCACCGGATCCGCCTCCTCTTCCGCCAGCGAGACCAGCACGTACAGCGCGTCCGGGTAGAACGCGAGGCCGACGTCGGTCGGCGACGGCACCGCGGCCGTCCCCACGTGCGAGTGGACGATCGCCCAGAACATCTCGTCCGCGTCATCCGCCGCGACGGCGACCCGGATCAGGTCGTCGGGGTGGATCTCGTAGCGATACGGCGAGGCAGCACGGTTGCGCAGCGCCTCGTATCGGAGCGCCTCGCCGCCGTCCAAGACCGGAGCCGTTCCGATCACCAGCCCACAGGACTCGTTGGGATACTCGGCGCGCGCGTGGGCAACGATGGCGTCCGCGAGCTGCCGAGGGAGGCGGGCGGCCCCGGCGTTGCCTACCACCGGCTCACCGCCGACTCACGACCCATCACCTCCGCCCGTGGGCGCTCAGCGCGGCCCGCCGAGCGTGAACACGCCCTCGTCCGGGGCGAGGATGGGCAGGGGCGTCCCGGCCTCGCGTGCGGCACGCGCGGCGTCGGAGCAGACCGGGCAGGCCGGGTCCCGCCGCAGCCGGAGCTCGGTGAACTCCGTCTCCTGGGCATCGAACAGCAACAGCCGTCCGACGAGGGTGGTGCCGATCCCCAGCAGCAGCTTGAGGACCTCGTTCGCCTGGAGCAGGCCCATGATCCCCGGCACCACGCCCAGCACGCCGGTCACGGAGCAGCCGGGGGCGAGCTCGGGCGGCGGCGGCGTCGGGTACAGGCAGCGGTAGCACGGGCCCTCGTACGGGAGGAAGGTCGTCAGCTGGCCTTCGAACCGGAACACCGACGCGTGGACGACCGGCAGCCCGGCCGCGACGGCCGCGTCGTTGAGGACGTAGCGCGTCTCGAAGGTGTCCGTTCCGTCGAGGATCACGTCATACCCGGCGATGATCCGGTCCACGTTGTCCGCGACCAGCATGTCCTCGTGCCCGATGACCCGGACATCGGGGTTGAGCGCGGTGAGGGTCCGGCGGGCCGACTCGACCTTCTTCTCGCCGACGCGATCGCTGGTGTGCAGGACCTGGCGCTGAAGATTGGACAGGTCCACCACGTCGAAATCCACGATGCCGATGGTTCCCACGCCCGCCGCGGCCAGGTACAGGGCGGCCGGCGACCCGAGACCCCCCGCCCCGACCAGCAGGACCCTGGACTGGAGCAGCCTCGCCTGGCCCGCAGCGCCAACCTCGGGGATCAGCAGGTGGCGGCTGTACCGGGTCCTCTGCTTCTCGGAGAGCTGCACTGGCGCTGTCCCCGCCAGGCCGAGCCCCTTCCAGGCATCGAACCCGCCGCTCATGGAGACGACGTCCGTGTAGCCCATCGCCGCCAGCGTCTGGCCCGCGAACAGCGAACGGATGCCGCCGGCGCAGTACAGGACCACGGGTGCGGATCGATCCGGCACGGCCGCCTCGACGTCCTGCTCCAGGTGGCTCTTGGGCACGTGCACCGCCCCGGGGATATGCCCCTGGTCCCACTCGGACGCCTCGCGCACGTCCATCAGCACTGCGCCCCGCGCCTGGAGCGCGTCCGCCTCCGTCGGCGAAACCTCGCGGATCTCGCGGCGGGCCTCGCGGAGGAGCTCGGTGTAGGTCCGGGTCATCGCGGCGACCGGGTCAGCCCGGCTCCCCGGACAGTGGCTTGGCACCGATCTCGTCCAGGAGGTGCTGGAGCGACTCGAAGCTGAGCATGGCGCACTTCAGGCGGGCCGGGCTGATCTCGATCCCCAGCAGCTCCAGCAGGTCCGCGGCGCCGAACGCCGCCACGTCCGCGAGGGGCTTGCCGCGGATCTCGTCGGTCAGCAGCGAGGCCGAGGCCTGGCTGATCGCGCAGCCCCGCCCGGTGAAGCCGACGCCCGTGACGACGCCGTCGGTCACCTGGAGCTGCATCGTGATCCGGTCGCCGCACAGCGGGTTGGCGCCCTCGTATGTGGCGGACGGCGACTCCAGCACCCCGAAGTTGTGGGGCCGCCGGTAGTGCTCCAGGATGTAGTCGCGGTACAGGTCGTCCATGCCGTGGGCCGGAGTGTAGCGTGCCGAGCCCAATTCCTACCGGTGCGGTGGGGATTGCCCAGGGCCGTGCGGCGCGCGCACCAGCCCCCGACCGGCCCTTCCGTCCGCGTGCCCTGCATGCCACACTGCGCGGATCCTGCCCCGACGGCCCCGTCGCAGACGCGTAGACTGCGGCTTGGGACCGCCGGGCTGTCCGGCCGTCTGCCGCACCTGTCGTGAGGACAGCGGTGGCGACACCGGGAGAGACAGTGGGCCGGCCGGATGGGCCGGCCCCGACCAGACGCTTGGGAGGAAGCACTAGTGCACAGGAATACACGTCGGACCCTCGTGGCCGTGGCCGCGCTCGCCGTCCTCGTCGGGGCGTGCGGGGACTCGGGCGGCTCGGACAAGGCCAAGACCGCAACCTCGGCCGCCGACATGGGCGGCATGGAGGAGCTCGTCAAGGCAGCCGAGGCCGAGGGCAAGCTCAACGTCATCGCCCTGCCGCCCGAGTGGGCGAACTACGGCGGGGTGATCGCGGCGTTCAAGGCCAAGTATCCCAAGATCACGGTGGACGAGGCCCAGCCGGACGCCAACAGCCAGCAGGAGATCGACGCCGCCAACAACCAGAAGGGCACCGACAAGGCGCCCGACGTGTTCGACCTCGGGGTCAACGTCGCGCTCGCCAACACCGCACTGTTCGCGCCGTACAAGGTCGCGTCGTGGGCGGACATCCCGGACAACCTCAAGGAGTCCACGGGGCTGTGGTGGGCGGACTACGCCGGCTTCATGTCCATCGGCTGTGACGCCAACAAGGTCCCGGCCCCGGCCACCGTGGCCGATCTCCTCAAGCCCGACTACAAGGGTGCGATCGCCCTCAACGGCAACCCCAAGACGGCAGGCGCCGCCCTGCACGGCGTGGTCATGGCGTCGCTGGCCAACGGCGGAGCCCCCGACAACATCGCCCCCGGCGTGGACTGGTTCAACCAGCTCAACGAGGCCGGCAACCTCCTCCCGGTGGACCCGACCCCGGCGACGATCGCATCCGGCGAGACCCCGTGCGTCATCGACTGGGAGTACAACAACGCCGCCCTCACGGCCGATCTCGCGTCCAAGGGCATCGACTGGAAGGTCACGATCCCGTCCGACGCTCCGCCGGTCGCCGCGTACTACATCCAGGCCATCAACAAGGACGCGCCGCACCCGGCGGCCGCCCGCCTGTGGCAGGAGTTCCTGTACACGCCCGAGGGCCAGAACGAATGGCTGAAGGGCTTCGCGCGACCGGTGCTCCAGGAAGCCATGATCCGGGACGGCACGATCGACGAGGCCGCGCTGGCCGCCGTCGCGCAGGCCGAGGGCACGCCTGTCGTCCTCACCCAGGACCAGGTGAAGACGGTCACGGCCTACATCGAGTCCAACTGGAACATCGAGCTTCCGTAGCACGGCGGGCTTCGCCTGCCTGAAGCCGGCGTGATGGCCTCCCTGCCCCCGTCGGATCGCACACAGGGAGCCGGCCCCGCCTCGAGCGGGGCCGGCTCCAGCCGCTCGCGCACGGCGCGGGCCTACGCCCCCACCGTGCCGTTCTTCGCCTACGTCGCCCTGTTCCTGCTGCTCCCCACGCTGATCGTCACCGTCGGCGCCTTCCAGACCAAGGACGGGCTGCCCACACCCGACGTCGTCCTCGCCGTGCTGACCGGCTCGGCCTATCACAAGGGGTTCATCCAGTCGATCCAGCTGTCCCTGGGTTCGGCGATCGCCGGGGCGGTGCTGGGTGGGCTCCTCGCCTGGGCCGTGGCCTCGGGCGGGCCCGGCGGCCGGCTCCGCCAGTTCGTCCTCGCCGGCTCCAGCGTCCTCGCCCAGTTCGGCGGCGTCATGCTCGCCTTCGCGTTCCTGGCAACCGTCGGCCGGAACGGGATGGTGTCGGTCCTGCTCGCCGACCAGGCAGGCATCGACCTCCTGACCGAGAACAGCAGCTGGCTCTACAGCATGACGGGCCTCATGGTCGTCTACACCTACTTCCAGATCCCGCTCATGGTCATCGTCTTCCTGCCGGCGCTCGACGGGCTGCGCAGGGAGTGGCGCGAGGCATCGACCAACCTTGGCGGCTCGGCGTGGTCGTTCTGGCGTCACGTCGGTGGTCCGATCCTGGCGCCCAGCTTCCTGGGCGCCGTGCTGCTCCTGTTCGCCAACGCCTTCTCCGCCTATGCGACGGCTGCGGCGCTGATCAGCCAGGGCGCCCCGATCGTGACGCTGCAGATCCGCGAGGCGCTGACCAGCGAGGTGATCCTGGGCCAGGCGAACGTGGGCAAGGCACTCGCCCTGGGCATGATCGTCGTGGTCGCCGTCGTCATGAGCCTGTACGCGCTGGTCCAGCGGCGTGCGTCCCGGTGGCTCCGGTGAACGCGCGTCGTCGGCTGCCGGGCGGACTGGCCCGTTGGGCCGTGCTCGTGATCGTGGGCGGGTACCTCGTCATCCCGCTGGTGTCGATGCTGGAGTTCTCGACCCGCGGTGACTACGGTGCCCGGACGCTGGACGCCTGGATCGCCATCGGCCAGGACCCGAACCTCGTCGAGGCCATCCTCACCACGCTCGTGATCGCGGCGCTGACGGCGGGCGGCATGCTGCTGCTGCTGGTGCCCACCATGACCTGGACCTACCTGCGGGTGCCCAGGCTCAAGCGACCCGTCGAGTTCCTGTGCCTGCTGCCGCTCGCGATCCCGGCCATCGTCCTCGTGGTGGGCATCGTCCCGATCTACTCGGTCCTCGGCCGGCTGGCGCGCGGCTCGCCGCTGGTGCTCGTGTTCATCGACATCATCCTGGTGCTGCCGTACGCACACCGGGCCATCGACGCCGGACTGCGGTCGATCGACGTGATCACGCTGGCGGAGGCCGCCCGCAGCCTTGGCGCCGGCTGGCCGCGCGTGATGCTCCAGGTCATCGTCCCGAACCTGCGCGCCGCCCTGCTGTCCGCATCGGTGATCGCGGTCGCCCTCGTGCTCGGCGAGTTCACCATCTCGTCGCTGCTCAACTACGACACGCTCCAGGTCGTCATCAACCTGCTCGGCAAGCGCGACGCGTTCCTATCGGTCGCGGTCTCGCTGGCCGCCCTGCTGTTCGCCTTCGTGCTCATCTTCGGCATCGCCGTCGTGGCGGGCGGCCGGCGGCGGGCCGTCGAGGAGCCCATCGAGGAAGGGGTCGCCTGATGTCCCATGCGCCCGCGGCCAAGACCCCCGAGGGGCGGTCCGGCGTCGCCGTCCAGTTCGCCGGCCTGCACCGCTACTACGGGGCGGTGCGAGCACTCGACGGCCTGGACCTCGAGATCGCGCCCGGGGAGCTGGTCGCCCTGCTGGGCCCGTCGGGCTGTGGCAAGACCACCGCCCTGCGCGCACTGGCCGGCCTGGACACGCCGGACCAGGGCCGGATCGTCGTGGACGGGCGCGACATCACGGACGTCCCCGCGAACAAGCGCGACATGGGCATGGTCTTCCAGGCCTACAGCCTGTTCCCCAACATGAGCGCCCGGGACAACGTCGCCTACGGGCTGCGCCTCCGGGGCCAGGACGGCCCGACCCGGCGCAAGCGAGCGGACGAGATGCTCGAGCTGGTCGGCCTGGGGACGCAGGGGAACCGGTACCCGTACCAGCTTTCGGGCGGCCAGCAGCAGCGCGTCGCCCTCGCCCGTGCCCTCGCCATCCAGCCCAAGGTGCTCCTGCTGGACGAGCCCCTGTCGGCGCTGGACGCCAAGGTCCGCCGGGTGCTGCGCGACGAGATCCGACGGATCCAGATCGCCGTGGGCACGACGACGCTGTTCGTCACCCACGACCAGGAGGAGGCGCTGGCGCTGGGCGACCGGGTCGGCGTCATGTCCACCGGCCGGCTCGAGCAGATCGCGTCGCCAACGGAGCTGTACGACCGGCCTCGGACCGGATTCGTGGCCGAGTTCGTGGGCCTGACCAACCGGATCCGCGGGAAGGCCACGGACGGCACGGTCGAGATCCTCGGCCAGCGGGTTCCGCTCCTGGAGGGTTCGGCGGCCGGCGGGAGCGTGGTCGCCCTGGTCCGCCCGGAGGCCGTGCAGCTCACCCCCGCTCCGGGGGCGGCGGCACGGGTCGTGGCGGTGAGCTTCCTGGGTTCGCTGTGCCGGGTCCAGGTCGCGCTTGCGGGCCACGAGCTGATCGTGGCCCAGACGAGCGCCGTCGAAGCCGCGGACCTGGCGCCCGGCGTCGCCGTCGAGGTGGCAGTGCGCCCGTCGCCCGTGTTCGCGATCGCTGGCTGAGAGGCGAGTCGGTACACTCGCCGGCGTCCCCGCAGCTGCCGGAGGTCTGCCATCGTGTCCAGCCTGCCCGCGCCGAGCCCGCGCCGGATCCGCGAGGCCGCCCGCGAGACCGACGTCATCCACGAGACGGACGTCCTGGTCGTGGGCAGCGGCCCCGGCGGCCTGGGTGCCGCGCTCGGCGCCGCGCGCGCCGGCGCCCGGACCACCCTCCTCGAGCGGTTCGGCTGCTTCGGCGGCAACATCACGGCGGTCGGGGTCGAGAGCTTCGCCTGGTACCGCCACGAGCAGACCGTGGACAGCGTCGGGATCGGGGTCGAGATCGAGGCCCGGGCCCGGGCCGAGGGCGCATCCTCCGACGAGTCCCAGTCGATCAGCCAGGCCTTCGATGCCGAACGGTTCAAGGTGGTGGCTGACAGGCTCGTCGAGGAGAACGGCATCACGCCCATGCTCCACCGGACGTTCGTCGCGCCGATCATGGAGGGCGGCGTCGTCCGGGGCGTGATCACCGAGAGCAAGTCCGGGCGCGAGGCCATCCTGGCCGGCCGGGTCGTGGACGCGACCGGCGATGCCGACGTCGCGGCACGGGCAGGGGCCCCCGCCCACAAGACGCCCAGGGAGCAGATGCTCTCGGCCTCGGTCATGTTCTCGATGACCGGCGTCAACAAGCGCCGGTTCATCGAGGGGGTGAAGGCCGATCCCCAGAGGTACAGGGATTGGGGCGGCAACTACGAGTGGGCGATCGAGACGGACGGCAAGGAGGACGAGATGTTCTCGCCCTTCCTGCGCAAGCCGTTCACGCAGGCCGCCGCCGCCGGCATCCTGCCGCCGAACCTGGTCACGATGGCCGGCACGTGGGGCACGGTGAGCGACACGGGCGACCTGACGTACCTCAACCTGGTGCACCTGGCCGAGACCGACGGCACCGACGCGGACGACCTCAGCAGGGGCGAGATCGAGGGACGGCGCCAGGCGATGTACGCGATCGAGGCCCTGCGCCACTTCATGCCCGGCTGCGAGGACGCGAGACTGCGCAACTTCGGCATGACGCTGGGCATCCGCGACACGCGGAAGATCGACGCGCGGTACAACCTCACCGCCGAGGACGTGCGGGGTCAGGCCCGCTTCGCGGACTCGATCGGCATCTTCCCGGAGTTCATCGACGGGTACGGAGTCCTGATCCTGCCGACCACCGGGCGGTACTTCCACGTGCCGTACGGCGCGCTGGTCCCCAAGGGGGTCTCGAATCTGCTCGTCGCCGGACGCAGCATCGGCGGCGACAGGATCAGCCATGCCGCCGTGCGCAGCATGATGTGCTGCACGGTGAGCGGCCAGGGGGCGGGCGTGGGCGCCGCGGTCTCGATCCGGGAGGGCGTCGCATCCGAGGACGTGCCGATCTCGAAAGTCCGTGCGGAGCTCGCCCGCCAGGGCGTCCGCCTGGACTGACTGGAGCCTGACCCGCGAGGTCGAGCGCGCCTTCGCGATGGCCGCCGTTCAGAGCGGTACGGCGCCGTGCTCCACCGTGAGGGCGACGATGTCGGCGACGGGGACGTCCCGCGACACCGTGCCGCGCTGGACGGCCAGCGCCGCCGCGGCGCCCATGGCCTGGCCCATCGCCATGCAGGTGCACTGGGCGCGGATGCCGGCGAAGGCGATCCGGTCGGCGGAGACGTTGCGGCCGGCGACCGTGAGCCGCCGCGACCCCTTGGGGATGAGTGCCCGGAACGGGACCGTCGGGGTGGCGTCCGGGTTCTCGATGAACGAGACCTCGCAGCCGATCGACTGGCTGTGGAGGTCGATGTAGTTGAAGGCGTTGCACACCTTGTCGGCGAAGTCGGTCGCCTTGACGAAGTCGTCCTTGACGACCGTGTACTCGCCCAGCGTGTGGTAGGTCTCGCGGGCCAGGGCGTACGACGCCATGTAGGACAGGAAGGCCCGCTCGCCGCCCGGGATGCACTCCCGGACGAAGCGGAACATCCTGAGCATCCGCTCCCGGCCCTCGATGCTGGCCCGCGTCTGGCCGTCCGCGTCCGAGGTGTCCGCGTTGTAGATGTGGGTCGCGTTGTGCCCGCCGTGCTGGAGGTAGTAGAGGAAGGGCTCCATGTTGGCGTAGGCCCAGTCGCCCTTCCGGAGGCGTCCCGCCGACAGCGCCTCCTCGTACAGCGCCTGGACCTCGGACTTCCAGAGCTGCCCGTGCTCGATGCCCTGGATCTGGTACTGGAGCGTGCCCGGCTGGGAGACCCTGGACCGGGTCACCTGGAGACCCAGGATCCGGACCACGTCGGAGTCTCCGGTGCAGTCGATGATCTCCCGCGCCCGGGTCAGCCGGCGCACGCCTCGCCCGAAGGAGACGACCTCCCACCAGTCGCCGTCGGCACGGACCTCGGACACGAACTCGTGGTAGTGGAGGACGACGCCGGCCCGGACGGCCTCCTCCTCGGCGATCGCGGCGTACAGCCCCGGGTTGATGTAGCTGTAGTAGCCGGGCGTCTCGACCGGCCGCCGCTGCCGCCAGTCGGGGATCGGCAGACCCTCGGCCTCCTTCGACTTCACGTACAGCTCCCAGGGGATCCCCTGGACGACCGGACCCCTGGTGGAGAAGAAGTGGTTGGGCATCCAGACGCCGCCGGCGGTCATCGTCCCGCCCAGCATGGTGCCCGCCTCGATGACCGCTGTGGTGACGCCCGCCCGTGCGGCCTGGATGGCGGCGACGTGGCCTGCCGTGCCCCCACCGGCGACGAGGACGTCGACGGTCTCGCTGATGCTCCGCATGTGCGGAGTGTGCCTCAGTCGGCGGTGCCGAAGAGCCGCTGGACCTCGCGCAGGCCGGCGGCCAGCGCGTCCAGGTCCGCCCGGGTCGTGTAGATGCCGAACGACGCCCGGGCCGTGGCGGCCAGGTCCAGGCGCTCGTGGAGCGGCATCGTGCAGTGGTGGCCGGCCCGGATCGCCACCCCGTAGCGGTCCAGCACCTGGGCGACGTCGTGCGGGTGGATCCCGGGCAGGTTGAACGGCAGCACGCCGCCTCGCTGCTCCGCCCGTGGCCCGTAGAGGGCGATCCCGGGCACCTCGCGCGGCAGCATGTCCAGCGCATAGGCGACGAGATCCTGCTCGTGCGCCCGAACCCGGTCCATCCCGATTGCGAGGAGGTAGTCCGCGGCCACGCCCAGCCCGATCTGGGCCGAGATGTCCGGCGTCCCCGCCTCGAACTTCCAGGGCACCTCGTTCCACTCCGAGCGCCGGAGGTGGACCTCGCGGATCATGTCGCCACCGCCCATGAACGGGGGCATCGCCTCCAGCAGCTCTCGCCGGCCCCACAGCACGCCGGAGCCGGTGGGGCCCAGCGCCTTGTGCCCGCTGAACGCGTAGAAGTCGCAGCCGATGGCCGTAACGTCCACCGGCACGTGCGGGACGGCCTGCGCGCCGTCCACCAGGACCAGGGCGCCCGCCTCGTGGGCTCGGCGGGTCATCTCGACCACCGGGTTGATGGTGCCCAGCGTGTTGGACATGTGGGTGAACGCGACCAGCTTCGGCTTGAGGCGCAGGAGGACGTCGAACACGTCCTGGCGCAGGATGCCGTCGTCGGTGATCGGGATGAACTCGAGATCCGCGTCCGTCTCCTGGGCCAGGATCTGCCACGGCACGAGGTTCGCGTGGTGCTCCATCTCGGTCAGGACGATGACGTCACCGCGTCCGATGTTCCGGCGGCCCCACGAGTAGGCGACAAGGTTGATCGACTCCGTGGCATTGCGGGTCCACACGATGGTCGCCGGGTCCGGCGCGCCGATCAGCCGGGCGACCTTCTCGCGGGCGCCCTCGTAGGCGGCGGTCGCCCGCTCCGAGAGCGCGTAGATTCCGCGGTGGACATTGGCGTTGTCCCGGCGGTAGTAGGCGTCCATCGCCTCGATGACCGCGCGCGGCTTCTGGGACGTGGCCGCGGAATCGAGGTAGATCAGCGGGTGGCCGTGGACCTCCTGGTCCAGGATCGGGAAGTCGGCGCGCAGCGCCGTGGGATCGAGCGGAGCGGCCATCACCTCGACCACCCCCGGCGTGACCTCGGTCGCCATCGTCGTGCTCAGCGGCCCACGGCGGCCGGCTCGGGCTCCTGGGGGACGGCCAGCGCGTCGTCGGGCACGTCGATGTCCAGGCCGGCCTCGCGCAGGATCGGACCGTACCCCTCCTCCTCCAGGCGCAGCGCCAGGTCCTTGCCGCCGCTGGTCACGATCCGGCCGGCGGCCAGCACGTGGACGTAGTCCGGCGTGATGTAGTTGAGCAACCGCTGGTAGTGCGTGATCAGCAGCACGCCCATCTCCGGGTTGAGCATCGCGTTGACCCCCTCGGCCACGATCCTCAGGGCGTCGATGTCCAGCCCGGAGTCCGTCTCGTCCAGGACCGCGAACTCCGGCTCCAGCATTGCCATCTGGAGCATCTCGAGGCGCTTCTTCTCGCCGCCCGAGAAACCGTCGTTCACGTAGCGGGCCGCGAAGCCGTCGTCCATCCGCAGGAGCGCCATCTTCTCGCGCATCCGGCGGCGGAACTCGAGCATCGACACGCCGCCCCTGATGGCGTCGGTGGGATCCACGTCCGGGTTCTTGTCCAGGCCCTGGAGCTTGGCGTTGAGCGCGCTGCGGATGAAGCTCGCCACGCTCAGGCCGGGGATCGCCGTGGGGTACTGGAAGGCCAGGAACAGCCCGAGGCGCGAGCGCTTGTCCGCGGACAGGTCCAGCAGGTTGTGCCCCTTCCAGAGCACCTTGCCGGACTTGACGATGTACGCGGGATGGCCCATGAGGGCGTAGGCGAGGGTCGTCTTGCCCGAGCCGTTGGGGCCCATGATCGCGTGGGTCTCGCCCTTGCGGATGGTCAGGTCGATCCCCTGGAGGATCTCGAGGTCCGGGTTGGCGGCGGGGGCGACCCGGAGGTCGCTGATGACGAGCTCGCGGTCGGTGGCGTCGGTCACGAATGGGCTCCTGCGGGGATGGGTGTCGGGACCGGAATGAGGTCCGCCAGGGTCATGGAGTCGAGCGCGCCCGAGATCGCGTCGCGCACCCGCACCCAGAGCACGTTGACCGTGCACCGCGCGGAGCGGTTGCAGCCCTGGTGCTCCGGCTCGTCCGAGGCGCAGATCATGGGCGCGATGGGTCCTTCCAGGGCACGCAGCACATCGCCCATCCGGATGTCGGATGGCGCCGCGCCCAGCTCGTAGCCGCCGCGCGCGCCGCGCGTGGACGTGACCAGGCCCGCGTCTCGGAGGCTCGTGACGAGCTGTTCCAGGTAGGCGCGCGGCAGGTCCTCGTCCAGGGCGATCTCGGCCAGGCTGGCCGGCCCGGTGCCATACCGGCGCCCGAGCTGGACCATCAGCCGCACGCCGTACTCGCCCTTGGTCGAGAAGGCCAGGGCACCGGAACCGTGATAGCTCGCGCGGGTGGTCAGGGCGGGGTCCTCTGAGGGCGATGATGCTGCTGGGACGCTGAACGGCGGGCAAGATCCGGCCGGAGTTCCCCGGGGGGACGCCCGCGGCGAGGGAGCCGCCGCGCCGGGGAATTCCGACCGATTTCCTCGGGATTGAGTCTAGACCGGACCAGGTCGGTCGTCAACGAGCAGGGCCGCGGTCCGGTCGTGCATGTCGTGGCACCCACGAGCCCGCGTGCGCGGTGCCGACGATCCCGGCTGGGGCGGCATCTCGTCTCCATCCCTTCGGCACTTGGCGGCGCCCCACGGGGAACCCAGCATCGCCATCACCAGCAGGAGGCAAGACGATGTTCAGGGCGATCAGGTGGATGGCGGTCGGGGCGGCGATCGGGTTCGCGGCGGATCGGGTGATGCTGGAGCTGCGGAAGCCGGCCGCGGAGCAGTTCCCGTGGCTTCGGCAGCAGGTGAACGGCACGGTCAACCCGTGGCTGATGGAGCACGGCATCCCGGGCAGCGCGAAGGCGGAGATCGCGACCCTGGAGCACGTGGGACGCAAGTCCGGCACCACGTACTTCACCCCGGTCCACCCCACACTCCACGAGGAGACGGTCCTGGTCCCGGCGCCGCTGGGCGTCGGGTCGCAGTGGGCGCGCAACGTGCTCGACGCCGGCCGCGCGCGGCTCCAGTTCCACGAGACGCTGTACGAGCTGGATCAGCCCGAGCTGATCACGGTGAGCGACGCGGGCATGTTTCCGCCGCAGATCGCGGGGCCGTTTGACCGGATGGGCTGGCGCTACCTGCGGATGCACCGGGTGGCAGAGGTCCCCGGGACGTTCGCGACACACAAGGTGTCGGTGCCGGCCATGGCCGGGCACGCCGTCACGGAGCCACCGCTCGAGGGCAGCTACGAGATCCCGGTAGAGCCGCGAATGGTGGACCGGCCGGCCTGACGCCGGAGGCGCGCGGGGCCGGCGGCCTCGCCTGGCACGGCTCGGTGCCAGATCGGCCGGGACTGAGCGTGGCGGAGGCGCCGAACCCGCTCCGTCCGAGTTGAGCTCTGCACGAGCGGGGTCGATCCGGCACATCGTCGAGCCAGGGGGGCGTCACGCGTGGAGCCACGCCGAGCGGCTCGTAGCTGCCGGGCAGCGCGAGCGTCCGGGCGGCGCCGATCGCCAGATCAGGCGCCGGCCTTCCTCCGGGCCAGCGAGACCTCGAAGCCGTCGAGCAGGAAGGCGAGGCCGGCCTCGAAGCGCTCATCCACGCTGCCGGCCATGAGCTTCGGACCGACCCAGTCGAGGCTGGGGAACTGCCCCGCGGGGAGCCGCGCGATCACGTCCGCGGCCGCCTGCCGCCGCTGGGCGCGGGCCTCGCCCGTCTCGCCGGCCAGCCCCACGGCCTCCCACAACGCGGCGCCCGCCACGTAGTTGCCGAGCACGTGGTTCGCCATCACGGCCCCGCGACGCCCGAAGCCGGCCGCCCGCAGGACCGTGAGGGTGCGGTCCAGCATCGGCAGCTCGGCCAGGCCGCGCCCGGCCCGTGAGGTCAGCAGCACCGTCAGGTGAGGCCGCTGCAGGAGACCGCGGCGCACGTCATGGGCGATTGCCGTGATGTCCGTGCGCCAGTCACCGGACAGCGGCGTCACGGGCACCTCGGCCGCCATCGCTGCGAGGACCAGGTCCAGCAGCTCCTCCCGGCCGGAGACGTGCCGGTAGAGGGACATCGTGCCGGCCTCGAGCCGCAGGGCCACCGCACGCATCGTCAGGGCATCCGGTCCCTCCTCGTCCACGAGCACGACCGCCGCCTCCACGATGCGGTCGCGGGTCAGGGGCCGCCGTGTCCTGCGTCGGTCCGTATCGGTCTGCTGTGTTGACATGTCGGCATTCTAGATGATAGCGTACGCCGTACGCAAGCGTACAACGTACGCATCGAGATGAACAGTGAATCCAACAGGGAGGACGTCGTGGACGCGGGAGTTGCGAGACTCATCGTCGCCGGGATCATCGGTGCCCACGGGATCGGGCACGTGCTGGGCTGGCTGCCCGCCGTGGGCGTGGTCCGGTTCGAGGGCACGGCCGGTGATTCGTGGCTCATCTCCGGGATCGCCGGCGACTGGGCAGGTCGGCTGGTGGCCGCCGTGCTGTTCCTGGTGCCCACCATCGGCTTCGTCGCGGCAGCCATCGGGCTCCTCACCGGGCAGCCGTGGTGGCGCCAGGTGGCGGTTGGCTCGGCGACCATCTCGCTGGCCGGCACGGTGCTGTTCCCGCACGCGTTTCCGGCCGGGTCCGCCGTCGCCTCGGTCATGGTCAACCTTGCGGTCCTGGGCGGTGTCCTTGTGCTCGGCTGGGGAGCGGACGGCGCCGCGATCTGACCGATCCCGACCCGCGTCGTGCCGCCCGCCGATCCCGGGGCGCGGTCAGGCGACCGGCGCCGCCTGCAGCGCCTCTGCAAGCTCCCCTGCCCAGGCGTCGATCTCCGCCCAGGGGCGGTAGTCGCCCTCGGGCGCACGCACGGCAGCCAGGATCGCCCGCTCCCCCAGGCCCAGACGGGACTTGTCGATCTGACCCGCGAACACACGATGGGCGCGCGCACCGACGAGCGCGATCATCGGCGCCACGTCCAGCGGATCCTCCGCGGGCTTGGGCGGATCTCCAACCGGCCCGCTGGAGAACAGCCACACGGGGATCCGCGACAACGCTTCCTGGTGCCGCACGAGGAGATCCTTGGCCGGATCCAGCCAGCGCCCGGCGTACACGGCGCTGCCGATCACGGCCGCGTCGAACCCGTCCACGCTGGTCACCTCGGACGGCGCGACGACGATCGCGTCCACGCCAGCCGCCGTCAGGGCGGCGCCGATCGCTGCCGCGACCTCGGTCGTCGCCCCGTGCTTCGAGGCGGCGCTGACCAGCACCTTCATTCCGTCGTCTCCCGTTGACCCTCGGCGCCTGGCCGCCTGGCGCCCGTGCCGGCAGTTTCGGGCGACGCGCCGGCGCCGGGCAGGGCCGGATGGAAGAGCCGGCCGCCGCGAGAGCGACGACCGGCCCGGGCCGAATGGGAGCGAAGCGTCGGGACGCGCCCGGCGAGAAGTCGATCGCGGGACGGGCGGCCCGCCGTCCGGCTAGTTGCGGTTGCCGAAGATGCGGAGCATGAACAGGAACAGGTTGATGAAGTCGAGATACAGGTGCAGGGCCGCGAGGATGGACCCCCGCTCCTGGGAGCCGGTCACGGCCGCGAGGTCGCCGCGGGCGATCCGCTGCACGTCGTACGCGGTCAGGCCGGTGAAGATCACCACGCCCAGGATCGAGATCGCCCAACCGACCATGCTGGACCCCAGGAAGATGTTGACCACCGAGGCCACGATCAGGCCGATCAGGGCCATGAACAGGATCCCACCCATCCTGGTGAGGTCGCGCTTGGTGACCGCGCCGTACAGGGCCGCGGCACCGAACATCGCGGCCGAGGACACGAACGCCGCCGCGACGGACTCACCCGTGTACAGGGTCACGATCATGCCGATCGTGAGGCCCATCGAGGCCGCGTAGACGAAGAACAGCAGCAGGCTCACGGTGGGCGACAGCTTCTGGATCGCGGCCGTGATCGCGACCACGAGGACGATCTGGGCGATGAAGATCAGGATCCAGAAGCCGGCCACCGTCTCCAGCAGCTGCTCGTTGCCGGACACGAGGTAGGCGACGCCGGCGGTCAGCAGCAGCCCCGCGAACATCCAGCCGAACGCGCCGACCAGCAGCTGCTGGACGAGGGCCGCGGCCGGGCGGACACCCAGCTGCGAGGGGGTGTACTGGTAGCTGCTCACGGTTCGCTCCTCGGTGATGACGTCCCGGAATGACGCGACGTGGGTGGGTTCGTTGCACGGGCCGCGGTGGCCGTCCGTGACTCCGCCTGCTCCGCGGTGCGCGCGAGAATCCATAGCAGATCCGCGAGGCGGTTGAGATACGGCAGGACGTGTCCGGCCGCAATCGCCTCGTCGGCGGCTGCGAGGGTCACGGCCCGGCGCTCGGCGCGGCGCACGATCGTCCGGGCCAGCTCCAGGGCCGCGCTGGCGCGCGTCTCCCCGGGCACCACGAACTCGGTTGGCAGCTCGATGGAGGCCTCGGCGTCCCGGAGGACCGCGTCCAGCTCCTCCACCATCGCCGCTGACACCCGCGTCACGTCATCCCGCTGCCGCTCGCGGGCGCCGGGCGTCGTGGCCAGCTCTGCGCCCACCACGAACAGCTCGCGTTGGAGCCGGAGGATCAGCCCCGCGAGCCGGCCGGTGGACGCCTGGGCCTCCGGCACCCCGGCGGCGGAGAGGAGCTCCGCCCGGGCCATACCGAGCGCCGCGACGGCCTCGTCAAGCGCGCCGCAGGCCTCGGTCCGCGGGTCATCCTTGCGGACGCGCTCGCCGCCGAACAGCAGGCCGGTGGTCCCATCATCGCCGCGCCCGGTCGCGACGGCCAATTCGTATGGCAGGGCTCGGGGGCTCATCGCGTGGACGTCGCTCCGCTCACCACATCAGCCCGGCGTCGCGGGGATCCCATCGTTCCGCCAGCAGGGTGACCTTGACGGGGTGGTCCACGACGGTCTCCGCCTGCTCCTTGACCTGCGCGATCATCGCGCCGGCGTAGGGGCAGAACGGGGTCGTGAGGATCATCTTGATCTCGGTCGAGTCCGGTCCCAGCAGGATCTGCCGGATCAGCGCCAGCTCCACCACGTTCATGCCGATCTCCGGGTCCACCACGGCGCGCAACGCGTCCAGGATGGCGAGCTCGGTCGCCCGGCGCTGGGGGTCGAAGGCGGTGGCGGCCGCTGCGTCAGTGGTGGCAGTGGGCTGGCTTTCGGTCATGGTCGGGAAATCCTACCATCAGGCTCGGATATCCCTTGTGAGCATTGCCGCCGGTCCGCATCCGGGACCTTCGGACCGGATGCGTCTGCCCGCCCGCCCGTGACGTCGCCGCCCGACACGCCGACGATGAGCGCGCACCGGGAAACCTGTGGCACGCCCCGACCACGGAGGCAGCCATGAGCACCAGAACGACAACGGTCACGCTGGCCGGCGAGCGGCTGCGATTCGAGGCCGTCGTGGGCAGCGGGCACACGATCGTCCTCGACGACGGCGGCGATACCGGTGCACGGCCGGCGGAGCTCCTGGGGGCTGCACTGGGCGCCTGCACCGCGATGGACGTGATCTCGATCCTGCGCAAGAAGCAGCAGCCCGTCAGCCGCTACGAGGTCCGCGTGACGGCGCTCCGGGCCGAATCGGACCCCCGCGCGTTCCTCCGCTTCGACGTGGTGCATGTCCTCGACGGCGAGGGCGTCGACCCCGAGGCCGTCCGCCGCTCCATCGAGCTGTCGGCCCGCAGGTACTGCGCCGTGGGCGCCACGCTCGCCTCGGGCGCGCTGGAGATCCACCATGCGTACCTGCTCAGGGACGCGAGCGGCGACGAGCGGTACGCGGAGGTGCTGGTGGTCGGGCCGGGCTACGCGCCGGAGACGCCGGCCGGGGAGACGACGACCGACAGCTGACGGAGGCGCGCCGGGAGCGCCGCCGCGTCCGCCTCGGAGAATCCGGGGCCGGCCAACGCCCCGTCGGCCGCGAAGAACTCCGCGTAGCGATCGCGGTTCGCGGCTGCAAACGCATAGGCCTCCGCGATGCCCATCGGCTTGAGCTCCGGGTGGTCCTTGACCAGATCCACGACCGTGTGGCCCGCACGGCGCAGCTCCAGGAGCTGGCGGACGGTCAGGCGGCTGCCGTAGCAGAAGGGCTCGCCGTTCATCACGAGCGGATCCGTCTTGACCCACTGGATCGTCATCGGCAGGTCCCTACGCGCCCTTGTACAGCGCCCACAGGAAGCGGTTCCGCCTGCGGGCGTCGCCGCCCAGCCGGCGGTACCAGCGGTAGACGTCGACCGCCGCGTCGAGCGCCTCGTCGGCCGGGACCATCTCCTCGGTCGAGAGCACGCTGCGGGCGCCGGCGCGGAGGCCCTCGCACAGCCGGACGATGTCGTCCATGGGTACCCGGCGGCGGCGGAGCACGCTGGCCGTCTGATCCGCGAACTCGCGGAGCCAGTGGGGATCGTTGCCGGCGACGCAGAGCGCCAGACGATCCACGTGAACCTCGGCATCCCGGAGGAGGTTGCGCAGGCCGGCCTCGTCGTAGCGGGAGCGGATCGTGGGATCGTCGGCCACGGCCACCTCGAGCGCGCGTGCGGCCAGGCGTGCGCGCGCTCCGCGCAGACGCGCGGCCGCGTCCGGGAAGCCGGCGTGGAGGCTGCGCGGGGGAAGGCCGAGCGAAGGATGGCTCACGAACACGAAGGATACCTTCCGGGACGGCCGGCCGCGTAGCATTCGCTCCATGAGCGAGCCCGGTCCGGATCCCCTGCCCACCGGCGGCGACGTGCGCCCGCGGCTGGACCGCGCGCCGGCCGAGCGGTATGCCGACCGTCCCGCCACCCAGCCGCCGTCCGGCGACGGCTCCGAGGGCCCTGGACGGGTTGCGGGCGGCGGGGCGACCCGCGGGCTCCTCGCCGCAGGGGGCGCCGCCCTGTGCGGGGCGGCCCTGTTCTTCGGGCTGGGTCTCGTGGACATCGGGGTCGGGACGCTGGCCGCGGCGGCAGCCGTGGGCTGGATCGTCGCGATGGCGCTGATCTGGGGCGGCGGCGCGAGCGCCATGGGTCGCCGGACCCGGAGTGATCGTGGCCGGCGCCCTGGCCGGCGGCTCGGTCGTCCTCGGGCTGCTGCTCGGCTGGGCGGGTGCGCGGGTCGAGGGAGGCGTGCTGGCGCCGCTGGAGTACCTGGACCAGCGGTACGGTCCGCTGGCCTGGCTCAACGTGCTGGTCGCAGCCATTGGTGGCCGGCTGGCGGGCGCGATGACGGCCGGCGCAGTCCGGCTCGTCACGCGTGGGGTCGCCCCGCGTCGTTGGGGCATGGTGCGTCCCCGCAGCTGAGGAGCAGGCGATGCGCGCGATCGGGATCGGATTCATCGTGGTGGTCCTCGCGGGAGGCGCGATCATCGGGCTCGTGTTCCGGGACCAGCTCACGGGCTCCGCCGCGGAGCTCCGCGTCGGCGACTGCTTCGACCTGCCCACCAACCTGGAGGAGGTCGAGGACGTCCAGCACCATCCGTGCACGGAGCCGCACGATGCCGAGGTGTTCGTGGTCCGCGACTACGAGGGTGCCTCCGACTACCCGACCACCGTGGCCTTCGACAACTGGGTGAACGACCAATGCACCGGTGACGAGTTCACCGACTATGTCGGCGCCACGTACGACAGCCGGGAGGACGTGGGGGCCGGCTACTTCTACCCGCTCGAGGATGGCTGGAGGCGGGGCGATCACGAGATGGTCTGCTATCTCCTGCCGACTGCCGGCGGCAAGGTCAGCGTGTCATACCGCGCTTCGGCGAACTGATCTCCGGGATCGCGGGCACGTGCCGCCGTCGCCCGCGACGGGCGCCGGCGCTACCGCTGGAGGCGCTCCGGCCGGGGTGCGCGGCGGGCCGGCTCGCCGCCGGGCTCGGCGTGGGCCGCGTGCTCGGCGGCGGCGCGGCGGGCCTCGTCCAACCGGCGCTGCATCTCGGGGTCCAGCGGAATCGAGTGGCGGGATCCCTGGGCGAGGTGCGCGTGGCGCTCCGCCACGGCCGTGTTGTCCGGCCCGGGCTCCGCGGCAGGGTGTGGTGACTCGTTCGCTGCGTCCACTTCAGGCGGGCGGTCACCCCCGGCCCCGCCCGGGACCTCGCCCATGCCCTGGCCCGCGCCGACACCACCCGTCTCGCCGCGGAACGGCATCCCCTGCCGCTCCACCGCGTCGAGGCTCATGCGCAGGGCAGCCGTCTTCTGGCCCGCCACCTCGCGGACGTAGGCTGCCTCCTCGTCGGGCGTCATCTCCCGCCCGCGCACGACCGCCTTCGGTTTGCCGACCATCAGCCAGGCCAGGTGGTAGCGGTCCATCGTCCCCCAGGCGAGCGCGAGGAGGTCGTCGGACAGCTGGAGCCATGTCTGGAGGGCGGTCATGGATGGCTGGGCGTCCAGGCGCTCCCCTTCGGCGATCAGCTGGCGGGTCCGCAGGATCAGCTCGTCCCGGGTCAACGGTCTCCACCCTCGCGGATGAACCGCTCGCGGTCCGCGCGGGCGCGAAGCGTCCAGGGGCCGGGGCGACCGCTGCCCACCGGGTGCCCGTTGAAGCGCGTCACGGGCAGGATCCCGGCCACGGACGAGCACACGAACGCCTCGTCCGCCGCGGCGAGCTCGTCGGGGGTCAGCCAGCCCTCGACCGGGCGCAGCCCGGCGGTGGATGCCCAGCGCAGGAGCCACGAGCGCGTCGTGCCCGCCAGGATCGCGCAGTCAAGCGCCGGTGTCGCCAGCTCCGCTGCGCCGTCCGGCGCCCGGCGGACGAGGAACACGTTGGCGGTCGTGGACTCCGAGAGGTGGCCGGACGTGGTCAGGAACAGCGCATCGTCCGCGCCGGCCCGGCGGGCCTCGAGGCGTGCGTAGACGTAGTCGGCGCGGCTGGTGGTCTTGAGCGCGACCAGCGGGTTCGCCGGGTCACGGCGGACGGTGCTGGCGACCAGCGCCAGGCCGTCCTCCAGGTGTCCGGCGGGGGCGGGCATCACGGGCCAGGCCTGGATCACGACGGTCGCCTCCAGGGGCTCACCCCTGGGGGGCAGCAGGCCGCGGGACATCCACGAACCGCGAGAGACCGTGATCCGGACCGAGGCGTCGCCGTCCGGACCGTCCAGGCCCTCGGCCGCCAGGAGGTCCGCGATCCCCAGCGCCAGCCGGTCCCCGATGTCGTGGGGCAGCTCGATGGCGAGCCCGTCCGCGGACCGCCGGAGCCGCGCCGTGTGCGCGTCCAGCTCCGTCACGTGCCCGCTGCGGGCGCGGACGGTCTCGAAGATGCCGTCGCCCAGCTGGAAGCCGCGGTCGAACGCCGACAGGTGCGGCTGTCCGGCCGGGTGCAGGACGCCGTCCACCCACACGAAGCGCGGAAGCGGACTGCTCATCCGGCCGCCTCGGCCGACTCGACCGCCCCGATCGACGAGAGCGGGCCCCGGGCCTTGGCCACGGTCTCGTCCCACTCCTCCGCCGGGTCGCTGCGCCACGTGATCCCACCCCCCACGTGCAGCGTGAGCCGCTCGCCGTCGGCCACGAAGGTGCGGATCAGGATGCTGGAGCCCATCCGGCCGTCCGGCCCGATCCAGGCCATCGCCCCGCAGTACGGGCCGCGACGGACCGGCTCCAGGCCCTCGATGATCTCCATCGCCCGGATCTTGGGGGCGCCGGTGATGCTGCCGCCCGGAAACGACGCGGCCAGCAGGTCGAACGGGTCGAGGCCGGGGCGAAGGCGGCCGGTCACGGTGGTCACGAGGTGCTGCACGGCCGCGGTCCGCTCCAGGCGCAGCAGGCGGGGGACGCGAACGCTGCCGGGCACGCACACGCGGCCCAGGTCGTTGCGCAGCACGTCCACGATCATCACGTTCTCCGCCCGGTCCTTGCCGCTGGCGATCAGCTCGCGGGCGAGGTCCCGGTCCTCCTCTCGGGTCCTGCCGCGCGGGCGGGTGCCCTTGATCGGGTCGGTGGACACGATCCCGCCGTCCGACACCGCCAGGAACGGCTCCGGGGAGGCGGAGAGGAGGGCCCGCCGCGTGCCGCTGACAGGAGAGGAGCCGAGGTCCAGGAACCCGGCGAACAGGGCTGGGTCCCCCGTTCGCAGCCGCCGGAACAGCGGCCACGGATCACCCGAGAACGGGGCCTCGAGGCGGCGCGTGAGGTTCGCCTGGTAGATCTCGCCCCGCCCGATCGCCGCCCGAACCGCCTCCACGCCCGCCAGCCAGGCATGCCTCGGGGTGCCCGAGACGAGCGTCGTCGGGGCGTCGAAGGCGTCCGCCGGGTCTCGCGGGCCCGGTGCCCGGCCATCGACCCGGGCCAGGACCTCGGCGACACGCCGGCCCATGCGCGCCCGGTCGCCGTCCACCGGTCGGGCCGCCAGCCACGCCTCGCCGCGGCGCCGGTCCCAGGCCAGGACCCAGTCGTGGAGGGCGAGCCGGAGCAGCGGCAGGTGCTGGTCGACTCGGGCGATGGAGGGAAGGTGTTCGAACCGCCGCCCGAGGTCATAGCCGAGGTAGCCAACCAGACCGCCGGCGAATGGGATCGAGGCCGGTGCGTCGTCCAGGCGCCGCATGAGCGTTCGCGCCTCGGCAAATGGGTCCGGGCCCTCTGACGGTGCCTCCAGGACGGCCACCGGATCCGCGGTCAGGTAGCTCCAGCGGCCCGTTCGCCCGGGCCTCGCGCTCTCCAGCAGGGCGAGGCCCGGAAGGTCCCGGAACCGCTCCGCGGCGTCCATCGGCGCCAGCTGGGCCAGCGCCGGCAGGCGCACCAGGACGGCGCCGCGACGATCCGCGCCTCGGGTTGCGGAACCGGCCTCCGGAAGGGGCTGCACCCGGCGATCATAGGGTGACCGCCGGTGGCGGGCGGGACGTGGCGGCCCGGGGATGTCCCCCGCGCATGCCCGGTGGGTGAACCGGGGTGAAGCGATGACGGTGGAGACCTTGCGCGCTCGAGAGCTGGGCATCCGCATCGGCCGGCTGGCGCCGGGGGAGCACGACGCGATCACCGATGTCCGCGGCGTCCGCGTCGGCCACGCGACGATCATCGAGGGGGAGGGCACGCTGGTCGTCGGCCGGGGACCCGTGCGGACCGGCGTCACGGTGATCGAGCCCCACGACGGCGACACCTGGACCGAGCCCGTGTTCGCGGGCTGTCACCGGCTCAACGGCAACGGCGAGCTGACCGGGCTCGAGTGGATCCGCGAGGCCGGCCAGCTGGGCGGTCCGGTGGCGATCACCAACACCCACAGCGTTGGCGTCGTGCGTGACGCGATCGTGGCCCACGGGATCGCCCGCGGCGGTCTCGGCGGCGGCCGGTGGTCCCTGCCGGTGGTCGGCGAGACCTGGGATGGCACGCTCAACGACATCAATGGCCTCCACGTCCGGCCGGCGCACGTGGAGGCGGCGCTCGCCGCGGTCACCGGCGGGCCGGTCCCGGAGGGCAACGTCGGCGGCGGCACGGGGATGATCTGCCACGAGTTCAAGGGCGGGATCGGGACGGCGTCGAGGGTGGTCCCGGAGTCGGACGGTGGCTGGACCGTCGGCGTGCTGGTCCAGGCCAACTACGGCGAGCGGGAGCAGCTCCGGATCGACGGCGTTCCGGTGGGCGAGGCGATCCCGGTCTCAGACATCCCCAGCCCGTACGGCGAGGAGGAACGGCTCGATCGCGTCCGGCTCCCGGAGCCCGGCTCCGGCTCGATCATCATCGTCGTGGCGACAGACGCCCCGCTCCTGCCGCACCAATGCGATCGGCTCGCCCAGCGCGCGACGCTGGGGCTGGCACGCATGGGCAGCACGGCCAACCACTCGTCGGGCGACCTCGTCCTGGCATTCGCGACCGGCAACCGCGGGCTCACCAGCGCGGAGGCACGCAGCGACGGCGTCCGCCCGGTGATCGACGTCCGGATGGTGCCGGACAATCGGATGACCCCCCTGTTCAAGGCGACGGCCGAGGCCACCGAGGCGGCGATCGTGAACGCGCTGCTCGCGGCGACGACGATGACCGGGCGCGACGGGATCACGGCCCACGCGCTGGACCACGAACGACTGCTGAACGTGATGGCCAGGTACGGCCGTGGGCCGCGGGCGGCTGCCCGCTGAGCGCCATGGTCGCGTCCCGGCAGGGTCCGCGATGAGGCCGGCACCGCGGGTCCGAGCCGCCACGCCGGACGACATCCCCGCCATCCGGGCGATCCTCGCCGCCCATGGGAACGATGGGCCGGTCCGGACCGGGGACATCGTCGGGCCGTACGTCGCCCATCTGATCGACCGCCACCGCACGCTGGTCAGCGAGGTCTCGGGCGAGGTGGTCGGGTTCGGCGCCGTCGTGGACACGGGGGTCTCCCGGCATCTCGCGGATCTGTTCGTGCGGCCGGACCTGCTGGGACGGGGAATCGGCCGGCCACTGCTCGCCGCCCTGTTCGGGGAGGCCCCTCGCAGGACCACCTTCGCGTCGGAGGATCCACGCGCGCTGCCGCTCTACGTCCGGGCCGGGATGTCGACCTGGTGGGCCAGCCTGTACATCGAGGGCGCATCCGGTGCGCTGCCGTCCGTCCCGGGGATCGAGACGGCTGCCGCGGAAGCGGCGACGCTGGCGGCGTTCGAGCTGGCCTGGACCGGCGTGGACCGGGCGGACGACCACGCCTTCTGGGCGTCCCAGGTCGGGGCCGACCCGTTCGTCGTGGCCGAGCGGGGGGAGGTCGTGGCCCTCGGCCATGCGCGCGCCCGCCAGGTCACGGCGGTCCGTGTGCTCGACCGGCTGCTCCTGCGGCCCGGCGCGGATCCCGTGGCGCCCGCGCTGGCGGCCCTGCGCCGGGCGGGCCGGGGCGATGCCGTCACGGCCGCGGTGCAGGGGCCCAGCCCGGTGGTCCGCGCGCTGCTGGACCGCGGCTTCCAGGTCACGGACCGGGACCTGTTCATGGCCAGCGAGCCGGGCCTCATCGACCCGCTCCGCCTGGTTCCCAACCCGGGGATGCTGTAGGGCGGCTCAGGCCCCGGGTCGCGGCCAGGTCAGCCGCCGGCGTGGCGATGGTCGCGGCGCGCAAACTCATCCAGCTGGCGACGGCACTCGGCCGCCTCCCGCTGGGCCTGGCGGACGATCCAGGGGTCCACCCGGCTGGTGTCCTCCAGCGTGACGGTGGAGCCCAGGGCTCCGTCCTCCAGCACGATCCCGGAACTGTTCCGGTAGTCCGTCATCCAGTTCGCCTGGAGCGAGATGAGCACGTCCACGACGACGGAGCGCGTGAACAGCCAGTCCGGGTACGTGGCGTTGAGCCGGTCCACGAGTCCGTCCAGCCGGACCGGGCGGCCGCGTTCCATCCGTGCGACGACGTCGATGACACGCAGGGCGCTGAACGGGTCGCCCGACTCGGCGATCACCGGCGGCTGGAGACGGGGATCGGGAAGGCCGGCGGGGGCCGGCCTGTCTCCCGCGACGCCAGGCTCCGTGCTCATCCGGCTCCTTCGCGGGCGTCCGGTCTCGTGTCGTCCTCTTGAGCGGCAGGGCCGTCCGGAACCGCCCCGGCGTCATCGGGCAGGGTGATCGTCAGCATCGTGCCGTCGCCCGCGGGCACCGGGTCATCCGGGCGGGCGTGGTGGACCAGCTCCTCAGGCGGCGGCACGTTGCGCAGGACCTGCTGCTCGAACCCGAACAGCACGCCGCCGATGGACTGGCCCAGGGGCTGCTTCCGCTTTGGCACGGTACGGCCGGGCCCGGCTCGACGCCGGCCTACAGCAGCTCGTGGTTGGCGGTGCCGGTGGGCTGGCCCTCGGCCGGGCGCGGCTCCTCGCCGGGGCCGTAGACGCGCTTCGGCTCCACGCCGGACCCGCCGTTCGCCTCGGATGCCGCGACGTTCGCCTCGAGCACGGGGAGCGCTCCGGCCTCGGCCGTCCGGCCCTCGATCGCGCCCACGCCGTAGGGCACCCACTTGGACGGGTCCTTCAGGCGATGCGTGTCGGTGGCGCCGCGGGCGTGCACCTGCTCGAAGCCCGCCGGCTCGATCCACATCCGCTTGCCGTCCAGCAGGCCGGTGATGCCCTCCTGGCCCGGCTCCGGGCGCGGGTTCCGGCAGTACCGGCAGCTTGCGCTGTCGTGGGGCGTGTACTCGGCCGGCTCCTCGTAGGTGGTGATATAGCCCTCGTAGTTCCGGAGCACGACCTTGTGGTCCGAGTAGGAAACGAGGTAGTTGGGCATGACCGGGATCTTGCCGCCACCGCCCGGCGCATCCACGATGTACTGCGGCACCGCGTAGCCCGACGTGTGGCCGCGGAGGCCCTCGATGATCTCGAGGCCCTTGCCGATGGGCGTCCGGAAGTGGCCCGCCCCCTCCACCAGGTCGCACTGGTAGAGGTAGTACGGCCGGACCCGGATCTCGACCAGGCGCTGGACCAGCTCCCGCTGGGCATGGACGCAGTCGTTGACACCGGCCAGGAGCACGGACTGGTTGCCCAGCGGGATGCCGGCGCGGGCGAGGGTGTCACAGGCGCGGGCCAGCTCGGGCGTGATCTCGTTGGGGTGGTTGACGTGGATGTTCAGCCACACCGGGTGGTAGCGGGCCAGCATCTCGGCCAGCTCCTCGTCGATGCGCTGGGGCATGAACACCGGCACCCGGGATCCAATCCGGACGATTTCCACGTGCGGGATCTCGCGCAGGCCGCGGAGGGCGGACTCCAGCAGCTTCGGCGCCAGGGTCAGGCCGTCCCCGCCGGAGATGAGGACGTCCCGGATCTGCGGGTTCTGCCGGATGTACTCCAGCTGCGCCTCGTGCTCCTTGCGGTTGAAGTTCTGGCTGGCGTCACCGACGATCCGGCTGCGGGTGCAGTACCGGCAGTAGACGGCGCACTGGGTCGTGATCAGCATCAGGACCCGGTCCGGGTAGCGGTGGACGAGCCCCGGGACCGGCGAGTGGCGGTCCTCGGCCAGGCTGTCCTCCATCATCCCGGTGAACGCGCGCAGCTCGCGGCCCAGCGGGATGATCTGGCGCCGGATCGGATCGTCGGGATCGGCGGGGTCCATCAGGCTGGCGAAGTAGGGCGTGACGTCCACCCGGAACTTGTCGGGCGCGGACAGGCCCTCCCGCTCCTCGTCGGTCAGCTCCAGGATCTGCTCGAAGTCCGCCAGGTCGTTGACCCGGTTGGACAGCTGCCAGCGCCAGTCGTTCCACTTCTCGTCCGGCACGTCAGCCCACAGCGGGGCGCGGCGGCTCACGGCGGGCTTCCCGTCCGGCCCCAGGCGCTTGGCCGGGTCGCGGAGGTTCACGAACGGGGTCTCGGCGGGCGCCGTCATCGCGGCCTCCCCGTGCGCCTGCGTCTCCACCAGCCCAGAACCTCCGCTTCGCGCTGCCTGCCCCCGGCGCGTCATCCCCGGTCGGACGCATAAATCCTATGCACTCTGGATGAAGCGGGATCATACCTGAGCCGTCGGGGTGCGTCCACGGCGTGCCGCCAAGGTCTTCGCCAGGGAGCTGCTCCCGGAAATCTGCTGGTTGACCCCCGGTCCGGCGGCGAGTACGGTGCGCGGGCCGCCATGGCGCCGGGGGCCCGTGTGCGGCTCTCGTGATCCCCGGCGAAAGGGACCATTCCATGACCACCGACCGGCGCCTGCTCGCGGGCGCAATCGGCCTGTCCCTCGTCCTTGCCGCGTGCGGCGGATCCTCCACGGCCAGCTCGGGCGCCGGGGCAGCGACCGCCGCGCCCACCGAGGCCGCGCCCACCGAGGCCGCCGAAACCGAGGAGCCGGCCACCGAGGAACCCACCGACACCGTCGCGACCGACGAGCCCACCGATGACTCCGGCCTGGGCGGCGAGCTCAACGACCTCGCGACCACGCTGCCCGCCGAGGCAGGCGGCTTGACGTTCGAGCGCGCCGGCTACGACGGTGACCAGCTCGGAGTCTTCGGCGCGGCCGCCGGCATCAACAGCGGGGACCTCGACCCGATCCTCAGGGCCAACGGGAAGACCCTCAACGACGTCAACTTCGCCATCGCGACCTCGACCGGCGAGGCGACCGCGATGATCTACGCCATCCAGATCGAGGGCGTCGACTCGACCGCGTTCGCCGAGGGGCTGGGCATGTCCACGAGCACGATGCCGTCCACCACGCTGGGCGGCAAGACGGTCTACGGCGAGGCCGCGGGCGGTTTCGGCGTCTGGGCATACCCCAAGGACGACACCCTGTTCATGCTCCTGTTCGTCGACGAGCAGGTCGCGAGCGCGATCTTCGAGCAGCTCCCCTGAAGCTCCGGGCGGGGCGGCCGCCCCGCTCAAGCCGCACTGGACAGCCCGGGTACCAGGTCTCCCGGGCTGTCGCGCGTCCGGCCGTCGCCCCGCGCGTGAGGGACGCCGCCTGACTCCCGAGAGGCCCCGTCCGACGGCGGACGGGCGCTCGAGGAATCGCGAGACCCGGCGCTTGGCCGGGCCTCCGGGGGCGTGGCGACGATCGCGTTAGTCCCCGACCACGCTCCAGATCAGGCCCATCATGATGAAGAAGCCCGTGAACAGGGCGATCAGCCCGATGCCGCCGTACGGCGAGCTGGCGCCTTCGTGGGGGACCAGCTGGAGCGCGACCCCGAACACCAGCGCCCACAGGCCGAACAGGATCGCGAACAGGATCTTGGAGTTGGGGCCGGTGATCCGGCGCACCCAGCCCTGGCGCCCGCCCTCGGCCACCATCGCGGACTTGGCGAAGATGAACACGAACAGCCCCGCCATGGCGACGCCCGCCAGCAGGATGACCAGGTAGTCCGGGATCTCCTGGAACCAGATCGTGAAGATCGTCACGGTCGGATGCCCTCGGCAGGGTGGACGGGTTGGCCTCACGGTCCGCCGCGGGAGCGGCGAGCCGGACGATGCTAGCAGAGCGAACCACCCCGTGGCACGCCCATGGCACGCTTGGCGCAACCCCTATAACATGCTACTTCCAAGACGCATGTTGATGGACCGTCCGTGAGCTTCGACCGACTCGGCCGCTTCGCCGTCCGCCGCCGCTGGTGGATCGTGGCGGCGTGGGCCGTGCTGATCCTGGTGGCGGTCCCGTTCGCACCGCAGGCGCCCGGTGCCCTGTCGGCCGGCGGGTTCATCCTCGACGACCTCGAGTCCGCCCGCGCGAAGGCCCTCCTGAGCGACGAGCTGGGCGTGGAGCCGTCGGCGTTCGTGCTGGTCTACACGTCCGAGACCATGGTCGCCGGGACACCCGAGTGGCTGGCCGCCGTGACCGCCGCGACACGCGACGTGGCCGCCGCGCCCCACGTGACCCGGGTGCTGTCGCATGTCCTCGCCCCCCGCCAGGTCTCGGCCGACGGCCATACCGCGTACGACGTCGTGTTCCTGGACCTGCCGCCGGACGACTCCCCGGACGCGATCCCGCCCGTGGCCGAGCGCCTGCGCGAGGTCGCCGGACTGACGGTGCGGATCGGCGGCGGGCCGGCGTTCTACGGCGACGTCCAGGCGGTGACCGAGACGGACCTGCGCCGCAGCGAGCTGATCTCGCTGCCGCTCGCGGCGCTCGCCCTGGTGCTCGTGTTCGGGTCGCTGGTCGCGGCGGGCGTGCCGCTGGCGGTCGGCGGCGCCGCCGTGCTGGTGGCCCTGGCCGGGATCTTCATCGTCGCCTCGATCTGGCCGATGAGCATCTTCGTGCTCAACCTGGCCACCCTCCTGGGCCTCGGCCTGGGCGTGGACTACTCGCTCCTGATGACCAGCCGCTTCCGGGAGGAGCTGGCGCACCGCGAGGGCCCGGATCGCGTCGCCGACGCCGTCCGGGTCACCGTCGCAACCGCCGGGCGGGCAGTGTTCTTCTCGGGGCTGACGGTGCTGCTCGGCCTGCTGGGCCTCGTCCTGTTCGAGTTCATGATCCTGCGCTCGGTGGGGATCGCGGGCGCCATCGTGGTCGGCCTCGCCGTGCTGGCGGCGGTCACGCTGCTGCCCGCGATCCTGGCCATCCTCGGGACCCGCATCGATGCGCTCGCCGTGCGGAGGGTCACCGTCGAGCCCGGCGTCGACGGCCCGTGGGCCCGTCTCGCCCGGCGGGTGATGCGCCACCCGGTCGCGTTCCTGGTACCCACGCTGGCGCTGCTGCTCATCCTGGGGCTGCCGTTCCTCCAGGTCCGGTTCAACGCCCCGGACGCCTCGATCCTGCCGCCGTCGGTGCCGTCCCGGGAGGCGTACGACGTCCTCGTCCGTGAGTTCGGCGAGGGCGAGTTCGCACCCCTCGTGGTGGCGATCCGGACGGCGGGGGACGCCACCTCGCCGGACAACCTGGCCCGCCTGTACGACTACTCCCGGCGCCTGGCCGCCGATCCCCGGGTGAGCCGCGTCGCCGGCCTGGTGGACGTCGATCCGCGCCTGACCCTGCCGCAGTACCAGCTCCTGTACGCCTCGCGCGGCGGCCCTCCGGACCGGTTCGTCGCGACGGCGCTGGACGCGACGACACGTGGCGACATCACGGCATTCACGATCACCACGCCCTACGGGCCCAACCGGGACGAGGGCAGGGCGCTGGTCCGCGACCTGCGCGCCGGTTCGGGCGTCCTCGCCCCGCCGGAGGGCACCACGATCCTGGTCGGCGGCGGCGCAGCGGACGTGGACGACGTCGTGACGCGGGTATGGGCGGACTTCCCGCGGTCTGCGGCGTTCATCGTCGTGACCACGTTCCTCGTCCTGTTCGTCCTGCTCAGGTCGGTGGTGCTGCCGATCAAGGCGCTGGCGATGAACACCCTGTCCATCGTGGCCAGCTTCGGCGCGCTGGTCTGGATCTTCCAGCAGGGCAATCTCTCGGCGCCGCTCGGCTTCCAGCCGCTCGGGTTCGTGGAGACCACGCAGCCCGTGATCATGTTCTGCGTCCTGTTCGGGCTGTCGATGGACTACGAGGTGTTCCTGCTGTCACGGATGAAGGAGACGTGGGACCGGACGCACGACAACACCGAGGCCGTCGCCCGCGGCCTGGAGCGGTCCGGGCGGATCGTGTCGTCCGCGGCCCTGATCGTCGTCCTCGTGGCCGGGTCGTTCGCGTTCGCGGACATCGTGCTGATCAAGGCCCTGGGGCTGGGCGTCGCGATCGCCGTTGCCCTGGACGCGACGATCGTGCGGGCGCTGCTCGTGCCCGCGACCATGCGTCTCCTGGGGCGCTGGAACTGGTGGGTGCCGGCACGGCTGGATCGGGCGCTCCAGGGCGTGCTGCCCCGGACCGAGGCCGAGGTGGAGGCCGCCGTCCGATGACCCGTCGCCGCTCACCGTCCGTCCTCGCCCGGCTCGTGCTGCTCACCGCCAGCGTCGCGGCATGCGGCGGTCCGGTGCTCGCCAACCCGCCGGTCCCGCGTCCGGTGGTCACCCCGGAGCCGGCGCCGGCCGCCCGACCGCCCGACCCCCAGCCGGTCGTCCTGCCGCGGGACGACGCGCCCCACGATCGCCTGACCGAGTGGTGGTACTACACCGGTCACCTCCGGGACGAGACGGGCGGCCGCTGGGGGTTCGAGTTCGTGGTCTTCCGGGCCGAACGAGGGGGCTTCCCGGTGACGTGGGCGTCCCACCTTGCCCTGACCGACGAGACCGGGGGCCGCTTCCACTACGCGCAGCGGGCCGAGGTCGGACCCAGGCGGACCGCGGCCTGTCCCCCTCGGCGGAAGGACAGGTGGCCCGCCCGGCGTTCGACCTCGCGATCCAGGGCTTCGACCCCGCCGACCCCGCTTCGCTCGGCCGGGCTCCGTGGGCCATGTCGGGCACCGAGGGCACCGACAGGCTCGACGCCCAGGCGACGGCCGAGGAGGTCCTCGGCGACCCGGAACGCGGCTTCGGCCTGTCGCTGGCACTTCGCGCGACCAAGCCGCCGGCGCTCCACGGCGGCGCCGGCTACATCGACTTCGGCCCCGCGGGTGGCTCCTACTACTACTCGCGGACCGCGATGACCGCCGAGGGCACGGTGACGGTCGGCGACCGGGCGATGGCCGTGGACGGCACCGCCTGGTTCGACCACCAGTGGGGCGACTTCATCGCGGTGGGCGGCGGTGGCTGGGACTGGTTCGCGGTCAGCCTGGACGATGGGACCGACATCACGCTGTCCCTGGTGCGCGCGGCCGACGGCTCGTATCCGCTCGCCTACGGGACCATCGTGGACGCCTCGGGCACGGCCCGGCACCTTGACGAGGACGACTTCGCGGTTGCCGTCACGGACCACTGGCGGAGCCCCGCGACGGGCGCAATGTGGCCCGCAGGCTGGGCCGTGACGCTGCCGGGCGAGGGATTGAGCATCCAGCTCGCGCCGACCGTGCCGCACCAGGAGCTTGACACGCGCGCCACGACGGGGGTCGTCTACTGGGAGGGGTCGCAGCGAGTGACCGCGACGCGGGATGGCAACGCACTGGGGGGCCGGGCCTACGTGGAGCTCACCGGCTACGCGGACGCCCCCTGAGGCGAGACGGACGTTGACTCAGCCGCCGAGCAGGACGTCCGGGATGGCGACCGGCGGCAGCTCGGCACCGATCTCCGCTGCGAGATCCCGCGACGCCGCGTCGAGCGCCGGCACCTGGGCGAGGATCGCGAGCACCCGCTGGGCCGAGGCGCGATAGGCCTTCGCGCTCCCGATCGATGCGGACAGCCCCTCGTTGAGCTCCGCCGACAGGCTGGCGTAGAACGACGCCAGCGCGGATTGCTGGGCGGCGGCATCCGTCCACGGGTCCAGCGATCCGACCATCGCGGCGGCGGCGCGCGTGTCCGTGCTCATGCGACGGAGGATCGCGACGACATCGGTGACATCCAGCTTCTTGGCAGCGAGGGCGCGGGAGAGCGGTCCGGCCTCCGCGGCGAGCCTGCCGTTGAGCGTGGTCGTGCCGCGAAGCGCGGCCAGGCCGCTCGAGGCGACGCTCAGCGGGACGGCGGTCGCCCCGGCGGGAACGGCACCGGCTGCGGCCGCTGACGCGATCGGATCCGGCTGACGAGGCGTGGTGATGGCGATCAGGGCGGCGCCGGCCACGAAACCCGCCAGGAGGCCGGCTCCGAGGAACATCGACGCCGTGCGGGCCGGGACATCGCGCAGCAGGCGCATGCCACAGCCGTCACAGCGGCGGGAGCCCCTGGGGATCGTGCGCCCGCAGCCGGGGCAACCGTGCACCTCGGCATCCGTGCCGCCAGAGGTCATCGGATCGGCCGGGGCGCCGGTCTCCTCCCTGACGGGATCGAGGTCCCCGGACATGCCGATCGCGCTTCGCAGGCCCTGGAGCGCCATGGCTCCCTCCTGTCCGCGGCACATCCGGCCGCGACGGGTCTGCGGGCCGTGCCCGCCATACCCCGGCATCGTACGGATCGACCGGCCGCGGCGGGAGCGGGACGATGGTCCGGTGGCGTCTGGTACCGCCCGCGGCGTTCCGCCGCAGGCTCAGCCTCGCCGGAGCCCGCGCATGGGCCGGCTCGTCAGGGAACGGGAGTCGGCGACGGGACGTCCCCGGAGGCGGCTGCGGCGGCCGCCTCGATCTCGGCACCGATCACGTTGGCGTCGAGGGTCGTCTCGATCCGCTTGCCGTTCACGTAGATCGTGGGCGTGGAGTTGATCCCTATCCCGGTCGCCCTGGACGTCGTCTCGTTGACCTCGGCGATCGCGGTGGGATCGTCCAGGCAGGCGCTGAACGCATCGCCGTCAAGGCCGGCCGCCTCGGCGATCGCCGTCAGCCGCTCGCGCCGGAAGCCCCCGGCGTTCTCGCCGTCCTGGTTGTTGTACACCCAGTGCGCGTAGTCCCAGTACAGGCCCTGGCGGTCGGCGCAGGTCGCGCCGGTTGCCGTGAGCAGCGACTCGTCCTCGGGGCCGCCGCGGCCCAGGATCGCGATGTCGTTGTGGACGATCCGCAGGGTCCCGGGCTGGACGTAGCGGCCCACCAGCACGGGCTCCGTGCCCAGCGAGTACTGCGCGCAGAACGGGCACTGGAAGTCCTCGTAGACCTCGAGCGTCACGGGCGCGTCCGCGGCGCCGATGGTCGATCCATCGAGCAGCTCCGGCGGGTAGGCGGTCCCGGGGTCGCTCAGCGTCCCGGTGACCCGGTTGCCCAGCTGGCCGACGGCCACCACGACGACGATCAGCACGCCCACGATCGTGGCCGCGATCATGATGTTCCGGGTGTTGAGGAGCGAGGACCCGCCGGCCTGCCCCGTGGCGCGAGCCCGACGCTCATCGCGGGCGACGTCGAATCGGTCGCGACGCTCGGCTGCTCGTCGCTCTCTGCGGGTGGTCTGGGGCTTGCTCTGCTTGCCGCTCAGGGGAGGCCTCCGGTCATGCTCGTCGTGGTTGGTACGGGCGGCCGCAATGGTACGCAGATTCGCCCGAGAAGCCTCGCCTGCCTCGGCGAGCCCGCGGTAGGGACCTTCGGACCGGCCCGCAGGTCCGTGCGGCCCGGATCAGCGAGCCGGCCGGTGCCCTTGCGCGGTCCGGATGTTGTTGATACTGTGTCTCATATGACACCGCTGACAACGCCTGGCCCCGGCGATCTCCACCCCGGTCGCGACCGGCGACCCGTCGACAGCCGGCACCCGCACGACGGCGAGTCGGACGCGGCTCACGCCCACGCCCATGCCGACGTGTGGTTGAGCGACGTGTCCGCCGGCTACGGGGATCGGGCGGCCCTGGAGCACGTCACGGTTGCCGTGGAGCCCGGCAGCCTGCTCGCCGTGGTGGGCCCCAACGGCGCCGGCAAGAGCACGCTGCTCAAGCTGATGGCCGGGCTGCTCCGCCCGTGGACGGGGCGGATCGAGATCCTCGGCGCCGAGGCCGGCCGGGAGGCACGGCGCGTCGCGTACGTCCCGCAGGCGGAGCTCGTTGACTGGGCATTCCCGGTGACCGTCGAGGACGTGGTGATGATGGGCCGGTTCCCGAGGTTGGGGCGGGGGCGGCGGCCGGGCCGTGACGACCGGCGGGCGGCGGCCGCAGCGTTGGATCAGGTGGCCATGACCCGCCACGCCCGGACCCAGATCGGGCGCCTGTCGGGCGGCCAGCGGCGGCGGGTGTTCCTCGCCCGGGCACTGGCGGCGGAGCCGGACCTGTTCCTGCTGGACGAGCCGGTCACAGGGATCGACACGTCCACCCAGGAAGTGCTGATGGATCTGCTGGAGGCGCAGGCTGCCCGCGGCAAGACCGTGGTGGCGACGACCCACGACCTGGCGTGCGCAGCCCAGCGGTTCCAGCGCGTGCTGGCGGTCAACCGGACGGTCGTTGCCCACGGGCCATCGAACATCGTGCTGGACGCGGACGTGCTCGCACGCGCCTACGGCGGCCACCTCCTCGTGCTCGACGGCGGCACCGTCGTCCTGGACGACGCTCACCACCACGACGACGCCGCCCCGGGCGAGCGCCACTTCCACGAGCAGGATCCCAGCCGGTGATCGACGCTCTGCTGGAACCCCTGGCCCTCACCTTCTTCATCCGCGCCCTCGTGGCATCGGCGATGGTCGGCGTGGTGTGTGCCATCGTCGGGACATACGTCGTGCTGCGCGGGATCGCGTTCATCGGCGACGCGATCGCGCACGCCGCGTTCCCGGGCGTCGTCGCGGCCTACCTGCTCGCGATCCCGTTCTACCTCGGGGCGGCGGTCGCGGCGGTCGCGACGGCTCTCGCCATCGGCGTGGTAACAAAGCGGGCAGGGATCCGCCAGGACACCGCGATCGGGGTGCTGTTCGCAGGCACCTTCGCCCTCGGCGTGTTCATGTTCAGCTCGATCCAGGGCTACGTGGCCGACCTGTTCAGCTTCCTGTTCGGAAACGTGCTCGCCATCGGCCCGCAGGATCTCGTCGCCTTGCTCGCGCTGGGGCTGGGCGTCATCGCCGTGATCGCGGTGCTGTGGAAGGAGCTCCTGTACGCGACGTTCGACCCGCTGGGGGCGGCGGCGTCCGGGATCCCGGTCGAGCGCCTCGAGTATCTGTTCCTGGCGCTGGTGGCGCTCACGATCGTGGTCAGCCTCCAGGCGGTGGGCATCATCCTCGTGGTGGCCATGCTGGTCACCCCTGCGGCCACGGCGCAGCTGCTCACGGTCCGGTTCACGCGCCTGATGCTGGTGGCCGCGGCCGTGGGCATCGCGAGCTCGATCATCGGCCTCTACCTCTCCTACTGGCTCGACGTCGCCAGCGGGGCGACGATCGTGCTCGTCCAGACCGGCCTGTTCCTGCTGGCCCTCGTGCTGGGTCCGCAGGGCGTGATCGCCCGGCGGCGGGCCGGCGCCCCGGAGCCGAACGGGGCCGTGGCGTGAACCGCGCCGTGCGGGTCGTGGCGGCGCTGGGTGACGCGGGCTACCGCCTCACCGGTCCACGGCGCGCGGTCGCGGACCTGGTCGAGGCGCGCGACGGCTGGTTCACGGCCGCCGACATCGCGTCCGACGCACGCCGGCGACGGATCTCGGTGGGACGCGCCACGATCTTCCGGTCGCTGGACCTGTTCACGGACCTGGGGCTCGTGGAGCGCGTGGATCTGCCCGACGGCGGGCACGCCTACGTCGCCTGCGAGCCCTCGCATCACCACCACGCGATCTGCACCGCCTGCGGGCGCTCCCTGGACGTCGCGGACGCGGGCCTGGACGGGGCGCTTCGCGAGATCGGGTCGCGACTCGGGTTCCGGGTCACATCCCACCGGCTGGAGCTGTTCGGTCTGTGCACCGCCTGCGACGCGTCGGGGCGCCGATGACGCGCTCGCTGCCGATGCCCGCGTCGAGGTGGACGCGGGCGCTGACCGGCATCGTCCTCGCGCTGACCGTCTCTGCATGCAGCGGCGCCGACGAGCCCGAGCCGGCGCCCGACGCGCTGCCGGTTGTCGCCACCACCACCGTCCTCGCCGACCTTGTCCGCCAGGTCGGCGGAACACGGGTGGACGTGGTCAGCCTGGTCCCCAAGGGGGGCGAGGTGCACACGTTCGATCCCACGCCGACAGACGTGAAGCGCGTGGCCGTGGCGCGCCTGCTGTTCGCCAACGGGCTGGGCCTGGACGACTGGCTGACGGCCCTCGCCCGGGACGCCGGCACCGACGCGGCCGTCGTCCGCCTCGGCGAGAATCTGCCGGGCGTCGACTACCTTGCCGGCGACGAGGATGGTGAGGTCCCCAACCCCCATGTCTGGCTGAACGCGGCGTACGCCGCACGGTACGTGGACCGCATCGAGGCCGCCCTGGCCGAGGCCGACCCGGCGGGAGCGGCGGGCTACGCGGCGGCGGCCGAGGCATACCGGGCCCGGCTGGTGGCGCTGGACGCGGAGATCGCGGCCCGCCTCGGGGAACTGCCGTCGACGAGCCGGGTCGTCGTCTCGTTCCATGATGCGTTCCCCTACTTCGCCGCCGCCTACGGCCTCACCGTGGTGGGCTCGATCGTGGACGCGCCGGGCCAGGACCCGAGCGCGGGGGAGATCGCGGACCTGGTGGCGACGATCCGGTCCAGCGGGGCGAGGGCGATCCTCGCCGAGGCGCAGTTCAATCCCCGCCTCGCGGAGACGGTCGCCGCGGAGACGGATGCGATCGTGGTCACGGACCTGTACTCGGACAGCGTCGGCGATGCGCCGGCGGACACGTACGAGGGCCTGATGCGCTGGAACACGGACCGGCTGGTGGAGGCGCTCGCCGCCGGCTGACGTGCAGGCGCGGGTGGCAGACCAGACGTCCGTACCGGTCCTCGCAGGACCATCGGCCCCGGCAGCGCTGAAACCTTCGGGCGCTCGCGAGCCTCGGAGCGACAGCACACCATCCGGGGAGTCGTCATGCCCAGATCGCCGTCGCGTCCGTCCGCCGCACCCTGCGCCTCGTCTATGAATGCGGAGGCGTGTCCATGCGGGTGAGCGTGGCGGCGCTGGTCGCGCTGGGGGCCATCGCGGCGCTGGTCGCACTGGGCGTGACGGACCAGATCCTGCCGGCGACCGATCCGCGCACCGAGCAGATTCGGCCATGGGTGGCCGCCCGCGCCCTCGGGGTGACCGCCTACCTGCTGCTCGCGGTCGAGGTCGCCACGGGCCTGATCCTGAGCCATCCCCGCAACGTCGCCTCGTGGCGGTTGACGAAGCCGGTCTTCCCGTGGCACGAGATGCTCACGGTGTTCACTGGCGCGTTCATCGCCCTCCACGTCGTGATCCTCGCCCTCGACCCGTTCGCGAAGGTCGGCGTGATCGGCGCGCTGGTGCCCGGACTGTCCGAGTACCGCCCACCCGCGATCGCCGTGGGCTCGGTCGCGCTGTACGCGCTCGTGTTCACGGCCGCGACCGCGAAGTGGACCCGCCTCCTGCCCTCCGGCTGGTGGCTGAAGGCTCACCGCTTCGCCGCCGTCGCGTTCCTCCTGGCGTGGACGCACGCCGTGCTGGCCGGCACGGACGGAGGGGCGCTGTCACCGCTCTACATCGCGACCGGGCTGCCCGTCCTGGCGGGCGTCGCGCATCGCTGGTGGACCGCGAAGGTCCGTCTTCCGCGCGCGATCCCGAGCGCGTCGTCGCCAACCCCCGCCATGGGCCGGCCCTCGCCGGTCGTCGCAACGGAGGAGCCGTAGATGTCCCGAGAGCTCGTGAACCGTCTGCTGCGCCGCGGCCTCGTGCTGGGCGCCAGCGTCGCTGTCATCGCCGCCGCCGCCGGCACCGTCAAGGTCGCCGCCGATTGGCGCGCGGCGGACGCCCCGCTGGACGTGGCGCCGATCGGAGTCGAGACGATCAACGCCCAGCTCGTGTCCGAGACGGACCGCGCGGGAGTGCTGGCCGAGGAGATCGAAGCGGTGGCTGCCGAGATCGCCGTCCTCCGGTCCGCCGTTGCCTCGGCCGACCAGCAGGTGACCGACGACACGGAGGGCGCGAAGGCGCTGGAGGCCGGGCTGGCCGCCGCCGCGAAGAAGCTCGAGACGCTCCAGGGGCAGCTCAAGGCCGCCAACGAGCGGCTGTCCGCGCTCAACCGGGCGGCCGCCCGCCAGGCAGCCGCCAATGCGGCCGCGAAGTCGTCCTCGTCCGGGGGTGGCGGTGAGAGGGAGGATGACGATGAGGAGGATGACGATGACGACTGAGCGCATCCTCCCGGCGATTGCCCTGCCCATCCCGGGTCGTTCGGGACGTGAGCGCGTCGCCGCTCCCGCCGGGCGGGCCCAGCCGGTGGCATCGGCGCGCACCGCCCGTCGCGGCGAGCCGCTGCTCACGATGCCGGCCCGCGCCGGCATGCTCATCGGTGCGTCCGCCGCCGTCTACGCCGTGACACTTGCCGGCGTGAGCAGCCTCCAGGCGCAATCCGATGCCGCGGCGATCGCGCGCCGCGAGCCGTGGCTCGTCGAGATCGCCGAGTCGCGCGCCGCCAACGACCGGCTCGAGGCGACCCTGATCGCTGCCGAAGCCGAGGCGAAGGCCCTGGCGGACGAGTACGCCACGACGGGCGTCGCGGTGTCCGCCTACCAGGCGCGTCTCGATGAGCTCGCGTCGCTCGTCGCGGAGGTCCAGGGGAGCGCGGCGGCCCTGCCGGCACGGCTCAGCCTGCCGAAGGTCACCGTGCGCGGCGCAACCCGATCGACCCGGCCGGCCACGACCGCCACGTCCGGTGCGTCCGGCGGCTGAGCCGACGGCGCCGCGATGATCTCGGGGGCGGCCCAGGACCGCGTGTTCGCCTTCGAGGCACGGTCGCTGGGGTCGGCCCTGCGCCTCCACGTGCGCGGGCTGGAGCCAGGGCTGGGAGCGCCTGACGACCCGGTGGTCACGGCCCGGAGGGCATGGTCGGCCGTGCTGGCGGAGTTCGACGCCGTGGATCGCGCCCTGTCGCGGTTCCGCGACGACAGCGAGCTGACGGCCCTCAACCGGCGGGCCGGAACGGGCGCGGTCGTGCCCGTGTCACACCGGCTGCGGACCGCACTCGCCGCGGTCCACCGGGCGGGGCGGTTGACCGGCGGCCAATTCGACGCCCGAGTGCTCGGCGCCCTGGAGCACCTGGGGGAACGGGGGGCGGCCCTCTCTCCCGTCACCAGCCCCGCACACGATGCGGGCGCGCCCCCGTCGAGAGCCGCGCCGCTGGCCGCTGCACGCCGTCTCGTGACCGCGCCGGCGGAGCCGCTCGACATGGGTGGCATCGGCAAGGGCCTGGCGCTGCGCTGGGCCGCGGGCGCCGCGCTCGCCGAGCTGCCGGCGTCCGCCGGGCTGCTGCTCGAGGCCGGGGGCGACATCGTTGCGGCCGGGGCCTCGCCCGCGGACGGCTGGATGGTCGGGATCGAGGATCCCGCCGCGGAGGCGAGTGCGGACCCGGTGCCCCTGGCCGTGGTCGGGGTGCAGGGCGGAGCCGTGGCGACGTCGAGCGTCCGGGTCAGGCGCTGGGTGTCGCCGGACGGCCGGGCCGTCCACCACCTCGTTGACCCGCGGACCGGGGAGCCCGCCAGGACCGGGCTGATCGCCGTCACCGTGGCCGCGCCGGATCCCGCCTGGGCGGAGATCTGGAGCAAGGCGCTGTTCCTCGCGGGCCGGACGGCCATCGGCGAGGAGGCGCGCTCCCGCGATCTGGCGGCCTGGTGGGTGGACGACGGGGGTGCGTTGGGGATGACCCCCGCGGCGCGAACGAGGAGCGCCTGGGTCGCCGAGGACCGGCTGGGCGGGCGCTTCCGGGAGGGCGACGGCTCGGACTGACCCCGCGGGGCCGCTGATCAGCCGGACGCTTGAGGGGCCTCCGGCTCGGCCGGGCTCGAGACGGTCGACGCATCGGCCGGATCGCCGGCGCTCTCGCGACCGGCCGCCGCCGCAGCCGCGGACTCGGCCGCCGCCGCGGCTTCGGCCGCCTTGCGGCGCGGTTCCCCGAGCGCGGCCTCGAGCTCGTCCAGGGTGAGCATCCCCTCGCGAGCCCCGGCTCGCGTCACGGACAGGCTGGCCGCCACGATCGCCCGGCGAGCCGCCTGCTCGAGGTCAAGCCCCATCGCCAGCGCCTCGGCCAGCGCACCGTTCAGCGCGTCGCCGGCGCCGGTCGCGTCCACGGCCTTCACCTTCGGTGCCTTGATGTCCCGGGGCGCCCCGGTCGGCCGGATCAGGATCGCGCCGACCGCCCCCAGCGAAACCAGGATCGCCTGGCCGGCACCCGGTCCCTCGTCGGTGGGCTCGAACAGCGACCGCGCCGCGCCCACCGGATCGTCCGCGGCCGGGATCGGCCGGTTCGACCGCCGGGCATCGTCGGCCGCCAGGCGCGCCAGCTCGCCGCGGTTCGGCGTCAGGACGTCCGCAAGCGAGATCACCGAGCGATCCAGGCCGTCCGCAGGCGCAGGGTTGAGCACCGTCCAGGCGCCACCCGCGCGCCCGATTCGCAGCGCCTCGCGGGCCGCCTCGGTGGAGATCTCGTGGGTCACCAGCACGACATCGCCGTGGTGCGGCGCGAGCCTGCCCAACGCCGCGCGCACGTGCGCCGCCGTGAGACCGGCGTTCGCGCCCGGCGCGACCGCGATCTGGTTCTCCGCCCTGGCGTCCACCAGGATCAACGCGACGCCGGTGGCCATGTTCTCGAGCGTCACGAGCACGTCCGTGCCGACGCCCTCGCGCGCGAGTGCCGCCCGGGCCTCGCCGCCGAAGGCGTCGTCACCCAGTGCCGCGACCAGCATCACCGGCGTGCCCAGGCGGGCGGCCGCGACGGCCTGGTTGCCGCCCTTGCCACCGTGGAACCGCGTGAACGTCCCGCCCAGCACGGTCTCACCGGGGAGCGGCAGCCTCTCCGTCTGGACGACGAGGTCCACGTTGACCGACCCGACGACCAGGACCCGACCGCTCATCGGACGACCATTCCTCTCAGTGTCACGTCAGGACCCGGTGACGAACTCGCCGCCGTCCACGCCGATGATCTCGCCGTTGATGAACCCCGTCCCCTCGCCCGAGAGCGCCAGGATCGTGCTCGCCACATCCTGGGGGGTCGTCATCCGGCCGGTGGGATTGCGCTTCGTCGCCGCGTCGATGATGGCGTCCTTCTCCGGGATCTTCAGCAGCGCGGGCGTCAGCGTGACGCCGGCCCGGATCGAGTTCGCGGTAACGCCGGTGCCGAGCTTCGCCAGCTCCATCGCCAGCTGCCGGATGTGGGACTCGAGCGCCGCCTTGGCCGATGACACCACCCCGTAGCTGGGCACCACCCGGGTGGAGCCCTCGGAGGTCATGGCGAAGACCTTCGAACCCTGTTCCAGGAACCCGCCGCGCCACAGGTCCTGGACCCAGTAGACGAGGCTGTTGGCCATCACGTCCTGGGTCATCTCCATCTTCTTGCGATCCACGCCGGCCTTCGGGTCCTGGGTCAGGAACGGGACCAGCGAGCCGAAGGCGAGCGAGTGCATGACCACGCGGACGTACGGGTGCCTTCCCTCGGCTCTGGAGCGATCGAAGCGCTCCCGGATGGTCGCCAGCGCGGTGGCGCGCTTCTCGTCATCCGCGGCGTTCATGTTGAGGTACAGCGCCTCGGAGCCGACGGCCTCGATCCCCGCCTTCACGTCGTCCACGTGCGCGATCGCCGCCCGGAAGTCAAGGTGGATGCCGATGATCCGATAGCCGGCCGCGGCGAGCGTGAGGGCCGTGGCTTCGCCCATCCCGGAAGAGGCGCCCAGGATCAGGGCCCAGCGCTCGCGGTCGTCGGTCAAGGGTCGGCCTCCGGGACGTCGGTTGGAGCCCGGGCGGCTGTGTGCACTCGGGCAGGCGGAGTCTACCCCGATCGGCCCTCATCCGGTCCGTCGAGGCCGTGTACTCTCCGGCGTCATGGACCTCTCCGGCTTCGACATCTCACCCGAGCTGATCCTGCTCCTGGTCCCGCTGCTGCTGATCCAGCTGGGCCTGATGGTGCTCGCGATCGTGGACCTGTTGCGCGACGACCGCCGCGTCCGGGGCGGCAGCAAGGGCGTCTGGGCCGTGGTGATCGTGTTCGTCAACCTGTTCGGCCCGATCCTGTACTTCCTGGTCGGACGCGACGACCGCCCGGTGGAGCCCCAGGCACCCGGCCCCGGCGCCATGCCGGGCTGGGGGAGCCCACACGACCCGCCGATCACCGCAGCCGTGACCGCTCCCGCCGGCTCGGTGCCGGCCGCCGCCGGCGAGCCGGCGCGCGGGGTGCCGCCCGCGACGCGCGAGGTGCCGGTGGCTCCCGGCGCACGTCCGGCGGTGCTGGCGGGCCCACCGGCCATTCAGATCGACGGCCTGTCCAAGCGCTACCCGGGTGGCGTGCTCGCGCTCGACCGGCTCTCGATGGCGGTGCCGGCGGGCTCGGTGTTCGGTCTGCTGGGACCCAACGGCGCCGGCAAGACGACCACCCTGCGGCTGTTGGCCGGGCTCACCCGCGCGACCGCCGGGACCGCGACCGTCGCCGGCATCCCGGTGACCACGGACGGGCTCGCCGTTCGGCGACGTCTCGGCTACCTCGAGCAGGACCCGCGCGCCTACGGATGGATGACCGGGCGTGAACAGGTCAGGATGCTCGGCCGGCTCCACGGCCTCACCGGCCCGCGTCTCGAAGGAGCCGTCGCGGACGCCCTCTCCCGCGTCGCCGTTGCCGACGCTGCCGACCGTCGGGCGAGCACCTACTCGGGCGGGATGCGCCAGCGCCTGGGGATCGCCGGAGCGCTCGTGCATCGGCCGCCGGTGATCGTCCTCGACGAGCCGGTGAGCTCGCTGGACCCCGAGGGACGCCGGGACATCCTGGGCCTGATCGCCGACCTCCGCGGCGAGACGACCGTCCTGTTCTCAACGCACGTGCTCGCCGATGTCGAGCGGATCTGCGACCGGGTTGGGATCCTCGCGCACGGGCGCCTGGTCGTGGAAGGGCCGCTGGCCGACCTGCTGGACCACTACGCCCTGCCCGTCTACCGGGTGGAGGCCGAGCCGGGCCAGGGAGCCGAGCTGGAAGCGCTCGCCGCGCGGCTGCGCGGGCTCGACTGGGTGACCGGGGTGGGCGTGGAACACGGACTGCTCACGATCTCGGTCGCCGACCCCGCCCGTGCCGGCCGTGAGCTGCTGGCGCTGGTGGCAGACGCGGGCATCGCCGTCGTGTCCGTGGCGCGGGCCCGCCCCACCCTCGAGGACGTGTTCCTCAACCTCACCGGCGCCACGGCGGAGACCGCGGCATGAGCGGCTTCCGCGTCCTGCTCGGGAAGGAGCTCGCCGAGTCGTGGCGGACTCGTCGCCTGCCCGTGGTCGCCGGGCTGTTCCTGATCATCGGCATGCTGTCGCCGCTCACCGCGCGGTACCTCGCCGAGATCCTGGAGCTGGCCTTGGGCGACCAGCTCACCGGGGTGCCGCTGCCCGTGCCCACCGCCCTGACCTCGCTGGACCAGCTGCAGAAGAACTTCGGCCAGATCGGCGCCCTGGCGGCGATCGCCCTGGCCATGGGGAGCGTGTCGGGCGAGCTTGACCGCGGGACCGCGGCGCTGGTCCTCGCGCAGCCGGCGAGCCGCAGCGCCTTCCTGGGGGCCAAGCTGGCCGCCATCGGGGTCGTGCTGGCGGTGTCGTTGGCTCTCGCAGCTGCCGTTGCGTGGGTCTACACCACCGTGCTGTTCGAGCCGCAGCCGGCGGGCGGCTGGATCGTCATGGCCATCCTGTCGTGGCTGGCCCTGATGGCCTGGGCTGCGGTGACGTTCCTCGCCTCCTCGGTCACCGGATCCACGACCGCGGCTGCCGGCCTGGGCTTCGTGGCATTGATCGGCTTCAGCCTGCTGGCCGTCGTCCCGACGCTGGACCGGTTGCTGCCGACGGGGCTGATCGCACCGGCCATCGCCATCGCCGCTGGCACGTCGGGCGGACCCGACCTGGCTCGGCTGGCGACCGCGGTGGCCGGTACCGTGTTGCTGATCGGCGCATCGCTCGTCGGAGCCCAGGTCGCGTTTCGGCGCCGCGAGCTCTGACCCGGACCGGCCGAGGGGCCCGGCGATCCCGCCCGGGAATCGAAACGGCCCCGCTCGCGCGGGGCCGTGACCTGCGTCGCGCCGACGTCAGGCGCGGACCTGGCGCTCCAAGCGGCGCTGGAACCGCTCCACCTGGCCGGCCGTATCGATGATGTTCTGCTTGCCCGTGAAGAACGGGTGGCAGTTGCTGCACACGTCGACACGGAGTTCCTGGCGGGTGGACCCCACCTCGAATTCGGTGCCGCACGAACCGCAGTGCACCTTCGCCTGGAAGTACTTGGGATGGGTGTCGCTCTTCACGGGTGCTCCTTCGACGCCGTCCGCGCGGGGCTCGATGCCCGCCGGTGGCCGCCGCTGTGATCTGCCTCCGGGCGCCTACGCCTCGACCGCGGACGTCTCGGCGGCCTCGACCGGGACAACGCGGATGCGCTTCTTGTCGCGGGTGGCGTGCTCGAAGCGCACCCTGCCAGTCACGGTCGCGAAGACCGTGTAGTCGTGGCCCAGGCCGGCGCCCTCGCCGGCCCGGAACGTCATGCCGCGCTGCCGGACGATGATCGACCCGGCGGTCACCAGCTGGCCGTCCCCGGCCTTCACGCCGAGCCGCTGGCCGACGCTGTCGCGGCCGTTCTTCGAGCTCGAGCCCGCCTTCTTGTGCGCCATCGCCTACTCGTCCTTCTTGGTACGCGAGCGCTTGGGCGCCGCTTTGGGGGTGCTCTCGGTCACATCGGCTCCGGCGACCTTCGCGCGAGAGCGCTTCTTGGCGGGGGCCTCCGCCGGCTGAGCGTCGGTTGCGGCAGCCGCTGGCTCGGTCCCGCCGGCCGACCCGGCAGCCTCAGCCGGCGCGGCCTCGGGGGTCTCGACGGCGGGCGCAGCCTTGGTGCGCGAGCGCTTGGGTGCCGCGGATTTCTCGGCGGCTTGTGCGGGCTTCTCCGCGGCCTCCACAGGCTTCTCCGCGGTCACGGCGAGCTTCGCGGCCAAGGCCGCGTCCTCGGCGGCCTGGCGGGCCGCAGCCTCCTCGAGGCGCTGGCGCTCGGTCTTCTTGGCGTCCTTCGACTTCGCCTCGGACGCGGCCGCGCTCTTGCCGCCGAGCCTGATGTCGGCGATGCGGAGCACGGTCAGCTCCTGCCGATGGCCCTTCTTGACCCGGCGCCGGGCCTTGGGCTGGTACTTGAAGGCGATGACCTTGTCGCCGCGCATGCGGCCGACGACCTCGGCCTCGACGGCCGCGCCCTCGACCACGGGCGTGCCGACGGCGGCCTCGGAGCCGTCGGCGACGAGGAGCACGCGCTCCAGCGTGATCGACTGGCCGGGCTCGACGTCGAGCAGCTCAACCTCGAGCTCGGTGCCGACCTCGACGCGGTACTGCTTCCCGCCGGTCTCGATGACTGCGTACATGGGTCCTCGGAAGAGCGATGCCGGTCGTGGCACGACCGCGGCGTGGGACATGGTGGGACGCCCAGCAGGATCGCGGGCGCGAAGGGAGAGTGTAGGGCGGAAGCGCGAGCCGCGTCAAAAGCACCCGGCCCCGACTTCGGGTGCCGCCTCGTGCACCCCGGACCAGGGTCGCTACCTCCGGCCGCGCACCGGCGAGGCCGACCGAGCCTCCGGCGCCGGAGGTCGGTCGCGCAGCACGATCCGCTCGCGCACGAGCCCTGAGATCGGGATCGGCCCGCCGGCGCGCTCCGCCAGCTCGGCCAGCACCTCCTCGGGCCGACCGACACCCCGCTCCGGATCGTGCCGGAGTGTCATCCGGAGGACGTCTCCGTCAGGGAACCACTCGATCGCGAGGGCATCGAGAAACGGTCGCAGGTCGTACGCGACGGTCGTATCGCCCTTCGGGCGTTGCCGCGGCAGGGTCGTGGCTGCGAGCATGGCCTCCGCCGCACCCCGGAGCGCCTCCGACGGCGGACCGTCGTGGCGGAGGGTGATCCGGTAGACGCTCGCGGCTACCATGCCCGGAAGGGCAGGCTCACCGAGCGCCACGTCGTACAGATCCACGAGGCGATGGCCCTCGGGCAGGCCGGCCTCGATCGCCTCGCGCACGCGCCAGCGTGGCAGGCGCTCCGTCAGCCACACGTCGACCAGCTCGGCCTCCCCGGGCACCCCTTGGGCCAGTGGGGCCGCAACGGCGTACCGCGGACGAGAGGCCGGCAGGTCCAGGCCGGCGACCGGCAGTCCGCTTCCGGTGAGCGCCAGCTCCCATGCAGCCGGCCAGTCGCGCTGCGAGCCCGCTGCCGGTCCGCGCCGCGACACGACGAGCCGCCAGCGCTGCGCCGCCGCCCGGGCCTGGGAGGCAGGGGCGGCGGGAGTCCGGGCATCGCGAGGGGAGGTGGAGCGGTCGGTCACGCGTGCTAGTCTGCCGGGGATGGAGCCCGTCGTCCCGAGCGAGCAGCGAATCGGCGGACCGCCCGTGATCGTGGACGAGCCCGCGGTGCGTGATCCACTGCCGCACGCCGGCGCGGTAACTCGACCCACGACCCCGGGGACCGCGGCGTGAGCGTCCCCGACCCGTACAAGATCCTCCAGGTGGACCCGGAGGCCGAGGACGAGGTCATCGAGGCCGCCTACAAGCGCCTGGCACGCAAGTACCACCCGGACGTCGCGTCGGGCCCCGACGCCCAGGAGCGCATGGTCCGGATCAACCAGGCGTGGGAGATGCTGCAGGACCCGGTGCGACGAGCCGCGGTGGACCGCGCGAGACTGCGGGCCAGCGCACAGACGGCCCGGGTCACCTCCGCGGAGGCCCAGATCAGGACCGCCGGAGGCGAGGCGCCGCGGTACACCCCGGGGCCGGGATACCGGCGCGACGCGCGCGACGCGACGCCAGGCGCGCCCCGCCAGGCGGCGTCGTGGCCGATCCCCGGCATGCGGGACCCGTACGAGGAGGCGGCCGGCCCGGGGAATGAGGCCATGCCCGGCAGCATGTCGAGCGGGCGATCCACCAGCGGGAGCACCTACGATCCCTCCACCATGCGCCGCCCGGACCAGGAGGCGGCGGCCGGCCCGCCGCCCGGCAACCCGGCCGGCAGCGTGCTCAACTTCGGCCGGTTCGCCGGCTGGTCATTGGGCGAGATCGCCAGGGTCGAGATCGGGTACCTCGAGTGGCTGGACCGGATGCCGATCGGGCGCATCTACCAGCCGGAGATCGACGCGCTCCTGCGCAAGGCCGGGCGCCGGGCGAGTGGAGCCTCCGAGCAGACCGACCAGCGGGGCCTGTTCCGGCGTCGCTGAGCGTCAGTCCGCCGGAGGACCGGCGGGGATGGGCGCCAGCGGCTTCTCCGCTGCCTCCGCCTCCGCGCGAGGCACCGCCCAGGCCAGGAGATATGGCGCGACGACGGTGGTCAGGATCACGGCGATCATCACCACGGCAAACAGGTCGTCGCCGATCACCCCGGCTCCGAGGCCGAGGGTCGCGACCACGATCCCGACCTCGCCGCGCGGCACCATCCCGAAGCCGACGGCCGTGGATCCCCACCGCCCGATCGATCGCGCGCCGAGCAGGCCCCCGGCCGCCTTGGTCACGATGCCGACGACCGCCAGCGTCACCCCCAGCGCCACGACCCGCGGGTCGAGCAGCGCCTCCGGGTTCAGCGAGGCACCGGTGACGGCGAAGAAGAACGGCGTGAACAGCGCGGCCAGCGGCTTGACCTCGTGCTCCACCTCCTCGCGTGCTTCGGTCTCGGCGATGATCAGGCCAGCCACGAACGCCCCGATGATGGCTGCCAGCCCGATCGCGGCGGCGAGGAGCGCGATCACGAGCATGACCATGAACGCCGGCAGCAGCGGCGTGTCCGCGAACCGGGGCCAGGTGAACACCGCGGACGGCATGCCCCGGGCACGCCGGGCGGCGAGGAACCCCAGCAGCACCAGCCCGATGCCCGCCACGCCGATGAGGTAGGTGCCGGCCGAGACGTCGCCCTCGGCGAAGCCGGTCACGAGACCGATCAGGACCAGGGCGAGGATGTCGTCCACGAGCGCGGCGCCGATGATCACCCGGGCGAACCTGTGGTCGAGCACCCCCATGTCGCGCAGCACCTTGCTGGTGATGCCGATGCTCGTCGCCGCGAGCGCGAGGGCGACGAACGCGGAGGCGATGGTCGACTCCCCCAGCGCCATCGCGAGGCCGAAACCGGCCGCGATCGGCAACGCCATCGCGATGACCGCGGTGAGCACGGCGGGGCGCCCCACGGAGAACAGGGCGTCGGTGCGCACCTCCAGGCCCACGGCGAACAGGAGGATGACCACGCCGAGCTCCGCGAACACCAGCTCCGTCTGGCCGATCGTCACCAACCCCAGGGCGTAGGGCCCGACCACGAACCCCCCGATCAGCTCGCCCACGACCGCGGGCTGCCCCAGGCGCCGGAACACCTCCTCGCCGATCTTGGCGCCCAGGAGGAGCAGGAACAGCGAGGCGAGGATCGGGATCGTGTCCGCCACGGTGGCAGCGAGGACAATGGGCTCGCCCGCGGACCCCGGAACGAGGCTGGCCAGCGCCATCACCACTCCGCTCGGTGCTGCCGGATGTTGATGCTCTGGACGACGCCCAGCCCGATCGCGATGCTCACCAGGGACGCGCCGCCGTGCGTGATGAACGGCAGTGGGATGCCCGTCACCGGCAGGATCCCGATGACCATCCCCACGTTCACGAACGCCTGGAACAGCAGCAGGGAGGCGACGCCGGCGCCGAACATGAGCCCGAACGGGTCACGCGACCGCCAGGCGGACACCAGGACCCGCCAGATCAGGGCGCCGAACAGCAGGAAGACGACCACGGCGCCGATGAACCCGAGCTCCTGGGCGAGCACCGCGAACACGAAGTCGCTCTCCTGGACCGGGAGGAACTCGCCTCGGGCCTGGGACCCGTTGGTGAGGCCCTTTCCCAGGACCCCGCCGGAGCCGACGGCGATCTGCGACTGGAGCGTCTGCCAGCCCGACCCCTGCACGTCCGCGGTCGGGTTGAGGAGCGTGGCGATCCGCTCCTTCTGGTAGTCGCGGAGGACATAGGTCCAGGCGATCGGGATCGCCGCCAGGGCCATCGCGGCACCGGCCAGCAGCCACTTGAGACTCGCCCCTGACATGAACAGCATCCCGGCGAGGACCGCGAGCAGGACAAGGGAGGTCCCCAGGTCCGGCTGCATCATCACGAGGATCCAGGGCGGGATCATCAGCAGGACTGCCCCGACGATGGCCCTCGGCGAGTCGAGCCGGCTCTCCCGGTCGCCGAGGTAGGCGGCGAGCACCGCGATCATCATGACCTTCGCCAGCTCGGAGAACTGGAAGGACACGGGACCAAGCTGGATCCACCTCGCCGACCCGCCGACGCCGCCCCCGATCGCGAGCGTGAGGAGGAGGAGGGCAACGTTCGCCAGGTAGATCGGCCAGCGGAGCGTGTGCAGCCAGCGGTAGTCGAACAGCGTGGCGACGAGGAACGCCACCATCGCCAGCGCGGACCACATGAGCGCCCTCGGGAAGACCGCGCCAGCGTCGAGTGCCGACTGGCCGACCTCGACGCTGTTCGTGTACGCCATCACGACGCCGATCGCCGCGAGCAGGGCGGCGTATGTCGTGAGCTGCAGGTCGTAGGCGCGCCACGCCGCCCCGACGGACCTCGTGGCCACGTCGGCGAAGCGGCCGGGCTCGGCCCGCATCACTCGCATCGCCTCTCTCGCTAGTTGCTCTGGTAGAAGTTGCCGCGCTTCAGCAGATCGCGGTTCAGGTAGTCCTTCTTGATGTCGAAGTGGAGCTGCAGGAACGCCTTCGCGATCTCGGTCCCGGCATTGCCCTTCGTCCGCGAGTCGTAGGCGAAGGCGAGGAACACGAGCTCGGAGTCGGTGCCGGCGAAGTCGGCCTTGTACGGGTTCTTGGGAACGAAGCCGACGAACCACGAGTGGAACGGCAGCCGGCCCTTCTTGTCGCGTGTCCCGAACTCCGCCGTACCGGACTTGCCGGCCACCTTGACCGGCATGTCCACGAGGTTGTAGGTATGCCGGAGCGTGACGGTGGCGCGGCCGGCGAGTCGCATCGCCCGAAGGGTCTTCTGCGAGACCTTCATCTTCCGGATGAGGTCGGGCTCGAAGGCCTCGATGACGGTCCCGTCGGGCCCGATGACCTCCTTCACGACCTGTGGTCGGTAGAGCTTGCCCCCGTTTGCCAGGGCGGCGTAGGCGTTGACCAGCTGGATCGGTGTCACCACATCGTAGCCCTGTCCGATGCCCGCCTGGTAGACCTCGCCGCCGAACATCGGCGCCCCGAGAGCGCTCATCTTCCACTGGTTGGAGGGCACGATTCCTGCCGCCTCCCCCGGCAGGTCGATCCCGGTCGGCTCCCCGAAGCCGTACTGGCGGGCCCAGTAGGCAAGGCGGTCAGCCCCGAGCATTCCGGCCACCTGGAAGAAGTAGGTGTCGGAGGAGTGACCGAACCCGCAGTTCAGGTCACACATCCCGAACCCTCGCCGGTTCCAGTCGTAGTAACGGCTGCCGCCGAGCGTCAGGTAGCCCTTCGTCCGCAGCTTCGTCGTCGGCGAGATCTTCTTGTCCTGGAGCCCGCCGGTCCCGGCCACCAGCTTGTAGGTGGAGCCCGGGGGATAGTGCGCCTGGACGGCGTGGTTGGTCAGCGGCTTGTTCCTGTTGTTCAGCAGCGCCTGGAAGTCCGCGTTCGAGATCCCCTGGGCGAACAGGTTGTTGTCATAGGTGGGCAGGCTCACGAGCGCGAGGACCTCGCCGGTCTGGGGGTTCATCGCGATGAACACGCCTCGCTTCAGCCCGGCCGCCTTCATGCCCCACTTCAGCGCGGCCTCGGCATCCTTCTGCACGTCCCTGTCGATGGTCAGGCGGAGCGAGGCACCCGGAACCGCCTCCTTGACGGACCGCAGCACCTGGAGGTCGCGTCCCGTCGCGTCCTGCTCAACGAGCTGGGTCCCGTAGGTGCCCCGCAGCGTGGCCTCGTACGTGGATTCCACGCCTGCCTTGCCGATCATGTCGTCTGCGAGGTAGCCGGCCGACTCGAGCCGCTCGAACGCGGGCTCGTCGATCGCCCCCGTGTAGCCGAGGATCTGGGCGAACAGCGGACCCTCGGGGTACTCGCGTCGTGTCTCCGCGACGACCCGGACCCCCGGCAGCTCGGCATACGACTCGGCGACGAGACGGGCGGTGGTCTCCGGCACGTCCTGCGCGACCCGGACGGGGTCGTAGCGGGTGCCCGGCGCGAGATCGATCGTCGTCAGGATCTCGACGGGGTCGATTCCAAGGAGGCCGCCCAGGCGCCGCGCGACGTCATCGCGCTCGCTGAACGGGAGGTCGGCGGGCGTCACCTTGACCGCGTAGGAGGCGACATTACGTACGAGCGGCCGGCCCTGGCTATCGAGGATGAGGCCGCGTGGCGCGGGAACTGACCGTTCCGTGGTCCGGTTCGCCTCGGCCCGCGCCGCAAACGTGGTGCCGTTCGTGATCTGGAGATAGGCCAGCCTGGTCGTGAGCACGCCGAAGACCAGGATCGTGATGATCCCGAACGTCAGGAAGCGGATCGGACGTCGGTCGCGCTGAGGGCGCGACCCGAGGTAGGAGTCGATCACCAGTCGATCCGCTCAGTCTCGCGGCGCCGGATCGCGACGGCGACGGCCAGGGGCCCGACGACGAACGCCAGCGCCGTGTCGTAGATGGCAGACGGGATCACCGCGTCCAGGGTCGAGTCCTGGAGCGGGGAGGTGGTGAGCGCGGTCGTGGCGGCGATGAGGATCAGGGTGTACAACGGGCTGACCACAAGTGTTGCAATGACAGGAGCGGCGATCTTGACCCGGCCGAACAGGCCGCCGATGACCGATGCCAGTCCGATCGCGATCAGAAGCGCGAACGCGGACGAACCCAGCGGTCGCTGACCGAGCACGTCGAGCGCCAGGCCACCGACGAAGGCCCAGACGAGGCCAGCCTCAAGACTGCCGGCGATCGCCCAGACAACACCGAACACGAGGACCGGGTGCGGCGTCGCCTCGCCGATCTTCAGGTACGGGACGACGGTGAACTCAGCGAGCGCGGCCACCACGGCGAGCGCCGCGGCGATGATCAGATGCATGGGGCGTTCGATCCTCGGCTGAGGAGCCGACGGTCGGGCGCAGGCGGGTGGCGACCGCGACGACAGGGTGACAGCAACCTCGCGGCGAAGTATCCCACGAGCGCGGGGAACGGGCAATCACCCCGATCGGCTCGCCCGTGGCACGTCCGGACGATGGGTTGTTTCACGTGAAACGCGACCGATCACGAGCCCGCGACCCTCTCCGAGGACGGCTGGCCGCGCACGTTCGTGCCGGGTCCGCTGCCCGGATAAGGCGCCGATGAGCGCGAGCGTGGATCCTGTCACCATCCAAGGGCAGACCGATCGGCAACGGGGCTCCGATGCTAGACTTTTCGTTCATGAACACGATTGGGACGGGAGGCTGAGTGGGCCAGGCGATCGCCTGCACGAACCAGAAAGGCGGCGTCGGGAAGACCACGACGGTGGTCAATCTGGCCACCTACCTCGCCCTCCTCGGTGACCGCGTCCTCGTCATCGATCTCGATCCCCAGGGGAACGCGACGAGCGGTTTCGGCGTGGACCGGACGGCCGTGCCCGGCTCCGCATACGACGCCTTGATTGACGGCGTCCCTCTCGCGGGGCTTCACGTCGCCACGCCGGTCGAAGGCGTGCGGCTGGTGCCCTCATCAATCGCGCTCGCGGGAGCCGAGATCGAGCTGGCCCTGGTCGAGGGCCGGGAGCGTCGCCTCGGTCGCGTGGTGCGGGCCGAGCAGGGCGCGTGGGATTGGGTCCTCGTGGATTGCCCGCCGTCGCTGGGCCTGCTCACCGTGAACGCCCTCACTGGATCGGACGCGGTCCTGATCCCCATCCAGTGCGAGTACTACGCCTTGGAGGGGCTGACGCAGCTCATCGCCACGGTGAACCTGGTCCGGGACCACCTGAACCCGGGGCTCGCGATCTCCGGTGTCGTGCTCACCATGTATGACGGCCGGACGAACCTCTCCGCGGAGGTCGCCGCCGAGGTCCGCCGCCATCTCCGCGACACCGTGTTCCGCACGATCGTCCCGCGCAGCGTCCGCCTGTCCGAGGCACCGAGCCACGGACTGCCGATTGCGCTCTACCGGCCCGACTCGAAGGGTGCGGAGGCGTACGCCGCGCTCGCCATCGAGCTTCGCGACCGCAGGCCGGGCTCGCGGCGTGCGGCGGAGGCACCGGCGCCGGCTCGGGCCACTGCGACGACTGACGCCCTCCCCGGCCGTGACGCCGGCGCGATGCTCGCCGGGGCTCCCGCATGACGCTTCCGGTTGACCGCGGGACCTCGGCGCTTGGCCGGGGCCTCGCTTCCCTGATCCCACAGCGGGCCATCTCGCCGGCGGTGATCGTGGAGGTACCCCTCGCGCGAGTTGCGCCGAACCCCTTCCAGCCCCGTCACCACATCGACGAGACGGCGCTCGAGGAGCTCGCAGCGAGCATCCGCGAGCACGGCGTGATTCAGCCAATCCTGGTGACGGAAACCCTCGATGGCTACCAGCTGATCGCGGGCGAGCGGCGCGTGCGCGCCGCGCGCCTCGCCGGGCTCGAGCGGATCGCCGCCGTGATCCGCCAGCTGGCGGACCAGGACCAGCTCGAGGTGGCGCTGGTCGAGAACGTCCAGCGCTCGGATCTCGACCCGATCGACGAGGCCCTCGCCTACCGCCAGCTGATCGACGAGTTCGGGCTGACCCAGGAGCGGGTCGCCGATCGCGTCGGCAAGGCACGGGCGACGGTCGCCAACACCCTCCGTCTGCTCGACCTGCACGCCGACGTGCAGGCTGCCATCGCGGACGGGCGCCTGACCGAGGGGCACGGACGGGCGCTCGGCGGGCTCGCTGCCGAAGGTCAGCCGCACGTGCTCGGCACCGTCGTGAGCCAGGGCCTGTCCGTCCGTCAGACCGAGGAGCTCGTCCGCCGGCTGCGGGAACCGCGGGCCCCCAGGCCTGCGGCGACGACACCGCGGCTGGACCCGGACCTCGAGCGCCTCGAGGAGGACCTCCGCCAGCGCCTGGGAACCAAGGTGAGCCTCAGCCGTTCGCGCAAGGGCGGCCGCATCGTGATCGAGTACTACAGCGACGAGGAGCTCGAGCGCCTGTACGAGCGCCTGATCGGAGGACCTGCGTGACGGACGTCGGCAATCGGCAGCGGGCCGCAGACAGCAGCGGCCGCGCCACCGGCGGACGCAGGGGCAAGGCTGCGCCGGGAGCCGATTACACGGCCGCCAGCATCCAGGTCCTCGAGGGCCTCGAGGCGGTGCGACGTCGCCCCGGCATGTACATCGGCTCCACCGACGGCCGGGGCCTCCATCACCTCGTCTGGGAGGTCGTCGACAACTCGATCGACGAGGCGATGGCCGGCTACGCGACCACGGTGACGGTCACGATCCACGAGAACGGCAACCTGACCGTGGAGGACGACGGCCGGGGCGTCCCCGTCGGGCGCCATGCCACCGGCAAGGACGCGCTCGAGGTCGTGCACACCGTCCTCCATGCCGGAGGGAAGTTCGGCGGGGGCGGCTACAAGGTCTCGGGTGGGCTCCACGGTGTCGGTGTATCGGTCGTCAACGCCCTTTCGTCGTGGCTGCGGGTCGAGACCGCCCGGGACGGCAGCGTCTGGGCGCAGGAGTACGAGCGCGGCAAGCCGACGGGCCCCGTGCAGAAGATCGGGCCGCAGGGATCGCGCAAGGGCACCCGGACCGTGTTCCGGGCCGACGACGAAGTGTTCGAGACCACCGAGTACTCGTTCGAGGCGATCACGCAGCGGCTCCGGGAGTCCGCGTACCTGACCAAGGGTGTGTGGATCACCCTCCGTGACGAGCGGAACGAGCGCGAGCGGTCGTTCTACTTCGAGGGGGGCCTCGTCTCGTTCGTGCGGCACCTCAACCGGAACAAGGAGGCGCTCCACAGCCGCCCGATCTACTGCGAGCGCCGCGACGGGACCACGACCATCGAAGTCGCGCTCCAGTACAACGACTCGTACGCCGAGAACGTCCTGGCCTTCGCCAACAACATCAACACCGTGGACGGCGGCACCCACATCACCGGCTTCCGCCGGGCGCTGACGCGCTCCTTGAATGACTGGGCGAAGCGGGCCGGAGTGCTCAAGGACGCGGACGGGAACCTGTCGGGCGACGACGTCCGGGAGGGGTTGACCGCGGTCGTGAGCGTGAAGCTCACCGAGCCCCAGTTCGAGGGCCAGACGAAGGCCAAGCTGGGCAACGCCGAGGTCGCGGGCCAGGTCGAGGGCGCACTCGCGGATGCGATCGCCCAGCACCTCGAGGAGAACCCGGCCGACGGACGCCGGATCATCGAGAAGTGCCTCACGGCCGCGCGCGCCCGAGAGGCCGCGCGCAAGGCCCGCGACCTGGTCATCCGCAAGGGTGCGCTCGACGGGCTGTCTCTACCCGGCAAGCTGGCCGACTGCCAGGAGCGTGATCCAGCCAAGAGCGAGCTGTACATCGTGGAGGGCGACTCGGCCGGCGGCTCTGCCAAACAGGGCCGCGACCGGCGCTTCCAGGCGATTCTGCCGATGCGCGGCAAGCTGCTCAACGTCGAGAAGGCGCGCCTGGACAAGATCCTCAGCTCGGAGAACGTCAAGCCGCTGATCATTGCGCTGGGCGCGGGCATCGGGGACACATTCGACATCGCAAAGCTGCGCTACCACCGGGTCATCATCATGACCGACGCCGACGTGGACGGCGCCCATATCCGGACCCTGCTGCTGACGTTCTTCTTCCGGCACATGCCCGAGGTCATCGACTCCGGCTACCTGTACGTCGCGCAGCCGCCGTTGTACCGGATCTCGACCGGCAAGGTGACGAAGTACGCCCAGAGCGAGAAGGATCGCGATCGGGCTGTCCGGGAGTTCACGAGCAGGAACGTGAGCGTGCAGCGCTTCAAGGGCCTGGGCGAGATGAACGCCGAACAGCTCTGGGAGACGACGATGAACCCCGAGAGCCGGACGCTGCTCAAGGTCGAGGTCGAGGACGCGTCCGTCGCCGACGGCATCTTCACGATGCTGATGGGCGAGCGCGTCGAACCTCGCAAGGACTTCATCAAGACCGAGGCGCGCAAGGTGAAGAACCTTGACATCTGACACCGTCGCCGGCGCTCGCAACGTCAGCGTCGCCGGCGCCCGCATCCTGTTGGAACCGCACAACTGCTTCGCGTGCGGGACGCTCAACACGCACGGCCTGCAGCTCGCGCTCCACGCGGCCGGCGATCGTGCCTGGGCGGATCTGGCGGTGTCGGATCGCTTCGAGGGCTGGGACGGGATCGTCCACGGCGGCATCCTGTGCACCATCCTCGACGAGGTGATGGCCTGGTCATTCGTGGCCCGCGACATCTGGGCGGTGACCGCCAGGATGAACGTGGAGTTCCGCCGGCCGGTGGCCGTCGAGCAGGCCATCCACGCCGAGGGTCGGGTGCTCGAGGTCCGCCGCCGCCTGGTGCTGGTTGAGGGCGAGATTCGCGACGCGGCTGACGGGACGCTTCTCGCGCGCGCGGAGGGCACCTACGTGGGCGCCTCGGATGCCCGGAAGGCTGAGCTCAAGAACCGGTACGGCTTCCGGCTGGAGCCGGCCGAGCCAGGGGCTCAGGACGCCGAGCGGCCCGAAATGCCCGGGCCGGTGGGCGCGCCGGCATGAGCACGCCGAGCGCGACCACCGAACGCGCCCGCTCCTTCGTGGCCGGCCACCGGGCTGACGCCCTCGCGCTGGGCGGGCGGGCGGGCGACCTGGCCAACGACCCGCCCGCCCTGGTCGCCGAGCTGCGCGCCGGGCTGGAGCGCCTGGCGGATCCCGAGTACCGGGCCGGCCTGCAGCGGGTCGCGCCGGGCATCGGCCAGGCCCTCGGCGTTCGCCAGCCGCTGCTCACGGCCGTGACCGCCGGCCTCCGGGCGGCGACTCGTCGGGATCCGCCGACCACGCTTCTTGCGATCGCGGACCGCCTCCTGCGCGAGGACCTCGCGGAGCTCCACTGGCTTGCCCACCCGCTCCTCGAGCGCGCGATCGTCCGCGACCCGGAACAGGCCTGGCAGCTCGTCCGCGCCGAGGCTCGCCATGCCCGCGAATGGATCACGGTGGACTCGCTCGCCCACGTGGCGGGGCGCGGGATCCTGGCCGAGCCATATCGCTGGGCGGAGCTGGAGCAGCTCGTCTACTCGCCCTGGCCGTGGGAGCGACGGCTGGCCGGGTCCACGATCGCCACGATGCCGTTCGTCGACCGTACCGCGGGTCGCACGCAGGAGGTCGCCCGACGCGGCCTCGGGATCCTCGGCGACCTGATCGGCGACGCCCAGCCCGACGTCCAGAAGGCGCTGTCATGGGCGCTGCGCTCGCTCACGCTGGTCGATGCGCCGGCGACAATCGCGTTCCTGCGCACCGAGGCTGCGTACGCTGCACGCACGGCCGACGGCCACCGGGCGTGGGTCGTGCGCCACGTGCTCGAGAAGCTGCCCCCGTCGGTCGCCGACGAGCTGCGGGCAACCGTCGCCGGCGTTCGCAAGCGCCCGGCCGCCCCGTCCACCTCCCGAGCCGCCGCGACTGCCGCTGCGTTCACGGGCCTCGGTGTCGCCGTTCCGCCCGCCGAGCGGGCGATCATTCCCCGATCCTGACGCCACCGACCCGAGGAGAGCCACCACGTGACCGACGACCTGGGCAACGTCCGAGCGATCCAGATCGAGGAGGAGATGCGCACCTCCTACCTCGACTACGCGATGAGCGTGATCGTGGCCCGGGCGCTGCCGGACGTCCGCGACGGCCTCAAGCCGGTCCATCGCCGGATCCTGTACACGATGGGCGAGATGGGGCTGTCCGCCTCCAGCTCCTACCGGAAGTGCGCGGCCATCGTCGGCGAGGTGATGGGCAAGTACCACCCGCACGGCGACGTGGCGCTGTACGACGCCCTGGTCAGGCTGGCCCAGGACTTCTCGATGCGCTACCCGCTGGTGGACGGGCAGGGCAACTTCGGCTCGGTGGACGGCGACTCCGCGGCGGCGATGCGCTACACGGAGGCCCGCCTGACCGCGATCTCCGCGGAGATGCTGGCAGACATCGACAAGGACACGGTCGACTACGTCGACAACTACGACGGCACCCAGAAGGAGCCGTCCGTCCTGCCGGCCAGGCTGCCCAATCTGCTCATCAACGGCTCGTCCGGCATCGCCGTCGGCATGGCGACCAACATCCCGCCCCACCACCTGGGCGAGATCGCTGATGCCACGATCGCGCTGATCGACGACCCGAGCGTCACCAACGACGACCTGTGCGGCTACGTCAGGGGCCCGGACTTCCCAACCGGGGGGTCGATCTTCCGGCTCGAGACGCGCCGCAATTCGTTCACGGGCGAGCAGGAGACTGTCGACGCGATCCGCGAGATGTACGCCCACGGTCACGGTCGGGTCGTGATGCGCGCCCAGGTCGCGTTCGAGGAGACCCGCAACGACCGCACCGCGATCATCGTCACCGAGCTCCCGTACCAGGTGAACAAGGCGTCCCTGCTCGAGAAGATCGCCGACCTGGTCAAGGACAAGAAGCTCGAGGGCATCGCGGACCTGCGTGACGAGTCCGACCGCGACGGGATGCGGATCTACATCGAGGTCAAGCGGGACGCCAACCCCCACAAGGTGCTGAACAACCTGTTCAAGCACACCGCGATGCAGACGGCCTTCAACCTCAACATGCTCGCCCTGGTCGACGGGCAGCCCCAGACGCTGCCGCTCAAGAGCGTCCTCGCCCACTACGTCACGCATCGCCGCGAGATCGTCCGGCGCCGCACCGAGTACGACCTCGAGAAGGCACGGGCCCGGGCGCACATCCTCGAGGGCCTCAAGATCGCCCTCGACAACCTGGACGCGGTGATCAAGACGATCCGCGAGTCGGCGGACGTCGAGACCGCCCGCACCAACCTGCAAACCCGGTTCGGGCTGTCGGAGCTCCAGGCGCAGGCCATCCTGGACATGCGCCTGGCCCGCCTGGCCGCCCTCGAGCGCAAGAAGATCGAGGACGAGTACCTCTCGATCATCCAGCTCATCGCCGAGCTCGAAGACATCCTCGCCAACCCCGCCCGGGTGCTCTCGATCATCAAGGACGAGCTGGCGGAGCTCAAGCGGCGCTACGCAGGCGAGCGCCGCACCCGCGTGGTCGACGACTCCAGCCGCGAGATGACCGACGAGGACCTGATCGCCGATGAGGACGTGGTGGTCACGATCAGCCGGCGTGGCTACATCAAGCGCCAGCCCGTCGCCACCTACCGCCGCCAGCATCGGGGCGGGAAGGGGATCATTGGCCACGTGACCCGCGAGGAGGACGCCGTCGAGCACCTCCTGGTCGCCAACACCCACGACTGGGCGCTGTTCTTCACCAACCGCGGTCGCGTGTTCTCGGCCAAGGTCCACGCGGTCCCGGACGCGTCCCGGCAGGCCAAGGGGATGGCGATCATCAACCTGCCCGGCGTCCAGGTGGAATTGGGCGAGGTCCCGGTGGCCACCATCTGCCTGCCCAACTTCGAGCCCGGCCACTACCTCGTGCTGGCGACCCGAAGGGGGATCATCAAGAAGACCCCGCTGGAGCAGTTCGAGCGGGTCCGCTCCACCGGCATCATCGCGATCACCCTGGACCCGGACGACGAGCTTGCCTGGGTGGACGTGTCCAGCGGCCAGGAGGACGTGATCATCGCCACCGCCATGGGCAAGATCGCGCGCTTCAGCGAGGGCGATGTCCGGGCGATGGGGCGCCCCGCCGGGGGCGTGATCGGCATCCGGCTTGCGAACAAGGCCGACCAGGTCGTCGGCATGAGCGTCGTGGACCCGGCTGCGGACCTCCTCGTGCTGACCGAGACCGGCTACGGCAAGCGCGTCAGACTGACCGAGTTCCGGACCATGCGGCGCGGCCCGCAGGGCGTCCGGCTGATCGCGCTCGAGGGCCGCAAGACGGGCCTGGTGGCCGCCGTGCAGCAGGTGACCGACGAGGACGAGGAGCTGGTGCTGATCTCGGCCGGCGGCCAGGTCATCCGCACCGAGACGCAGACCATCAACCGGTACTCCTCCCAGGCCCGCGGCGTGATCGTGATGCGGCTGGCCGAGGGCGATACGGTCGCTGCGATCGCCGCGTTCCGGCCGGGGCTGGCGGACCGGGGAGCCATCGGCGACAATGGCGACCCTGACCCGGCCGGCGGCGGACCGGACGGCACGGGACAGGAGCGCTCGTCGTGACGTCCTTCGGCGAACGTGAGGCAGCCGTGTACGCGGACCAGTTCGAGATCTACCACGGCAACGCGAACCCGGAGCTGGCGCGCAAGATCGCGCACTGGCTGGGGAGCGAGCCCGGGCGCGCTGAGGTCTTCCAGTTCGCGAACGAGAACATCTTCGTCCGCATCCTGGACAACGTCCGGGAGAAGGACGTGTTCGTCGTGCAGCCCACCTGCCGCCCGGTCAACCAGTCGATCATGGAGCTGCTGATCATGATCGACGCCTTCAAGCGGGCGTCCGCCGGACGGATCACCGCCGTCGTCCCGTACTACGCATACGGCCGATCGGACAAGAAGGACCAGCCCCGGGTGCCGATCTCAGCCCGCCTGATCGCGGACATGATCTCCGTGGCGGGCGCCGACCGGATGCTCACCATGGACCTCCACCAGGGACAGATCCAGGGGTTCTTCAACATCCCCGTGGACGAGCTGACCGCGGTCCACATCCTGTCCCGCTACTTCCTGGAGAAGCACCTCGAGGACTGCGTGGTGGTCACCGACCTCGGGTTCGCCAAACGGGCGCGTGCGTTCGCGGAGCTGCTGGACGCGCCCTTGGCGATCGTCGAGAAGCGTCGCCACGGCAATCTCGACCGGGCGGAGGTCATCAACGTCATCGGCGAGGTGAGTGGCCGCAGGGCGATCATCGTGGACGACGAGGTCGATACCGCCGGCACCCTGATCGAGATCACCCGTGCCCTGGAGCGCGAGGGCGTGACCGAGATCTACGCCTGCGCGACGCACGGTGTCCTGTCCGACCCCGCGGCGGAGCGGATCGCCAACTCGCCGCTCCGCGAGGTCGTGATCACGGATTCCGTGCCCCTGCCCGCCGCCCGGCACGCACCGCAGCTCAAGGTCCTGTCCGTGGCCCCGCTGATCGGTGAGGCCATCAAGCGGATCCACCGCGGCGAGTCCGTGGGCGCCCTGTTCAGCTCCGAGGTGTCGTTCACCCAGGAGATGCTCCTGTGGGAGGACGGCCTCGCGGGAGGCGACACCAGGGACCCCGCCGACGACGTACCATCATCAGCGATGGCCGCACCAACCGGCGCGTAGCCGGCAGCGGCGCCTCGGAGACCCATGAGCCTGCAGTTGCACCGCCCGGACAGCAAGGGCCGCCTCGAGGTCCGGACCACCGCGGACACGAACTGGCGGAACCAGCTCCGCTCCCCCCGCTGGGGCGCGGCCCTGAAGGGCGGCGAGCTGCCGGAGTTCGTCAACGCGGAGATGAACCCGACTTCGTCGGGGCGCGCCGTTGCGTTCTGGGTCGTGCTCGGTGCGGTGACCTTCGGGCTGGTGGCCGTGGGGTACGGCACCGGCTTCTGGGGCTAGGGAACCCGGCCCCGGGTCTGCGCGTCGGAGGGTCACGATGCGTCGAATCCTGATCTGCACCGGAATCCTGGGCGGCGGGACCGCACTCACGTTCGCGGTCGCCGCGCTCGCCGCCGCGATCCTCCCCGGCGGCACGGTCGTCCAGAGCAATCCGGTGTTCATGGAGCGCGACCTCGCGAAGCCGGGCATCGACTTCCCGGTCCCGGAGCCGATGCCGCCCGGCATCTTCCTTGACGACGGGTCCGGAGGGATCATGCCCGACGGGTCGCTCCGGAGGCCGCCCCGGATCTGAGAAGGGCCCGCGCGGTCGTCCCGCACCCCGAACGAGGCTTCGGGTGCCCTCGCCCTATACTCACCCGGCCATGCGCTTACTCTCCCGATTCTTCGACACCAACGACCGCGAGATCGGCCGGATCCAGCCGCTGATCGACGAGATCAACGCCCTCGAGCCCGAATACGAGGCCCTGTCCGATACCGAGATCCGGGAGCGGATCGAGGTCATCCGCGCCGACATCCGCGAGGTCGCCGAGCCCGAAGAGCCGTCCGAGGACGAGCTCCACCACCCGGACCGCGAGCGTCGCCGCGACCTGGCCAGGGCCCGCCGGAAGCGGGAGAACGAGCGGATCGCGGCCGCCCTGGATGGTGCGATCCCCGAGGTGTTCGCAGCCGGCCGGGAGGCGATGAAGCGAACCCTGGGCATGCGCCACTACGACGTCCAGCTGATCGGCGGCATCGTCCTTCACCAGGGCAAGATCGCCGAGATGCGGACCGGTGAGGGCAAGACCTTCGTGCCCACCCTGGCCGCCGTGCTCAACGCCCTGGCGGGGCGCGGCGCGCACGTGGTGACGGTCAACGACTACCTGGCCCGCCGCGATGCCCAGTGGATGGGGCCGGTCTACCACTTCCTGGGCCTGTCGGTCGGGATCATCACCCACGACACGTCGTACGTGTTCGAGCCCGGCTACCCCACCACCGACGAGCGGCTCATCAACCTGCGCCCGGTGGAGCGCCGGGATGCCTACGCGGCGGACATCACGTACGGCACGAACAACGAGTTCGGGTTCGACTACCTGCGCGACAACATGGTCCTGGAGCTGTCGCAGCGGGTGCAGCGTGAGCGCGCCTACGCGATCGTGGACGAGGTCGACAACATCCTCATCGACGAGGCCCGGACGCCGCTCATCATCTCCGGGCAGGCCGAGGAATCGGCGGACCTGTACTTCACGTTCGCGCGACTCGTCCCCCGCCTCAAGCCCCGGCCCGAGGGCGCCGAGGAGGGCGGCGACTACTTCGTGGACCTCAAGGACAAGGCCGTCTCGCCGACCGAGGAGGGCGTCGACAAGATCGAGCAGCTGGTCGGCGTGGCCAACCTCTACGACGCGGACCCGAGGCTTGCCCGCCACTTCGACTCGGCGCTCAAGGCGCACGCGCTGTACAAGCGCGACCGCGACTACATCGTCGAGGACGGCGAGATCGTCATCGTGGACGAGTTCACCGGCCGCAAGATGCCCGGTCGCCGCTGGAGCGAGGGCCTCCACCAGGCGATCGAGGCCAAGGAGGGACTGCGGGTCCAGCGCGAATCCCGGACGTTGGCCACGATCACGTTCCAGAACTACTTCCGCCTGTACGACAAGCTGGCCGGCATGACCGGCACGGCGATGACCGAGGCGGAGGAGTTCCACAAGATCTACAACCTCGAGGTCGTGGCTGTCCCGACCCACCGACCGATGATCCGCGACGACTACCCGGACCTCGTGTTCCGCAACGAGGCGGCCAAGTTCAACGCCCTGATCGACGAGATCGAGGAGATGACAGCGGCCGGCCGCCCCGTCCTCGTGGGCACCGTGTCGGTGGAGAAGTCCGAGGTGCTGAGCACCCTCCTCAAGCGGCGCGGCGTGCGGCATGAGACGCTCAACGCCAAGTTCCACGAGAAGGAGGCGGGGGTCGTCGCCCAGGCCGGGCGCTCGGGGGCCGTGACCATCGCCACCAACATGGCCGGTCGCGGCACGGACATCCTGCTCGGCGGCAACCCGGCCGGGCTGGCGTCGGAGATGCTCCACAAGCGGGACCTCAACCCGGCCGAGGTGGACAAGGCGACCTACGAGGCCGCGCTCGCCGAGGCGAAGGAGATCACCGCCGTCGACCACGAGGCGGTGGTTGCGGCCGGTGGGCTGCACATCATCGGCACCGAGCGGCACGAGAGCCGCCGCATCGACAACCAGCTGCGCGGCCGCGCCGCTCGCCAGGGCGACCCCGGCTCGTCGCGCTTCTACCTGTCCCTCGAGGACGACCTGATGAAGCGGTTCGCGTCTGAGCGGGTCGCCGGCCTGATGGAGCGCCTGGGCCTCGAGGACGACGTCGCGATCGAGTCCGGGCTCGTGTCCAAGACGATCGCCAGCGCCCAGAACCGCGTCGAGGGCTTCAACTTCGACATCCGCAAGCGGGTGGTCGAGTTCGACGACGTCATCAACCGCCAGCGGGAGACCATCTACGCCGAGCGCGACAAGGTCCTCCGCAACGAGGACCTCACCGAGAGCGTGCGCGAGTTCCTCGAGGCGGAGATCGAGACGCTGGCGGAGACCTACGTCGGCAGCCCGTCGCCGAGCGAGTGGAACCTCGAGGGGCTGTCGGTCGCTCTTCGCGCAATGGGCCTCGATGGCGCCGACACGTCGGTGGAGGTCCTGGACGACGCCGCCGCCAGCCGCGAGACGCTGGTCGAGCACCTTCGGGAGCTCGTTGACGCGAAGCTGGAGGACAAGGTCGAGGAGCATGGCGAGGAGGTCTGGAGCCAGGTCGAGCGGGTCGTGCTGCTGCGATCGATCGACAGCCTGTGGGTGGAGCACCTGACCGAGATCGACGACATGCGCCGGGGCATCGGCCTGCGCGGCTACGCCCAGCAGGACCCCCTCAACGAGTTCCGCAAGGAGGCGTTCCGCCTCTACGAGGAGCTGAGCGGCTTCATCCAGCACCAGGTGGCCGCGTCCATCTTCCGGGTCACCGTCACGCGCCAGGCTCCGCAGTCGAGCGGCGCGATGGACCTGCCGGGTCCCGGCCAGCCCGCCCGCCCGGGCGCCGCGGGTGAGGCCGGCGCGCTCGCAGGCCTGCGACCTCCGGCACCCGCCTCCCTGACCGCGGGGCGGGGGGCGCTGCGATCGCCGGGTGCCGCAGGGGCGCCGATCGCGGGCCTGCCCGCGGACCCGATGCGCGGGGCACGAGAGGCCCCGGGCGCGGGCGCGGGCGCCGCGGGCACGCGCCCCGGCTACACCCCCTCCGGCACCCGGATCGGCCGCAACGACCCCTGCTGGTGCGGGTCCGGGCAGAAGTACAAGAAGTGTCACGGAGCCTGACCCGTTCCCGAGGCGTTGATCTCGTGCGCCTGATCGTCATCGGCGGTGCCGCCTCGGTGATCCTCGTGGGCTTCGCCACGCTGCGAATCTGGCAGCAGGGGAGCCAGGACGAGCGGCGCGACGTGGACGCGATCGTCGTCCTGGGGGCGGCGCAGTACGACGGACGGCCGTCGCCGGTGTTCGAGGCGCGCCTGGATCACGCCGTGGCGCTGTGGCGCGAGGGCCTCGCCGACGCGTTCATCGTCACCGGAGGCAAGCTGCCCGGCGATCGCACCACGGAGGCCGCCGTCGCCCGGCAGTACGCGATCGACCGCGGGGTTCCGGCCGATGCGATCATCGGCGAGGACGAGGGCCGCAACACGCTGGCGTCGCTGCGCACGGTGGCCTCGCTCCTCGAGGACCGAGGCATGACGTCCGCGCTGTTCGTGTCGGACCCGACGCACATGCTGAGGGTCCTGCGCATCGCCGACGAGCTGGGCATCGAGGCCTTCGGCTCGCCGACTCCGACCTCGCCCGTCCAGGCGGACCTTGGGCGGCGGGTCCGGGCAACCATCCACGAGTTGGGCGCCCTGGCGGTCTATCTGCTGGCCGGTGGCGGCCCTGCGGTGGAGCAGCCCGGGGGCTGAAGCAGCGAATCGGTCCGAAAATCCCCAATTCCCCCTCTTGGCGACCGGGGGACCCTCTCCTATACTCGGGAGCAGTTCTTCGCCACCAGGGACCGGCGCCTCCGCCCACCCGCGCCCCCGCCGCACCCGGCGCCCCCGTCCCGAACCGTCACGCCCGATCGACAGCGGAGAACCAGAGAGAGGGATGTGTGAAGCAGGCTGAGGAAGCCCAGTTCGTGGATCTCATCGCTTGCGAACGGGACTGCCGGTCCTGCAGTTATGCCGCCGCCCTGGACTGTGACGGCAACTGCGGCATCTGTCCCCACAACGGGTATTGTCCCTGCGTGAACCCCGTCGTCGCCCGGAGCAAGACGGCCCTTCGGCTGATCGAGCTCCGTCCGATCCTGCTCCAGGACCTCCGGGTGCGGACCTGATGGACGCCGCTTCCATCCGCGACCTGGCCGAGCGGATCCGGTCGACCTCGGGGCGGCTTTGACCTAGCCGCCAAGGAAGCCCGCCTCGCCACCCTGGACGCCCGTTCCGGCGAGCCCGGGTTCTGGGACGACCAGCGCTGCGCGCAGAAGATCCTCCGCGAGGCGGAGGGCCTGCGCGAGGAGGTCGGCCTGTGGCGGACGCTGGAGGCGCGCGCCGGATCCCTGCTGGAGCTGGTGGACCTGCTCGCCGACTCCCCGGACCCCGAGACCGAGGCTGACCTCGAGCGCGAGGCGGATGCGCTCCGTGCCGAGTTCGAGCGGGAGCGGACCCTGCTCCTGTTCTCGGGCGAGTACGACGCCAAGCACGCCGTGCTCACGATCAGCGCCGGCGCCGGCGGCACGGAGGCCACGGACTGGGCCGAGATGCTGCTGCGCATGTACCTCCGCTGGGCGGAACGGCACCGCTTCCGGGCGGATGTCGTGGATTCCACCGAAGGCGAGCAGGCGGGCATCAAGAGCGCCACCGTGACGATCGACGGCCGGTTCGCGTACGGCTGGCTCCGGGCCGAGCGTGGCGTCCACCGCCTGGTCCGGATCAGCCCCTACGACGCGCAGAAGCGCCGCCAGACGACGTTCGCGCTGGTCGAGGTGATGCCCGAGGCCGACGAGGATGTCGAGATCGAGCTCAACTGGGACGAGATCCGGGTGGACACGTTCCGGTCGTCCGGCGCGGGGGGCCAGCACGTCCAGAAGACGGAGTCGGCCATCCGGCTGACCCACCTGCCCACGGGGATCGTGGTCACCTGCCAGAACGAGCGATCCGCGACGCAGAACCGGGAGCTCGCGGTCCGGGTCCTCAAGTCCCGCCTCCTGGAGCTGGAGCTGGAGAAGCGCGAGGAGGAGCTGCGCAAGCTCCGTGGCGAGCACGTGACCGCCGGCTGGGGCAACCAGATCCGCTCCTATGTGCTGCACCCGTACCAGATGGTCAAGGACCTGCGCTCCGGGCACGAGACGTCGAGCACCGGGGCCGTTCTCGACGGTGACCTCGACACGTTCATGCAGGCGGAGCTGGAGCGGGTGGCCACCGGCCGCCCGCCGTCCGCGGACGACACGAGCGACTGACGGGTGTCCGGTGGCTTGCCGGGCCCCTCCGGCACCGGGTCCCGCCCGAGGGCGGTCGGGGACATCACATACCGGCCCGCGCACGACGGGGACCTCGACGCGTGCACGCGCATCTGGAGGGTCTCGATCGAGGACTACCAGGCCCGTCTCGGCCAGCCGCCGGTGCCGGACGAACCGGCGCCGCTGCTTCGCCTGCTGACCCACCTGCTGGAGACGGACCCGGAGCGATTCTGGGTGGCGGAGCGGGCGGACGGGGAGGCCGGGCGCGGCCCGGCGGTCGGGTTCGCGAGCGCCTCCGTGCGCGAGGGACTGTGGTTCCTGGCGATGCTGTTCGTGGAGCCCGCCTCACAGGCGGCAGGCGTCGGCCCGGCGCTCATGGACCGGGCGCAGGCGGGACGGGACGTGAGTCCCGGCGGGCCGGCGGTGCCCGGGCCGGACGACCCGTTCGACACCGGGATCCACACCTGGGGCATGTGCACCGACGCGGCTCAACCGATCTCCAACGCCCTGTACGCGCGACGTGGCATGCCGCCTCGCATCCCCGCCTGGCGCCTGTTCGGCGAGGTGCGGCGGTGGGACGCCCTGCCGCAGCCACCACCCTCGCTCGAGGTGGCCCCGTTCGAGGCGATGATCGCCGACGGACCGGAGGGGGCGCGACGGCTGGCGGATGTCGTGGACGGATTGGACCGCGAGATCGTGGGGTCCGCGCACCCGCGGGATCACGCCTGGCTGCGACGGGAGGGCCGGACTGGCCTCCTCGTCCGGGACCGCGGCGATGGGCGGGCGAAGGGATACGCCTACGGGTCCACCTCCGGGCGGCTGGGGCCGGTGGCCGCCCTCGATCCCGCCCTCCACCCAGTCCTGCTGGGCCTGGCGATCCGGGAGGCGCCGGCGTTCGGTCCGGTCGCGGCCTGGGTGCCGGGGACGGCAGTCGTCGCGATGCGAGCCCTGCTGGACGCCGGGCTCCGGTTGGACGGCTTCCCGGGTCTCGTGTGCTGGTCGCGCGCCGAGCATCCGTTCGAGCGCTACCTCCCGATCTCGCTGGCGGTGGTGTAGCCGCCGGTCCGACGCGGGACCCGAGCGGCGGACCACCAACCGCCGATGCCGACCGGTCGCGGGCTGGACCGGGACCCGGACCCGGACCGGGACCCGGCAGGATCCGCGCTGCGGTGCTAGCCTCGCCCCACGTGGCTCCCCCGATCGTGCCCGCGGACGGAGTGAACACCCGGGCCGGCCTGCCGGCCCTCGACGAGACTCCCCGTCAGCGAGCGAACCGATGACCACCGCGCCGCCGAGCACGCCCCCGTCGCTGTTCGACCGCCTCGCCGGTCGCGGCCGGGACCCGCGTCCGGACCACCCCGTCGTCGTCCTGCGTGACGTCACCATGCGCTACCCCAACGGCAAGGAGGCGCTGCGGGACGTTGACCTCGTCGTGCCCGAGGGCGACTTCGTGTTCCTCGTCGGCCCATCGGGAGCCGGCAAGTCCACGCTGATGAAGCTGCTCATCCGCGACGAGCTCGCGACCCGCGGCGACGTCGTGGTGGACGGCGACGACCTGGCCCGGATCGGGCGGCGGGCGGTGCCCAAGGTGCGGCGCAAGATCGGCATCGTGTTCCAGGACTTCAAGCTCCTGCCGCGCAAGACCGTGTGGGAGAACGTGGCCTTCGCGCTCGAGGTCACGGGCACGCCGCGCCGGAGGATCCGGCCTGCGGTGGACCGCGTGCTGGCGCTGGTGGGGCTCACGGCGCAGGCACCGCAGTACCCGGCGCAGCTCTCCGGCGGCGAGCAACAGCGCACGGCGATCGCCCGCGCGCTCGTGCACGACCCGCGGATCATCATCGCTGACGAGCCCACCGGCAACCTCGACCCCGTGATCAGCTGGGAGATCATCCAGCTCCTGCTGCGAATCAACGAGCTGGGCGTGACGATCCTCATGGCGTCCCACGACGCCGAGGTCGTGACGGCGCTCCGCAAGCGGGTGGTGGCGCTGGAGGACGGGCGGATCATCCGGGACGAGACCGGCGCGGGCTATCACCGTGAGGACTGAGCGGTGATCACGTTTGTCGCCTTCTCGCTCCGACGCGCGTGGCAGGGCTTCTGGCGCAACGCGCTGATGAGCCTCGCCGCCACGCTGACGATGGTCCTGATGCTCCTGCTGCTGGCGGGGTTCTTCATCCTCCAGAACGTGCTCCTGGCAAGTCTCGGGTTCGTGGAGCAGAAGGTGGAGGTCGTCGCCTACGTCCAGATGAACACGACACAGGCGCAGGTGGACGAGCTGGTCGGACGCCTGGACGCGATGCCGGAGGTCGCTGCGATCGAGTTCATCTCGCGCGACGAGGCGCTCCGGCGGTTCAAGGAGGCCCAGGCGGCCCAGGGTCGCGAGGACCTGACCGGCTACCTGGAGGCGAACCCGCTGCACGCGAGCCTGAACGTCAAGCTCCGCTCGCCGGCGGACCTGCGGACGGTCACCGACGCGCTCCAGCCCGAGCGCGAGCCGATCGTCCGCAACGTGCTGAACATCGAGGCGCTGGTGGACCGGGTGGTGACCGTGACCACGTTCGTGCGGACGGCGGGCGTGGTGATGGTGGCCGTGGTGGGCCTGATCGTGCTGTTCATCATCGTCAACACCATCCGGCTGGCCGTCGTTGCCCGGGCCGAGGAGATCGAGATCATGCGGCTCGTCGGGGCGTCGGATGCGTTCATCCGGTGGCCGTTCGTGTTCGAGGGCGCGCTGGTGGGCCTGCTCGGGGCGCTCATTGCGCTCGGGCTGCTGGCGGCCGCGGCCGAGCCGCTGTCGGAGGCGATGGTGGGCTTCTTCAGCGTGCTGCCCCTGCAGCTCGGGTATCTCGCGCGGGACACGGCTGCGATCGTGCTGGCGACCGGTCTGGGCCTGGGGATCCTGGGCTCGTGGGTCTCGGTGCGGACGTACCTGATCCGCTGACGGCCCGTTGCGGGGAGCGGCTGTACCCTGTCAGCCCGTCACCCCAACCGAGAACCTCCCGATGACACCCGATCCCCTGGTCCCCGAACCCGGTGCGACGGCGCCCGAGCCGGCCGCACCCGAGCCGGCTGCACCATCGTCGACCGCACCATCGTCGACCGGACGTGCCGGGCGTCGCCGGCCCGGCGCGGTCCTGCTGGCCGTCGCCCTGATCGTCGTCCTCACCGGCACCACCCTGTTCGTGTCCGGCTGGACCCTGGGCCGCCACACGGCGATGACGCCCGGCACACCCGCCGACGAGGCCGAGGTGTGGCAGCCGTTCTGGGACGCATACGGGGCGGTGACCGAGCGCTACGCGGGCGGCGAGGTCGATCGGAAGGCGCTCGTCGAGGGCGCGATCAAGGGCATGATCGGGGCGCTGGACGACCCGTACTCCGCGTACCTCACCTCGGACGAGTTCCGGGCCACGCTCCAGGACATCTCGGGTGAGTTCGAGGGCGTCGGCGCCACCATCGGCACCGTGGACGCGGAGGGTGCGACGTCCTCGTGCGCCACGATCGCAGCGGACTGCCGGCTGGTCGTGGTATCCCCCATCACGGGCTCGCCCGCCGACGAGGCCGGGCTGCGGGCCGGCGACGTCATCGCCTCGATCGATGGGGAACCCCTGGACGGGCTCACCGTGGACGAGGCGCGCGACCGGATCCGCGGCCCGAAGGACACGACCGTCGTGCTGTCCGTGGTCCGCGGTGACGATGCGCCGTTCGACGTCGAGATCGTGCGGGCGGTCATCGTCTCGCCCGAGGTCGAGTCGGAGGCGCTCGCGGACGGCCGGGTCGGGTACATCCGGCTGTCCGGGTTCTCGGACCATGCCGCCGGGCAGTTCGACCGGGCCGTGGCCGAGCAGGTCGCGGCGGGACGGAAGCAGCTGGTCGTGGACCTGCGCGGCAATCCCGGCGGGTTCGTGACCGCAGCCCGGGACATCGCCAGCCAGTTCCTCGCGGACGGCACCATCTTCTGGGAGGTGGACGCGGACGGGAACCGGGTCGAGACCCTCGCCGAGGCCGGGGGCGCCGCCACGGATCCCGCCATCGAGGTCGTGCTCCTCGTGGACGGTGGCACCGCCTCGGCCTCGGAGATCGTGGCGGGGGCACTCCAGGACCGGGGGAGGGCGACGCTCGTCGGGTCCACGACGCTCGGCAAGGGCACCGTCCAGCAGTGGACGCAGCTCGAGGGCGACCACGGCGGGTTCCGGCTGACCGTGGCCCGCTGGCTGACGCCCGACGGGACCTGGATCCACCGGGAGGGCATTGAGCCGGACGTCAGGGTCACGGACGCTCCCGAACGCCCCGGCGACGACCCGGTGCTGGACCGGGCGCTGGAGCTGCTGTCGCAGGAGGCGACCGGACTCGCGTCCCGCGCGGCCGCGTAGGGGAGCCGGATCTCCGGGTTGAACGGCGCGCTTGCGTCCCGGGCGCGCATCGGGTACGGTCCCCGCGAACGAAAGGAGGTGATGTGCAGTGATAGATAGCGCCAGTTGCTGCACCACCTCGGCGGAGATCGTCGCCTAGAGGCGATCCCGACGGGTGGTCGGTAGCACTTCGAACGCCGGTCCGGCAACGGGCCGGCGTTCGTGCGTCCGGCCCCGTGCAACACTGGACCGGCCATCGAAGCGGGAGGAGCCCACCGATGGGCGTCACCATCGCCCAGAACCGCCGCGCGCGCCACGAGTTCCACGTCGAGGACACGTTCGAGGCGGGGATCGTGCTCCGCGGCACCGAGATCAAGAGCATTCGAGCCCACAAGGTCAGCCTGGCCGATGCCTACGCGCGCATCGAGCGTGATGAGGCATGGCTGATCGGGCTGCACATCGCGCCCTGGGAATCGACGGACGTCCGCTTCAACCACGAGCCGAAGCGCGCACGCAAGCTCCTCCTCCATCGTGCAGAGATCGACGAGCTGCTGGGCCGGACGAAGGCCAAGGGCCTGACGCTGGTGCCGCTCCGCATCTACATCACCGATGCCGGCAAGGCGAAGGTGGAGCTGGGGCTCGCCCGCGGAAAGCAGACCTGGGACCGCCGGCGGGAGATCGCGGAGCGGGACAGCCGGCGGGAGATGGAGCGCGCCGTGGCGGACGCCCGGCGCCGCTGACGGGCACGAGGGAGATCGACCGATGCGCCTCGCGAGGATGGTCCAGGCAGTCGACGTCCATGCGGCGGGCGAGCCGGGGCGAGTCATCGTGGGCGGGGTGCTGGACGTCCCCGGCGCCACCATGTTCGACAAGATGCGCCACCTTGCCGAGCACGGCGACGGGCTCCGCCGCCTGATGCTCCGCGAGCCCCGCGGCTACCCGGCCCTGTGCGCCAACGTGATCCTGCCGCCCACCCGCCCGGACGCCGATGCCGGCTACGTGATCATGGAGCAGACCGAGTACCCGGGCATGTCGGGCTCGAACACGATCTGCGTCGCCACGGCGCTGCTCGAGACCGGGATGCTGCCGATGCATGAGCCGGTCACCGAGATCACGCTGGAGGCACCTGCCGGGCTGATCCGCGTCCGGGCGACCTGCGCCGGCGGCAAGGTCACCGGGGTCACGTTCCGCAACGTGCCGGCCTTCGCGGCCCAGCTCGACGCACCGGTGGAGGTCCCGCAGCTGGGGACGGTGATCGTGGATGTCGCCTACGGCGGCATGTTCTTCGTGATCGCCGATGCCGAGGCGCTGGGGTTCCGGCTGACACCGGACGAGGGCCGCGACATCACCCGGGTCACCGAGATGATCAAGGCGGCCGCCCGCCAGCAGCTCCCGGTGGTGCATCCAGAGCAGCCGGGGTTCGCCGGCATCACCATCGGCCAGCTGTCCGGGCCGCCGCATGATCCGCGCAACTCGCGGCGGAACGTGGTCACCGTGTCCACCGGCGAGCTGGACTGGGAGCGACCCACGACCTGGACGGGCGTCGTGGACCGGTCGCCGTGCGGGACCGGCACGAGCGCCAAGATGGCCGTGCTTCACGCCCGGGGGCAGCTCCGCGCCGGCGACGAGTTCCGCCACGAGGGCATCCTGGGCACGGTGTTCACCGGCCGGGTGGAGGAGGAGGGGCGGATCGGGGACCGGCCCGTGATCGTGCCGTCCATCACCGGCACCGGGTGGATCACGGGCCTTGCCAGCTACGTGGTGGACCCGACGGACCCATTCCCGGAGGGATTCACCGTCGGCGATCTCTGGTAGCGATGAGCCTCCTCTGGGCTCGTGCCGCGACCGAGGGCTCGTGCCGCGATCGTTGGTGACAGGCGTCCCTCATCCGGGGGTCCGTTTTCGGCCAGGCAGACGCGGTCTCCGGTCGTGGTCCAGAGCGTACGTAGTACGCATTCATCAATGCTCTGGGCGCGATTCGGACCCGGAATCGCCCCGCCCGGTGGCGTTCTGGACCGATTCTGGCTTGGTAAGCGCCCGCCGACGCAGGTTCTCGTCGGATTGACGGGCCGGACGCAGCCGGGGGCGGGTCTGCGACCAGTCAATGCTCGGTGCAGCGGGCGCCATCGTGGATCCCGGGGCGGGGCGACGGGCGCGAGCCAGACGACTGGGCGGTGGTAGGATACGGCTCCCGAACGATGGTTCGGTCCTGTGGGGATGCGTGGTTTCGACAGGGTCTGGCTGTCTGGGAACGCGAGCCGAGGTGCCGTCAGGCCTCGTTAAACCGGCGGCAAAACGAAGTAACTGCCAACAAGCAGCCTGCTCTCGCCCTCGCGGCCTAGGCCGTAAGGTGAGCGTGGAAGCGGCCTCTCCTCCGTGGGCCGTGGAAGCGTCACTCAGCGGAGGTGCAGCCCGGCAGAGGTCGCGTACGCCGGAGCGAAGCCCGATCTAGGGGCACGCGGATGGGCCGGACGGAAGCCTGCCGATGGGCGTCCGACCGGCTGACGAAAACCATCGGACACGCTCGTAGCTGGTCCCAGGCGAAGGGTTCTGGACGGGGAGTTCGACTCTCCCCCATCTCCACCATCCCCCATGTCATCCGGTCCGGATGTGACGAACGCCGGCGCGGTAGGCTGGACTGGCAGGGCGCGCCGGTGTCGTCACGGGCAGGCCGGCGTCTCTCAGACTCTGGCACGAGGGGCAGCATCGCATGGCCGAAGCGTCGGTAGGGGGGAGCACGGACAAGGCGGCCGGCGAGGAGCCTGTTCCCGCTGATTCCCGGGCAGCCGGCTCGCCCGCCCAGCTCGTCCCGGCCTGGCTCGTCAACCTGGCCGCGGTCGGCTGGCGTGTCCTGGTCATCGCGGGCCTCGGGGTGGTCCTGTGGCTCCTCGCCTCGGTCCTGTGGACCGTCACGGCCGCCATCGGGGTCGCCGTCGTCGTGTCCGCGGCGTTCGCCCCGCTTGTGCTCCGCCTGCGTCAGGGCGGCCGATCGGAGACGGCGGCGGCCGCGATCGTGTGGGCGGCCGCGATCACGGGGATCACGGCCGTCCTGATCCTCCTGGGCATCGCGTTCTTCCCCTACGTCGTCGAGGTCCTGGCCCGGTTCGAGGCCGGGATCGCGGATGTCCAGGCGGACGTGGCGGATGTCGCCGCGCCGGCGGTCGTCGCGGCAGCCGGTGACCTCCTGCGCGGGCTCGCACGCGCCGCCCTGTCCGACGTGGCGGGTTCGGTCGTGGACTCCGCAGCCGGGGTCGTGACGGTGCTCGTGCTTGCGTCGTTCCTGGTCTTCTTCTTCCTGCGGGATGGCGACAACGCCTGGGGATGGGCGTTCCAGGGGTTCGGCGAGGAGAAGCGTGCCCGAATGACGGCCGCGGGCCGCGACGCGATGCTGCGCGTGGGCGGGTACCTGCGCGGCACGACCCTGCTGTCGACGATCATCGCGCTCACCGACCTCGTGTTCCTGCTGGTGCTCGGCGTGCCGCTGGCCGTCCCGCTCTCCGTACTGGTGTTCCTCGGCGGCTACATCCCGTACTTCGGCGGCATCGTCACCACGCTGCTCGTCCTGGGCATCACCCTGTCGGCCGTCGGGCCGACCGCCGCCCTCGTGATGCTGGGGCTGATCGCCGTGCGAAACGTCTTCCTGGGCTACATGGTCCGCCCGGCGGTGTACGGTCGGAGTGTCAGCCTCCACCCGGCGCTCGTTCTCGTCGTGCTCCCCGCGGGATTCCAGCTCGCCGGCATCGTCGGCCTGTTCGTGGCGGTCCCGGTGACGGCCGCGCTGTTCGCCGTGGCGAGGGCCGTGCTGGAGCTGGTGGACCCGGACCCGCACCCGGTGCTCCCGGGCCTGGTCCCCGCATGGCTGGACCGTGTCGCCCAGTGGAGCTGGCGGATCCTGGTCGGCATCGCCCTCCTGGCGCTGGTGGTCGGCGTGATGGTCACGATCCCGCTGGTCGTGCTGCCGGTCGTGCTGGCGGTGATCCTGGCGGCCACGCTCGAGCCGGTCGTGCGTGTGCTGGTCAGACGGGGGCGCCAACGTCCGACGGCCGCGGCCATCGTGGTCGGTGGCGGGTTCCTCGTCATCACGGCCTTGGTGGTGCTCACCTTCGCCGGCCTCGTCGGCCAGATGACCGACATCGACAGGGCAGCGGCATCCGGCGCCGGCAAGGCCGACCTCACGCTCGGCGGAGTGGCCGGCCTCCTCGTCGGGGTCGTGGCCGAGTTTGGCCGCGGGACGGTGCAGACGGTCGGCGCGGTGGCCGAGAAGGCGACGGAGACCGGGCTGATCCTCGTCCTGGGGGCGCTCCTCACCTTCTACTTCCTGCGGGACGGCACGCGTCTCGGCGAACGCCTGGTGACGCGGGCCCGGCCCGGGGTCGCGGCCGACGTCCGCGGCGCTTCGATGCGCGCCGTCGAGGTGCTGGGCGGCTACATGGGCGGGACGGCCGCGATCTCGTTCGTCGGGGCGGCCAGCCAGCTCGTGATCATGGTTCTGCTGGGCCTGCCGCTCGCGCTCCCCGTGTTCGTCCTGTCGTTCTTCCTGTGCTTCATCCCCTACATCGGTGGCTTCATCTCCACGGGGCTCGCAGTCCTGATCGCGATCCAGTTCGGCTCCACGAGCGACGTCGTGGTCATGGGCATCTGGACGATCGTGTTCAACATCGTGACCGGCAACATCGTCGGGCCGTTGGTGTACCAGCGGACGGTTCACATCCACCCGGCAGTCGTGCTCGTCGCGATCCCCGCGGCCGGCGCGATCGCCGGCGTGATCGGCATGTTCCTCGTGGTCCCCGCGATCGGCGTGGTGGCCGCCACCTGGCGGACAGTCATCGCGGTGATGAACGCCGATGGGGATCTGGGCCCATCCATCGCTCCGCCGGACACCCCCGCAGGCTGACCCCCGGGCTCAGTCCTCTTCGCCCCGCCAGGCCTCCAGGGCCTCGCGGGCGATGAACGCCGTCATGGCCAGCGCCGCGACCGGGTCCGCCCACCACCAGCCGAGAAGCGCGTTCGCCCCGATCCCGACCAGCAGGAACAGCGACAGCCAGAAGCAGGCGTCGGTCTGGAACGCGTCGGCGGCCATCGCCCGGCTACCCAGGGCGAGCCCCACTCGTCGCTTCTCGCGGGCAAGCCACCACATGACGACGAGCGATGCGCACGCCAGCGCGATGCCGACGGCGGATGGCTCCGGCCGCTCCCCGGCGATCAGCGAGGTGACCGAGTCCCACGCGATGTAGAGCGCCAGCAGGCCGAGGGAGGCGGCGACCAGTCGCTGCGCCCGGCGCTCGACCTGCTCGACCCGCTCCGGGTCTGAAGCCCGCCGCTCGGCGCGGAGGCGCCACACCAGCACGGCCCCCGACGCGGACTCCACGAACGAGTCGATCCCGAAGCCCAGCAGCGCCACGGACCCCGCGGCCAGGGCGGCCGCGACCGCGATGATGCCCTCGGCGATATTCCAGCCGACGGTCAGGTACTCGAGCCGGAGCGCCCGCCCGAGCAGGGGTGCCCGCGACGGGGCGGCGGCCGTCACGTCGGTGGCAGCACCGTGTCCGTGCCGGGTCCGCGACCCCCGAACGTGAGGTCCACGGCGGCGCGGATCTGGATCATGGTCTTGCCCTCGCGGAGCATCGACGCCGCCATGTTCGCCGTGTCGACGCAGATGTCGCAGTACGAGCCGTGCTCCTCATAGACGACCTCTGCCTGGGCCTCCCGGCGCTGGAAGAAGCAGTCCAGGTTGCTTCGATGGCCCATGCCGCCGCAGCCGCAGTAGCACGGCAGCCACTGGAGCACCTCGGGGCTGGCGAGGGCAAACGCATACGCCGCCTGCCAGTCCGCCGGCAGGGCGCGCACGTACTCGGGGCGGGCGTCCCAGGCCGCGGCCATCTCGTGCGGAGCGAGCTGGTGCTGATCGCCCATCGGCACCTCGACGGGCTCTGCCGGCGGCGCCACCGCCATCGTCGCGGCCGGGCGGGAGGACGCGACCGATCCGGCCGCACCATGGTCGTCCGCGCAGGCGGTGGCCGAGGACCCCACGGCGAGGACCAGCACGAGGACCGGGGCGAGGCGGAGCCGGGCACCGGGCGGGAGCCTGAGGGACGGGCGACTGGTCATGGGACGCGCTCCTTGGGGCCGCCTCGGACAACGGGACAGCGTGGGACCTCGGTCGATTCTGCGGATGCCGCGCAGGCCTGGCCATCCGCCAATCCGTAGATACCCATGCCCGGGACCGTGCCGGAAGGCGGATGGCAGGCGGCCGAGCCATCTACCCATCGATACTCCAGGGGGGTATCATGGCGCGGTTCTGACGAGCAGAGGAGGCACCCATGACCGAGCACCGCATCGTCGAGGCCAACGAGGATCCCGTCTGCGGCATGCGCCCGGACCCGGACGGCGCGCGTGACCGCGGCCTTGCCTGGACATACGAGGGGCGTGAGTACGTGTTCTGCGGCAAGGGCTGCCTGCTGGAGTTCAAGGACGACCCGGAGCAGTACCTCGCGGCGGGCTACGTGCCCGCGATGTGATCCGCGGTCAGGCGGCCCGAGGGACGGGCTCGGCGGCCTCGGGGTGCTCGTCGCCCAGGGCCACGTACAGCTCCTCCTCCTGCGCCATGTGCAGGCGCAGGATCGCGTCCAGGCCGTAGAGGACGCGCCGGAGGTCCGTCAGGTCCTCCGGTCCGGGCCCCTCGGGCGGCACCTCGCGAACCAGGCGGTCCGTGAACCGGACGAGATGGAAGATCTCCGCGTGCGTCCGGTGCATCGCGGCCGTCGCGTCGTCGCTGCCGACCGCCTGGGCGAGGAACGGGAACACCTCCCTGTCCTCGCGCTCCTCGTGAGGGACGAGCGTGTCCACCAGGAACGCGCGGACCCGCTCCAGCTCCTCGCGAGCCTCGTCCGGCGGCATGGACCCCAGCCGGTCCGCGAGCGCCCGGATCCGTGCGATGGACGGCGCCAGCTCGCGGTGCTCGCTGCGCAGCCGCGCGGCCAGCTCGGTCCAACCCGGGATGCGCGGCGCCTTCTCCAGGCCGCCGCCGAGCGCCCGCAGCGCGTTGAGGATGACGATCACGTCGATCGCCTCCTGGATCAGCGCGCCGGCGACCGGGGACAGGACGCCGGTGGTGGCCACCAGCATGGCGACGATGGACAGGCCCATGCCGATGACCACGCTCTGCACCGCGATCGTGCGCGAGCGGTGAGCGATCCGGATCGCCTCCGGCAGGCGGTCGAGCCGGTCCACCGTGATCACGACGTCCGCCGCCTCTGAGCTGGCGGTGGCGCCCCGGGCGCCCATTGCCACGCCGACGTCGGCCGCGGCCAGGGCCGGCGCGTCGTTGATGCCGTCGCCGACCATGACCAGGATGCCGTGGGCGTCCTCGCGCTCGCCGGTCACGGCATCGACCTTGTCGGCCGGGGTGCGCTCCGCCAGAACCGCGTCCACCCCGATCGCGGCCGCGACCATGTCGGCCACGCCGTAGTGGTCACCCGTCACCATGACCACGCGCCGGACCCCGACCCGGCGCAGCGAGCGGATCACGCGCGGCGTCTCCGGGCGGATCGGATCGTCCAGCACCAGTGCCCCGATCAGCGCGCCGTCGGACGCCACGAACACGCCGGTTGCGCCCTCGAGGCTCACCCGGCGACGGACGTCCTTGGCCCACGCCGGGATGACCGCGCCGCGGTTGGCGAAGTCAAGCGTCCCGGCGGCCACGTTCGCGCCACCGACCCGCCCGGAGACACCCGCCCCGGGCGCCTCCGCGACATTCTCCGGCAGCTCCAGCGCCACGCCTCGCTCGCGGGCGCCGCCGACGATCGAGCCCGCCAGCACGTGCGGCGAGACCTGCTCCACCGAGGCTGCGAGCCGCAGCACCTCGGCGGCGGTCCACCCAGGCGCTGCGATCACGTCGGCAAGGTGCGGCCGCCCCGCGGTCAGGGTCCCGGTCTTGTCGAACAGCAGGACGCGCGCCCGCGCGATCGCCTCCAGCGCGCCGCCCCCCTTGACGATGATCCCGCGCTTCGCCGAGCGGCTGATCCCGGCCACGATCGCGATCGGCGCCGCGAGGAGCAGCGGGCAGGGCGTCGCCACGACGAGGACCGCGAGCGCCCGCACCGGATCGCCGGACACGACCCACGCGAAGCCCGCGATGCCCAGGGCGAGTGGGACGAACAACAGGGCATAGCGGTCCGCGAGGCGGACGAAGGGAGCCTTCGATGCCTGCGCCTCCCGGACCAGGCGGACGATGCCGGCGTAGGTCGAGTGCTCGGCGGTGGCCGTGGCCAGCATGTCGAACGGAGCGCCGGCGTTGACCGTGCCCGAGCTGACGGGGTCGGCCGCCTCGCGGGTCGCCAGCCGGGACTCGCCGGTGAGCGCCGATTCATCGAGCATCGCCGGCTGGCCGACGATGTTCCCGTCCACCGGCACCACCTCGCCGGGCTTGACCACGATCCGGTCTCCGACCTCCACGTCCCCGATCGGGCGGTCGTGGATCCCGCCGTCTTCGTAGCGATGGACGACCCTGGGAGCACGCGAGACGAGGGCCGAGAGCTCTCGGTGGGCGCGGCCCTCCGCGTAGCGCTCAAGCCAGTGGCCGGTCGCCAGCATCACGCCGATCACCGCCGCCGCCAGCGCCTCGCCCAGCAGGAGCGCACCGCCGATCGCCAGCACGGCGATCACGTCCACACCGGCTTCCCGGCGAAGCAGGTCGCGGACGATCGACAGGGTGAGCCAGGCGCCGACGATCGCGGCCGGCAGTGACCAGGCCCAGAAGGCCGTGTCGTCCCGACCGGCTGCGGTCAGGGCCAGCCCGAGGACGAGGCCGCCCACGGTCAGCGGCAGCAGGAGGCGCTCGGCAAGCGCGCCGACACGATCCAGGGCGTTCGTCATCCCCCGATGCTACCGGCGTCCGCCGCTCCCCGTTCCGTGCCGCTCGGACCGCTTCCCGGGGACCGCGGTCCCGCGCCGGACAGGCGTCCGGACGCCGAGGAGATCGTCCACCCAGGTGCCCACGCCCGGCCACACCCGGTCCACGCCGGCCGCGAGGAACGCGGCCTCGGTCGTGGTCCCGCCGATGGCCACGAACGGCGCTCCCGCCGACGACGCCATCGCCAGGTCAACCGTCGTGTCGCCGACATAGACGCTGTCGGCGGCCCCGATCCCGAGGTCGCCGAGCGCCCCCAGCAGCGCCTCCGGGTGGGGTTTGCCGTTCGCGACGTCGTCCGCGTACCACGCGGTCTCGAACACGCCTTCGAGGTTCAGCCGCCGCAGGTTGGGCTCCACGACGCTCCGGGTGGACGCCGTGACGAGGCCCATCCGGACCCCTCTGGCGCCGAGCCGCCGGAGCCCACCGCGAACCCAGGGGAGCGCCCGCGGGCGAGCATCCGCCATCTCCTCGGACCAGCGCCGCGCGGTCGCGTCCCACAGGTGCTCCGGGATGCCCAGCTCGCGGTACGAGGAACGCCAGTCCGGGGTGTAGCGCTCCCGGAACCACTCCCGGGTCATGGTGATCCCCAGCTCGCCCAGGACGACGACGTTGGCCCGGTAGATCAGCCCGAGGGTGTCCACGATCGTGCCGTCCCAGTCGAACAGGGCGGCTGCGGGCAGCGGGCGGGCGGGCGACATGCGTGGAATCGTAGGCGACGTCAAGCCGCGAGGCCGAGAACGATCGCCACGGCGCCGAACGCGCCGATGATCAGCGCCGATACCACGTTGAACGCGCGGATCACGCGCGTCGTCAGGCGCGCCCGGAGCCCGGCGACGAAGCCCGTCAGCAACGTCCACCAGGCGACCGAGCCAGCGAACACGCCGGCGACGATGGCAGCCGCCCCCGCCGGCCCCGCGGACCCGGCCCCCAGGCTCGCGAACAGCGCGGCGAACGAGAGGATCGTGGCCGGGTTGGTGAGCGTGAGGGCGACCATCGAGGCCCACGCGCCAATGGCGCCGGAGCCGCTCGGCCCGGGTGAGTCCGGCGGCGCTCCGCTCGCGGAAGTCGCCGCCCGTGCGGTGCGGGTCGCCACCAGCGCCCGGGCCGCGAGAACCAGCAGCACCGCCCCACCGACGATCCCGAGCAATCGGTCGATGCCCGTGAGGATCTCCGTGAGCGCCGTGATCCCGAACGCGGCGACCGCCGCGTAGGCCGCGTCAGCGGTCGCGACGCCGACGCCGGAGCACAGGCCGTACCCCCACCCGCGCTCGATCGTGCGCCGGATCACGAGCAGGCCGATCGGGCCCAGCGCGAACGCGATCGCGAACCCGATCACCATGCCGCGCAGGAACAGCTCGGCGTTCACCCGTCAGCCGGTCCGGGGATCATCCGGGGCTGTCACGCGGACATCGCGTCCGGCCGGCCCGCGCGAGGCGCGATCAGGGGGTCGGCGTCGGAGAGGGGTCCGGCGAAGCGCCGCCGCCCGTCCCGACGAGCACGAGGCCCGTGATGGTCGCATAGTGCGTGTAGTAGGTCTTCTGGCGGAGCACCTTGCCGTTCTGGTACACGGTGACCGTTCGCCACACGTCCATGCCGTTCACCGGGTACTCGACCCGCTCGGACTTGCCCTTGGGCAGCCGCTTCGTGTACTGGGTCGTGTCGCGGGCCTGGCGGACATTCTTCACGACGGCCGGACCGATCACGACGCGGCGCCCGTTGGGGACGCTGTACAGCTGGAACGTGACGTAGCCGATGTTGCCCTTGCGCGTGTTGATCCCGCGGATGAGCACCGGGTAGTCGGTGTCGTTGGTGAAGCTCATCGTCTGTGTCGACCCGCCGTCCGACTTGAACACGGTGGCGTCCAGGCCCTTCGGGTACCGGTCGATGTAGTAGTAGTGGTTGCGGCGGGCGCCCATCTTGTACCCGGCCCGCAGGGCGGCGTTGAACAGCGTCGTGGAGCAGGAGCAGATCCCGCCAGCGAGCGCGCCCAGGGGCTCCGTCTTGCCGTTGATGATCGCGCCGCCCTGCTTGAAGCCCTTCTCACGCGTGACCGGGCCGACGGCCTTCCAGAAGTCGAAGGTCGCGCCGGGCGCCACGACGTAGCCGTTGATCAGCTTGGCCGGGAGCCAGATGTTGGCGCCGAACCCGTTTCGCTCGTAGATCTGGAACCAGGTCGTCCAGCGTCCCTTCGGCAGGGCCTGCATCTTCGGCGCCCAGCTCTCGGCCTCCGCCGTCGTGATCTCGGGCTCTCGGACCGAGATGGCGGGGGTGACCGCCGTGTCCGAGGCATCATCTCCGCCCTGGCGGGCCAGCATCGAATCGAGGACCAGCGCCCTGGCCGCCTCCTGGTCGAGGACGCGGCCGTCGCGGCTGCCGGCAGCGACGACGACTCGATTGCCATTCAGCTTGAGCGCAGCGCTCCTGGCCTTCTGGTTGATCTCCTCGGCAACCTCTTCGATCAGCGGATCGAGGCCCGCGACGTCGAGCACGGGGGCGATGCCGCCGTCGACCGTCGGCGTGAAGCTCACCAGCTTGCGGAGCTGCTTGCCCGGGATCGTCCAGGTCTCGTCACCATGGGTCAGGGCGAGGTCCGCGGCCATCCGCTCGCCGGCATCCTGCGCCGCTTCCGCTTCGGCCGTCTCCACGACGGGGATCCGGGGCGCGACCGCCACCGTCACCCGGATCTCGTCGGGGGTGCCCACGTCGCCCATCAGCGGGCCGATGGCGGCTGCCAAGGCCGCCTGGTCCGCCGCCCGCCCCTCCCGGCCCGGGGTCAGGGCGAAGGTCCCGTCCTTCTCGGCGACCAGGGTCGCATCCGTCGGCTCCTCGTCGATCGTCCGCGCGATCGCGGCCACGGCGTCGGTGAGCTTCGCTTCGTCGTAGGTGACCTGCGGCTCCAGCCGGGTGCCGCGGATCACGGCCTGGGGCACGCCGATGAGATCGGCGATCGGCTCGCCCTGTCGCCCGGCCGCGAGCGCAGCCGCGAGCATGGCGTCCACGTCGGCCCGCCGGCCGACCTCGCGGAAGCCGATGGTCATCTCTCCGTCCGGGCCCTCGACCGCGATCCGGCCGCTGCTCAGCGACGCGTAGGCCTCCTCGAGGGCCGTCCGGGCCGCATCCGGAGTCATCCCCGAGAGATCCACGCTGCCGACCTCGACGCCGGGGAGGATCTTCCCCGTGTACTGCTGACCGTATGCGTACAGGGCGCCGCCGCCCGCGGTGCCCACCAGGGCGATGCCGAGCAGGAACGCGAGCAGGAAGCGCAGGCCCAGGGACGAGTGGTGGGCCGGCGCCGGGCTATCGGGCTGGGGGTTCGGCTGGGTGTCGGTCATGGCCTCGTGCTGAGCGTGCGCCGGATCGTACCAAGGGAGCCGGAAACCGGCCAAGACGCGCGCCGCCCCGGGCGAACTCGCTGGCGGCGGGACGCTACGGGTTGCGGGGCAGGACCACGACTCGCCGGCTCGGCTCCTCGCCGATCGACTGCGTCGACACGCCCTCGCGATCACGGAGGGCGAGGTGAACCCAGCGCCGCTCGAGCGCCGGCATCGGCTCCAGCTGGAGCATCTTGCCGGTCTCGACGACCCGGTCCGCGGCCCGCTGCGCGAGGTCCACGAGCTGGCGCTCGCGGCGCCCGCGGTAGTCCTCGACGTCCACCAGGACCCGGGTCCACTGGCCGGTCCGGCGCGAGAGCATCAGGTTCACGAGGTGCTGCAGCGCGGAGAGCCGCTCGCCCTTCCGCCCGATCAGCGAGCCGAGCGCCTCCCGATCGGCGCCATCGCCGACGACGTTGAGACGGCTGGTCTCGCCCTCGCGGATCTCGACGGTGACGCCCTCGAAGCCGAGGTGCCCCATCAGCGTCTCGAGGATCTCGCGACCGGCGGCGAGCGCCTCGGGCGTCGCCTCCGCGGCCTCGAGCTCCGCGCGCTCCATGGCCACGGAACCGCGGGCAGTGGTCACCTGGGCGACCTCGGCAGCCGAGAGCTCCGAGCCACCGCGTGCCGGGCGGTCGTCGCGGCGGGGACCGCGGTCATCGCGCTGCGGCGGACGGTCGCCCGCCGGGCGTGCCGGGCGGTCGTCGCGGCGGGGACCGCGGTCATCGCGCTGCGGCGGACGGTCGCCCGCCGGGCGTGCCGGGCGGTCGTCGCGGCGGGGCCCGCGGTCGTCGCGCCGCGGGCGGTCGTCGCGCGGGGCCGCCGGCAGCGGCGCGGCCTCGGCTGCCTCCCGCTTGGGGGCGGTGCCGCCGAGCGCACTGCGCGGGGCGGCGACGATTCGCGCCGGCTCCGCCCCCATGCCGAGGACGCCCCGGCTGCCGGAGGTGAGGATCTCGAAGTCGAGATCCCCGAGGCTGGCGCCGAACGCCTCGCAGGCCGCCTTGATGGCCTCCTCGACTGACTTGCCGGTGAACTCCTGGTACTCGCTCATGGTCAGCGTCGTCTCCCTCGTCGCGAGGTTCGCGTCTTGTTGGGCCGGATCGTGGATTGGGCAGAGATCGTGCGGTCGACGGCCTTGGCCTGCTCCGTTCCGTCGGACGGCTTGCCGGGGACATGGGGCAGGGGCGCCGGGATCTGGACCGGGAACCGCGGCGAGTGGTTGCGCGCGAACTCCGGGTACCACCCGAACAACGGGAACATCCCGCCCCAGCCCAGGATGAAGTACTGCTGGACGATCTGGATGACCGTCGCCGCGACCCAGTACACGAACAGGCCGGCCGGCAGCATGCCGCCGTACGCGATCGAGATCAGCGGCAGGAAGTAGGCCATCTGGCGTTGGATCTTGATGTTCGGGTCGTCGGTGCTCCGCGGGTCCGCCGGCGGGAGGGTCATGCGCGAGGCCACCAGCTGCACCATGGACGAGATGATGGCCAGGATGCTGATGCCGAAGCCCGCGATGTAGATCCCGGTGGTGACCGGCTCCGGGATGCCCCAGTTGATGCCGAAGGCGAAGGCGTCCAGGCACGGGTTGGTCACGTAGCCGGCCGCATCGAACACCGGGGCCGGGGCGCACACGATGGCGGGGAACAGGTTGACGCCGAACACATTCCACATGGCGCTCGGGTCGAAGTTGGTCAGGCCCTGGCTGATCACCGAGTACATCGGGATCAGGAGGCCGAACTGGAGGAGGATCGGCAGGCAGCCCGAGGCGGGGTTGACGCCGCGCTGCTTGTAGTACTCCTGCACGACAGCCTGCTGCTTGACTCGATCGCCCTTGTACTTGCGTTGGAGCTCCTTGACCTCGGGCTGGAGCAGCTGCATCTGGCGCGACGAGACGAGCTGCTTGCGATACAGCGGGATCACCACCAGCCGCAGCAGGATCGTGAGCAGGATGATCGCGATGACGATGTTGCCGGTCAGCTGATCCAGGAACACCATCACGATGAACAGCACCTGGAAGATCGGCGTGAACAGCCAGGCCAGGAAGTCCAGCGGGTTGCCGGTGGGCGAGGCCGGCTGGAGGGGCGCCTGGCTGGGGGAGGGCGATGCGCCGGACGCATCGCCCCCGGCGCCCGGAATGCACGCCGCGACGAGCAGCGCGACGCCGACGATCAGGACGATCGGCGCGAGCCGGGCGATGAGGCTCTGGGGGCGGGTCACGCGGTGCTCTCGTTCCTCACTTGACCGGGTCGTAGCCGCCGGGGTTCCAGGGATGGCAGCGGGCGATGCGCCGGGCGCCCATCCAGCTGCCGCGCAGCAGGCCGTACTTCTGGATCGCCTGTTCCGTATAGCGTGAGCATGATGGCTCGAACCGGCACCCGGACGGCAGCCACGCGAACACGATCCGGTACAGGCGGATCAGCCCCACCCCGATCGCGACCCCTGCGCGTCTCACGATTTCGTTCGACCTCCGAGCACGCCTCCCGATCGGAGGACCCGGCGCAGCGCGCCGACCATGGCGTGGTGGTCGGCATCGACGATCGCCGGCCGGGCGATGATGAGGACGTCCCAGCCGGGCTGGAACGAGGGCGCCATCACCCTGAGCGCCTCGCGGAGGCGGCGCCGGACCCGGTTCCGGACGACGGCTCCTCCGAGCCGCTTGCCCGTCGCCAGGCCGAACCGCGTCTGGTCGAGGTCCGTCCGGACGAACCGTCCGACGAGCAGCGGGTGCGTCTTGCCGACGCTTCCCTCTGCCAGCCGGGCGAAGTCCGCCGGGTGGGAGAGCATGACGAGGCGCAGCGGGTTGTGACTGCGCTCGCCGGTCAGGCCGTGAGCTGCTTCCGGCCCTTCGCGCGCCGCGTCGCGATCACGCGCCGGCCGCCCGCCGTCTTCATGCGGGCGCGGAACCCGTGCTCCTTGGCGCGATGCCGCTTCTTGGGCTGAAACGTCGGCTTGCCCATCGGGACTGTCCGTGATCCTCTCCATCCGGCCCTCGGGACGCGGAAACTCCGACCCCTAAAGGCACGCAAACGCGCCGAGCGCCCATGAGCGCGGCGGCGCGTGTTCGTCCGAGGGATGATAGGCCCCGTCGCGAAGGGGTGTCAAACATGCGCGCGAGCGGCCCCGGTGCGTCCGCGCACCAGGCCTGAGCGGAGGCCGGATCGCGTCCAGCGAGCGTCTGCATGATACCCCCAGGGAGTATGCGCAAATCGCCTTGCGGGAGGCCCGTGGGGCGGTGTATTGTCACCGAGCCTCAGGCGCCGGGACGCCGCGGGAGGTCGTCCGAATAGGAAGTCCGTCCGTTCGTCCGGCGACTCCGGCAGACAGCGTTCACGGAGTTCGCGGCGCTCTTCCTCGATCCGGCCCCCGGGGTCGGCCGTACCCATCGAAGCCCCATGCAATCCGGGATCACGATCGCAGGATGGACGCAAAACAGGTCTGGCGCGCCGCCCTGGGAGAGCTCCAGGTATCGCTGTCGCCCGCCAACTTCGAGACCTGGCTGCGGGACACCTCGCTGGTTGAGGTGGACGACCAGCGCTTCCGTATCGCGGTCCCCAACGGCTTCGCGAAGGACTGGCTCGAGACCCGCTACCGGTCCCTGATCTCCCAGACGCTCGCCCGCGTCGTCGGCTACAGCGTCCAGGTCGAGTTCGTGGTCGCCACCGGCGGCGAGGCGAAGGCGCAGGCGGCAGAGGGCGCCGCACAGCCCGTCCGCGTGGAGCCCACCCGCGTCGGCGCGCCGGAGGGCGCGCAGGGGGGCGCGGCCAACCTCAACCCGCGCTACACGTTCAGCAACTTCATCGTCGGCTCAGCCAACCGGCTGGCCCACGCCGCGTCCCTGTCCGTGGCGGAGCGACCGGGACACGCCTACAACCCGCTGTTCCTGTACGGCGGCGTCGGGCTCGGCAAGACCCACCTGATGCACGCAATCGGGAACGCGGTCGCCGCGAGGTTCCCCCGCAAGCGGGTCGTCTACGCCACCAGCGAGAAGTTCACCAACGAGTTCATCACGTCGATCCAGCAGGGCCGGATCGACGACTTCCGCGCCCGGTACCGCCGGATCGACCTTCTCCTGATCGACGACATCCAGTTCATCGCGGACAAGGAGCGGACGCAGGAGGAGTTCTTCCACACGTTCAACGCGATCCACGAGGACGGCAAGCAGATCGTGCTCTCGTCGGACCGGCCCCCCAAGGGAATCCTGACGCTCGAGGAGCGGCTGCGATCCCGCTTCGAGTGGGGCCTGATCGCGGACCTGACGGCGCCGGACCTGGAGACTCGGATCGCGATCCTGCGGGCGAAGGCTGAGGAGCAGGGCACGCCGATCACCCCGGACGTGATCGAGTTCGTCGCCCGCAAGGTGGTGTCCAACATCCGCGAGCTGGAGGGCGCGCTCAACCGGATCGTTGCCTACGCGGCGATGGGGGCGATGCCGATCTCGATCGAGCTGGCGCAGGCCGTGCTCAGCAACGTGCTGTACAACCCCAAGAAGCGCCAGGTCACGCCGGAGCGGATCGCCAAGGCCGTCTCGGACTACTACGGCGTCGGGATGGACGCCCTGAAGGGCCAGAAGCGCGAGAAGAGCATCGTGGTGCCGCGCCAGATCGCGATGTTCCTGATGCGCGAGGAGACGGACGTCTCGCTGCTGCGGATCGGCGCCGAGCTCGGCGGGCGGGATCATTCGACCGTGCTCCACGCCTGCGACAAGATCAACCGCGAGATGCAGGTCAACGACGAGATGCGGCGCGAGGTTGCCGCCGTCCGGGAGCTGATCTACTCAGACTAGGGCGTCCCGCCCAAGCGCCGCCGGCACCTTGTGGCCGGCCCCCCATGGCCGCCCGCCGTCTTCCTGCGCCCGCCGGCCGGCCCTCCCCCGGTCCGCGAACCCGAACCCAGCACCCCCACGCTTGGGGACGGGCTGGGGACAACCGGCCGTCGCTGTGGACGGTTGGCCATCCGGGCGGGGACCGGGGTGCGGATGACCCGGCGCGTGGGCTCCGCTTCGTGGACAGTCCGGCACCCGGCACCCCGTTCATCCACCGCAACGACCCCCGGCGACCCCCGGCAACGCCCGTCTCGTCCACGTGCCTGGGGCGCTCGTCCACGCCCGGCTCGTGCAGCGACGAGCGTTGCCGTCCACGCGATCCACGGCATGATGATGATGATGAAGGGATGAGAAGATAGGACGAATCATTCCACTCAGACGAGCCTCCGGATCCCAAAGACGCAGCAACGCTCCTCGCCGGGAGACCGGCCTCCGGATCCCGACCGCCACCTAAACGAGCTGCTTGGAGAACGATCACCCGTGAAACTCTCGGTCATGCAGGAGAACCTGGCGCGCGGCCTGTCTGTGGTGTCGCGGGCCGTCTCGGGTCGGAGCACCCTGCCCGTCCTTGCCAACGTCCTGCTCCGGACGGAGGACGCAGGCCTCAAGCTGACCGCGACCAACCTCGAGATCGGTATCACCTACTGGGTGCCCGGCAAGATCGAGACGGATGGGGCTGCCACGGTCCCTGCCCGCCTGTTGACGGACCTCGTCGGCTCTCTGCCGGCGTCCGAGCGGGTGGACCTCGAGCTCCAGGGGTCCGACACGCTCCACCTGCGCTGCGGCCGCTTCGCGACCCACATCAAGGGCATCGACGCCGACGAGTTCCCGACCATCCAGACCGCCGGCGAGCGGCCGACGACCCGGATCTCCCAGAAGGCACTGAAACGCGCCCTGGATGAGACGGTCTTCGCTGCCGCCAGCGATGAAGCACGCCCGATCCTGACCGGGGTCCTCGCCCGGTTCGAGGGGAGCAAGCTCACCCTGGCCGCCGCGGACAACTACCGGATCGCCGTTCGGACCATCGACATCCTGGACCCGGTCGAGGCCGCCGCGGTCGTCATCCCGGCCCGCGCGCTCGGCGAGCTGGGCCGAATCCTGGCCGACACGGACGATCCGGTGGAGCTGGTACTGGCGCAGGCCCGCAACCAGGTGCTGTTCCACCTCGACGGGGTGGACCTGGTGTCGCGCCTCATCGACGGCCAGTTCCCCAACTATCAGCAGGTGCTGCCCGCGAGCCACGCCACCCGGACCGAGATCGACCGGGAGGAGCTCCTCCGGGCCGTCCGGCCGGCGGCGCTGATCGCCAGCTCGTCCGCGAACATCGTCAAGCTCCAGGTGGGCGGCGATGCAGGCGGGGTCGTCGTCACCGCCACGGCGGAGGTCGGCGACTACACCGGCGACGTGGAGGCGGTCGTGGAGGGGGACCCGACCACCATCGCGTTCAACGCGCGATACCTCAACGACGTGCTCGGCAACGTGCAGGCCGACCGCTTCGCGCTCGAGCTCAACGGGCCCCTGTCGCCGGGCGTGTTCCGGCCGGTGGGTGACGATGCCTACGTGCACGTCGTGATGCCCGTGCGGACCACCTCCTGACGGACGCCGCCGCGCCCATCCTGCGGGGCCTCTCGATCCGCGATCTGCGCGGCTACGCGTCGCTGGACGCCGTGTTCGCGCCCGGGCCGCAGCTGGTCTGGGGACCCAACGCGGCCGGCAAGACGAGCCTGCTTGAGGCGGTCGTCCTGCTCGCCTGGGGGCGATCGCACCGGACCTCGAGCGACGGTGAGCTGGTCCGCTGGGGGTGCGACCTCGCCCGGGTGGAGGCCCGGGTCGCGCCGCCGGGTGGGCCGCCCGGGTCCGAGAACACGGTCGAGGTGGCTCTCGTCCGAACGGCCAGCGGCGCCCGCAAGCGCATCCGGGTCAACGGGGTCGCGCGCCGCGCGGCCACGCTCGCCGGGGTGCTCCGGACGGTCCTCTTCGCGCCCGAGGAGATGCTGCTCGTGGCCGGGTCGCCGTCTCTCCGCCGCGACGCGCTGGACCGTCTCGCGACGCAGTGGTCCCCGCACTACGCGCGCGACCTTGGGGCGTACGGGCGAGCCCTGCAACAGCGCAACGGGCTCCTCCGCCTGATCCGCGAGGAGCAGGCCACCCGTGGCGAGCTCCGTTTCTGGGACGCAGCAGTCATCGAGGCCGGGGGCGCCGTGCTGGAGCAGCGCCACCGGCTGCTGGACGCCGTGGCGGCCCCCCTTGCCGCCGCCCACGCCGAGATCGCCCCGGAGGAGGCAGCCACGGGCCGCCTGACCGTCCGCTACGCGACCAACGCGCCGCAGCACCCGGGGGAGTCGCCCCGTGACGCGCTGGCCCGCCGGCTGGCGGAAACCGCCGACAAGGAGATCTGGAACGGCACCACGCTGGTCGGCCCCCATCGCGACGACCTGGTGTTCGCCCTGGACGACCGCTCGCTCGCAACGTTCGCGTCCCGGGGCCAGCAGCGGACGGCCATCCTCGCCTTCAAGCTGGCTGAGCTGGATCTGCTGACCGCCCTCGACGGGCACGCGCCGCTCCTGCTGCTGGACGACGTCTTCTCGGAGCTCGATCCCGAACGCCGGGCACACCTCGTGCGGCGTATCGCGATCCTGCCGCAGGCGTTCGTGACGACGACGACGCTCGAGGACATCGACCCGGCGCTGCGGTCGGTCGGGACGGCGTGGGCCGTGACCGCGGGTCCCGGGGGCGCCGCCAACCTGGAGCCCGGACCATGAGCCATGACCCGGAATCCGCCTCGCGCCGCCGCCGCCCGGACCGGGTCGGCGACCTGCTGCCGGAGGCGGCGCGGCGGCTGGGTCTCGAGCACCAGCTCCGGCTGGCCCGCGCGATCGCCACCTGGGACGCGATCATCGCGGAGCGCGTGCCCGCCGCCGCCGGCCTGTGCCGCCTCGTCGGCATCGAGCCGGACGCGATCGTGGTCGCGGTGGACGAGCCGATCGCCGCCGCCGAGCTCCGGGGCCGTGCCATCGAGCTCCTCGAGGCCTTCGGGGCCGCGCCCGGCGGGTCGCGAGCCCGCCGGCTGCGCCTCACGAGTCCCCAGGGTGGCGAGGGGTCCGGCCCCGGGGCTGCGCGCGGTCCGCGCGTATAATCCGACTCCCGCTGCCGAAGGGCGCGGCTGCCGAGTCACCACCCTGACCCGGACCGCGCCGTCATCCGCATGAGGGTCCCGACTTGGCCGTCCGTCTCCAGCTGAAGCTCGGCGCCGTCACGGAGCGCGATCGGCTGGCCAATTCGCCCGACACGGTCGTGGTGGTCGAGCCGTCGGTCGGGTCGGTCGCCCGGACGAAGGGCGGCCTGTACCTCCTCGTGACCTCGCGGCACCCTGGCGCCCGGGCGCGCGAGGCGACGCGGGTCGTCGCCGACACGATCCGCAACGAGTACTACTACGACGAGTCCGCGGGCATCCGCCAGTGCCTTGTCAAGGCGCTCGCGGTGGCCAACAAGCGTCTGACCCATCAGCGCGACCGGTACGGCATCGGCCTCGAGACCGACGGGGCGGGACCGATCGGTGTCGCGGCCGCCGTGGTCCGCGGCCGCGAGCTGTACGTCGCGACCGTCGGCCCGGCGGACGCCTACCTCATCCGGCAGGCCCGCCTGTCCACGCTGCCCGATCCACATCGAGACCGCGGCCTCCCCTCGGAGGGCCTGGAGCCCGAGGTCTGGCGCGGCGAGCTCTCGGTCGGGGACTGCCTGTGCCTCATCTCGGCGAACGTGATCGCCAGCGTGGGCACCGACGCGCTCAAGGACGCGCTGGTCACCCTGCACCCGCAGTCGGCCGTTGAGCACCTGCACGCCCGCTTCATCGCGGCGGACGGCACGGGCAGCGACGGCGCGGTCGCTTTCGAGGCGACCGAGGTCGGCGCGACCTACAAGGCGAGGTCGCTCGTCCCCGTGCGACCCGCGGAACCCCTGGCCGGTGCCCCGGACCGCTCGCCAATCCCGCTTGCGGACTCCGTGACGGCGAGCGCCGCGGCGATCGGGGCAGGGGCGACGCGGGCCCGTAGCGCCGCCGGGAACGGCTTCCAGCGGGCGATCTGGCGCGTCCAGGACACGCTTCCTCGCCGGCGGCCCGGCGTACGCCGTGTGACGGGCACCCACAGCCGGATGGAGACGCAGCGCCGCGCCGCGGTCGCGCTGCTCGCCTTCGTGGCCGTAGCGTCGGCCCTCGGGCTGGGCGTGTACGCCCTGGGCGGCCAGGACGGATCGCCCGCCGAAGCGGTCCGGTCCCTGACCGTTGCCCAGCACGCGTTCGAATCGGCGCAGGAGGCGCTGGCCGAGGTCACGGGCCCAGGGATCGACCTCGTCGCGGAGGAGCCCGACCGGGCCCAGAAGCTGCTCGAGGCGGCGTACGCGTCGCTCGATGAAGCGGAGAACGCCGGCTATCCGATCGGCCAGATCGCCCCGCTGCGAATGGAGGCCGAGGCCGGCCTGGACCGGCTGTTCCGCGTGGTCCCTGTCGGCTCAACGACGCTGTACGAGTTCCCGGCCGACGCGGGCCCCGTCGCCTTGTCCGGGATCGTCCGCGGCCACGACGGCGCGCCATACGTCCTGGACACGGGCACCGGCACCGTCTGGCGGATCGACCGCGCGAAGCGGACGGCGGCGCCCGTCGCGAAGACCGGGCAGAAGGCGAAGAGCGGCGGCAAGGTGGCGGACCCAAAGCTCCTCGCGACCGGCGGCCCGGACGTCGTGATCCTGGACTCCCGGAACAACCTCTGGCGCTGGCGGTCCGTGGGCACGAGCGGCAAGGGGTCCCTGGCCGGAATCCCGGTCGTGGAGTCCGCCTCGTGGGGCGACGACGTCAAGGCGATCGACACGTTCGTGGCCAACTTCGACGCCGCGTTCTACAACCTCTACGTCGTGGATGCCTCCGAGCAGAACATCCTGGTCTACAGCGCGGCGAACGACGGGCGCGGCTACCCGTCCGCGCCGACGCGCCGCCTGCCCACCGACCGACCCGTGGCTGGGATCACGGACCTGATGATCGACGGCGACATCTTCGCGGCCGAGGACGGCGGCGTCGCACGCGTCATCCCGGCGGCCGGGTGGAAGCCCGGGCTCCCGGGCGACACGATGCTGCGCCCGACGTCCGAGTACGTCTGGCTGGCGTCACCGGACAAGCCGGACGGATCCTCGAGCAAGCGCGCCGGGATCCTCTACGCCTTCGACGCCATCAACGACCGGGTCGTGGCCTTCGACAAGGCGACCGGCGATTTCGTGGAGCAGTACCGCCTGGCCGGCGGCGACGAAGCGTGGCGCGACCTGCGCGGAATGGTCGTCATCCCCGGGGCAGACCCGGAGAGCCCGGCGACCCTGTGGTGGATCTCGGCCACCGGCCTCCACAGCGTCACGCTCGACGCCGCGCCGGACGTCGCCCCCACGCCGACCCCGTCCGCCACCGCGCCGGCCTCGCCGGAGCCATCGCCGAAACCAACCAAGAAGCCGAAGGCGACGCCGAAGTCGTGATCGCGCCCGCCGGCCGGTGATCCCGCTTCGCGACGCCAACCCGACGCGTCGCGCACCGGTCGTGACCCTCGCCCTGGTCACCGCCTGTTGCGCGGTGTTCGCCGTCGAGCTGGCGATCCTCGTCCAGGGCGGCGAGCAGGCGCTCGCGGGATTCGTCGAGGATCACGGCGTCGTGCCCGCCCATCTGGCCGCCGCGCTGGCCGCGGGGGAGTGGCTGTCGCCACCCGTCATCGACGTATTCACGAGCATGTTCCTCCATGCCGGCTGGCTGCACCTGCTGGGCAACATGCTGTACCTGTGGATCTTCGGCAACAACATCGAGGACCGCATGGGGCGGCTTCTGTTCGTGGGCTTCTACCTGCTGGGCGGCATCGCCGCGGTCGCCGGACAGCTGGTCGTGGACCCGACCTCGGAGATCCCGATGATCGGCGCATCCGGCGCCATCTCGGCGGTCCTCGGTGCGTACCTCGTGCTCTTCCCGCACGCCCGCATCCAGTCGTTGGTCTTCCTCGGCTTCTTCTACCAGCTGATCGCAGTCCCGGCCATCCTCGTCCTCGGCTTCTGGTTCGTGCTCCAGGTGATCGACGGGCTCGGGTCCCTGGGCGCCGCCACCGGGGTCGAGGGTGGGGTTGCGTTCTTCGCGCATATCGGCGGCTTCGTCATGGGGGCGGTGCTGGCGCTCCCGCTTCGGATGCGGTCCCCAGGGGGCATGGGATAATCCCTGCATGACCGACGAGCCCGGCAGCGACGTCCTCATGGTGGTCGAGAGCGTGCGCGTCCACATGCTCTCCAGCCGGCACGTCGTGATCCTCAAGGAATCCGGCCGGGACCGCTACCTGCCGATCTGGATCGGCCCGTGGGAGGCGAGCGCGATCGCGATGCGCCTGCAGGGCCTCAACCCGGAGCGGCCCCTCACCCACGACCTGTTCGCGTCGGTGCTGGGCGACCTCGGGATCCGCGTGGACCGGGTCCTCATCGCGTCGCTCGCCGACGAGACGTTCCATGCCCGCCTGGTGCTCGTGCTGCCCGATGCGCGCCACGAGATCGACGCGCGCCCGTCGGACGCGATCGCGCTGGCCGTCCGCCTCGGCGCGCCGATCTTCGCCGCCGCGTCCGTGCTGGACCGGGCGGCACTCGGCGCGGACTCGGCCGGCGAGGAAACGGAGGGTCGGGCCGCCGGGATGCCGGCCAGCGCGTTGGAGGAAACGGGGGAGCCGATCGATCCCGCCCGGCTGGACGTGTTCCGTGACTTCGTCAACTCGCTCGACGCCGAGGGCGATCAGCGCGGTGGCGCCGGCCCCTCGAGCTGAGCGACGCCGCCGGTGACGGACCGGACCCGGCTGGCCCGGCGAGTCAGCCGCCGAGGATCGGGCGGCCCCGGCGGAGCGCGAGCCCCCGGTTCGCCCACAGCCGGAGCCGCAGGCCCCAGAAGTCCTTGACCGCCCGCCAGATCACGGATGGCTTTGCGCCGGTCGGCGAGCCGGCCGTACGCGGGTGGTGCGGAACCCCGACCTCGACGATCGAGCGCCCGAGGCTCAGCGCCTTCACCAGCAGCTCGGCCGAGAAGAAGGCGCCGCCCGACTCCACGTTGACGCCCTGGAGCGCCTCACGGCGGAACAGCTTGGCCGCGCAGTCGACGTCGCGCACGCGGAGGCCGAAGAAGATGCGGTTCGCCAGCTTGTACGTCCGCGCGTACACGATCCGGATGACCGGATCGGCGCGGCGGATCCGGTACCCGACCACGATGTCCGGGCGGTCGCCGGCCCCGAGGCGGGCGGTGAGCCGGCCGAGGTCCGCGACCCGAAACTGCCGGTCCCCGTCCGTGAACGCGAGCAGCTCGTACCGCGACGCCTCGAAGCCGGAACGGAGCGCGCCCCCGTAGCCTCGATTGACCGCGTGGTGGACGACCCGCACGACGCCCGGGTGCGCCGCGGCGAGCCGGTCGGCGATCTCCGCCGTGCGGTCCCGCGAGCCGTCGTTGACGGCGATGATCTCGAATGTCTCGGCGATGGCCGGCAGCGCGTCCAGCGCCTCCTCGACCAGGCCCTCGAGGTTGGCCTCCTCGTTGTGGGCCGGGAAGAAGTAGGAGAGCCGCGGCACCTTCGCGGCAGCATCCGCGGTCACGGCTCCGGCGGCGGTCACGGCTCCGGCGGCGGTCACGGCGTTGACTCCCTGCGGCCCGTGATCCGGTACAGGTTCTCCGGCCGACCGACGGGCTCGATCGCATACCGGCGCGCCAGCTCGGCGATCTCCGATTGTTCCATGCGCAGGAGATACACGGGCCGGCGCCCGAGATGGAGGTCGATCGCCTGCTCCACCTCGTGCATCCCGAGATCCAGCAGGGTCCGATCGTCCACGATGGCCACGTCCGGTCGGCGCCCTTCGACGATCTGCGCATACCACAGCGGCGTCGAGTACGACCACCACGAGACGACGACGGCATCCGGCTCCATCGCCGCCAGCGCCTCGTCCAGCCACGCCTCCACCCACGTGTCGCGCGAGCGATCGTGCGCCGGCCACCGATCCGGCAGCGCCATCACCGTGGGCACCAGCAGCGCGGCCCCCAGCGCCAGGGAGAGCAGCGCGCGCGTACCGCGCCAGCCACGGGTCCGATCCAAACCGGTACGCCACCCGCCGGACCCGCCCGCCGCGACCCGCCCGGCGATCGCGTCCACGATGCCCACCCCGAGCGCCGCGATCCAGGTCCAGGCGAAGAACGCGGGACCGAGGTAGTAGCGGTCGATCCGGGCGTTCAGGTACGAGGCCGCGAACAGCACCGTGACGCCCGCCGCGACGCCCGACAGCAGCGCGTAGCGCGGGTGGCGCACGACGGTCCAGGCAAACCCGGCGATCGCCGCCACGGCCAGCGGTCCGAGCTGGTCGCCGGCCAGCGCCGCCAGCGCCGCCAGTCGGCCGCCCGGGTCGGCCAGCGGGCCGACGATGTCGCCCTGGAACTGGCGTGCGAGCACGATCTCCCAGAACCCGTCCCACGTCTCCGGGTGACCGTAGACGAGCGGCGCCCGGAAGGGGCCGGCGCGGAGGGGCAGCTCCAGGTACAGCAGCGCGCCGACGCCGAGGGAGGCAGCCAGCGCCGCTGCGACCAGCCGCGGACGGACGAGGATCCGCGGCTCCACCGCCAGCACGAACAGACCGACAGCCGGAATGAGCAGCAGGGTCAGCGCGTGGTTGGCGAATGAGACTCCGAACACGAGGGCGGCCAGGACGAGCGCGCGATCCGCCCGGCGGACGAGGGCCGGGTCGGCTGGACCCTCGCTCCGGCGGCCCGCCAGGCGCTCCCAGCGGAGGAGCGCCAGGACCAGCACGACGAGCAGGGCGACGTGGAGGGCGTGGGCATCGGCCGCCGTGCCGACGGCCCACACCGTGGGCGTGAGCGCGAACCCTGCCCCGGCCGCCACGGCCAGCGGCAGCGCGGCACCGAGGCGGCGTGCCACGAGCACGACGCCGCCGGTCGCCACGCCGACCAGCAGCGCCGACAGCAGGTTCATCAGGAAGGCGGGCGTGCCCAGGGGTGCCAGCACGAGCGACGCGAGCCAGCCGAGTACGACGTACGCAGGAAAGCCCGTCGAGTGCATCGTCCCCAGCACCGGAAGGACCACCTGGGCCTCCGCGGTGTCCCAGGTGCCGACCGTGGGCAGCATCGTGGCCCGGAGGACGACGACCGCGAACAGGCCGGTGCCGATCGCCGCCGCAGCCTCCGCCCGCCCGCCCTCCGCCCGCCCGCCGGTCCGCGGGAGACTACCAGCCAAGGATCTGGCCCCAGGTCACGCCCCACAGGTTGACCGCGGCGCCGATGACCACCAGCGCGACGGCGATCCTCCGCGGCCGCCCGTCGGCGCGCGCCGCCCCCAGGGCGACCATGGGCAGCAGGAACGGGATGAAGTCGAGCGAGAACCGGTAGCCCCACTGCACCCAGCCCTGCGAGAAATGCGCCAGGTTGAACAGGGCGATCGCCACTACCGCAAGGCCGCCCCCGAGGGCGAGGCGCGTGAACGGCCGCCGCCGGAACACGAGAAGGCCGAGCAGGAGCCCAGGCGCGCTGAGCAGGATGCTGGTGCCGATGTCGATCGGCATCACCAGCGGGCAGTCGGGGTCGAGCAGGGTTCGCGCGGCATCGGGCGCAGTGCACAGGTAGGTCGTCTCGGCGAACCCGAGGGTGTCGGGCTTGACGGCCGGCGCGACGACGGGCAGTGCCCCGAGCATGATCCCCAGGTTCCCGGGCACGTAGCGCGGGTCCTCGACCGACCACTCGGGGTTGTAGCCGAGCGTCGGGTAGCCGCTCGCCTCCAGCCGGTACTGGTAGTCGTACCCCGGGTGGAGCGGCGACCCGGTGGTCAGGAACGTGTACAGCAGCAGGGCCGCGACCGGGACGGCGCCGCCGACCGCCGCCGACGCGGTCCTACGGGGCACGGAGCCCCCGCCGCCGACGAGCATGAACCAGGGGGCGGCGAACACGAGCGGCAGGCGCGCCGTGGCGGCGACGCCCAGCAGGAACCCGGCCAGCACCTGCGAGCGGTCCAGCGGCCATACGGCGGCGAGCACGCCGCGGTGCGCCGGCTCCGGGTCGTCCTCGTCCGCGCCCTCGGCCCGATCGCCCGCGGCCTCGCGATCGGCCTCCTCGAAGCGATCCTCGGTCGCCGCCCGGGCGTCCGCCCCCAGCGCCACCCCCACCGCGAGGAACGCGATGTCCACGGCCACCAGGTGGGCGAAGTACCAGGTGCTGCCGACGGCGGCCGCCCACCACCACACGGTCCCGGTCGCGAACACCAGGGTCGTGAGCGTCCGAACGCTCGTGCGGACCGGCAGCCGGCCGAGCATCCACCAGGCCAGCCAGACGCCCAGGGCCGCGAGGCCGATCCCGACCGCCTCCTGGTCGGTCAGCAGGCCGAACGCGGCCACGAACGGCATCAGCACGATGGCGGGCAGCGGCGGGAACGGCAGGAGGACGCGGCCATCCGGGCTGCCGTCGGCGTCGGTGAGCGGGTAGACGTCCTGGAACCACCAGTTGGCCGGCAGCTCCGCTCCGTCCGGCACCGGGTGCGGGAACCAGGCGCGGCCGTGCAGGAACGCGTCCGCCTGCCACACGAAGTGGGTGTACTGGTTGAAATGCTCCGGGTTCGATGCCGCGTACAGGGCCAGCGCGCCGAGCGCGACCAGGACCCCGACGGCGATGGCCGCCGGGTTCCACCGGGCAGGGGCCTGCGAGGGGGTCGCCGGGCGACCCTCGGCTATACTCCGCTCCACCTTCAACGCTTCTTGCAGGAGGCTTCCCCGTGACCGGTTCGGGTTCGGGTGCGCCCGGCCGGGATGGGACGTGGGCCACCGCCCCCGGATGGGGCATCGGCCGTCTGATCTTGATCGCAATGGCGATCGGTCTGATCGCCCGGCTGATCATGGCATACGGCATCGACGGGCTCCGTGGGTCGGGGTTCGAGACGGACCTCGGCCTGTTCCGGTACTGGGCGGCAGAGCTCGCGGCCAACGGCCCGTTCGGCTTCTACGAACGTGGCTTCTACGCCGATTACACGCCCGGATACCTGTACGTCCTGTGGCTGGTCGGGGCCGTGGGCCAGGCGCTCGGCGGGGTCGGCGACCTGATCAAGCTGCCGGCGATCGTGACCGACGTGCTGCTGGGGTTCGTCGTGTACCGGATGGCGCGGGACCTGGGTGTCACCGAGCGTCGCGCCGCCCTCGCCGGCGCCGTGGTCATCGCCAACCCGATCACCTGGTTCGACTCCGTGATCTGGGGCCAGGTGGACTCGTTCGGCGTGGTGTTCCTGCTGCTCGCGATCCGCGAGCTGTGGAAGGGACGAAGCGAGCGGGCAGCGATCCTGGCCGTGGTGGCCGGGCTGATCAAGCCCCAGCTGGCGATCCTCGTACCGATCGTCGCCCTGGTCGTGATCCGTCGAGCCCTGTGGCCCGCCGGGGGCTGGGGCAGCGAGCCGGCCCCCGAGCCGGCCGGGACCGGCTGGGAGCGGAGGACGGCGGGCCCGGTGCGGATCCTGACCACGGGCCTGGCCGGGTTCCTGACCGCGGTGGTGATGGCAGCTCCGTTCGGGCTGTCGGTCGTCTCGTTCACGGCCACCGCCCCGTTCGTGGACTCATCCCTGGTGCGGCTCATCCTGGGCACCGCGGCGTCCTACTCGTGGCTGACCGTCAACGCCTACAACGCCTGGGCCCTGTTCGTGGTGGACGGCGTCAGCCTGGCGGCCGACGGCTTGTGGCTGCCCGACGTCCCGGTCGCGGGCGAGGCGGGCTTCGGCGCGATTGCCGGGATACCGGCCGCCGCCGTCGGGGCGTTCCTGCTGCTCTCGATCGCCCTCGTGACGTCGCTGCTGGTCGCCCGCCGGCCGGACCGCCTCACGATCCTGGTGGGCACCTGCGTGCTGGCCCTCGCCTTCTTCGCCGTCCCGACCCGGGTCCACGAGCGGTACCTGTTCCCGCTGTTCGGCCTGGCCGGGATCCTGATCGCGTTCTCGTGGCGCTGGCGGATCGCGTACGCGGTGGCGTCGATCGCGACGTTCCTCAACATGTACGTGGTTCTCACGACCCTGTACCCGGACAACCCGTCGATCTCGGACTGGCTGGGGATCGGGCCGTCGATCCGCTCCTGGGGTTGGGTGGCCGTGATCGCGGTGGCCCACACCGTCGTGCTGCTGTGGGGCATCGCCCAGCTCCGGCCGGGGGCACGACGCGCCCTGGAGGTGGAGCTGGAAAACGGGCGCATTCCGGAGCCGCACGATGTCGCGGAGGTGCCGCTGGTGCCGCAGTTGCCACCATCGCCTCCGCCACCGGAGCCCGCCGCGCTCGCCCGGGTCCCCGGGATACCCGTGGCGATCCCGGGCCCGGCGGACGTCCCGTCCCCGTCGCCGCCCCCACGGCGCCTCGTGCCGGCCTGGTTCGACCGCCCGTCGCGGTCCGGGCTTGGCCCGGTCGGCTGGCTGAGGGCCCGGATGGGCGAGACACCCGTTCGGCCCGACCGGTCCCGGGAGCTGGCGCACGAGGGCCGCGGCCGCATCGACCGCCTGGACCTGTTCCTCGTGCTTTTGATCGTGATCGCCGCGCTTGGGATGCGCTCGTTCCGGCTGGCGGAGCCGGCGCGGATGCACTTCGACGAGGTCTACCACGCCCGCACGGCGGCCGAGTTCCTCCAGTCCTGGCGATACGGGATCTCGCACTCCATCTACGAGTGGACGCATCCCCATCTCGCCAAGTACGCCATGGCGGGCGGGATCGTCCTGTTCGCCGGAAACGACGTCCGAGCGACGGGCAACCTGGGCGTCACGGTCCGCGACGCCGCCATCGAGCCGCGGCGCGAGAGCTCGGACTCGGTGTCGGCTCGTGATGGGGACCGGGCCTGGGTCGCCACGGGCGAGGAGCTGGTCGGCTTCGATCTCGAGACCCGCGACGTCGCGGCACGCTGGAGCGTCCCGGGGGCGTCCGCCGTCGCCTTCGACGCGGACGGCGTGTCGCTGTTCGTGGGGACCGACTCGGGCGAGATCTGGATCCTCGACGCCGCCTCGCTCGACGTCCTGCGCGGGGCCCCCGCGGACACGCCCCCCGTGGACCCGGTCCCGATCGCCGCGCTCGACGGCGCGATCGAGCGCCTGGCCGCGTTCGACGCCGGGCAGCGGGTGGCGGCGCTGCTGCCGGGCGGCCAGGTCGCGGTGGTGGACGTCGGCCTCGGGACCGAGGTGGGGCGGATGGTGGTGCCGGGCGCCGCAGACATGGTGGACGCGGGGACCGGCGACGCGATCGTCGCGACCACGGCCGACGTCACCGATCCGGTGGCTGTCGCGGCGGAGCTGGCTCTCATCCTCGGCGGCGAGGCGCCGGCGTACGAGGCGGAGCTGCGCAACCTCGACCTCGACACCGTCGTGATCGCCGGCGAGCTGACCGAGGACGTCCGGGCGGAGATCGAGACCGCGATCGAAGATGGCCTGCTGCCCGGTGTTGCCATCGACAAGGTGAGCCAGCTTGCGGTCGCCGGCGCGGACGGCGTGGCGTTCCTGACGGCGGACGGCACCCTCGCGGCGCGGACGCCCATCACCGGCGGTGCCTCCGGCCTCGTGCTGGTGAGCGGCGTGGACGACGGCACCCAGCTGTGGGCGACGACCACGGCGGACCCCGGCGGGGAGCCGCAGGTGTCGATCATCGCCGTGTCCGGGGACCAGGCGGACGCCGGCCCGGATCCGATCGCGACGATCCCGCTGCCCGGCGCCGGGACCCGGATCGTGTTCGACGCCGCCGCGGAGCTGGTCGAGGTGCTGGGGACCACGCCCGACGGGACAGGCACCACCGTGTACGTCATCGAGCCGCACGGCCGGAGCGTGTTCGCGGACCACCGGCTCCCGTTCGCGCCCGCGGCCATCGTGCTCGACCACGAGGAGGCCTACCCCTCGAGCAGCCGCGGTGAGCTGCTGGCCTTCGGCGACGGGGGGGAGGTTGCGTCGGCGGACGTGGGCCACTACCCGTTCGCCTGGCGGATCCCCGGCGTGCTTGTCGGGGCGCTCACGGCGGCCGTGATCTACCTGCTCGCCAGGGTGCTGTTCCGGCGCCGGGACGTTGCCGTGCTGGCCGGACTGTTCGCGCTGCTGGACGGGATGCTGTTCGTCCAGAGCCGGATCGCGATGAACGACGTCTACACCGGCTTCTTCATCCTTGCGGCGTACCTGCTGTTCGCCTGGCTGTGGCTCCAGCCCCGGCGCTGGTGGGCGTTCTGGGCGCTGGTGCCGGCCATGGGCGTCCTGCTGGGCCTGGCCCTCGCGTCAAAGTGGGTGGCGGCGTATGCGATCGGCGCACTCGGGATCCTCGTCCTGGCGCGCTCCGCGCTCGGGCGCGTGGTCCTGGTCGCCGGGCTCATCGGCCTGACCGCCGCGTTGGGCTGGATGGCGATGGCGGTGCCGCCCGACAGCGGCTCCGTCGGCAACCTCGCGTTCGCCGTGATCATGATCGGTCTCACCCTGGGCGCCGTCGTGGTCTCCGTGTATCACCCGGTGGCGTGGGCCTCGGAGGAGATGTGGTTCGCCGTGGCGGCGCCGGCCGCGCTCGGGATCCTCGTGTTCCTCGCAGCGGTCGCCCTCGGATCGGGGGACCAGGCGCTGCCGCTGGCCCCCATGGCGGTGACGCCGTTCACGGTGTCGTTCGTGCTCCTCGCGGCGTCGGCGGGGATCTACGTGGCGTTCGCGGTCGGGGGGCGCCTGGGATTCGGCCCGCTGGCCCCCGCCCCAGCCCCCGGGGACGCACGGTACGGGATCCCGCCCGCATCGCCGCCGGCGGACGGCTGGCTGCGGCTCGGCGCCGGGTACGGCCTGCCGGTCCTGTGGCTGGGCGCGGGGCTGCTTGTGGTGCCCCTGGTCGTGTACGTCGCCTTCTACCTGCCGTGGGCGTTCGTGGACAACCACCAGCTGGTGGAGGGATGGCCGGCCGGCAACACGGGCCAGACGCTGGTGGGGCTCACCGGCGAGATGTACCGCTATCACAACAACCTGACCGCGGCCCACGCGGCGAGCTCGCCCTGGTGGGCCTGGCCGCTGAACCTCAAACCCGTCTGGTTCTACCAGGGCAGCTTCGCCAACGACACCGCGGGCGCCATCTACGATGCGGGCAACACGGTGATCTGGTGGCTGGGCATCCCTGCGATGGCGTTCGTCGCCTACCAGGCGTTCCGGCGCCGGAGCCTGTCGCTGGCCCTGATCCTGATCGCGTTCCTCGCCCAATGGGTGTCGTGGGCCCGGATCGACCGCGCCTCGTTCCAGTACCACTACTACACGAGCCTGCCGTTCGTGATCCTCGGGCTGGCCTACTTCGTCGCGGAGCTGTGGCACGGCGCATCACGCCGAACGTGGTGGCTGGCCCGGATCGCGGCCGCCGTGGCGGTGATGGGCCCGGTCATCCTGTGGCTGCTCCGGCTGCCGCTGTGCGCGCTGGCCAACGTGGGGTCTGTCAACGAGGGATCGGCGGCGTGCCAGGCCAGCACCCCCGGCAACCTGGTCGTCACCCCGGCGGCGGCGGCGATGGCGGCCGTGGTCGTGGTCACCGTGGTCGTCTTGGTCCGGCTCCTGGTGGATCTCGGCAGGCCGCGCGAGGGCGACCGTCCCCTCGAGCTGCGCGACCTCGCGCCGCTCGCGGTCACGGCGATCGTCGGCGTGTCGCTGCTGGTGCTGTCGGGGCTGCTGCCGGCCGCGGACCCGCTGTTCAGCCTGCCCGGGATCGTTCCCGAGGTGATCGCGCTCCTGCTGGCCCTGCCCCTGCTGCTCGTTGCCAGCCAGGTTGTCACCGCCCGGGACGCGCGCCGGTTCGTGATCGGCCTGATCTCGGCCGCGGTCGTCTACTTCGCGGTCCTGTATCCGAACATCTCGGCCCTGCCGCTGCCGTCGGCGCTGGTGAACGCGTACCAGGGGCTGCTGCCGACCTACCTGTACGCGTTCCAGTTCTCCGTCAACACGGTCGAGCGCGGCGCCGTGTCATTCGCGGATGCCCGGTTCCTGATCCTGGTGGCGTTCCTGACCGTGGCCGCGGCCGTGGTGGCCTACTCGGCCTGGGTCTGGAGGGCCTCGCTCGCGGCAGACGGCGCCGGCACGAGTCCCGACGGGCCGGCGGGGGCGCCCGACGCGGCCTGACGCGGCGCCGACGGGACGTCCGCCGTGTAATGGGCGGGGAGCGCGCCGGCAGCGGCAAGGCGCCGGATGACGAACCCGTAGTAGTCATCCACCTTGGCCGTGACCCTCGGCCAGCTGAACTCCTCGGCGCGGCCCCGGCCGGACTCCGACATCTCCCGCGCCAGGTCCGGGTCCCGCAGCAGCTGGGCGACCGACGCCGCGATGGACTTGGGGGATCGCGGCGGCACCAGGAGGCCCTCGCGGCCCCGCCGGACGACGCCCTTGTAGCCGTGGATGTCCGAGGCCACGATCGGGGTCCCGGCCGCCATCGCCTCCAGCAGGACGATCCCGAACAATTCGCGGCCGGTCGCCGGGGAGACGTACACGTCCGCCGTCCGGAACAGCTGTGCCTTCTCGTCATCCGAGACGCGGCCCAGGAACTCCACCCCGCGCAGCCGCCGCGTGGCGACGTACCTTCGCGCCTCGCGCTCCTGCGGGCCGCCGCCCACCAGCAGCAGCCGGCACTCGCAGCCGGTCTTGCGGAGGATCCGGTAGGCCCGCAGCAGGTCCAGCAGGCCCTTGCGGGGCTCGAACCGGCCGACAAACAGGATGTTGCGCGTCCCGTCCTGCCACCGGGCGATGGGCACCGCACGCCGGAACCGGTCCACGTCCACCCCGTTGGGGATCACCTTGTAGTCGCCCGGAAAGTAGCGGTCGATGAAGTGGCGCGCCGCCGCCGACACCGCGATCCGGCCGTGGAGCCGCTCCGCGTACCCACCCAGCGTCCGGCTCCCGAACTCGTAGGCAGGGGACCAGCCGCCGTAGGCGTGGAAGGTCGCCACGTTGACGCTCTGCGACTCCCGCAGCAGCACGAGGGACAGGAACGGCACGAAGGGCTCGTGGAAGTGGAGGACGTCGAACCGCTCCCGATCCAGCAGGTCGCGCACCTGGGAGACGTACCGGAACGACACGGTCACCGTACCCACCGACCCGTTGGCCGGCATCGAGAACCCCTTGCCCAGGCGGATGACGTCGCCCTCGGAGGCGCGCTGGAGGCCGTGAGACGAGGTCAGGATCCGGACGTCGTGGCCGCGCAGCCGCAGGTTCTCGTACAGGTACCGGACGTGCTGGGTCACGCCTCCCGGCAGCGGGTAGACGTACGGCGAGACCAGGCCGATCTTCATCGCGTCCTATTGTCGCCGGGCGGAGGGATCCGGGTCGGGCTCGTAGCGCGGGGGCCGCAGATGGCCGCCCGGATAGCCGTGGTCCCGGCCGGTGCCGTCGCGCCGGATCCGCCCCGACACCTCGGCGCGGGCATCGCGGCCGTACTTGCGGAGCTGCTGCCCGAACGTGCCGAGCTGGCCGACGGTGCCATGGAACGAGCCGTGGTGGCGGCTGGTGCCGTCCAGGATGGCTGCCCGGACCTCCTCCGGTGTCCGGCCGGGGAAGGAGGTCCAGCCCGTGCCCACGGCGGACGCGGCGTGGGCGTCGCTGCTGCCCACCTGGCCCAGGCCGTGCTCGGCGGCGAAGGCGACGACCCGGCCATGCCAGTGCCGGCCCAGCGCCGTGGGGTTGAACGTCTCGATCGCGTCGGGTCGAACCGCCGGGTCGTCCGAGGCCAGCAGCCGCCGGAGCATGAAGCCCTGGGCGCACAGCGGGTAGGGCACGAGGGGGTGGGCGGGGATCGCGATGCCGCCCTGGTCGTGGACGGCCTCGATGGACCAGCGGAGGCTCCGCAGGGCGGGCACCGGCCGCTCCAGGAACAGGCCCAGGAGGTGGCCGCCGCGGGTGGTGATCTCCTCGCCCACGACGACCTGCACCGCGAGGCCCCGGTCCGCGGCCATCATGCGGGCGGCCAGCGCGGCGTCGATCCGCTCATGGTCTGCGATCCCGATCACGTCCAGGAACCCCTGTCCCTCGACGTACGCCAGGATCTCCTCCACTGACGACGTGCCGTCCGAGGCCAGCGTGTGGACGTGCAGGTCCGCCCGTCCCGCGCGGACGAGCGCGTCCGCGGTCACGCGTCCCCCTCCGCGGCGCCGGTGCGGTACCCGCGGGTGTCATCCGTGCCTGTGGCGAGGTCCGGCCAGATCGGGTGGAACGCGCCCCACCACTGTTCGGGAGCGTCGGCGATCATTGATTCGAACGCACGGGCCATCGCGGCGGTCAACGCCGTGACCCGCTCGCGCCGCGTGCCCGAGTCCGATGCCGTCACGTGGATCACCCGGCCGATGTAGCGGCGGTCCTTCGTCCGGCGCGCCGTGGCCACGTACAGCGGGAGCCCGGCCTCGATCGCCAGCACAGCGGGTCCCGGCGGGATGGGCGCCGGGTGACCGAACATCGGCACCAGCATGCCGCTGCCCAGCAGGTCCCGGTCCGCGACCATGCCCACCGATCGGCCGCTCCTGGCCGCATCCAGGAGCGCGCGCCGGGCGCCGGCGATGGGCACGATGCGCACGCCCATGCGCCCGCGCGTCTCCACCAGCCAGCGTTGGAGCAGCGGGTCGGCGAGCGTCTCCATGGGCGCCGTGACCTCGTGACCCACCAGGTGAGACACGAGGATGACCGGCAGCTCGATCGCGCCGAAGTGCATCCCGATCAGCATGATCGGACGGCCGCTCGCGAGACCCGCCCGGACCTCCTCCGGCGTCTCAACGTCGATGCGCGCGAGCGCAGTCTCGAGGTTGTAGCCGCCCGCCCGGGCGACTTCGAGGTAGTAGCGTGCCGCGTGGCGGAACGCGGCCCGGACGAGGCGCTCAAGCGCCGCGGGGTCCGTGGCGGCCCGCCGGGAGAGTCTCGTCCCGCGGTCCGTTGCGGCAAGGTCCTCGCACGCCCTGCGCAGGTTCGCGCGCGCCCGGGCGGCCCGCGCGGGCGTGAGCCTGTACCAGAGCTCCCCGACGGCTTCCGCCGCGGCGACGAGCGGCGCCTCCGGGAGCCACGCCAGGACGCTCGCGGCGATCACGAGGGCGCGGCCCCGCAGGCGGCTCGCCAGCCCGGGCGCGGCCGTCACGCGGCGGGACCCTCCACGGACGTAGCGAGTGCGTCCGAAGCGCCGGCGATGCCGGCTCCGCCGGGTTCACCCGGGTCACCAGACAGGCCGGGCTTGCCGGCGAGCATCCGCGTCGCTCGCTCCTCGAGCACACGCACCTCCGCGGGATCGTGCGGCCATAGGGGCTTGAAGCTGTACCACTGCTCGGGCGCCGTGGCGACCGTGCGCTGCAACGCGTCGGCGATCCGCTGGGTGGCCCGCTGAAGGTCAGCCGGGTCCGACGACGGGACGGTGAACGGCTCGTCGAGCTCGACCCGGAAGCGGTCCTCGCCGGTGCGACGGACGGCCAGCGAGGCGATCATGGCCCCGGTCTTGGCGGCCAGGGTGGCAGGTCCGGCGGGGAGCGTCGTCCATTGGTCGAACAACCGCACGGGGATGCCGTCGTCGCGGTAGCCCCAGTCCACGAGCAGGACCAGGACCTCGTTCCGCCGGAGCACGGTGAACAGGTCCCGGAGGTTCCGCCACGGGATGAGTCGGACGCCCCAGGCCTCCCGCTGCCGACGCAGCAGCTCGAACAGCTCGGGAAAGGAGGAATCGTCGGCCACCACGTTGACCGGGTAGCCGCGATCCGTGAACGCTGCCCCGACAGCCTCGTTGTTGCCGACGTGCCCGACCACGATGATGATCGGCCGCCCCGAGCCGCTCCACATCGCGTCCGCCCGGTCGATGCCGGCCGTTTCCACCTTGGCGATCAACTCGGCCACCGGCTGGGACGGGAGCCGCATGAGCTCCACGAGGTACCGGGCGTATTCGCGGTAGGCGCGGAGCGCCAGACGCCGGACCGCGGGATCATCGGGCGGCAGCCCGAGCACCCGTGAGAAGTTGAGGTTGGAGGAGCGGCGTTTGGCCGGCCAGGCCAGGTAGCTCGCCTGGACCGCCGTGCCGATGACCGACCGGGACAGGCGCGGAGGCACGCGCGCAAGGACGGCGGCCGTGCCACGGTAGCCGACGACGGCCGCCTTCTCGACGATTCGCGGTGCGGACGGCTCGGCGCGCCGGTGGGGCGCCTCGAGCCGTTTCTTCTCAGTGGTCACAGCCCGAGGTTACTTCGCGGCGGCGGCCTGCGCCTGCGCCTGGCTCGCGAGCGCCATGGCGTCCTTCCTGGACTCCTCGGTGCCCACGAGCGTCTCGTTGTCCTCACCCCGGATGAACGCCTCAACCCGCTCGCGCGCGACGTCGTCATGGACCTGGAGCGGCGGGCTCTTCATGAAGTAGGACGAGGGGGCCACCAGGGTGCCCGTGAGGCCCCGGTCGAGCCCGATCCGCAGGCAGCGGATCGCGTCGATGATGACGCCTGCGCTGTTGGGGCTGTCCCAGACCTCGAGCTTGAGCTCGGCCTTGAGCGGCACGTCGCCAAAGGTGGTGCCCTCCATGACGATGTAGCAGTACTTGCGATCCTGGAGCCACGGCACATAGTCGGACGGCCCGACGTGGACGTTGCCGTCGGCCAGCTCGTAATCGAGCATGGACGTGACGGCGTTGGTCTTGGAGATCTTCTTGGACTCCAGGCGCTCGCGCTCGAGCATGTTCATGAAGTCCGTGTTGCCGCCGAAGTTCAGCTGGTACGTGCGGTCCAGGCGCACACCGCGGTCCATGAACAGGCGGGTCAGCACGCGGTGGCTGATGGTGGCGCCGACCTGACTCTTGATGTCGTCGCCGATGATGGGGAGACCCTTCGCGGCGAAGCGGCGCTGCCAGTAGGGCTCGCGGCCGATGAACACCGGGATGGCGTTGATGAAGCCGACGCCGGCCTGGAGCGCCTGCTCCACGTACCACTTCGTGGCTTCCTCGCTGCCCACGGGCAGGTAGGAGACGACGAGGTCGACCTCCCGGTCCTTGAGGATCCCGACGACGTCCGCCGTTGGGCCGGGGGCCTTCTCGATCACCTGCGACAGGTACTTGCCCAGGCCGTCATGGGTCATGCCGCGGTCCACGGTCACGCCCATGTGCGGGACGTCCATGAACTTGAAGGTGTTGTTCTGGCCCGAGAAGATCGCCTCCGAGAGATCCTTGCCGACCTTCTCCCGGTCCACGTCGAAGGCGGCCACGAACTCCACGTCGCTGATGTGGTAGTCGCCAAGCTGGACGTGCATCAGCCCCGGGACGAAGTCGCCGGGCCGGGCGTGCTCGTAGTAGTAGCGGCCCTGGACGAGGCTGCTCGCGCAGTTGCCCACCCCGACGATGGCGACGCGGATCTTCCGATCCCGGGCCCTCGGCGTGCTGCCGTTGTTGCTCACCTGCTGGTCCATGGGCGCGGCTACTCCTGTTCTCTGGCCTGGTTGAGGGTGACGACGATCCGCTGGACCGTGGTGACGGTCGCCAGGACGACGATCAGCGCGAGCGAGACCGCCAGGATCGTGAGGGAGATCCCCGCGAGGGCGACGCCCACGGTGAGGATCACGAGTCGGACCTCGCGGGGCGCGAGGCCGACGTTGGCCATGCCGGACCCGGGCGCGAAGCCCAGGCTCTCGGAGCGAGCGCGGGCGTAGCTCACCATGAACGCCGACGTCATCGCCGCCGCCGCGAGGACGGCCCCGACGTCGAACCCGGCGAACAGGCAGCCGGCCACGATGCCGACGTAGACCACGCCCTCGCCCCAGCGATCGAAGGTGGAGTCCAGGAACGCACCGGCCTTGCTCGCCTTCCCGGTGGCACGCGCGACGAGGCCGTCGAACATGTCGAACACGCCACCGAAGATGACCAGGAACCCGGCCAGGAGCCAGGCCCCGGCGCCGGCCGCGATCGCGGCGACGCAGGCGATGCCGAACCCGATGAGGGTCAGCGCGTTGGGCGACAATCCCGCACGGGCAAGCGCCCGGCCGACCGGCTCCGCAAGCCCTCGCACCCGGGCCCGGAGCTCCGGGGAGACGAACGATCCGCTCATGACGGGACCCGTGACGTCGTCGGGGCGCCGTCCGGGCCGCCGAATCCGAGGATCTGTGCCTGGCGGTCCGCGAAGCGGGCGAACGCCGCCGGCTCGATGGAGTGGACGGCCTCCCGTCCGTGGCGCTCCGCGGTCACGAGGCCCACCTCCCGGAGCTTGCCCAGGTGCCATGAGACGAGTGGCTGCGAGAGTCCGACATGCTCGATCAGCTCCGTAACGGTTGCCGGGCCGTCCGCGAGCCGGCGCACGATGCGCAGGCGGTTGACGTCGGCGAGGGTCTTGTGGAACAGCCGCAGCTCGCGAAGGTCGTCCGGCTGGTCCAGCGCTGACGCGATCGTGCTGCGGATACGGGCGGGGGACGGTGACACGGTGAGGGCGATACCTGTGCTTCGGGCAGTAGACCGTCGTTGGATCAACGGCGGTTTATATCAATGGCCGTTTATGCTACGAACCGAGACACGCCGTGTCAAGCGCCATTCCGCGGAGCGCGGCTTCGTCGTTCGTGTCAGGCAGCACTCACCCGGCTGTCTGTCGCCCGGTTCGGGTCAGGTAGTCGCCCCCCTGCTATCCGTCCCCGGAACGTGCCGCGGCCGGCCGAGTTCGCGATCCTCCAGTCGCCTGGGTGCTTGGCGACACGAACACGATGCTGGCGTCCCGGAGCTGGCTCGCCACGCGACCACCCACGACGGCCACCCGCGCCGGCTCGCCCTACACTCGCCCCGTGGACCGACTCTCCCGGCGCAAATCGCTCGTGCTCCTCGCCGTCCTGGGCACGGGCGTGTTCCTGGCCGGCCTGGAGCTGATGATCACCGCGGTGGCACTGCCGGCCATCGTCACCGACCTTGCCGACTGGACCCGCCTCCGGGAGGCGTCCTGGATCATCAACGGGTACCTGCTCGTCTACGTCGTCACGATGCCGATCGCCGGCCGGCTGGCGGACGTATGGGGCAATCGCCGCCTGTTCCTGGCGGCTCTGGCCGTGTTCACCATCGGGTCCGCGCTGGCGGGGCGGGCCGGGTCCCTGGAGGAGCTGGTGGCGGCTCGCCTGGTGCAGGCGGCCGGCGGCGGCGCGCTCGTGCCGGTGGCCACCTCCGCCGCGTCCCACCTGTTCACGGGTCTGGACCGGCCGCGCGCCCTGGGCGTGGTGGGAGCGCTCACGTTCCTGGGCATGGCCGCGGGCCCCTTCCTCGGCGCCGCGATCCTGGACGCGTTCCACCCAGCGGCCGCGCTGGCACGCCTCGGGGTACCGCCCGGACACGCCCTGTACGACGCGTTCGTCCCGGCCTGGCGCTGGGTGTTCTACGTCAACGTGCCGATCGGGATCGCGGCGTTGGCCATCGCCTGGGCGGCCAGCAGCGGCTGGGAGACCCCGCGGCGACCCGGCCGCGTGGACGTCGTGGGCGCCATCCTGTTCTCGGCGTTCCTGGTCGGCGTGCTGGGCGCCCTGACGCTGCTGGGCAGCCGTGCCGGGACCGGTGACGCCGGCGGGCTCGACCCGGTGACCGTATCGCTCGTGCTGGTCGGCCTGGCGGCCATCACCGGCCCGGTGAGCCTGGTGCGGGGGCTCCGGGTCCGGGACCCGTTCCTGGACCCGCGGCTGTTCCGCAGCGCCGCGTTTGCCGCCGCGGCCGCCGTCTCGGCGCTCACGGGCTACGGATTTGCCACCGCCATCGTCGGCGGCGCGGTGTTCGTGGACCGGGTCCTGTACGGCGGTCCGGACGAGCAGCGCCTTGCGCTCGGGGCGCTGGGCGCGGCGACGGCCGCCGGGGCGTTGGCCTCGGGCTTCCTCGTCCGCCGGCTGTCGCTGCGGATCGTGACCCTGGCGGGGCTGGGGGCCTCGATCGCGGCGCTGGTCGCGATGGCCGGCTGGACGCCCGACACCTCGATCGAAGCAGCCGCGGCGGCGCTCGCCCTGTTCGGCGCCGGGTTCGGGCTGACCGTGACCCCTCGCTCCACGGCCGCCGTCGAGTCGGTGGCGCGCGATGCCTACGGGACGGCGTCGTCCACGGTCACCGTGGCCCGGATGATCGGGATGGCGGTGGGCCTCGCCATCCTCACGGCCTACGGCTCGACCACGATCGACAGCCTCTACGACCGCGTCTACGCGACGCCGGACGCGTACTTGGAGTTCATCCCCGAATCCCTGCGCGACCGGCCGCTCAAGGACGGCCAGGTCGTGGAGGCGCTCGAGACCTGGGCGGCGGGCGAGGCGGCCCGGATCATGGTCGGGGTGTTCCTGGTGGCGGCCGTGGTCACGGCGGTGGCCGTGCCGCCGTCGCTCGTTCTGGACCGGCGGCGTCGGCGTATGCTCGGCGGCGACCCACCCTCGGATGGCAGCGGAGTCCCCGAACGCGATGGACCAGGCACCCGGCGCGACATGGGTGAATCCTCCCGGGCCCATGGCTGAGCCCGGAGGCCCAGGCGCACCCGACCCGTGGCCGCTGGTCCGCGCGATCGCGTGGGCCGGGGATCAGGTGCATCGCCTGGAGGGGCGTGACGCCATCGCCCCGTTCCTGGCCGACCCGGCGGCGCGCATCTGGGTGGACGTCACCGCCCCCTCGCACGCCGAGATCGCGGAGCTCGGCGACCTGCTCAGCCTGCATCCGCTGATCGCCGAGGACATCGCCGAGCGCAACCAGCGGGCCAAGTACGAGGAGATCGAGGACACCGTCCACATCGTCCTGTTCTGGATCGCCTACGGCGGGGAGGTGTCCGAGATCGAGGTGGACATCGTCCTCGACCGCGACCGCCTGATCACGGTCCACGATCCCGGCTGGGATCCGTTCTCGCTGCCGCAGCTGCGCGGCGACGGGGGCCACCTAGTGAAGCGGGGCATTGACTTCCTGCTGTACGCGATCACCGACGGGATCGTGGACGCGTACTTCCCGGTGCTCGACGCGATTGGCGACGAGATCGACGCTCTCCAGGACGACGTCATTCGCAAGCCGACCCCGTGGACCCTGGAGCGGCTGTTCACGATCAAGCGGGAGCTGATCGGGCTGCGGCGCGCGATCACCCCGGCCCGCGAGGTGTTCAACCAGCTCACGAACCGGGACCTGGAGCTGATCGCGCCCGAGCACCTGGTCTACTTCCGCGACGTCTACGATCACCTGATCCGGGTGACCGACGAGCTGGACAACGACCGGGAGCTCGTCGCCGGCACGCTCGAGGTCTACCTGTCCACGGTCAACAACCAGCTGTCCACGATCATGAAGCGGCTCACCGGCGTGACGGTGATCCTGGCCGGGATCGGGGCGGTGGCCGGGGTCTTCGGCATGAGCGAAGCGGGGGCGCAAGCCGGCTCGTTCTGGGCGGTGGCCGGGGTCATCGCGGCCCTTGCGACGGCCACCGCGCTGATCCTGCGGCGGATCGACTGGATCTGACACCCCGACGGGACCGGCGTGCCGGAGCGGTCGCCGGCCGGAGCGGTCAGGCTATCCGCACTTGACGGGCTTCGGCTTTGGGTGAGCGTCCGCCGGGTCTGCGGCGCCGGACGAGATCGGCATGGCGATCAGCTGCGTCTTGCCGGGCGTCCCCTGCGGGCCCTCCGACGTCTGGAGCCAGAGCTGTTCGTCGGTCGCCTCGATCGCATCGCTGAGATCCGTCTGGTGGAGCCGGACCTCGGTGATCTCGTACAGGTACAGACGGTCGTCGCTCGTGTAGACCTGGACGATCATGCCGCGCATCTTCCCGCCCTGGCGCTTCACGATCGCCCGCTCGTAGATCGGCCCGAACATGCCGTCCCGGGCATGGGCGTAGAGGTACGTCGCACCGGCCTCACCGGGCTGCGCCAGCTCCCGGATGAACATCGCCACGTTGCACAGCGGGTAGCCGGGCGGCCCCTCGATGACCGGCAGGTCGATCTTGAGCGCTGGGATCCGCACGCGGGTCGCGACCGCCCGCGTTCCGGGGCTCGCCGGCGGCGACGCCGAGGCGTCGGGATCCGCGGAGGCGGACGGCGCCGGGATCGAGGGCTCGGACGTGGCGATCGACGGGGCCGGCGAGAGGGCGCCCGCCGAGGACGCGTCGGGGATGGCGGTGCCGGCCGTCGTCGGGTCAGCGTAGGACAGCAGCCCGGCCGTGAGCAGGACGACGCCCATGGCCGTGAGCAGCGCGGGCAGCAGGCGTGTGCGGATGGCGGTCAGGACGGGCACCATGGCGATGCGATCGTAGGCCACGGCGCGAGGACGTGCCTCCGACCGGGTGGTACTGGTACGCTCCCGCCGATGGGTGGGAAGGTTGCGATCACCGCGGGCCTCGTCACGGGCATCCTGGCCGGCGCCGCCTTGATCGGCGGGATCCTGCTCCTCGCCCCGTCGCCCCCGCCCCCGGAAGCGTCGCCGTCGCCCGTCCCCTCGACAGCCGCCACGGCGTCGCCGTTGCCGTCACCGTCGGCGGAGACGTCCCCACCGGAGACATCGCCGACCGCCGCCGCTGCGTCACCTGGGGCCAGCCCCGTTCCATCGGGGGGGGACAGCGGGTTCGGCGTCGGCGAGCCCGCGCCCGTCCTCGTCGTGCCGCAGGTCGGCGGCGGCGAGATCGACCTCGCGTCGCTGCGCGGCAAGCCCGTGTGGGTGAACTTCATGGCCACCTGGTGCCCGCCGTGCCGGGACGAGCTACCGGCGATGGGGGGGTTCGCCGCGCGCTACGAGGACACGGGCCTGGTCGTGGTCCTCGTGGACGTGCGCGAGGATGAAGCCGCGGTTGCCGCGTTCGCCAAGGGCCTGGGTGTCACGATCCCGATCGGACTGGACGGGGACGGTGCGGCGCAGGACGCCTGGGGCGCGTATGCCCTGCCCGTCCACTACTGGGTCGACGCGGAGGGCGTGGTGCGGGACGGGGCGCTGGGGGGCATCGGCCCGGACATCATGGCCGCCGGGCTCCAGTCGATCCTGCCCGGCGTGGAGGTTACGCCGGGCTAGCCTCGAGCGATGGGGGCTGCGGCACCGGTGGCGCAGCGCCGGCTCGGCGCCCGGAACCTACGGCAGGCCGATCGCGGCCGCTGCGGTCTCGACGACGCCCAGCATCCAGGCCGGGAACAGTCCGAGCACGATCGTCATCACGGTCGCCACCGCCAGCCCGGCCTTGAGCAGGCGGCCGTGGGAGAGCACCGGTACCTCGGCCGCCTGGTCGCGCATGAACATGTAGACCACGACCCGCAGGTAGTAGAACGCCGCGACCGCCGCGTTGAGCACGGCCAGGACGGCCAGGATCGTGAGCGGGCCCCCGGCCTCCACCGCGGCGAGGATCACGTAGAACTTGCCGAAGAAGCCGGCCGTGGGAGGGATGCCGGTGAGCGACAGGAGGAACAGCGTCATCAGGATCGCCAGCCACGGCTCGCGCTTGATCAGGCCCGCGAACGTGGACAGGTTGCTGGTGACGCCCAGCCGCTTCTGCACGGCGGCGATCACGGCGAACGCGCCCAGGTTCATGAACGCGTAGGCGGCACCGTAGTACAGGAGCCCCTCCATGCCGGACTGGACCCCTGCCGCCCAGGCGGCGAAGCCGACCAGCATGTAGCCGGTGTGGGCGATCGAGGAGTACGCCAGCATCCGCTTGACGTTGTCCTGGGTCAGCGCGACCAGGTTGCCGAGCGTCATGGTGGTCGCGGCCAGGATCATCACCATGATGTTCCAGTCCGCCGCGAGCGGCCCCAGCGCCTCCGCGAACAGCCGGATGATGAGCGCGAACGCCCCGATCTTGGGCCCCACCGAGAGGTAGCCGGTGACGGGCGTGGGCGAGCCCTGGTACGCGTCGGGTGTCCAGTAGTGGAACGGGACGGCGGCGATCTTGAACGCAACGCCCGTCATCAGGAACGCGAGGCCCATGCCCAGGCCCGGGGACAGCGAGCCCGTGGCCACCACCTGCTCCAGCGCCGCGGCCACGCCGTCGATGCTCGTGGTGCCGGTGAGTCCCCATACGAATGCGAGGCCGAACAGGAAGATGGCACTCGAGAACGAGCCGAGCAGGAAGTATTTGATCGCGCCCTCGGTGCTGTACCCGTCCGACTTGTGGTAGCCGGCCAGCACGTAGCCCGGCAGCACCATCAGCTCGAGACCCAGGAACAGGACCAGCAGGTCCGCGGACCCGGCGATCAGCATCGCGCCCGAGAGCGCGAACACGAGCACCGCACCGAACTCGGCGACCGGGAGCCCGCGCTCCTCGAAGTAGTCCGGCGCGAACGCGAGCGTGAGCGCGACGATCGAGATGAACAGGATGTCGAGGAACGTGGTCAGGGGGTCCACGAGGTATGCGCCGCCGAACGCCTCGGACTCCGCCTGGCCGGTGAGATAGGTCAGGGCGGCGACCAGGGCGAGCCCGGCGAACGAGACGGCGAGCGCCGGGACCTTGCGCCCCGGCGCGATGAAGTCCACGAACAGGATCGCGGTCGCGAGCAGGATCGAGGCGATGAACGGGGCGAGGGTCACGGCATCGTTCCAGGTCACGGCCGGCCCCTCAGCGCCACAGCCCGAGGGCGATGGGCGCGCCCTGTGTCACCGCGTTGATCGTCTCGGTCACGGATCCCTCGATGAGGTCCAGGAGCAGGCCCGGGAACAGGCCGAACACGACGACCAGGGCGGCCAGCGGGACGAGCGTCAGCGCCTCCACCGGCCGCATGTCGGTCAGGTGGTTCCCCAGGCCGCGCAGGAAGTCGGACAGCTCGCCGAACGCCACCCGCTGGAACATCCACAGCAGGTAGCCGGCGGCAAAGATCATCACGAACGTCGCCACCACGGCCGCCCACGGGTAGACGGCGAACGTGCCCAGCAGGGTCAGGAACTCGCCCACGAACCCGGACAGCCCGGGCAGGCCGACGGAGGCGAAGACGAAGAACCCGAACACGGCCGCGTAGACGGGGACCTTCTCGCCCAGGCCGCCCATCTTGGCGATCGTCCGGTCGTGAGTGCGCTCGTAGATCACGCCCACCAGGAGGAACAGGGCGCCGGTGATCAGGCCGTGGTTGATCATCTGGAGGATCGCGCCCTGGAGGCCCTGCTCGGTGAACACGAAGATGCCCAGGGTCACGAAGCCCATGTGGCTGACGGACGAGTAGGCAACGAGCTTCTTGAGGTCCGGCTGCACGAGGGCCACGATCGCGCCGTAGATGATCGCGATCAGCGACAGCACGATGATCACCGGCGCCCAGTCCTGGGCGGCCTCCGGGAACAGCGGCAGGGCGAACCGGATGAAGCCGTAGCCGCCCAGCTTCAGCAGCACGCCGGCCAGGATGACGGAGCCCGCGGTGGGCGCCTCGACATGCGCGTCCGGGAGCCAGGTGTGGAACGGGAACATCGGCACCTTGATCGCGAACGCGAGGAAGAAGGCGCCGAAGGCCAGCAGCCCGAACGTGCCCCCGAAGGCACCGGTCGCGGCGAAGTCCGCCAGCACCTCCAGATCGAAGGCGCCGGCCCAGTCGCCGCCGTGCGCGTCCTGGTACGTGAACGCCGTGGCCAGGATGGCGACCAGCATCAGCAGGGAGCCGACGAGGGTGTACAGGACGAACTTGATCGTGGCGTAGATGCGGTTGGCCCCGCCCCACACGCCGATGATCAGGTACATCGGCACGAGGACCAGCTCCCAGAACACGTAGAACAGGAACAGGTCCAGCGCGACGAACACGCCGGTCATGCCCACCTCGAGCACGAGGAAGGCGACCATGTACTCCTTGACCCGGTTCTGGATCGGCCCGAACGAGGCGAGGATGCTGATCGCGGTGAGGGTCGTGGTGAGGACGACCATGGCCAGCGACAGGCCGTCCACGCCGACCTTGTACTGGATCCCGAACATCTCGATCCAGGGGACGGACTCGACGTACTCGAAGCCCGGGCGGCCGGGGGTGAAGCCGTACAGCAGGAGCAGCGAGGCGACCCAGGCCAGCAGCGCGAAGCCCAGCGCCGTGTAGCGGATGAGGTTCGTGCGGCCGCCGGGCAGCACGGCGACGACGAGTGCGCCCAGCAGCGGCAGGAACGTGACGATCGTGACGATCGGGATGTCGGTCACGTTCATGCCTGGCTCACGATCACGAGGAAGGAGCCGGCCATGACGATCAGCCCGACCGCGATGCCCAGCGCGTAGTTCTGGACTCGCCCCGTCTGAATCCGCCGCAGCCCACCGCCCGCGCTCCGGGTCACGGTACCGGTGGCGTTGACCGTGCCGTCCACGATCATCCGGTCGAACCACCACATCGCCGCCGCGATCCGGCCGCCGATCCGGATGAACAGCAGGTCGTTGAGCTCGTCGAACCACCACTTGTTGAGCGAGGCGCGGTACAGGAAGCGCGTCACCGGGTTGGCGGCGACGACCCGGTCCACGGTCACCTGGCGGCCGCGCCGCCGGAAGGCCCCGAACAGCCCGATCCCCACGACCAGGCCGATGGTGGCCGCCGCGACGCTGGCGATGATCAGCCAGCCGTCGATGCCGAACAGCTCGAACGCGTGCGGCTCACCGTACAGATAGTGCTCCGACTCGATGAACACCGGCTCCAGCCAGTGCTTGAGCGGGCCGGTCCCGTCCTCGATCCCGAACAGGGGACCCAGCGGCGGCCCCGGCCAGGTCAGGACGATGCCCAGCAGCGCCGACGGGATCGCCAGCAGGATCAGGGGCAGCGTCATCGTCCACGCCGACTCGTGGACCTTGGGCTCCACGGCCGGATCCACGTGGGACTCGCCGTAGAACGTCTTGCCCATCAGGCGCCACATGTAGAACGCGGTCATCACCGCCACCACCAGGCCGATGGCCCACACGACGTAGCCGGACGTCAGGCCCTCGTAGAACCCGAACTTGAACGCCTCGCCCAGGATCTCGTCCTTGGAGAAGAAGCCGGCGAACACGGGAATGCCCGCGATCGCGATCGTGCCCACCAGCATCGTCCAGTGGGTGATCGGGATCTTCCGCCACAGCCCGCCCATCCGGTTCATGTCCTGCTCCTCGTGGACCGCGTGGATCACGGAGCCGGACCCGAGGAACAGCAGGCCCTTGAAGAAGCCGTGGGTCATGAGGTGGAAGATCGCCGCGACGTATGCCCCCACGCCCAGCGCCGCGAACATGTAGCCCAGCTGCGACAGGGTGGAGTAGGCCAGCACGCGCTTGATATCGGTCTGGGTGAACGCGATCGAGGCGGCCAGGATGGCGGTGAAGATGCCGATCGCCGCGACCACGACCATCGTCTCCTGGGCGTGGGCGAAGATCGGGTTGGCGCGGGCGACGAGGTACACGCCGGCGTTCACCATGGTGGCCGCGTGGATGAGGGCGGACACCGGGGTGGGGCCCTCCATCGCGTCCGGGAGCCAGACGTGGAGCGGGAACTGGGCGCTCTTGCCCATCGCGCCCGCGAACACGAGCAGGGCCACGATCGAGAGCGGGATCACCAGCTCCGACGCCGGCGCCTCGATCAGCTTCGCCATCGAGTCCTGGATGTTCAGCGTCCCGGTGTTGACCCAGATGGCCATGATCCCGAGCGCAAACCCGACGTCGCCGACGCGGTTGACGATGAACGCCTTCTTGGCGGCCAGCGCGGCGGACCGCTTCCGGTACCAGAACCCGATCAGGGAGTACGACGAGAGGCCCACCAGCTCCCAGCCCGCGAACACCAGCAGCCAGTTGTCCGCCAGCACCAGCAGGAGCATCGAGACCATGAACATGTTGAGGTAGGCGAAGAACCGCCAGGTGCCCGGGTCGTGCGCCATGTACCCCACGGAGTACAGGTGCACCAGCATGCCGATCGTGGTCACCACGATCAGCAGCACGGCGGTCAGGGTGTCCACGTGGAAGCCGAAGTCCACGGTCAGGTCCCCGGCCGGGATCCAGGTCCACAGCTTGAGGTCCAGGCCGTGCTCCCCGAACGGCTCCTGGAACGCGAGGACTGCCGCGACGACGATCATCGCCACCACCCAGGACGCGATCACCACGCCCAGCGGGACGAGGATCGCCACGGTGCGGCCGAACGACGCCTGGAGCCGGCGGCCGAAGAAGGCCGTGAACACGAAGCCGGCCAGCGGCAGGGCGATGATCAGCGGGATGAGCGTCCCGTAGATGCCCGGATCGCCGGCGGCCTCCGTGGCCTCGGCGGTGGAGGCGAGGATCGAGATCGGGAGGAGATGCATCGTCCGCCCGCCCTACTGCCGCATCGCGTCGTACTCGTCGACGAGCGGCGTCTTCCGGTTGCGGTAGATGGCGATCACGATCGCGAGACCCACGGTCGCCTCCGCGGCCGCGGCCGCCATCACGATCAGCGCGATCACCGAGGCGCTCGTGGCGAGCGACGGGGAGAAGGCACCGAACGCGATGATCGCGAGGTTGACGGCGTTGAGCATCAGCTCGATCGACATCAGCATGCTGATCGCGTTGCGGCGGGCGAGGAAGCCGAACGACCCGATCGCGAACAGGACGCCGGCGAGGATCAGGTACGCGTCCAGCGACTGCGAGACGTTGTCCAGGAAGGAGAGCATCAGCCGGGCTCCTTCCGCTCGCGCTTGGCGATGAACACGCCGCCGATGACGGCCGCGAGCAGCAGGACGGACACCACCTCGAATGACAGGACGAAGTCCGAGAACAACGCGACCGCGACCGCCTCGGTGTCGGTCCAGATCCGCTCCGCGGTCTCCGGCCACTCGGTGGCCGTGACGGTGACGCCGATCAGCAGGGCCAGCACCAGCGCGGCGATCGCGGCCGGGATGGCCTGGGTCTGGAACACGAGCCTGACGGGGCCGGCCTTGGTCTGGGTGAGCATGATCGCGAACAGGATCAGGACGCTGATCGCGCCGATGTAGACGAGCACCTGGGCGCCCGCGACGAACGGGGCGCCGGCGATCACGTACAGGCCGGCCAGGGCGGCGAAGCTCACGATCATCGCCAGGCCGCAGCGGATGATGTCGCGCATGGTGACGACCAGCAGCGCCGAGCCGAGCATCACGGCGACGAGCACCAGGAACAGCAGGTCGTCCCACCCGATCCCGAGCAGCGGGATCGTCTCAGGCAGCGTCACACGTCCCTCTCACTGATCCGCGGCGGGGCCCGTTCCGGACACGGCGCGGCCGTTTCCGTTCGCGTGGCCGTTCCCGTGCGCGAGCGAGGCCGGCAGCACCGGGAGGTTGCGCGCCGGGTCGAGGGGTCGTCCCTCGGCCCGGGCCCGGTCCGCCCAGTCGCGCTCGCGACGGATGTAGCTCATCTCCGTCTCGCGTTCGACCGCGGCCAGCGCGAGGAGGTCGATCATCGGCTCCTCGCGGGACGTGTGGCTGAGCTCGAACTGGTCGCTGTCGCGGACGGCGTCGTAGGGGCAGGCGTCGACGCAGATGCCGCACAGGATGCAGCGGCTCTCGTCGACCTCGTACTTCTGCAGGATCCGTGGCTTGGGCATGAGCGCACCGGTTGGACAGGTCTCTGCGCACCGGCCGCATGACACGCACGGCGTGTCGTTGAGGCTCATGTCCAGCGGCGTCGTCACCAGGGTGTCGAAGCCGATCCGCATGAAGTCGTAGCAGGCGGCGCCGACGACCTCGGCGCAGACGTTCGCGCAGCGGCCGCAGTCGATGCAGCGGGCGGGCTCGCGAAGGATGAACGCATGGCTGTCGTCGCGGACGTAGTCGTGGTTGACGCCGGTGAAGCGGTTCTCGGTCACGCTCCGGTAGCCGGCGCCCTGGTGGAAGGCCTTCTCGAGCGTCTTGAGCGTCGTCCCGTACTCGATGCCCAGGCGGCGCAGGTCGCAGAACCCGATCGCCTCGCAGGTGCACTGGAGGCAGCGGGTGGACTCGGCGACGGCCTCGTCCCGGCTGTACGGGATCTCGTACTCGATGTAGCTGCGGTTGCGCGCCTCGGCCTCGAGGGCCTTGAGGCGGTAGCGCGATTCCTTGACCTCGCCCGTGAACGGGACGATGGACAGGAACTCCGGTTGCGGCTCCGCCAGCGTCTGGCGGGTGCGGATCGCCGCCAGGTCCTGGCCGCGCAGGTACGCGTCCACGGCGTACGCCGCGCGCCGCCCCTCCGCGATCGCCTGGACGACGGTCGCGGCACCGATCCGGACGTCGCCGGTGCCGAACACGCCGGCCCGGCCCGTCTCGAACGTGACGGCGTCCGCCTTGAGGCGCCACTTGACCGCTTCCACGCCCTCGCTGCCGGGGCCGATCCAGGACAGGTCCGGGCCCTGGCCGATGGCCAGCAGGACGCGGTCGCAGGGGATGGTGAACTCCGTGCCGGGTGCCGGCTCCGGGCGCCGCCGACCGGACGCGTCCGGCTCGCCCAGCTGCATCCGGATGAACTCGATGCCCGTGACCCTGCCCGTCGCCGGGTCCTTGATCACGCGGGTCGGACCGGCCTGGAAGATCGTGGTCACGCCTTCCTCGATGGCCTCGTGGACCTCGCTCGCCGCAGGCATGTCCTTCATGTCGCGGCGGTAGACGAGGGTGACCTCGGCGCTGCCCTGGCGGACCGAGGTGCGCACGCAGTCCATGGCGGTGAACCCGCCGCCGACGACGACGACGCGGGTCCCCTCGTGGCCCGGGTACGGCAGGCCCAGCGTGGCCGTGCGCAGGTACTCCAGTCCGTCGATGACACCGTCGGCGTCCTCGTCGGGGATGCCCAGCTTGTTGGTGTCGTAGCAGCCGATGGCGACCACGATCGCCTCGAAGCCCTGGTGCTCGAGGTCGTCGAGCGTGAAGTCCTTGCCCAGCTCCATGTTGCAGCGCAGCTTCGCGCCCAGGCGCCAGACCGCCTCGTACTCGGCCTCCAGCACCTCGACCTTGGGCAGCCGGTACTGGGGGATGCCGTAGCGGAGCATGCCGCCGGGGGCGGGATCCCGCTCGAACACGGTGACCTCGTGGCCGTTGAGCAGCAGGTAGTAGGCCGCGCTCATGCCCGCCGGGCCGGAGCCGATGACGGCGGCCCGGCGGCCGGTGGGCGCCTGACGCTCGAACGGCAGCGGCGGATCCATGCCCTCGTCCAGCATCTGGCGCAGGACCTGGTCGCCGGCGTAGCGGTGGCTGTCGCGGATCGCGATCGCCTCGTCCACCTCGTCCCGGCGGCAGTGCTCCTCGCACGGGGCGGGACACACGCGGCCGAGGATGGACGGGAACGGGATGGTGCGCTTGAAGATCCGGGCGCTGTCCCGGAAGTTCGCCTCCGCGTTCGCCTTGAGAAAGCCCGGGATGTCGATGTGGCTGGGGCACTTGTTCTGGCAGGGCGGCAGGCAGTACGCGTTGTGGTCGCTGAAGATCAGCTCCAGGTTCGTCCGCCGCAGGCGCCGCAGCTCGTCGGTCTGGGTCTGGACGACCATCCCCGCCTCGGCCTCGCGCGAGCACGAGATCGGCGGGCTCTCCTCGCCCTCGACCTCCACCACGCACATCCGGCAGGCGCCGAAGCCGGGCAGCTTGGGCTCGTAGCACAGGGTGGGGATCTCGATCCCGGCGTCGCGGCAGACCTCGAGGATCGTCTGGCCCTCGAACCCCTCGACGACCCGACCGTCCACCTCGATCCGGATCCGCGGCGTGCTCTGCGGCCGCTGTGGGGCCTGGGTGGTGATCAGGCGCTCGGCGAGCGTGTCGTCGAGCGGCGTGACCGTGTCCAGGGCGATCGGGATGTCCGGGCGGGACTCCACCGCGCGCACCGGCCGCTCGGGCGGGCCGGAGCGCTTCGGCTGGTCCGGGACGGAGTCGGGGCGCGTGACGAGGTCGGTCATGACGCGTGGTCCTGGTGGGCCGCGCCCGCCGCCACCGTGATCGGCTGGCAGACGCCGGCAGGGCAGGAGCCGCGAAGGATGTGGTCGTCGATCTCGGAGCGGAAGTATCGCATCCCGCTTGTGAACGGCAGGGTGGCCAGGCGCTCGTGGTCGCACAGGGCGCTGGCCGCGATGTCGTGGGCCAGGTCGCTGATCAGCGCGGCGTCGTTGGGCCGGACGTGGCCGGACGCGACCCGGTCCCCGATCTCGGACAGGCGCCGCAGCCCGATACGGCAGGGGATCGTCTTGCCGCACGCGTTGTCGGCCGAGAAGCGGGTGAGCAGCCGCGCCAGGTCCACGACGCACGCCCGCTCGTCCGCGATCACCACCGAGCCCGACCCGATGTGGGCGCCGGCCGCGCGCAGGGCGTCGAACTCGTAGGGGGTGTCCAGCTGGTCCGCCGGCAGCATGCCGCCGGCGGGACCGCCGACGAGGACGGCCTTGAGCGCCCGCGATCCGGTGCCGCCGGCGAGCTTCACGAGCTCACGGAGTGGCGTGCCGAGGGGGACCTCCGCGACGCCGGCGCCCTCGGGGCCGCGCAGCCCGACCAGGATCGTGCCGGGGGCGCCCGGCACGCCGGTCGCGGCGAACGCCGTTCCGCCCTGGCGGAGGATCCAGGGCACGGCGGCCAGGGTCTGCACGTTGTTGACCACCGTGGGCCGGTCGAACAGGCCACGCTCGGTGGGGTAGGGCGGCTTCTGCTCGGGCTGGCCACGCTTCCCCTCGAGCGCGCGCAGGAGAACGGTCTCCTCGCCCAGCATCCAGGCCCCCTGGACCGGCCGGACGGTGATCGTGACCCGGTGGCCGGTGCCCAGGACGTCGTCGCCGGCAAAGCCGGCCTCCTCGGCCGCCAGGACCGCGCCGTCCAGCATCGCGACCAGCGCGGGATCGTCGGCGCGGACCGCGATGATCGCCTCGGTGGCGCCGATCGCGAAGGCGGCGATCACGACGCCCTCGATGACGCCCCACGGATCGGTGGCGAGGAGGGCCTGGTCCGTCCGGGTGGCCGGGTCCGCGCCGTAGCCGTTGGCGACCACGTATCGCTGGGCGGCCGGACCGGCCGCCGCGGCCCGCCACTTCTCGCCGGCCGGGTAGCCGGCCCCGCCACGCCCGCGCAGGCCGGACGCGGCAAGGGTTGCGATCGTGCCGGTGGCGCCCAGGTCCCGGACCGCGACCCGCAGGCCCTCGAAGGCACCCTCTCGCACGGCCGCATCGAGGTCGGCAGGGTCTGCCGCGAGCGCGTCAGCGCGCCCGGTCAGGATGCGCGGCCAGTCGCGGGGGATGGCGAGGAAGGCGGTCACGATGCCCGCCCTCCGCCGCCCAGCGCGGCGTCCAGCCCGGAGAGATAGGCGTTCTCGACGGCCAGCTGCGCCTCGCCGGCGGCCGGGATGCCGGCCACGGACGGCGGCTCGAAGCGCAGGTGCCGGTAGTAGGTCGCGGTGCCGTAGATCATCGCGTACCAGGCGCCCGTCACCCGGGAGATGTGCTTGAGCGCCGCGACCGGGAGGTGGCCGTACTGGGCCTGCGTCTCCTCGAGGATCGCGAGCATCGCCCTCGGGTCGTAGTCGTGGGCCTCCAGGATCGCGTCCAGGGGAGCGAGGTCGATGCCCTCGAAGCGCGTGTGGGCGGGGTCCGCCACGGGCCGCCCGGAGCGCCGGATCGCGGATTCCTCGCGTCGCTCGCCGTACGTCTCGGGCGCGCCCCAGTGGACGTGGAAGCGGCCCTTGGTGTCGATGCCGCCCATGTCGATGCACTCGATCGGGCAGGCCTGGGCGCACTGGAAGCAGGTCTCGCACTTGAGCGTGCCGTACTCGTCGTACAGCAGCTGGAGGCGGCCGCGGAACTTGACCGCGACGTCCGCCGGCTGCTCCGGCCACTGGATGGTGGCCTTGGGCTGGAAGAACCGCCGCAGGGTGAGGCCCATGCCACGGACGAGGCCGATGCCGGGGATCGTGTTCATCGCCTCACCCCGCCCTTATCCCGTCCGCGACGAGGATCGCGGCCGCGGTCAGGAACAGGTTGAGCAGGGCGGCGGGCAGCAGCCACTTCCACGCGAAGCCCATCAGCTGGTCGATGCGCACCCGGGGGAAGGTGCCGCGCATCCACACGAACACGAACACGAAGCTGAAGCACTTGATCATGAACCAGGTCAGCCCGGAGACCCAGTCCAGGCCCACGTAGGCCGCCAGGCCGAGGAGCCCGAACGCCAGGACGTTGAACAGGACGAATCCGATGAGCAGGGCCTGCCACGCCGGCATGGAGCTGCGGGCCAGCCAGAGGAGCAGGGCCAGCGCCCCGATGATCGCGACCGGGACCAGCGCGATCGCGAGGATCAGCCCGATCCCCATGGACCCGGGATCCAGCGCCAGCGTCACCGGCCCCAGCCCCACCTGGGCGAGGAGCCAGTTCACGTCCACGGGCGCGTTCCAGGCGCCGAAGAAGAAGGTCACCAGCAGCGCCGAGACGATGAACACGTTCACGTACTCGGCGAAGAACAGGAAGCCGAACCGCATCCCCGAGTACTCGGTGGCGAAGCCGGCGACGATCTCGGAGTCCGCCTCCGACATGTCGAACGGCGTCCGGTTGGCCTCCGCGATGGCGGCGATGAAGAAGATCAGGGCGCCCACCGGCTGGCGGAACACGTACCAGTCCGTGAACCAGCCGGCCTGCTGCTCGGCAAGCTCGTAGACGCTGAGGGTGCCGGCCAGCAGGATCAGGCCCACCACGGACAGCGTGAGCGGGATCTCGTAGCTCACGGCCTGCGCCGCGGCGCGGAGGCCTCCCAGCAGCGAGTACTTGTTGAAGCTCGCCCAGCCGGCCATCAGCAGCCCGACCACGGACATGCCGCCGACCGCGAACAGGTAGAGGATGCCGATGTTCAGGGGCTGCCCCACGAGCCCAGGCCCGAACGGGATGACCAGGAACACCATCACCGAGGTCAGGAACACGACGACCGGGGCGACCGTGAACACCAGCCGGTCCGAGCTGTTGGGCGTGAAGTCCTCCTTGGTGAGGACCTTGAGGCCGTGGACCACGGACATCGCCGCCCCCGCCGGGCCGATCCGGTTGGGACCGATCCGCAGGTTCATCCGCGCGATGACCTTGAGCTCCATGTAGATGATGATGAACGCGGCCGGGATGCTGAACAGCAGCACGCCCCCGATCGCGGCCACGAACCGGACGATGCCCAGGTTGGAGGTCAGCGTTTCCCCGACCCACGGCCCGACGAGGATCACGAGCGCCACCAGCCCGGCCGTGAGCAGCCCGAGCACGATCAGCAGCGGGATCAGGATCTTCCCGGCCAGGGTCAGGTTGCCCCAGGTGCGGTTCACCGCGGTCATGCCGGAGACTCCCGCCTGGGCTCCGACGCGCCCTGGACGCCAGCCCACGCCCAGGCCCTTCGCGACCGAGGCGCCGGCGAGCAGCGGAGCGAGCGCACCCCGACGTGCGTGAGCGACGCCGCAGAGCTGGCAACGAAGGGCCCGGAGGGCATGGGCGTGGGCGTCACTTGTCGATTCCGCCCATGATCGGGTCCAGGGACGACATCACCGCCATCGTGTCGGCGATCAGGTTGCCCTTCACCAGGAGCCCCACGAGCTGCAGGTTCACGAACGAGGGGTCGTGGATCTTGAGCCGGAACGGCTGGTCCGTGCCGTCAGAGATGGCGTACGTGCCGAACAGGCCGCGCGGCGCCTCCACGGCGGCCCACGAGCGTCCGGGGCGCGGCCGGAGGAGCCGGGGCAGGCGGGCCATGACCGGCCCGTCGGGCATGTTGTGGAGGCACTGGTCGATGATGTGCAGGCTCTGCTTGATCTCGTCCAGGCGAATCAGGTAGCGGTCCAGCGAGTCGCCGCCGCCGTTGGCGCCACGGACGGGGATGTCGAACTCGAGCTCCGGGTAGACCGAGTAGGGGTGCGCCCGCCGGACGTCGAACGGGACGCCGGCCGCCCGGAGGTTGGGCCCGGTCACGCCCATGCGCAGCGCCATGTCCCGGTCAACCACCCCGACGCCGCGCATCCGTCGGACGAAGATCTCGTTCTCGTTGAGCAGTCCGGCGTTGGCCTCGAACTGGACCAGCGCCCGGCTCATCCAGTCGCCCAGGCGGGACATGAACTCGTGGTTCAGGTCCCCGTTCACGCCGCCGATCCGGAAGTAGTTGAACAGCATCCGCTGGCCGGTGATCGCGGCCAGCATCTCCACGATCTCGTCACGCTCGATGAAGCTGTACAGGATCGGGGTCAGGCCGCCCAGGTCCAGGGCCATGAACCCCTGGAACAGCCCATGGCTTGAGATGCGGAGCAGCTCCCCGGTCAGCACCCGGATGTACTCCGCACGTTTCGGGACCTCGACGTCCAGCAGGTTCTCGAACGACATCACCGGGGCCCACTCGCAGAACAGCGAGCTCACGTACTCCAGTGGGTCCATCTGGGTGATGACGTGGTGGTAGTCCGAGTTCTCGCACAGCTTCTCCACGCCGCGGTGGAGATAGCCGAGGACCGGGTCCAGGTCCACGACCTGCTCGCCGTTGATCTTGAGCACGACCCGGAGCACGCCGTGCGTGGACGGGTGGTGAGGGCCCATGTTGAGGAACATCTCGCCGTCGCCCAGCGAGTAGAACTCCGCCTCGCGCTCCGTGCGCGGCGGGTACGGCGGGACGGCCTCGAACATGCCGATCTGGTCGTCGAGCATGATCCGCGGGTCGTCCGCGGACGCGTGCTGGTGGGGCTTCTCGCCGGTCGTCATCGTCAGGCCTTCACGGTCCGGCGGACCACGGACGGCGTCGCCTGGGACGGGGCGTGCGTCTGCTCCATGTGGCGCACGCCACCGCCCGGCGAGCGGGCGGCGTCGTCGGCCAGGTAGAAGTCCTTGCGCAGCGGGAAGCTGGTGTAGTCGGGCGGCATGAGGATCCGGCGCAGGTCCCGGTTGCCCTCGAAGATGATGCCGAACATGTCGTAGGTCTCGCGCTCCATCCACTCCGCGCCCGGCCACAGGCCGGTGAGGGTGGGGACGCGGGGATCGTCCCGCGGCAGGCCGTCCGCGATGACGCGGAGCCAGTCCGGCGTGCGCTCGGACCACAGGTGGTACACGACCTGCATGTGGTTCCCGGTGTCCACGCCGCACAGGTCGGCGAGGATGACAAACTCCAGCTCCGGGTCGTCGTGCAGCGTTCGGATCACCTCGATCACGTCCGACGGCTGGACCCGGATCTCGGTCTCCTCGTGGCGCTGGCGGACGGGGCCGGTCAGGCGGTCCGCGAAGCGGGCCTCGAGCCGGGTGCGGAGCGAGCGGTCCACGCCTAGACGTCCTCCGGCACGGTGGGGCCGATGGGCCGCTCGGGCCAGTGCCCGCGGCGCTCCTTGACCAGTTGGCCCAGCTTGAGCATCCCGTAGATCAAGCCCTCGGGCCGCGGCGGGCAGCCGGGCACGTAGACGTCCACCGGCATGACCCGGTCGATGCCCTCGATCGTGGAGTAGCTGCGCTTGTAGCGGCCGCCGGAGCAGGTGCAGTCACCCATGGCGACGCACCACTTGGGCTCCGGCATCTGCTCCCAGAGGCGGACCAGCGGGCCGGCCATCTTGGTGGTCAGGGTGCCGGCGACGATCAGGACGTCCGCCTGACGGGGGCTGGCGCGGAACGGGAACATGCCCCAGCGGTCCATGTCGTTGCGGGACGTGGCCCCCGACATCATCTCGAACGCACAGCAGGCGAGACCCGACAGCAGGGGCCACAGGCTGTTCATCCGGATCAGGTCGATGACCCGGTCGGCCTGGGTGGGGATGACCTGCAGCGCGCCCCAGCGCGCGTCGTCCTTGAGCATGAGGTCCGAGCCCTCGAGCCCACGGAGGTGCGTGTGCTCGGTCGTGAGCATGCCGCCGTACGCCTCGGGCCGGACCGACGTCCAGAGCGTGTTGGGCACGATGATCGGCCGCGCCACGTCCCCGGGCGAGGCGGCGACCAGCGCGGTCTCCGCGGTGCCGAGGCCGTCCGCGGGCTCGACCGGCCCCCCGGGCGCCTGGGCGTCGTCCGACAGGCCGCCCGCGCCGGCGTCCGCGCCGGCGCCCGCGGTCACTTCCACGAGAGCACCCCCTTGCGCCACGCGTAGGCGAGGCCGATCAGGAGGATTCCGACGAAGATGAGCATGCTCACGAACAGGAGCGCCGGGTCCAGCCCGGACGTGTCCGATCGGAAGATCAGCGCCCAGAGGTAGATGAACACCACCTCGATGTCGAAGGCGACGAACAGCAGGGCGTAGATGTAGAAGGAGATGCCGAACCGGGCGTGGGTGTCGCCGTAGGTGTCGATCCCGGACTCGTACGGGTAGCCCTTGTGGCGGTCGCCCCGGGTGCGGTGCGTGAGCAGCCAGGCGAGGCCGATCACCAGGAAGACGAACGCAGTGCCCGCGATGGCGAACCCGACGACGTACCAGATGCCGGTCACGAGATCCTCGGTGTCGAGCGGGACCGGCGGCGAGTGCCGGCGCCCGTTCGCGTTGGTGATCCTTGGGCAGGCCGCCGCCCCTGCTCGGGCCGGCTCGGCCTCCGCATTCTAGCAGCGGCTCATGGGCCGGGGACCGCCGCCGCGTCCCCCCGATGGGAGCCGGTCGGACCGTCAACCGGGGGGCCGAGCGACCCGTCCCAGCCCGGGCAGGAGCGTCCCCGGCGGCAGGTCCCGGCCGAAGGCCAGCACCCGGAAGGCACCCATGCCGCGGGTGTCCATCAGCCGCACAAGGGCAGACCGGAGGCGCAGGGCGTCCTCGAGGGTCGCGCCCGAGCGACGCATGAAGGCGTCCGCGAGGGGGCCGGATCCGACGGCGGCGAGCAGCTCCGCCTGCGTGGTCTCGCCCAGGGGCACCAGGCCGGCGGTCGCCGCGGCGCTCCGGACGGCGGCCAGGTCCACGGTCGCGGTCAGGTCCTGCCGGCCGACGTGGCGGAAGGGATCGCCGCCGACGGCGTGGCGGGCGAAGGCGCGCAGGGTCCCATCGCGCCGCTCCGGGGCGTGAAGGGCCGAGGGCTCCTCGGCGTAGTCAACCAGGGTCACGACGCCGCGAGCCAGGTGTCGGGTCGCGTCCGCGAGCCAGCCGTCCAGGGCGAGGCACACCTCGGTCACCTGGCCGTCCGCGAGGCCAACGCCCTCGCCGGTGAGCCGGCGGGCGAGCTCCGGGGTGGTGGGCGGCGCCTCGATCGGCACGAACCGGCCGTCGTCGACGGCGACGAGGAGCTCGCGCAGGCCGCCGGGTCGCCCCACGACCCGGTGCACGGGCAGCGCGTCGAGGACCTCGTTGGCGACCACCGCTCCGGTCTCGGCGCCTGCCCCGGGCGGCGCGTCGCTCTCGAGGTGGGCGGCCAGGCCGTCTGCCGCCAGGCGTTCCTCGAGGGCGTGCAGGCGCCTGGGCTCGACCTCGAGCGGGCGGTAGCGGACGGCCTGCAGCATCGGCGAGCCGAGATCCCGGAGGCCACCCAGCAGGCCAGCGGCGAGGGCGCCCGTGCCGGCCCCGGGCTCCGTGATCGTGAACGGGTCGGGCCGGCCGAGGGCCTCCCAGGCCTGCTCGAGGAGCCGGCCGATCACGGCGCCGAAGATGGGATGGGCCTCGGGGGCCGTGAGGTAATCGCCGGCCGGTCCGGGACCCGGGCTCGGGCGCCGGTAGTAGCCGTGCCCGGGCTCGTACAGCGCCCGCTCCATGAAGCGCGCGAACGTGATCGGGCCGTCGGCCTCGATCTCGGCTCGCAGACGGGCGACCAGTGCCTCGTCCTCGCCCACCTCCTCGGGATCGGGCATTGCCTCGCGGCGGAAGCCGGGTTCCAGCGAGGTGGGGCGGTCGTCGTTCACGGCCCTATCCCGTGTCGCGCGGGCGCGGGCGCGAGCGAGCGCGCCGGAGCGCGAGGCGCACGCCCGGCCCGACCAGCGAGTGTGCGCCCAGCAGAACAGGGACTGGTGCGCCGGCCGCTGCGTCCGCCAGGGATCGCAGCCAGGGATCCACGACCCGGTCGGCGAGCAGGAGATCGGCGGCGAAGCGATCCTCGGGCGGCGGCCAGGCCCGTTCGTCGGCGCCCAGGCGATGGGCGAGGAGCACGCGCGAGTCCACGAGGGCCCCGTCGCTGATGGCGGCGACGTGGCGGCCCAGGCTCGCCGGCCCGTCGCGGTCCAGCAGCTCCCCGAGCAGGCTTCGGGGCGGACGGCGGTTCGGACGGCCCAGGAGGCCGGCAGCGACCGCGGTGCGCAGGCCGCGCTCCTCGACCAGGGCCCGTGTCCGGGCATGCGTGTGCCGCTCCAGCCACCGCAGGTCGGCCGCGGACGTCCGGCCCGCCACCAGCAGCTCGGCGGCAGGGTCCGTCGCCAGGCGCCGGAGTGCCGCCAGCCGGGCGCGGACCGGGGCGGCCTCGTCGTCGCCGGGGAGCGGCAGGGCCGGCGCCCCGCTCGCGCCCTCCAGCAGCAGCAGATCCAGCGGTGAGTCCACGTCCATCGCCAGCCTGCGCCGGGCGGCCAGGTCCCGGACCTCCACCCCGGCTGCCTCGGCCAGCCAGCGGGGGAGCGCATTGTCCGACGGGAGATCCGGGATGCCCGCCAGGACGTCGGCGGCCCGCGCGATCGCGATCACGTCGGCGGAGTAGCGGTGGTTGGCGAGGGCACCCGGAGCCCCCGATGCGGCGGCGGCGACGAACGCGGCCCGGTCGGCGAGGGTGGCGAGCGGGATCGCGCCTGCACCCAGCACGATCAGCCCATCGGGCCGGAGCTCCGTGACGAGGCGGCGGAGGCGGGCGCCGAATGGGGTATCGTCGGGCGGCTCCCGGTGGGCGACCACCCGCGCCGCACCGGCCGCGAGGAAGCCCGCACGGTGGTGCTCGGTGAGCGCCGTGCGTGCCGCGTCCAGCGCGCGTTCCAGCGGACCGGCACCGGCCGCGAGCGCGGGAGCGAGGATGACGACGGTGACCTCGGGCATGTGCCCGGAGTCTACCGATGGAGGGGCGACGAGCCGTGGGTCGCGTGCGGGCGTACATCGGGTTGGGGGCGAACGTCGGCGATGCCGCCGGCACGCTGACCGCGGCCGTCCATGCGCTGGCTGCCCTGCCCGGCGTCCGCCTGCGGGGCGTGTCCCGCCTGTACGCGACCGAGCCCGTGGGGGTTACGGACCAGCCGGAGTTCCGCAACGCGGTCGTGGCCCTGGACGTGCCCGCGGGACCGGATCCCGCGACCGGCGCCACGGCCCTCCTCGTCGCGCTCAAGGCGCTCGAGCGCGCGTTCGGGCGCCGCCAGCGCGAACGGTGGGGCCCACGCGAGGTTGACCTGGACCTGCTGGTCTTCGGCCGGCATCGGGTGGACGTGGAGCGGCCCCCCGAGGGGCGGAGCGAGGACCCGGCCAAGGCGACACTGCCGCTGGTCGTGCCGCACCGGGAGGCCCGGGAAAGGCTGTTCGTCCTGGCGCCCCTGGCGGACCTGGCGCCGGGCTTGGCGCCGCCCGGCTGGGGCGAGACGGTTGCGACCGCCGCGGCGCGGCGCCGCATGGCGGCGGGGCCGGGCTCGGTGCGTGACATCGCCGCCTGGGACGGGGCGGGCTGGCGCCCGTCGGTCTGAGGCGTCAGCGCTGAGGGTCCTCGAGGACCCGGTGCGCCTGGAAGCACGTGGTCATCAGGCCATCATCCGGGTCCGCAGGCGAGGAATACATGACCGTGTTCTCGGGACAGGCCTCCCCGGTGCCGGCGACGATGGCGGTCACCTTGTGGGTATGCGGTTCGGCGCAGGAGACGACGGCGCTGCCCCCATCATCCGACTCCCTGACACACGTTCCGACGGGCAACGGCTCCCACCGTCGGCCGTCCCGGCACCCGCTGGTCAGCAGCGCCAGTACGACCGCTGCCAGGATCGCGACCCTCCACCGATCGTCCATGTGAGCTCCACGGCCCTGTCGGAGCGCCGCCCCGCTCCCGGATCCCCCCGGCAACCTGCTCGGACGGCCGGGGGTACATGTCGGTGACGAAGCGGGCTGTCGTGAAGCGCCAGCCCAACGGTGTTGGGGCGACGGCAGCCGGCCGGCGGACGCCCGGCTCGTGACCCGCTACAGCCTGACGGCCGGCGGCCGGTCCCGGTCGAACATGTGGACCGTGTCCACGAACCGGACCTGCTTGGTCTGGTAGGCCATCACCAGCGAGTGCGTGCGCGCCCCGCCACCGAAGAACCGGACGCCCTGGAGCAGCTCGCCGGGCGTCACGCCGGTCGCGGCGAACACCAGCTGCTCGCCGGACGCAAGCTCTTCGGTCCGGTACACGCGGCTCTCGTTCGCGTGGCCCATCATCGCGACGGCCCGTTCTCTCTCCTCGTCGTTGCGGAACCGGAACCGGGCCTGGATCTCGCCGCCCAGGCAGCGCAGGGCGGCGGCCGTGATCACGCCCTCGGGCGCGCCGCCGATCCCCATCACCGCGTGCACACCGGTGCCCTGGACGGCGCAGCTGATCGCGGCCGACAGGTCGCCGTCGCTGATGAGCTTGATCCGGGCACCGGTGGAGCGCACCTCGGCCATCAGGTCCGCGTGTCGCGGACGATCCAGGATGATCACCGTGATGTCGGACGTCTTCCGGCGCAGCGCCTCGGCGATCCGGTGGCAGTTCTCGGACGGCGACACGGTGATGTCCACGGCGCCTGCTGCCACGGGGCCCACGCACAGCTTCTCGAGGTAGGTGTCGGGCGCGTTGGTCAGGCCCCCCTTCTCTGATGCCGCCAGCACCGTGATCGCGCCGGCCTGCCCGGTGGCCACGAGGTTGGTCCCCTCGAGCGGGTCCACGGCGATGTCCACCTCGTCCACGGCGTCGTCGCCGTCGTCGTGCCGCCCGACCTGCTCGCCGATGTACAGCATCGGCGCCTCGTCCCGCTCCCCCTCGCCGATGACGATGGTGCCGGCGATGTCCGTCTCGTCCATGGCCGCCCGCATGGCCTCCACCGCCGCGTCATCCGCGAGGTCCCGCTCGCCGCGGCCCATGAACCGGGCCGAGGCGATCGCGGCGGCCTCTGTGACGCGGACCATCTCGAGCGCGAGGAGCTTCTCCATGGGGCCTCCGTCCGTGAAACTGGCAACCGTTTGGGCGACTCGCCCTCCGAGGGCCGAGGTGGGGCTCCGCGGGCACTCGGCCCAGGGAGCTAGTGGCGGAAGTGGCGCTTGCCCGTGAACACCATGGCCAGGTGGTGGCGGTCCGCCACCTCGATCGCCATCTCGTCGCGGATCGAGCCGCCGGGCTGGATGATCGCGGTCACGCCCGCGTTGGCGGCGATCTGGATACCGTCCGGGAAGGGGAAGTACGCGTCGGACGCCATCACGGCCAGCTTCGCCCGCGGGCCAGCCCGCCGCAGCGCGATGTCCACCGACACGTTCCGGCTTGCCTGTGCGGCGCCGATCCCCACCGTCGCCGCGTTGCGGACCAGCACGATCGCGTTGGAGCGGACGTGGCGGACCGCCCGCCACGCGAACAGCAGGTCGGTCAGCTCGCCCAGGGTGGGATGGCGCTTGGTCACGACCTGGAGCCGGCCCCGGTCCAGGTCCACGGAGTCCAGCGCCTCGACGAGCAGGCCGCCGCCGACGCGCTTGAAGTCCAGGTTCGCGATGCCGTAGTCCCGCATGCCCTCGGTGGGGGAGGGCGGCACGGCGAGCAGCTCCAGGCCGGGCTGGGACTGGAGGATCCCCAGGGCGGCCTGCGAGAAGCCGGGGGCGACCACGGCCTCGTAGGAGTTGGCCGCGATCTCGCGCGCCGTCGCGCCATCCAGCTCCCGGTTGACGCCCACGATCCCGCCGAAGGACGCCACCGGGTCCGTCTCGAGGGCCTTGCGGTAGGCCTCCACCAGCTCGTCCGAGGTGGCGATGCCCACCGGGTCCGTGTGCTTGGCGATGACCACAGTGGGGGTCGTGTAGTCGGAGGCGATCCGGTAGGCGGCGTCGATATCGAGCAGGTTGTTGAACGTGGGCGGGGCGCCGTGCAGCTGGGAGGCGTCCGCCAGCGAGCCCGAGCGATGGGTCGTCTCGCGATAGAACGCCGCCCGCTGGTGCGGGTTCTCGCCGTACGGGAGGTCTGCGACCTTCTCCAGCACGATGGCCAGCCGGTCCGGGTGGACGTTGCCCGAGATCTGGTTGAGGTACGCCGCGATCTCCGCGTGATACGCCGCCACCGTGCTGTAGGCGTCCGCCGCCAGGCGGTAGCGCGTGTCCGCCGAGACCTGGCCGAGGGTGCGCAGCTCTTCCAGCACCAGCGGGTAGCTCTCCGGGTGGCACACGGCCGTCACGCCGGCGGCGTTGCGGGCGGCGGCCCCCAGGAGCGCAGCCCCGCCGACGTCGATCATCTCGATCGCCTCGTCGATCCCGATGTGATGCCGGCCCACCTCCGGGGCGAACGGCTTGACGTTGACGACCACGAGGTCGATCAGCCCGATGCCATGCTCCGCGAGCTGCTCCAGCTGCTCGGGGACATCACGGCGGGCGAGAATGCCGGCGTAGATGGCGGGGTGGAAGGTGCGGACCTGGCCGCCCACCAGCGGAGGCACCGCCGTGAGGTCGCCGACGGACGCCGCCTCGATCCCGTCCTGGGCGAGGTGCTCCCGGGTGCCATCGGTGGCGTAGAGATCCACGCCCATCCGCCCGAGCTCGCGGGCGAATCCGGAGATCCCCTCGCGGTTCGCGACCGACAGCAGCGCACGCACCTGCGCGGGTCCTCCCTGCGGGCGATCCGGCCAAGCCCTCCGCGCAATCGGCCCTGGGGACGGTCTCCGGGCCGCCGCGGGCGGGCGCGTTCAGGCGCCGAGTATACCGTGGGGCCGTGGCATACTCGGACGGCCCAAGTCCCGGCCGGGCGCCCCGGCCGCCGTGGAGACGACTCGCGTGAAGCTGCTGCCCTGGGAGTACATGTTCGAGGCCTTCAGCGCCGAGAACTTCCCCGATATCTACCAGCCGATCTGGGTTGCGTCCCTGATCTCGCTGATCGCGACGATCGTGTTCTACAACGTCCGTACCCGCCAGCTGCACCGGCACAAGGTGTACCTGGAGATGTACGAGTGGCTCCTGTGGACGGGCGTGATCCTGTTCTCCCTGATCCTCGTCGGGGCCGTGTTCCGGTTCGACTGGATCATCGTGCTGGCCATCCTGGTGGGCGGGCTGGGCGTCATGGTGTGGGTCCGGTTCGTCAAGTTCCCACCCTTCTTCCGGGCCTACGAGCGGCAGCTCGCCAAGCAGCGCTACTACTCGCGCGAGCGGTTCGCCAAGCCGGAGTCCACCATCCGCACCAAGGGCTCGCGCCGGCGCCGGCGCCGCTGACGGGCAGATCGCCGTGCCGATCGAGGTCCGGCGGTTCGGGGTCGGCCACCGGCGCCCGGACGGGCCCCCGGGGACGGAGGGCATCGAAGGCCAGGTGATCGAGAGCGGTGGCGGCGGGGTCATCGCGGAGCTGGCGTTCGGCCGGCGGGCCCGGATCATCCCGCACACGAACCCGAACACGACCTTCTTCGTGGTGATCGAGGGCGGCGGCTGGGTGGGCGTGGGCGAAGAGCGCACCCGCGTGACCGCCGGCGAGGCGGTGGTCTGGCCGCCGGACGTGATCCATGGTGCCTGGACAGACGGCTCGCCGATGCGCGCGATCGTGGTGGAGCTGCCGGCGCCGCGGCTCGCGATCGGGGGCCGGATCGTGGATGCGGTCGCGCTGCCCGGTCCTGTGGAGCGCGGGGATGGCCGCCTCGCCCCACGCCCGGTGGACACCTCCCGCCGCGGCGAGGACCCGGACGCCGAAGAAGGCGAGCCCCTGTAGAGCAAGCGGCCGGCGCTGCGAGCGCCCGACGCATACACCCGCTGGCGGCTCGCTGGTAACGGGCCGCTGCGTACGATCAGGCCGGGTCGATGGTCGCTACCCCGTCGGGCTGCCCAGCCACGCGCCCAGGCCGCCCAGCACCCGCGCGGTCATGCCCCACACTGCCAGCCCCTCCACCGGGTACGCCGCGTACCGGACCCGCCAGCCGCGGACTTCGCGTTCCACGGGTAGCAGCTCGGCCCCCGGCAGGAAGAGCCGCACGGGCACCTCCAGGATCGCGGCCACCTCCGATGCCTGGGGGGTCATCGCCGGCCGCCGCTCCGCGAGCGCAAGCACGGGCGTCACGGTGAAGTTGCTGACGGGGATCCACTGGACGGGCAGGGTGCCCAGCACGCGCACCCCCGCCTGCCCCGGGTCCAGCCCAACCTCCTCCGCCGCCTCGCGCAGCGCGGTCGCCGTGAGGTCTGCGTCTCCCGCTTCCGCGCGCCCGCCCGGAAACGACACCTCGCCCGAGTGGTGACCGCCTCGGTCCGTCCGCTCCGTCAGCAGGATCCTCGCCTCGCCGTCCTCGCCGGGGTACAGCAGGACCAGCACGGCGGCCGGTCGGCTGGTGCCGTCGGCGGCCTCGAGGGCAGTGCGCGGGCGTAGTCCGCCGGTCTCGGCGAGCACGGGGATCAGCGCCGGAGGCCCCTCGGGCAGCGCCTCCGGCAGCGGCGTCAGGCGGTGGACAACCTCGTCGTAGCGCATCGGCGGAGCCCGTGCCCCGTCCGCCTAGTTGGGCCGTGAGCCGCCGTCGGGCCCCTTGCGGCCCTCGAGCGCCGGCAGGTCGAATGCGGAGCTGCCCAGCCCGGTGCCGGCCCCGGCCCCCCCTTCCTCGTCCTCGTCCCGGCTGCGCGCGTCCCGTCGGGTCGCAGCGTCGGTGACCACCGTGCCGGTCTCGCTCGAGAACAGGAGCGTCCCGGAGACCGGGTCCGCGTTCGCGACGACCCGGTCACCGGGCTTGAACGCCCCGGACAGGAGCGCCCGCGCGAACGGGTTCTCCAATAGGCGCTGGATCGTGCGCTTGAGCGGTCGGGCGCCGAAGGCGGGGTCCGTCCCCTCGCGCACGATCAGCTGTCGGGCGGCCGGTGTGACCTCCAGCGTGACGTCCGTCGCCGCGATCCGGTCCACCAGCTCCGCCAGCCGCAGGTCCGCGATCGCCACCAGCTCCACGTCGGTCAGCGCATGGAACACGATGACCTCGTCGATCCGGTTGAGGAACTCCGGCCGGAACTGGCCGCGGAGCGCATCGGTCACCTGGCGCTTCATCGCCTCGTAGGCCTCGCCGTCGGGCCGGCCCGCGAACGCCTGGATCTGCGTGCTGCCGACGTTGCTGGTCATGATCACGACCGTGTTGCGGAAATCCACCGTTCGGCCCTGCGAGTCCGTCAGCCGCCCGTCCTCCAGCACCTGGAGCAGGACGTTGAACACGTCCGGGTGCGCCTTCTCGATCTCGTCCAGCAGCACCACCTGGTAGGGCCGTCTGCGGACGGCCTCCGTCAGCTGGCCGCCCTCCTCGTAGCCCACGTAGCCGGGAGGCGCCCCGACCAGCCGCGACACGGCGAACTTCTCCATGTACTCGCTCATGTCGATCCGGACCATCGCCTGCTCGTCGTCGAACAGGAAGCGGGCGAGGGCCCGGGCCAGCTCCGTCTTGCCCACCCCGGTGGGGCCCAGGAACAGGAACGAGCCGATCGGGCGCCGCGGGTCGCCAAGCCCGGCGCGGGCGCGCCGGACGGCGTCCGAGACCGCGGCCACGGCCTCGCCCTGGCCGACGACCCGCTCGTGGAGCCGCTCCTCCATGTGGACCAGCTTCTCCAGCTCGCCCTCCATCAGGCGGGTGACCGGGATGCCGGTCCAGGCGGCCACGATGTCCGCCACGTCGTCCGCGGTGACCTCCTCCTTGAGCAGCGAGCCCGGACCCTGGAGCGCGGCCAGGGCGGCCTCCTCGGCCTTCTGGCGCTCCGCCAGCTCGGCCGATCGGCCGTACTTGAGCTCAGCGGCGCGGCCGTAGTCAGCCTCGCGCTCAGCCTGGTCGATGCGGACCTGGAGCTGTTCCTGCTCTGCCTTGGTGGAGCGCAGCGCAGCGATTGCCGACTTCTCCGCCTCCCAGCGCTGCTTCATCCCGCCGGCCTGCTCCGCGATCTCGGCCAGCTCCTTCTCGAGCGAATCGAGGCGCGTCCCGGAGGCCTCGTCGGTCTCCTTGCGCAGGGCCTCCCGCTCGATCTCCAGCTGGATCCGGCGCCGCTCGAGCTCGTCCAGCTCGACCGGCATCGAATCGATCTCCATCCGCAGCCGGGAGGCCGCCTCGTCCACGAGGTCGATCGCCTTGTCCGGCAGGAACCGCTCCGTGATGTAGCGGTTGGACAGCGTGGCCGCGGCCACCAGCGCGGAGTCCGTGATCCGGACCCCGTGGTGGACCTCGTAGCGCTCCCGCAGGCCGCGCAGGATCGAGATCGTCTCCTCGACCGTGGGCTGGTCCACGACCACCGGCTGGAAACGCCGCTCCAGCGCCGCGTCCTTCTCGATGTGCTTGCGGTACTCGTCCAGCGTCGTGGCGCCGATCGTGTGCAGCTCGCCGCGCGCGAGCATCGGCTTGAGCAGGTTGGACGCGTCCATCGCGCCCTCGGCGGCGCCGGCTCCAACAACGGTGTGCAGCTCATCGATGAACAGGATCACCCGGCCCTCGGAGTCCTTGATCTCCTTGAGCACGGCCTTGAGGCGCTCCTCGAACTCGCCGCGGAACTTGGAGCCGGCGATGATCGCGCCCAGGTCCAGCGCGATGACCCGCTTGTCCCTGAGCGTCTCCGGGACGTCGCCGCGGACGATCCGCTGGGCGAGTCCCTCCGCGATGGCCGTCTTGCCCACGCCCGGCTCGCCGATCAGGACCGGGTTGTTCTTGGTCCGCCGGCTGAGCACCTGGATGACCCGGCGGATCTCCTCGTCGCGCCCGATCACCGGGTCCAGCTTCCCGGCCCGCGCCTCCGCGGCCAGGTCCCGCCCGTACTTCTCCAGCGCCTGGTACGTGCTCTCCGGGTGGGGACCGGTCACCCGCTGCCCGCCGCGGACGGCCTGGAGCGCGCCCAGGATGGCCTCCCGACCCGCGCCGTGTCGCTCCAGGAGCGCCCGGCCGTCGCCGCCCGCGTCCACCGCGCCCAGGAGCAGGTGCTCCGTGGAGGTGTACTCGTCCCCCAGGCGGCGGGCCTCCTCCTGCGCCCCCTCGATGACGCGCTTGGCGCGCGGGTCCAGGGTCAGCGACCCGCCCTGGACCCGGGCACGCGTCGCGAGCAGCGCGGCCAGCTCGCCCCGGAACGCGGCCAGGTCCACGCCCAGGCGACGAAGCGTCTCGGCGGGGACGCCCTCGTCGGGCTCGACGAGGGCGGCCAGCAGGTGCTCCGCGTCGAGGACGGGGCTCTGCAGCCGCTCTGCGAGCTGCTGGGCGGCGACGATGGCCTCCTGGGCCTTCTCGGTGAAGCGATCGAGCTGCATGATCCTGTTCCGTGTGGCGGTTCGTGGGTCGTGGTCAGGTGGCGGGGCGAGGGTCCGGCTGGGCGGCCAGGTCCAGGAAGCGGCGCGCTGCTGCCAGGGTCTCGTCGTCGAGCTTGGCGGGCAGCACGACCCGGATCTTCAGGTACAGGTCGCCCGGGCCCTCGCCCTTGAGCCTGGGCATTCCCCGGCCCGTCAGGCGGAAGGTCTTGCCGTTCTGCGTGCCGGCGGGGATCGTGAGCAGGAGCCGGCCGCCCAGCGAGGCCACGGGCACCTCGGCGCCCAGCAGCGCCTCGCGCAGGGTGACCGGCAGCTCGCGCTCCAGGTCCGCCCCCCGTCGCGTGTAGACGGCATGGGCGCGGAGCCGCACGGTGACCACGATGTCGCGGCCGTCCGGCCCCTTCCCGCTGAGCCGGATGCGGCTGCCCGTGTCCGCGCCGCGCGGAATCTGTACCTCGTAGCGCCTGCCCTCCACCTCCACCAGCCGAGTCGTGCCGTGGAAGGCCTCCTCGAGGGTCAGCTCCGCGGGAGCCTCGATCTCGGCCGGCCGCGGCTTCGGGCGCGTGGCCCGCCCGGTTCCGGCCGTCCCGGCGCCCCCGGTGACGTCCCCGTTCATACCCATCTCCGCGAGGATCTCTTCGAGCGTCGGTTCGGCACCGGAGCGGCGCCCGGCCGCCCGCTGCCCGGTTCCGCTGCCGCCGCGTGCCGCCGAGGCCCCGGCAGAGGCCCCGGAGAAGAACATCCGAAAGAAGTCCGAGAAGCCGCCGCCCCCCTCGGTCCCGGCGCCGGCGGTGCGGAACTCGTAGCGCACCCCGCCCCGGCGCCCGGCGCCCGGGCTCGTCCCGGTGCCACCGAAGCCGAAGTCCGCGAACGGACCGCCCGGCCCGAACGGGTCTGCGCCGGGTCTGCCGCCGCCGGCCCGCTGGTACTGCTCCCAGCTCGCCCCCATCAGGTCGTACTGCTTGCGCTTCTCGGGGTCGGCCAGGACCGCGTGCGCCTCGTTGACGTCCTTGAACCGCTTCTCGGCGCCCGCGTCGTTTGGGTTGCGGTCCGGGTGATGCTCGCGTGCGAGCTTGCGGAACGCCTTCTTGACCTCTGCCTGCGAGGCGGTCCGCGGGACGCCGAGGATCTGGTAGTAGTCCCGGTACTCCATGGTCATGCGCCTGGCTCTGGGGTCGCCACTGGGACACCCGATGCGCGCGTTGCCGGCTGTGATCCTCGCTCACGCCCGGTCGAGGGCAACTCGCATCCTCCGGCTGATGGCTTGCAGGAGCGCCGCCTCAGGCGTCGGAGGGTTGATTCACCCCGACCGCCTGAGCAGCGAAGGGCAGTCTGGCAGACGGGCGACCGGTCGTCCCAGTGGCGCCTCCTTCAGCTTCCCTTGACCACGACCTGGGGCTGGTCCGCGGGGGGGAACGGCGTGCGACTCACGCCGGGCTCCGGCCCACGCTTCGACTTCCCGCTGCCGCCCTCGCTCACGGGCGCCGTCTTGGCAGCCAAGGCCTTCGGGCTGCGCCGCAGGGCCGCCTCCAGCACCTGGGTCATCGAGTCCGCGAGAACGAGCTTCAGCTGCTTGCGGATCTCCTCGGGGATGTCCCGCAGGTCCTTCTCGTTCTTCTTGGGCAGGACGACGACACCGGCCCCCGAGAGGTGCGCGGCGAGGATCTTGCTCTTGAGCCCGCCGATCGGGAGCACGCGGCCCCGGAGCGTGATCTCGCCCGTCATCGCCACGTCCTTGCGGACGGGGATCCCCGTGAGCGCGGAGACCATCGCGGTGGCCATCGTGATGCCCGCGGACGGGCCGTCCTTGGGGATCGCGCCGGCGGGGACATGGATGTGGAGCGTGTGCTTCTCGAACACCTCGCGCTCGATCCCCAGCTCCGCGGCGTGGGTCCGGATCCAGGACAGGGCGGCCCGCGCCGACTCGCGCATGACGTCCCCAAGCTGGCCGGTGAGGATGAAGTCCTCCTTGCCCTCCATCATCGTGACCTCGACGGCCACGACGTCACCGCCGACCTCGGTCACCACGAGCCCGATCGCGCTCCCGGTCTGGTCCTCGGCCTCCAGCTCGCCGTACTCGAACCGCGGCGGGCCGAGGTACTCGTTGAGCTTGCGCAGGTCCACCACGACCTTGCGCTTGCGACCCTCGGCGACCTGGCGGGCCACCTTGCGCATGACGTTCGCGAGCTCGCGCTCCAGGTTCCGGACGCCGGCCTCGTGGGTGTAGGCCTGCACGAGCTCGGTGAGCGAGTCGTCCCCGATCTCGATGTGCTTCGCCTTGAGGCCGTGGTTCTCCATCTGCTTGGGGATCAGGAACCGCTTGGCGATCTCGACCTTCTCCAGCTGGGTGTAGCCCGGCAGCTGGATGACCTCCATCCGGTCGCGCAGGGGCGCCGGGATCGGGTCCAGCAGGTTGGCCGTCGCGATGAACAGCGTCCGGGACAGATCGAAGGGGACCTCGAGGTAGTTGTCCTGGAAGCTGAAGTTCTGCTCCGGGTCCAGCACCTCGAGCAGCGCGGACGACGGGTCCCCCCGGAAGTCCATGCCGATCTTGTCCACCTCGTCCAGCATGAATACCGGGTTGTTCGTGCCGGCGGTCTTGACACTCTGGACGATGCGCCCGGGCAGGGCGCCGATATAGGTGCGCCGGTGGCCGCGGATCTCGGCCTCGTCGTGGATGCCGCCGAGGCTCATGCGCACGAACTTGCGGCCCATCGCCCGGGCGATGCTCTTGCCCAGGCTGGTCTTGCCGACACCGGGCGGGCCCACGAACAGCAGGATGGGGCTGCGGATCTTGTCGGCCAGGGTGCGGACGGCGAGGTACTCGAGGATCCGCTCCTTGATCTTCTCCAGGCCGTAGTGGTCCTCGTCCAGGATCGTCGCCGCCTCGCGGATGTCCAGGCGGTCGTCGGTGGCCACGTTCCAGGGCAGCGAGACGAGCCAGTCCACGTACGTCCGGATGACGCCGACCTCGGGCGAGGCGGACGGGATCCGGCTCATCCGGTCGATCTCCTTGATCGCCCGGGCGCGGACCTCCTCCGGCATGCCGGCCGACTCGACCTTCTCGCGCAGCTCGTTGATCTCCGCCTGCTGCGGGTCGTCCTCGCCCAGCTCACGCTGGATCGCCTTGAGCTGCTCGCGGAGGATGTACTCGCGCTGGGTCTTGTCCATCTCGGACTTGACCTCGCTCTGGATCTTCCCCTTGAGCTCGAGGATCTCGATCTGGCGGGCGAGGAACGCCGACACCAGGCGCAGGCGCTGCTCGACGTCGATCGTCTCGAGCAGCTCCTGGCGCTGCTCCGTGGACATGTCCGGGCTGTAGGCGACCATGTCCGCGAGCAACCCGGGCTCCGTGATGTTGCGGGCGGCGACGGCGGCCTCCGGGGGGACCGGGGCGCCGTTCGCGACGTACTGCTCGATCTGGGCCTGGACGCTGCGAATGAGCGCCTGGATCTCGACGCCGGACGGCGTCTCGTCCTTGAGCTCCTCGACCCGCGCGGCGAGGTACGGCGACGTGTGGACGAACCCCTGGACCCGGATCCGGCCCTGGCCCTGGACGATGGCCCGGACGGTGCCGTCCTGGAGCTGGACCACCTGCGCGATCTTCGCCAGCGTTCCGATCGGGTACAGCTCGGCGGGATCGCCGATCTCCTCCTGCTCGGCCTGGCGCTGGGTCACGAGCGCGATCGGACCGCCGCTCTCGACGGCGGCGTTGAGTGCCGCGACGCTCTTCTCGCGCCCGACCTGGAGGGGGACGATCATCTCCGGGAAGATGACCGTCTCCCGGAGCGCGACCAGGGGCAGGTCCCGCGTCGCGGGTGACGCCTGGTTCTCCGGGTTGGACGGTCGCTTGGCCATCAGGGTCTCCTCGGGGTGCCGGCCGGCTGGTCCGGCACGTCGGTCTGCGTCTCGGTTTCAGGTTGGGCGGCAGGATCGGTGCGGTTCCGGGCGGACGCCGCGTCCGCCTGCTGATTGCGGATGCCCTCGTCGTAGAGGGCCTCCAGGATGCGCTTGCCGAGGCGCTCCTCGAGCTCGAACAGGGTGCGGACCCCGGCCAGGTTGACGCCGCGGTCCCGGGTCAGATGCCGGATCCACAGGATCCGGCGAATGTCCTCCTCGGAGTAGAGGCGGATGTTGGTCGGCGTGCGCGCCGGGCAGACCAGGCCCTCATCCTCGTAGATCCGGAGCGTCCGCGGATGCGCCTCGACGAGGGTCGCCGCGACGCTGATCACGTAGACGGGCCGACGGGGGTCCCGGTCCGGCCGGCGCGCCGCCGCCATGGGCTTCAGGCCCCGCTGCCGCCGGGCGTGGCAGTCTCCACGGCCGCGGCCTCGCCGCTGGTCACCGGGTGGATCTCGATCCGGCGCGGCTTGACGCGCTCGGCCCTGGGGACGCGGAGCGTGAGCACGCCGTGCTCGAAGACGGCGTCCGCCCGGTCTGCCTCCAGGCCGGTGGGCAGGGTCACCGTCCGCATCACGCTGCCGCGCGAGATCTCGCGAACGAGCCAGTCGCCCTGCTCCTCCGTGCGCTCCGTGCGGTCCTCGGCGCGGATGGTGAGGGTGTTGTTCTCCAGGGTGATCTCCACGTCCTCGGGCCGCATCCCCGGGAGGTCCGCCTCCACGATGAGGGCGTCCGCCGTGGTGCGGACGTTGAGCGGCAGTCGCGAGAGCTCGCCGTTGCCGAGCGGGGTGAACGGCCGGAAGACCGTGTCGTCGAAGAGGCGGTCCATCGCCTGGCGGAGCGTCATCAGCTCGCTGAAGGGCGAAGGACGGCGAACGATCGTCATCTCATCGAACCTCCTGCTGGTGCCCGACGGCCCAGTGCCGCCGGTGCCGGTGCGGGATGCCGGGGAGCCGCCTTTGATGCTCACCGGTCGACACGCATGCTAGAACCTTGACAATACCATTGTCAAGACAGGTGTATGCCGGGTGGTGCGGTGACCTGTCACCGGAGCCGACCACCAGGCCGCCTCGGGCGCCGCTCGTGGCCGCCCGGCCCGCGTCCGCAGGGACTACCCTTCCGCGACGTCCCCGATCAGCTGCTCGCGAAGCGCCGGCTCACAATCCGGCCGTCCGATCGCGATCACCTTGTCCCCCTCCGCGAGGATCGTGTCGGTGTGCATGGGCGTTGGCACGCCCTCGCGGATCACGCCGAACAGCGAGCATCCCTGGGGCACCTTCAGGTCCAGCGCGACGCGGCCGATCGCCGGCGACCCGGCCTCCAGGCGCGCCTCGATGATCTCCAGCTCGCCAACCCCCAGGGCCGCCAGGTGGAGCAGCTCGTGGACGGGGATGTCCTGCTCGATCGAGCCCAGGATCATGCGCGTCGGGCTGATGATCTCGTCCACCCCCAGGTGGCGGAACAGGGACTCGTTCTTGGGGTTGTTCACCCGGGCGATCGTGCGCGGCACGTCGAAGTGGTGCTTCGCCATCTGGCAGATCACGAGGTTGTCCTCGTCGTCGCCGGTGACCGCGGCCACGATGTCGGCCCGGTTCGCCCCGGCCTCGTGGAGGTACTTCCCCTCGCAGCCGTCTTGGGAGATCACGACCGACCCGATCTCGTCCGCGATCTGGTCCGCCCGCTGACGGTCCTTCTCCATCAGGGCGACCTCGTGACCCGACTGGATGAGCTCCTTGGTCAGGTAGTAGCCGACCTTGCCGCCACCCACCACCAGCACGAACATCGATCAGGCCTCCGTGGTGGTCGCGGGCGCTGCGCCGGCGGAGCCGACGGGCGAATGGGCATCGGGCACGTCCGGTGCGTACAGCCCCGGGCGATCCGGGATCGCCTGGCCCACGGCGCCCAGCACCGCGTTCATCATCAGGTTCGTCCGGCACAGCGACGCGATACCCAGGTGCGCGTAGGCCTGGGCCCGGACCGGGTCGTTGATCTTGGCCACGGTCCTGCGGGCTCCGAGCGCCTCGGCCGCCAGCTGGGCGGCCATCACGTTCCGGTTGTCGCCCTCGGTCAGGGACAGGAACAGGTCGGCATCCTCCGCGCCGGCACGGCGCAGGGTGTCCTCGTCCGTGCCATCACCGCGCAGCGCCGTTCCACCGAACGATGACGGCAGCCGGTCGAAGGCGGCGGTGGAGACGTCCAGGATCAGGACCTGCCAGCCTGCCCGGTCCAACTCATCGGCCAGGCCTGCGCCGACGCGGCCACAGCCGACGATCACGACTTTCATGCTTGCTCCTCGGGCATCGCCTCGCGGATGACCCATACCGCGCAGGGCGCGTTCTTCAGGACGTAGGGGATGGTGCGGCCGATCGCGAAATCGCCGCCGAACCGACGGCGGAACGGCAGACCGCAGATGATCAGGTCCGCGTCGCGCTCGGTGGCCTCGTCCACGATGGCCGCGCCGACGTCACGCGCCTGCAGCAGCACCGTCTCGAGCCTGAAGCGGTGCGCCTCGGCGGTCGCCTCCGCGATGTCGAGGACCCGCTGCGCGTCCTCGTCACGGCCGGCGACGTCCGCGTCCAGCGGCAGGGTCCAGTCGATCTCGACAACGTGGACGCCGACCAGCTCGGCGTGATCGCCCCGCGCCTGCTCGGCCGCGAGCGCGACGATCGAACGGTCGGTCCGGGCACCGGACAGCGCCACCACGGCGCGTCGGAACTGGGGCGCCGACGAATCGGCCACGGGCTAGGCAGCCTCCGTGTTGGTGACGAGGACGGGCGCGGTGGCGGGTGCGCCCGGGACGGTCGTCACGGCGGGCCACGATACCACCGCCACGAAGGCTTGGCCGGGACGCGCGGGCGTCAGTGGTCGGACCGGCGGTAAGGCACGTTCGCGACCACCGTATGCTCCCGGCCGACGAGGGCCGCCCGCAGGCGCTTCGCCATCTGGTTGTAGAGCAGGCGATCCCACCAGTGCTTGGCGACGTACTCCGGTAGCACGACGATCGTGGTCGGGGTCTCCTTGTCGGGCGGCCAGGCGCGCTCGAGCACGTCGAGGTACGTCACCATCGGCCCGACCAGGGCGCGGTAGGGCGACTCGACCACCACCAGCGGCACGCCCGGCAGCTGTCGCTCCCACCGCTCGCGCAGCTCCTCCCCCGCTTCCCGGTCCGTCGTGACGAACACCGCCTGGATCATCGCTGAATCGCCCGCCAGCGAGCGCCCGAAGATCACGGCCTGCACGACCGACCGGTTGATGCCGTTGACCGGGATCACCACCCGCTGGTCGCGCTGTGGCTTGTCGAACACCAGGTCGTCGCGAACGTCCAGCTCCTCCGCCTGGGCCGCGTACTGGCGCCGGACGAACAGCATCATGCCCACGAGCGTCGGGATCAGCACGATCACGACCAGGGAGGTCGGAGCCTTGACCGTCGTGACCACCACGGCGATCACCGCCGTCAGCGCACAGCCGGTCGCGTTGATCGCGATGCGGTAGCGCCAGCCCGGCTCGCGCGTGGTCAGCCAGTGCCGGACCATGCCGGCCTGCGAGATGGTGAAGTCGATGAACACGCCCACCGCGTACAGCGGGATGAGGGCGTGCGTCGAGCCGCCGCCGACGACGACCAGCGACGCCGCCGCGATGCCCAGCACCAGGATCCCCTGGGAGAAGGCGAGCCGGTCGCCACGGAACGCGAACTGGCGGGGGACGAAGCCGTCCTCGGCGAGCACCGCGGACAGCCGCGGGAAGGCCGCGAACGACGTGTTGGCGGCCAGGAACAGGAGCAGGGCGGTGAACGCCTGGAACAGATAGAAGCCGACCGTGTCGCCATAGACGTAGCGCGAGATCTGGGCGATGACCGTCTGCTTGTTGGGCCCTTCCATGGGCATGATCTGGAAGTTCGCGGCCAGGAACGTGATCCCCACGAACAGCGTGCCCAGGATGATGGCCATCGTCATCAGGGTCCGCGCGGCGTTGCGCGCTTCGGGCGGCTTGAACGCCGGCACGCCGGTCGCGATCGCCTCGGTGCCGGTGAGGGCCACTGCGCCCGAAGCGAAGGCCCGCAGCAGGATGATGATCGTCACGCTGCTCGCCGTCTCGCTCAGGGCCGCGACCTGCTCCGGCGAGGGAACCGGCCCGGTGTCGCCCAGGGCCACGATCCGGTACGTGCCGATCGCGATCATCAGGAATGCGCTGCCCAGGAACAGGTAGGTCGGGATCGCGAAGATGTTGCCGGCCTCGCGCATGCCCCGCAGGTTGCCGAGCAGGATCAGGCCGATGGCCACCACGCCCATCTCGACCCGCCATGGGTCCAGGGCCGGGACCGCGGAGGCGATCTGCTCCACGGCGGACGATGTCGACACCGCGACCGTCAGGGTGTAGTCGATCATCAGTGCCGACGCGGCGACGAGCGAGGCGAGTCGGCCGAAGTTGGCCTTGGACACGGAGTAGGAGCCGCCACCCGTGGGGTAGGCGATGCACACCTGGCGGTAGCTGAAGGCGACGATGGCGAGCAGGACGCCGATCGCGATCGCGACCGGCAGTGAGTACTGGAACGCCGCGGCGGCGGCGCCCGCCAGGATGAACGCGAGGATGATCTCCTCGGTCGCGTAGGCCGACGACGAGATCGCGTCCGAGCTGAAGATCGCGAGGGCCTTGGCCTTCGACAGCCGCTCCCCGATCTCCTCCTCGTTGGCCAGCGGACGGCCCAGCAGCACGCCCTTGACGCGGAATCCGAGCCGGCCCATGGGGGTCGTCGGCGCGCTCGCCGCCGCCTTCGCGGTCAGCTGGCCCGGGCCGGTGTAGCGGAAGTACGGGGCGTGGTGGCGTTCAACGCGGACCCGCTTGTCGCCCGGCTTGCGACCCGAGATGGGCCGCCGTCCTCCGATCATCGGCGCGGCCTACAGCCCATACGCGAGCCGCTCGACAAGCCGGGCCGGCAGGCCGAGGCCCGCCATGCGCTCCTGGACCGCGGCCACGTCGTACGCGGTCCGCTGCCAGGTCGCGGCTCGTTCGTCCGTGTCGAGGAGGAGCCAGGAGGCTGCGGGGATGCCGTCGCGCGGCTGGCCGACACTGCCGGGATTCAGGAGTGCGCGGCGGCCCTCGAACATGATCCGAGAGCCCGAGCCCGGGCTCATCGTCTCGAGATGACCGTCCTCGTCCAGGTACGCCACCGGGACATGGGTGTGCCCGTTGAGGCCGAACGTCGTCGGCAGGGACGCGATGGCGGCTCGGGCGACGGGCGTCGTGGTCACGTACTCCCAGACCGGGTCGCGCGGGCTCCCGTGCACCAGCGTGAACCCTTCGAGCTCCAGGAGCTCCGGCAGGCTGCCCAGCCAGACGCGGGTCTCATCCGCGATGACCCCTCGCGTCCACTCCATCGCCCGCCGCGCATCGACGTTGAAGGACTCCATCTCGAGGCCGCCGAGCGCGGCCACGTCGTGGTTGCCGCGAACCCCCTTTGCCCCGATGTCATGCAGGCGGGCAACGACGTCGTCCGGGTCCGGCCCGTAGCCCACGACGTCGCCGAGCTGCCAGACCTCGTCCACGGAGGGCATGACGGCGAGGACGGCGTCGAGGGCCGCAAGGTTGCTGTGGATGTCGGAGAGCACCGCGACGCGCATCGCTCGGAGGGTAGCGCAGCGGGCGGCGCCCGACGCGGACACGCCGCAGCCGTCACAGGCGCCTCCGCCGCCGCTCCGCGGGGTCGCGCGGGAAGCGGGGATCGATCGGGCCCGCCCGGGGCACGACGACCAGCCGGTGGTTCTCGAGGCCCGGTACGCCCGCCGGATGCACGCTCACCGGGCCGGCCCGCAGCGCCGCCAGCGTGGGTCTCGCGTCCGCGAGCTCGAGGTCCAGTGGTGCGCGCTTCCAGGCGACAAGGACGCCGCCCGGCGCCACGAGCGGCAGCGCGACCTCCACCAGGTCCGCAAGGCTGGCGACGGCCCGGGCGGTCACGGCCGGCCAGGCCTCGCGCTGGGTGGGATCCCGGGCGAGCGCCTCCGCACGCGTGGCCGCGGCCTGCACACGGTCGCCCAGCGCAAGGGCCTCGAGCACCGTCTCCAGGAAGCGGACCTTCTTGCCCACCGAATCCACCAGGAGCGCCCGGTCCGCGCCCAGCGCGATTGCCACCGGCAAACCCGGGAAGCCGCCGCCGCTGCCCAGGTCGAGCAGCGCGCCTGCTCCCACGCGGCTGAGCAGGGGCACGGCCGACAGGCTGTCCAGGACGTGGAGGCGTGCCACGTCGCCCGGGTCCCGGATCCCCGTCAGGTTGATGGCCGTCGTCCAGGCGAGCAGGAACCGCACGTGGGCGTCGATCGCCCTGCGCGCCTCCGGCGGCAGGTCCAGGCCCAGCGCGGCGAGCCCAGGGTCGAGGGCGGCCTCGTACCCCGCGGGGAGCGGGGGGAGGTCCGAAACGCGCGTCGGGAGCGGGTCTCTCGGCCGGTCCAGGGCACCCTCCTGTGGTCGTGCTCCAGGCCGCCCGGGAGCCGCTCCCGGCGTCGATCGTTCGCCGCGCGGCGCGCCGGACTCGGTCTGGCGCGATCCGTCCGGTTCTGGCTCGGGTCTCCCCGAAGCCCCTCGCGGATCGCGCTCCCCGGAGCGCGCACGCTGCGTGCGGAGTGCGGACGTTAGGCTGGCCCGACGGGGGCGTCAAGACCCTTATCCACGAATCGCAAGCCCACCGGCGGACCTGTGGATAACGTGCCCGGATGTCCACCGGCACGGGAGCGGCGACAGGCCGAAAGGTCCGGCGAGCCGGGCCGCGTGACCCGGTGCCGGCCGGGCGTCAGGACTGGCTTCCGCGAGCCCCCGTGCGGACGGGCCTGCCGAGCGTCCGGCGGACCACGTCGATCACCTCGTCCACGTACTGGTCGGCCTCACCCTGCTCCGCGGCCGTTCGGACACAGCCCTGGACGTGGTCTTCCAGGACGAGGATGGACACGGCGTCCACGGCGGCGCGCAGCGCAGCGGTCTGCTGGAGGATGTCGATGCAGTACTCCTCGCGCTCGATCATGCGCGCGATCCCGCGGACCTGGCCCTCGATCCGGCTGAGGCGCCGGACGAGCTGCGCCTTGTCCTTGCTGTAGCTGTGGCGGAAGGTGTCGTGGCCGGCGCCGTGACCGGACGCCGCGCGGTGGGTGGACTCGGCCATGGCGGCATGATACCCCATGGGAGTATCCGCACCGAGGGGCGGTGCGCCCGGCCCCGGTCCCGCGCAGGCCCTGTAGACTTCCGGCCGATGGACCATCGCGGACTCCGGGAGCGCCTCACCGGGGCCGGCTGCACCTCGTGCGGTGCGGCCATCCCCAGCGACCGGATCGTGGTCCTCGCCGACCGGGGCGATCTCGCCTTCGTGGAGTACTCCTGTCCCCGCTGCGCCAGTCGCACCATGAGCGTGGTGATCTCGGCCGATCCCGTCCCGGACACGGCCTCGGAGGCCGGCCTCTCCGGCGGACCGCCGGTGTCGGAGGAGGACGTCCACTCCATGCGCCGGTTGCTCGCCGGCTGGGAGGGAGACCTCCGCTCGCTGCTGGAAGCCCCGGGTGGCTCAAGGTGACTCCTCCGGCGACCGACCCGCGCCCCGCCTTCGCACACGCCAGCGAGGCGGAGCTGGCCCGGATCCTGGATTTCTACGAGGTTCGCTGGAGCTACGAGCCGGAGACGTTCCCGATCGGCTGGAACCTGGACGGCGACGTCGTGGAGAGCTTCTCGCCGGACTTCTACCTGCCGGACCTCGACCTGTTTGTGGAGCTGACGACGCTCAAGCAGAAGCTCGTGCGCAAGAAGAACCGCAAGCTGCGGCGCCTGCGGGAGCTGTACCCGGACATCCGGATCAAGCTGTTCTATGCGCGGGACTTCAGGATGCTGCTGCTCAAGTTCGGGCGCATGGCCCTGGTGGACGAGCTCACCGGAACCACCGGGCAGGCCACGCCGCCTCGGCTTGCCGAAGTGGCGGGCGACGTGGAGCCGGCCGTCATCGCGCTCCCGGAGCCGGACCGACAGGGCACCGGGAGCGAAGCCGACATCGCCGGACCCGCGACGACGCCGCGCGGCCGCCGCCGTGGCCGCCGCCGCCGCCGGGCCGGTGCGGACATCGGGCTCGTCCCGATCGAGACCCTCGCGGGCCTGGACGGAGGCCCGCTCGACCCGTGACGCGCCCGAAGGGCGTGCGCGGACCCGCCGGACGCGCGATGATCGGACTCCAACCGACACCGACTGACGTGGAGGCAGCGCTGACCTTCCGATGAGCCGCACCGTCGATCTCCAGGGCGACATCGGCGACATCCTCCTGACCGAGGAGGAGATCGCCGCCAAGGTGGCCGAGCTCGGCCGCAGGATCGGGGCCGACTACGCCGGCCGGAACCTGACGCTGGTGAGCGTCCTCAAGGGCTCGCTGCCGTTCATGGCCGACCTGATGCGCCAGATCCCGCTGCCGCTGCGGATCGACCTCATGGAGGTCAGCTCCTACGGCGGCACCGCGACCGAGTCGTCCGGCCTGGTCCGGATCATCAAGGACCTGTCCGCGTCGATTGCGGACGAGGACGTCCTGCTGGTCGAGGACATCATCGACACCGGTCTCACCCTCAACTACCTGATCCGCTACCTGCGCGGGAAGAGCCCCGCCTCGCTCCGGATCTGCACCCTGCTGGACAAGCCGGCGCGGCGGCTGGTGGACATCCCCGTGGACTACATCGGGTTCGAGATCCCGGACCAGTTCGTCGTTGGCTACGGCCTGGACTACGGCGAGCGCTACCGCAACCTCCGCTTCGTGGGCGTCCTGCGCCCCGAGGTCTACTCGCCCGCCGACTGATGCATCGACGCCCGCTCGGCAACGGCCGCCGCCTCGCCCTGCTGGGCGCGATCGTGGTCGTCATCGGGTGCCTGCTGCCGTGGTACACGCTGGGTGGCGAGGAGGGCCAGCTGACGGCGCTCACGATGAACGCGCTCAAGGGGGCCGGCATCCTGACGTTCCTCGCGGGGCTGGGGACCCTCGCCCTGATCGCCCTCCCCTACGCGGTCGGCGAGCGCCCGCTGGCCATCGATCGCGGGCTGTCCTTCGGCCTGCTGGCCATCCTCGCGATCGCGGGGCTCGTGCTCTGGATCCCCACGGTCATCGAGGCGCCGGAGGGCATCCTGCCGAACCGCGCCTACGGGTTCTGGATGTCCGCCGTGGGCGCGATCATGCTTGCCCGCGCCGCCTACGACATCGGCCTGGAGCCGCCCCGCCGCTAGGGGAGGCGCCGGCGGGCGGCTCGTGCCCGCTCATTCGATGCCGAGATACGCCTTCTGCACCCTCTCGTTCTCGCGCAGGTCCGCGGCGGGCGCGGACAGCACGATGCGGCCCGTCTCGATGACGTAGCCCCGGTCCGCGATCTGGAGGGCCTTGCGGGCGTTCTGCTCGACCAGCAGGATCGTCGTGCCCAGGGCGTGCAGCTCCTTGATCTTGTCGAAGATCTGGTCCACCAGCAGCGGCGCCAGGCCCATGGAGGGCTCGTCGAGCAGCAGCAGCTTGGGATCCGACATCAGGGCGCGGCTCATGGCCAGCATCTGCTGCTCGCCGCCGCTGAGCGTCCCGGCGACCTGGCCCTGCCGCTCCTTGAGACGCGGGAACATCTCGAACGCCTGCTCGATGCGGGCCGCGATCGCGGCCTTGTCGGTCACGATGTAGGCGCCCATCTTGAGGTTCTCCATCACCGTGAGCCGGGCGAAGATCCGGCGGCCCTCGGGGACCTGGGTGACCCCCTTCGCGGTGATCGCGTGGGCCGGGAACCGGGTCAGGTCCTCTCCGTTCAGCGCGATCTCGCCGTCGTGCGCCCGGACGATCCCACAGATCGTGTTGAGCGTGGTGCTCTTGCCCGCCCCGTTGCCCCCGATCAGGGCGACGATCTCACCCTGCTCCACGTCCAGCGAGATTCCGCGCAGGGCGTGGATGCTCCCGTAGTAGGTGTGGACGTCCCTGACGGACAGGACCGGCACGGCGGCGTCCATCAGGCTCCGGCTCCCACGCCGCCGCTCTCGGCGCCCGCCTCGGCGGCCGCCTCGGCGCCCGCCTCCCGGCCGAGGTACGCCTCGATGACCCGCGCGTCCTGCTGGATCTCGCGCGGCGTCCCCTCGGCGATCTTGCGGCCGTAGTCCAGCACCGTGATCTTCTCGGAGATGTCCATCACCACCCGCATCTCGTGCTCGATGAGCAGGATGGTGATCCCCAGCTCGGCCCGCAGCATGCGGAAGAAGTCCGTCATCTGCTTGGTCTCCGCCGGGTTCATGCCGGCCGTGGGCTCGTCGAGCAGCAGCAGGCGCGGCTTGTTGGCCAGGGCGCGGGCGACCTCGAGGCGTCGCTGGTCGCCGTAGGGGAGCTTCACCGCCAGGCTGTCGCCGCGGCCCTTGAGCCCGACGAACTCCAGCAGGCGGAGCGCCTCCGCCAGGGCCGCCCTCTCCTCCGCGCGCTGCCCGCGCGTCTTGATGATCGCGCCCATCCAGCTCGAGCGGAGGTGGTTGTGCTGCCCGACGAGGATGTTCTCGATCGCGGTCATGCTCCTGAACAGCCGGATGTTCTGGTACGTCCGCGAGATGCCGAAGTGGGCCACCTCGTCCGGGCGAAGCGCGTGGATCGGCTCCCCGGCGAAGGAGATGCTGCCGCCGTCCACGTGGAAGAACCCGGTCAGGCAGTTGAAGAAGGTCGTCTTGCCGGCGCCGTTGGGGCCGATGACGCTGGCGATGGCGCCTTCCTCGAGCTCGAAGTCGAGGTCGGCGACCGCGGTCAGCCCGCCGAAGCGCTTGGTGACCTTGTCCGCCTGGAGCAGGATCATGGAGCCGGTGCCTCCTTGATCTCCGCGTTCGCGATCAGCTCGGAGTCCGGGATCTCCACCAGCTCGTCCGCGGTGTGAAGCTCGCGTCGGGTGATCCTGGACGGCAGCAGCCCCTCGGGCCGGTAGACCATCACGGCCATCAGGGCGACCCCGTAGAACAGGAGGCGATAGTCCGAGAACTCGCGGAACAGCTCCGGCAGGCCGATCAGGACCAGCGCGCCGAGGACGACACCCGGGATGCTGCCCATGCCGCCGACGACCACGATGGCGACGACGTTGATCGACAGCTCCAGCCGGATGCTGGTGGGGAACACGGATCCGATGAGCCCGGCCGAGATGGCCCCGGCCAACCCCGCGAACGCGCCACCCATCATGTAGGCCAGCAGCTTGGTCTGGACGAGGTTGACGCCCATGCCCTCCGCGACGTCCTCGTCCTCGCGGATCGCCATCCACGACCGCCCCAGCCGGGACCCTCGCAGGCGCCATGCAACGAAGGCGACGACCGCGGCGAAGGCGAGTGCGAGGTAGTAGATCTGGACGGGTCCCGCGAGCCAATGGGTGGGCGGGACGTCGATCGGCTTGGGGATGAGCTGGATCCCCTGGGGTCCGCCCAGGACCGGCATGAGCAGGTTCGATCCGACGAGGATGCGGATGATCTCGCCGAAGCCGAGGGTGGCGATGGCCAGGTAGTCGCCGCGGATTCGCAGGATCGGCAGGCCGAGGAAGATCGCGAAGCCCATGGCGAAGATGACCGCGAACGGGACCGCCTGCCAGAACGTCATGTCGGCGATGCCGTACTGCCCGGTCCCGGTCAGCAGGGCCACCGTGTACGCCCCGACCGCGAAGAACGCGACGAAGCCAAGGTCCAGCAGGCCGGCCAGGCCCAGGGTGATGTTCAGGCCGAGGCCGAGCAGGATGAACAGGGCCACGGTTGCGATGACCTGGGCGAAGAACCCGCCCATCGCGATCGGGAACAGCAGGATCACGACGAGGAGGAGGATCGCCGCCGGACCGATGACCAGGCGACGCTGGGCCGTCGGCAGTGCGTTCACGCGCTGCCGCGGCCTCATCGTGGGGAGGAGGCCAAGGATCACGAAGGTCCCGAAGAAGACGGCGGTCGCGCCGGGGACGGTCAGGCCATCCGACGCGAGCAGGAAGCGGGCCAGGTCGGCCAGTGGGGTGACCAGCATGGGTGTTCGAAGCAGCCCTGCGAACAGGCCGAAGAAGATCAGCGATGCCAGGCTCCCCACCAGCAGGAAGCGGAACCTGGCGGGCAACCCGGCCACGACGCCCGCAAGGCCGCCGGTGATCGCCCCGACCAACATCGGGAACCAGGCCCACGAGGTCCCCTGGTTGTTGGTCAGGAGGGCGTACAGCTCCGGGGATGCATTCAGGAAGACGGCCCGCAGATCCCACACGGACCCGGCGAGGACGAGGCCTGTCAGGAATGCGCCTGCGATCGCGCCGACGACCGTTCCGGCCACGACGGCCCGCAGTCGGGAGGCCCCGACCTGGTCGCGGGCCGCCACGTAGCCGGTGGCGCCGAACGCCATCAGCAGGACGGCCTGGCCGAGCTCGATGACACCGACGATCAGCGCTCGGTCGGCGAAGACCGGCACGATGCCGACCAGGCACAGGTAGATGGCGACGGCGCCGCCGAGCACCCCCGTCCGAAGGAGGGTCCGCAGGTGCCATGGCCTCGAGGCGGTCCCGGTCAGGCCGGTCGCCGGGATCGTCGCAGCGCTCATGCCCGACTCCTTGCCCCGCGCTCGCCCAGGATGCCCGACGGCCGGAAGACGAGGACCAGCACCAGCATCGTGAAGGCGACGACGTCCTTGAGCTGGGTGACCGCCGGTACCCCGAAGCCGCTCAGGAACAGGTTCGGCCCCACGACCTCGATCAGGCCGAGGAACAGGCCGCCGAGCATCGCGCCCGCCACGTTGCCGATCCCGCCCAGGACGGCCGCGGTGAAGGCCTTGATGCCGGGGACGATGCCCAGCGTGAACGATATCTGGGTGTACGAGAGGCCCCACAGGACCCCTGCTGCGCCGGCCATGGCGGCGCCGATGACGAAGGTCATCACGATCGCCCTGTTGGCGTCGATGCCCATCAGCGCGGCCGTGCCCTTGTCCTCCGAGACGGCCCGGATTGCGGTGCCGACCTTGGACCGCATGATGAACAGGTACAGGCCGCCCATCATGCAGAACGAGGCCACGACCACGAGGACGTCCACCCAGCGCATGTTGAGCAGCGGGATGGGTGCGGGCTCGGCGAGGAACGGCACGAGCGGATACCCGTAGACGCCGGAACCGAAGAAGCCGCGAGCGGTGTACTGCAGGAACAGCGACGCACCGATGGCGCTGATCAGCGGGACCAGCGTGGGGGCGTTCCGCAGCGGCCGGTAGGCGACCCGCTCCACGGCCAGGGCGAGCCCGACCGAGACGGCCATCGCGACCAGGATCATGATGCCGATCGAGACCAGGCCGCTGGCGACGCTGGCGGTCAGGGCGCCCGACTGCAGGAGCGCGACCGCGGTGAAGTAGCCGGCGAAGGCGCCGCCCATGAAGATCTCGCCGTGGGCGAAGTTGATCATGCGCAGGATGCCGTAGACCATCGTGTAGCCCAGGGCGATCATCGCGTAGATGCTGCCCAGGGTGAGCCCCTTGCCGATCAGCTGGAACCAGTCGGCGGAGCTGTACTGGCCGCTGAGCAGGGTGAGGGCGGAGCCCACCACGACCACCAGGATGATGACCGCGCGGAAGGTGAACATGAAGACGTTGATCGCGACGTCGGTCAGCCGGTCAAGCCTGCGAACGTTCACCGGGGGTCTCCGTCAGGGGACAGGTAGGGTTTGACGGGACGAGTGGGCGGTGCCCAACTCGTCCCGTCGGTTGATCGGTTGCCTCAGCGAGGGGATGCCGGAGCTAGTTCGGCCAGATCACCTTGTCCGGCATCGTGAGCGTGTCGAAGTTCTCCTGCGTGATCTCGTAGACACCGATGACGGGCGCACCGCAGTCGCCGGTCGGGCTGCAGGACAGGGTGCCGGTGATCCCGGCGAAGTCCTTGGTCGCGTAGATGGCGTCCCGGAGGGCACCCTTGGGGATGCTCAGGGAGCCATCGGCGTTCTCGACGGCCACCTTGTCGAGCGCGGCGAACAGCATGTTCGTCGCGTCGTAGGCGTGGGCATGGAAGACGCTCAGGGGCGCGCCGCCGAACTTGGCTTCACGCTTCGCCAGGAAGTCCGCGTAGCCGGAGCCGAAGGCCGCGAAGTTCGGGCTGGAGAGGTAGTGACCCACGGAGGCCGCGGCGGCGCCCTTCAGGAAGTCCGGGGTGAAATGCCCGTCCGCGCCCATCGTCTTGACATTCTCGAGCCCCGGGATGTTCCCGACCTGGGCCCTCAGGAAGCCCGCCGAGGCGACGAACACCGGGAAGTAGATGATCTCCGGCTGGCCGGCGGCGACGGTCGTCAGCACCGCGCTCATGTCGGTGGTCTCCTTGGTGACCGCCTCCTGGGACGTCACCGTGCCGCCGAGCTTCTGGAACTCCTCGACGAAGACCTGCTGGAGGGCCTGGGCGTAGGTGCTGCCATCGTGGATGGTGGCGGCCTTGGTGAGCTTCAGCTCGTTGTACACGAACTCAGCTGCAGCCTTGCCCTGGAACGCGTCGCTGTGGGCCGTCCGAAGGTAGCCCGCATAGCTGGCGTCGCGATCCGCCGCGGTCAGCGCCGGACGGGTGTTCGACGGGGAGATGGTGGTGAGCCCGGCCGCCGTCAGCGCGGCGATGCCACCGACGGTCTCGTCCGAGCAGGACGATCCGACCAGGCCCACGATGGTGCTGTCGGCGGCCAGCTTCTGGGCGGCGGTTGCGCCGCCGTCCGGGGTGCACAGGCCGTCTTCCGTGGTGAGCTGGATGTCGTGACCCTTGAACTTGCCGCCCAGGTCGTCGATGGCGACCTCGACGCCCTGCTTGGAGTCCGTACCGAGGCTGCTGTCCGCGCCGGACAGGACGCCCCAGTAGGCGATGTGCAGCGGCTCGCCGGCGGGAACCGTGACGACGCCGAGCGGATCTTCAACCGGGGCCATGGACTCCGGGGCCGTGGACTCCGGGGCCGTGGACTCCGGGGCCGTGGTGGCGGTGCCACCGGTGCTGCACGCGGCGACCGTCATCACGGCCGCGATCGCGAGCACTCCTACCTTGTTCAACTTCATTCCTGGTCTCCTCCAGTTGCCGGTCGTGTACCCCTCGCAGCGATCCGGTGCGGGGATGCCGCTCCACCCCGAAGCCCGAAGCCCGTCCGCCATGCCGCTGCGCGGCGGGAGTGGCTGGAACGGGCGGCAGGTGCCTGACGGTGGTGGCGCGATACCCGCAGCGGACGGCGCGCGAGGTGCCGCCGAAGCGATGACGTATATTACGCGTTGGCGACCCGAACGCAAGACCGGTCGGCCGCACCCCTGACCTCGCGCCACGCGCGGTCGTGAGCTCCCCGGAGCTCCTCGTTGGGAGGGGGTGACGGGCCCCGGTGCCGGCCCCGGGTCGGATGCCCCGATTTCGGGGACGTGGTCGCCGGCCCTGCGAGGACAAATCTTCGGCGTGGAATACCTGGTCCGAGCCGCCCGTGTCACCGACATCGATCGCCTCGTCGCCTTGGGCGACACCGACCGTCGGATTGACCGTGCTGCCAGCCCGCTCGTCGCCGCCGACCTGCTTCGTCAGCTCGTCTACCTGCCGAACGCGAGCCTGCTCGTCGCCGAGATGCGGCGGGAGATCGTGGGCGGGGGCCTCCTCGTCCTGCGACCGTCGGTCATCGCCGGCGGCTACGTCGGGACGATCGACCTGCTGGTCGTGGCCTCCGACCACGATGCCGATCGCGTGACGGCCGCCATCCTGGAGGAGCTCCTGCGATCCGCGAGCAACAAGGGCTGCTCGACCGTCGAGATCGCGGAGCCCCTCGAACCCGCGGATGTGGCCCGCCTCACGAGGGCCGGGTTCGTCCCCGCCGGGCCAACGCTCCGGCGTCCCGTCGGTGCGTCCAGAGGGGCCGCCCCCCGCACCTAGCGCCCCGGACGGCCGGGGATCCCGGTCGGTCCCAATACTGAGGAGTCAACGTGGGCAAGAACGTCGCCGTCTTCGTGGACGTGGCGAACATCTTCTACGCGGCCAAGGCGGCCGGCGTGGACATCGACTACGTCACGCTGCTGAAGTCGGCCACCGCAGGGCGGGACTTTGTCCGCGCCTATGCCTACACCGGGCTGGACCCGGACAACGAGAACCAGCGCAACTTCCACCAGTTCCTGGCCCGCCACAGCTACAAGGTGGTGAGCAAGGACATCCGGAAGTACGGCGACGGGAAGGTCAAGGCGAACCTCGACATCGAGCTTGTCGTGGACCTGATGAAGACCGCGCGCAACCTTGACGTCGCCGTGATCGTGTCCGGTGACGGGGACTTCGCGTCCGCGATCCGAGCCGTCCAGGAGATGGGCGTCCGGGTCGAGGTCGTCAGCTTCCGCGGCAACACGTCCTCGGACCTGATCGAGGTGGCGGACCTGTTCACCGACATCACCCAGATCGCCAAGGTGGACAAGGGGTCCACGCGCTCCGGCCGCCGCGTGGCGCGCGATGACGAGGACCTGTCGATGACGGAGGTCCCCGAGAAGCAGTCCGAGGGCACGGGCCGTGGGCGTGGCCGGGGTCGAGGGCGCAGCCGGACCGAACGCGAGGAGGCGCCCGTCGCGGCGTCCTCGTCACGCGGTCGCGGCCGAGCGGCAGCCCCGGTGGCCGCCGCCGCGGGTGCGCTGGTGGCGCTGCCCGGCGAGAAGCTGTCGCGCGCGGCATCGGCGCCGGCCGACGCGGACGTCGAGGGGATCGAGGAAGTCGAGGAGATCGAGGGCGTCGACGCCGAGGGCCGTGAGGAGGGCGAGCCGGGCGAGGCCGGTGACGGCCGCCGCCGCCGCCGGCGGCGCGGGGGTCGCGGTCGGGGTCGCGGCCGTCGTGATGGCGTCGAGACGACCGAGGACGCGGAGCCCGAGGCGGGAGGGGTCGCCGCGGACGAGGAGCCCGAGGACGTCGAGGAGGCGGAGGCGGTCGGCGAGACCGAGGAGGCGGCCGCTGAGGCCGTGCCCGCCGCTCGGGCGCCGCGGGCGCCGCGGGCGCCGTCGGGCGACCTGCCTACGCCGTTCGACGACCTCGACGCGCTGGAGTCGTCGCGGTCCGCGCCGAAATCCACGCCATTCGGATCCGTCTGGGATCGACAGCTGGGAACCGCGCCGGCACGGACGGCGGCGAGCGGCCTCGCGCCGCTCCCCGAGGACGAGGAGGATTACGAGGAGCCGGAGATCCCGGAGTATCTGATCGCCGAGCAGCGCCGCGGAGGACAGGGCCGCAGCGGTGGCCAGGGTGGCCGTGGCGGTCGCGGCGGATCGCGGAGCGCGTACAACGCCGCGATCGAGCGGGAGCGGTACGGCGGGGGGAGGGGCGGCGGCACCAGCCGCTTCACCGAGCCGGTCCGGCGCTCCGGTGGCGGTGGCGGTGGGGCGTCTCGCGGCGGCCAGCAGCCATCTCGCGGCCCGCGTCCGGAACGCACGGACCGGTACGACCGGGCTCCGCGAAGCGGCGGCAGCGCCGAGCCGTGGAGCGAGGTCCCGCCGGAGCTCGAGGAGCTGCTGCTCGCGCAGATGGCCACCCGCAAGCCGGCCGCCAAGCCGGCCGCCAAGGCCGCCACGGCGGCCACGGAGACCCCGGCCGCGGAGACCCCGGCGCCCAAGGCCCGGACGTCCACCCGCAAGCCGGCCGCCAAGCCGGCCGCCAAGGCCGCCACGGCGGCCACGGAGACCCCGGCCGCGGAGACCCCGGCGCCCAAGGCCCGGACGTCCACCCGCAAGCCGGCCGCCAAGCCGGCCGCCAAGGCCGCCACGGCGGCCACGGAGACCCCGGCCGCGGAGACCCCGGCGCCCAAGGCCCGGACGTCCACCCGCAAGCCGGCCGCCAAGCCGGCCGCCAAGGCCGCCACGGCGGCCACGGAGACCCCGGCCGCGGAGACCCCGGCGCCCAAGGCCCGGACGTCCACCCGCAAGCCGGCCGCCAAGGCCGCCACGGCGGCCACGGAGACCCCGGCCGCGGAGACCCCGGGCGCCCAAGGCCCGGACGTCCACCCGCAAGCCGGCCGCCAAGCCGGCCGGGGGCTGAGCGCGGGCGCCGCTCATCGAGCCCGTCGTGGACGGCTTCCTGACCGTCGGCCACCCGGCTGCGGTCGCGGCCGTCCACGCGATTCTGGCCTCTCGTGTGCCCCACGCCGTGCTCCTGGCAGGCCCGGCGTCGGTGGGCAAGCTGTCGCTCGCGCTCGATCTCGCCGCCGGCCTGCTGTGCACCGGGGCGGGCGGCGATGCGCGGCCATGTCGCTCCTGCCGCGGTTGCCGGATGGTGGAGCACGGCAACCATCCCGACCTCCATCGCCTGGACCCCGAGGGCCCCGGCGGCCAGGTCGGGATCGGGGGCCGCGATCGCCCGCGGGGGGTCCGGGACCTGGTGTCGGAGCTCGCGCTGCTCCCCGTCGAAGGCGGTGCGCGGGTGGCGATCATCCGCGATGCGCACCGCATGAACGAGGACGCCCAGTCGGCGCTCCTCAAGACGCTGGAGGAGCCGCCGTCAGGGACCACGCTGATCCTCCTCGCGGACGACGAGGAGCGGCTCCTGCCGACCGTGCGCTCCCGCTGCGCCCGCATCCGACTGGGAACGGTGGGCCCTCGCGACGTCGAGCGCCTGCTGGCATCGCGCGGGCTCGCCGATCCGCCGACCGCCGCGCGCCTCGGACGGCTCGCGGCCGGCCGGTCCGGGGTCGCGGTGGCCTACGCTTCGGCGCCGGAGGCCGAGGCCGTCCGCGCCGAGCTCACCCGGACGCTGCTGGACATGCTGGGCGAGGGGACCGCCGCGCGGCTCGCGGCTCGGGCGGGGCTCATGGGTCGCGCGGCGATGCTGGCGGGGCTGCTGGCGCCCCCCGCCGAGGCTGGGATGGAGGCTCCGCGGAGACGCGGCCGCGGGTTGCGGCCGGGGGCGGCCACGCCGGCCGACGGCGGACCGGGCGAGCCTGCGGAGCCGGGCGTCGCCGGCGGCGACCCGGGCGAGGAACCCGGCGCGACCGTGACGAAGGTGTCGGTGGCCGAGCGCCGCCGGGCGCTGGCCACCCTGCTGGACGCGTGGCGCGACCTGGCGCGGAACCTCGCGCTCGCCCAGGCCGGTGCGACGTCCGGAGCCAGGGACCTCGTGCTGCTGGAGGAGCTGGAGGCGGCTGCGACACGGCTGCCGACCGGTGCCGCGGCGGAGGCGCTGGCACGTCTCGCCCGTGCCGACGAGCTCCTGGAGGCGAACGTGAGCCCGGAGCTGCTCCTGGACGTGCTGCTGCTGCGCTGGCCCCGCCTCGTGCGGTCCGCGGCGTGAGCGCCGGGCCCTCATCGCGAGCGCGGCTCGAGGCCGTCGTCCGCGGGCGGGTCCAGGGCGTCGGGTATCGCGTGTTCGCCCTTCGCGAGGCGTCGTACCTGGGCCTCGCCGGGTTCGTGGCCAACGAGCCGGACGGCAGCGTGCGCGTCCTGGCGGAGGGGCCGCGGGCGGACCTCGAGGCGCTGCTGGATCGGCTGGGCGACGGTCCTCCCGCCGGGTTCGTGGAACGCGTGATCACGCGCTGGGAACCGGCGCGGGGGATGCCACCCGGGTTCCGCATCGAAAGCGGCGCCCACCGCGGCGACTGACCGCGGCCGCGCCCGTCCCGGTGCCCGCGCGCACCGGGACCGGACTCATGCCGCCCGCCGCTGGGACGACCCGCCCATTCCCGCGCGCCCTGCATCCCGCCACGCTTCGCAGCGTGGATGACCGTACCCCGGCCGAAGAGCTCCCCGAGCTGTATCGCGCCGTGCTCGACGTCGTGGTCCGGCTGGAGCACGCGGGCCGGCGCGAGGCCGCTTGGCGGATCCGGCGCGACGCCCTGCGCACTTACTCCACCCGCTGGGATGCCAAGGGCCGACGATCACTGGAGCGGCTCCACCAGGAAGCGCAGACCCATCTCGCCCCGTCCGGTCCGGCCGGGGATCACCAGGCGCTGAGCGCGAGCACGCGACCCGCCTGACGTCCGCGCCCGTCGCGCCATTGCCGGGGCTCGCCGGTCCGCTACCCTGCGGGGCGATGGACTCCCCCGCCACCGTCCATGTCCTCGTCGACCGCGCGCTCGCGGGTCTCGACGCGCTCGCGACGACCGCCGAGCCGATCGAGGATGAGTGGCAGTACGTCACGGATCTGGGGACCGTCTGGCGGGCGCGCCTCCGGGCGGTGGCCGACGCCCGCGGCGGGGAGGAGGCCCCCGCCGGCGCGGACGCGGCCGTCGACACGCTGGTGGCGGAGGCCGGCCGGATCACGGACCCGCATCGCGCGATCGACTGGCTGTCCACGTTCCCGCAGGTCGCGCTGGCGGCGCTGGGCGAGGGCGCCTGATGCGCTTCGGGGACGCGCGTCCGGACGGACGGGCGATCGTGTATGCGGGGATCCAGGCGGACCCGTTGGTGGCGCGGGCGGCGGACCTGCTGGCCGGTGCGAGCACCGTGCAGCGCCTCCTGGCGCGGGCCGCGATGAACGGGGAGTCCACGGACCCGGACATCTGGCGGGCCATGTTCCCGGCGCTGTTCGGGCCAACGGCGCCGCCGCCCGGCGACCCCGTCCGTGACCGTTCCGATGCGATCCTCGCCGCCTCGCTCCAGGTGGCGGACCGGGGGGAGCAGGCCCGGAGCCAGTTCCGCGGCGCGATCGTGGAGGCGCTCACGGAGCGGCTGCTGGCCGCTCGCACCGGGCCCGTGCGCCGGGAGCGCCGGATCCTGTTCGACGGCGTCCCGGCCGAGATCCACCCCTACGACGTGACCGTGGAGCACGAGACGGCCGCCGAGGCGTGGGACTGCAAGTGGGGCGCCCGCGGGATCAAGGCGGACGTGCTGCACCAGCTGGACGACGCGCGTCGCAACGCCGCGGCCGAGGGAACGCGACTCCTCGTCGGGCTGGTGGTGTTCGATGCCCGGCGGTCGAGCGAGGTCCGGCTGGTGCGGGAGCGCGGCCCGATCGCCCTCGAGGGACTCAAGCTGATCGCGCTCGAAGGGATGGACCGCCTGGCGGGCCGGAAGCCGGCGTGAGCGACCCGTCCGGTCAGCCGGTGTCGGGCGACCGCCTCGTCTCGGTCAGTGCCACCGCGCCGTATCGCGTGCGATTCGACGAGTGTGGGCCGGATGGGCTGATCCGCACCTCCGCCCTGCTTCGGTACGCGCAGGACGTCGCGTGGATCCACGCCGAGCAGCTGGGGATCAACCGCGACTGGACGCGGTCGCACGGCCTGACCTGGCTGGTGCGGGCGGCAGAGGTCGCCGTCCTGCGACCGGTGGCCGTAGGAGCCACGCTCCAGGTCACGACCCGGCTGGGCGGGGCGCGCAGGGTGCTCGCGCGTCGACGTACGGAGGTCCACCTCGAAGACGGCACGCTCGCGGGTTGGGGCCACACCGACTGGGTGGTCATCGACGATCGCGGGAGGCCTGCCCGACTGCCGGCCGACTTCCTCGCTCGGTTCGCGGCCGTACCGAGCGCATTCGAGCCGTGCCGGGTGTCACTCCCGCCCGAGCCGCCCGAAGCCGCCGTGACGCGTGCCGACGTCCGGCCGCAGGACCTGGACCCTCTGGGCCACGTCAACAACGGGGCGTACCTGGACTACCTCGAGGAGGCCGTCCTGGCGGCCGGCCGGCCGGGCGACGTCGCAGCGCGAGCCATCCCGCGGACCGTCCGGCTCGAGTACGTCGCACCCGCGGGCCCCGGCATGCGCCTCCGAGGTGCGGCTTGGCCCGAGGGCGCGGAGGCCACCCCAGCATCATGGGCCTGGTGGCTCACCAACGCCGTCGACGGACAGACGCTGGCTCGTGCACGGCTTTCCGGCGCGACCACGGAGGGAGCCTGACCCGAGCCGAGTCCGCGGTCAGGCCCCCATCACGCGGGCAGCCACGGCGCGGAGCCGGTCGGCGCGCTCGCGGGCCACGTCGATGTCGTCCCGCATCATCACCCCGTAGGGAGCGAGGTTGGGGTCCTGGACCCCGATCGAGAAGCTGATCGACCGGGCGAGCAGATCGTCGGTGGCCGGCAGCATCCCCGCCCGGTACTCGACCGGGCGGTCGTCCGTCGCCGGGCAGGCGAAGGGGCAGCCACGCTCGGTCGCGGTCCGCCCGGCCAGGAGGTGCTCCATGTGGTTGTACACGTGCCAGCCGGACGAGTCGAGCGTGATGGAGCCGAGCTCCCGCGCCACCGCCTTGGCGGCCTCCGCGGTCGGGAACATGACCACGAGATGGGTCGCGATGTCGCCCTCGGGGTCCGGGCTCCGCCGGAACCCGATCCCGGGCACCGTGCCGATGATCTCCTGCGCGGCGTCGCGGTTCCGGACCAGGTGGTCGCGGATCGCGTCGACCCTGCGCAGCTGGGCGAGGAGGACCGCGCCGGACAGCTCCGTCATGCGGAAGTTGAGCCCCAGGAACGGCCGGCTGCCGACCTCCACGCCCTTCCGGTTGGGGCTGTGGCCCTGGTCGTGCAGTGCGAAGGCGTGGCGGTAGAGGGCCTCGTCACTGGTGACGAGCATTCCACCGTCGCCCGACGTGATCGTCTTGTACTCGTTGAAGCTGAAGATGCCGACGTCGCCCAGCGAGCCCACCCAGCGGCCCCCGTAGGTCGCCCCGAAGGCCTGGGCGGCGTCCTCGATCAGGGCGACACCGTGGCGGGAGGCGATGGCACGGAGCTCGTCGAGCCGGGCCGGGGAGCCCAGCATGTGCACGGCGATGATCGCCCGGGTGCGGGGGGTGATCCGGGCCTCCACGTCGCGCGGGTCCAGCGTGAACGAGTCATCGATCTCGGCCAGGACGGGCCGTGCCCGGCTGTACACGATCGACGACATGGAGGCGACGAACGTGAAGCCCGGGACGATGACCTCGTCGCCGGGCCCGACGCCCAGCGCGGCCTGGGCGAGCAGCAGCGCGCTCGTGCCGGAGTTCAGCCCCAGCGCGAACCCCACGCCGGCCCGGCGGCAGACCTCCTCCTCCAGCGCGCGCACCTTGGCCGGGAAGCTGGGATCGTCCGGGCCGTACCGGCTGACCCGGCGCGCGCGGATGACGTCGGCGAGCTCCGCGAGCTCCTCGTCGCCGAGAAGCTCGAGTCCGGGACCGGGCATGGGCGGTTCTCCTTGATCGGTGGCGCGAGGTCGAGGATGCAGCGGCGCGAAGGTGTTGGCCCGATCATGACGCGTTCCGCTGAACGATTCGGCTACGCCCAGCCATCAGACTGGATAGACCGCGGTCGGGAGCCGCGGTCGCGTCCCGGAGACCCATGAACCGAGACCTCATCGAGCGGGCTCGCTCGGGCGATCAGGAAGCATTCGCCGACCTGGTGCACCAGGCCAGTGATTCGCTGTTCGGTGTCGCCCGGCGGATCCTGCGCGATCCGGGCCTCGCGGAGGACGCGCTGCAGAACGCCCTCGTGACCATCTGGCGGAAGCTGCCGCACCTGCGCGAGCCCGACCGCTTCGAGGCCTGGGCCTACCGGATCCTCGTCCACGCCTGCTACGCGGAGTCGCCGCGCAACCGCCGTTGGGCGACCACCGTTCGCGTGCTGCCGGTCGACCGGATCGACGACGCGGACGACATCGCATCGATCTCCGATCGCGACGAGCTGGAGCAGGCATTCCGCCGACTCCCGCTCGACCAGCGGGCCGTCTTCGTGCTTCACCACCACGTGGGCATGCCGCTCGTGGCAGTGGCCGAGACGCTCGGCATCCCGGACGGGACGGCCCGGTCGCGACTGCACTACGCCACCCGCGCGCTCCGGTCCGCCTTCGAGGCGAGCCGGGCGCAGGACAGACTCCAGGACGGACGATCCGCATGAACGACGACCGGGCATTCGAACGCGCCATCGACGACTGGCTGGCGGGCGGATCCGACCGCACCCCCCGGCCGGCGGTCGACGCCGTCCTCCTGGCCATCAGCACGACCCCACAGGAGCGGGATCTCCGGATCCCGTGGAGGAGCCCGACCATGTCAATGCCGCTGCGCCTCGTCGCGGTGATCGCGGTGATCGCGGTCGCCGGATTTGCTGGCCTGAGCTACCTGGGTCGCGGGTCGGGACCAGCCGGAGGCCAGTCGCCGACCCCCAGCCCGACCGCCTCGCCGGAGCCGAGCCCAACACCCGCCCCCACGCCCAGTCCCACGCCGAACCTGCTCGACACGTCGTCGTGGACCCCGTACACCTCGAGCCAGTACGGGTTCACCCTCGCCCGTCCGCCCGACTGGAGCGCAGTCCCCGCCACCCGGGCGTGGACCTTCGAGGCCGATGCGATGAACCCCGTGCTCACGCCGGCCGCCGATGCCTTCGATTCTCCCGGCCGGGGCGTCCGTGTGAGCGCCTGGTCGATCCCGCTGGATCGGACCCTGAATGAGGGGTGGAGCGAGATGGAGGCCTGGGTCGAGGCGTACTGCCCCAGGACCGACAGCACGTCGTGCGCCGGGATCCGGGATCGGGCCGTGCCGCTGTGCAACGAGACGCGGGACTGCCACCCGACCGCCCTCCTGGTCCCGTTCGACAACGAGGTCCAGGCGTTCTTCGTCAGGGGCGACGACGCCGACCGGATGATCATCGTCAGCGTGTGGCGCGGCGAGGATGCGCCGGAGACCGCGCCCTACGGGGGCTCGAGAGCGCTGCTGGAGGCCCTCCTGTCGACCATGAACGTCCGGCCCGCGACCGAAGCGGAGCTGGGACCGTCCTGACGGACGCGTGCCTGGAGGAGACTCGCCGGAGGTGGCCCGGGTGCCGCCAGGCCGTGGCCGGGTTAGGCTGGTCGTGATCGGAGGGACACGACCAATGGCCACGGCAGCCGGCGCCGACCGATGACGCGGGAGGAGCCGCTCGCGAGCGATGCCCTGCCGTCGATGGCGGGCAGGACCGTGGTCATCACGGGCGCGACGGCCGGCATCGGCAGGGCCACGGCCATCGGGCTCGCGGAGCTGGGCGCCCGGGTGGCCATCGTCGGCCGGGAGCCGCGGCGCACCGAGGCCGCCGCGGTCGAGATCCGGGGCGAGACGGGCAACCCGGACGTCGACGCGTTCGGCGCCGACCTGTCGTCGCAGGCCGAGGTCCGCCGCCTCGCCGCGGAGCTGCTGGAGGCGTATCCGCGCCTGGACGTGCTGGTCAACAACGTCGGCGGCTCATGGTCCACACGCCATGTCACGGTCGACGGCCTGGAGCGCACGTTCGCCCTCAATCACCTGGCCGCGTTCCTGCTCACAAACCTGCTGCTGGACCGGCTCAAGGCCAGCGCCCCGGCGCGCATCGTGACGGTCTCGTCCGGCGCCCAGGCGCTGGGCAGGATCGACTTCGAGGATCTGCAGGGCGAGCACAGGTACTCCGAGCAGCGGGCCTACCCCCAGTCCAAGCTCGCCAGCGTCATGTTCACCTACGAGCTGGCGCGCCGCCTGGAGGGAACCGGCGTGACGGCGACCGTGCTGCACCCCGGCGTGGTGCGCACCGAGTTCGGCGCGGAGGATCCCCCGCTGATGGCCAGGATCCTCGTCCCGCTGTGGCGGCCGTTCATGAAGACGCCGCAGCAGGGCGCGGCGACATCGATCCACCTGGCGGCCTCGCCGCTGGTCGAGGGCGTCACCGGGACGTACTTCGCCAAGGGCAAGCCGAAGCGATCAAACCCGGCGTCGTACGACGAGGGCGCGGCTGCCCGCCTGTGGCAGGTCAGCGCGGAACTCGTCGGGCTCGCGGATCCCGCCTAGCCTCGCCTGCGGCTGACAGTCGTGGCTGCGCGACGGCTCGCCTTCAGCCGTGGGTCCCACGGCACTTCCCGTGTGTCGCGGCGCGGCGTAGGGTGACCAAGGACGGGCGGCTCCCGGGCACCGGGTCCGTGCCGTCCGGAGGTGGCAATGGACGGGCCCGCGATCAGCGCGAGTGGGCTCACGAAGTCCTACGGTCGCCACCGCGGGATCGTGGACCTCGACCTCGCCGTGCAGCCGGGCGAGATCTTCGGGTATCTCGGACCCAACGGTGCCGGCAAGACGACCACGATCCGGCTCCTGCTCGACTACATCCGCCCGACCCGCGGCTCGGTCCAGGTCCTCGGTCTTCAGAGCCACGAGCGGAGCCGCGACATCCGCCGGCGCGTGGGCTACCTGCCGGGCGAGCTCCGCCTCTACAGCTCGTTGAGCGGTCGCGAGCTGATCTCGTACTTCGGCCACCTCCGCGGAGGCGTCACCACGCCGCGGGTCGAGGAGCTGGCCCAGCGCCTCGACTGCGACCTGTCGCGGGAGATCAGGACGCTCTCATCGGGCAACCGCCAGAAGCTGGGGCTCATCCAGGCGTTCATGAGCGACCCGGAGCTGCTCATCCTCGACGAGCCGACCAACGGGCTGGACCCGCTCGTGCAGCAGACCTTCTACGACCTCGTCCTGGAAGCGCGCGCCGCCGGGCGGACGGTCTTCCTGTCGTCCCACGTCCTCCCCGAGGTCGAGCGCGTCTGCGACAGGGTCGGGATCCTGCGCGAGGGCAGACTCGTGGCGGTCGAGCGGATCGCGGACCTCCGTGCGCGTGCGATCCGGAAGCTCGAGATCGAGTTCGGCTCCTCGATCGCCCCCGACGCCTTCGCAGGTGTGGCAGGGATCCTGGATGTCGCGGTCGAGGACGACACGCTCCGGTGCACGGTCGTCGGGTCGATGGACCCGGTCCTCAAGGCCGCGAACCGCTACGAGATCCGGGTGCTCTCGAGCGTGGAGCCGAGCTTGGAGGAGGCCTTCCTCGCCTACTACGGGGAGGCGGCCGGCGATGCTTCGTAGCATCTGGCTCAAGATGCTCCACGACCAGTGGCGGATGCTCGCCATCTGGACGGTCCTCGCCGGGCTGCTGGCGGGCTTCTACCTCTCGCTCTACCCGTCGATCGGCGCCGTCGAGGAGATGCGCAGCCTGCTCGAGGCGATGCCACCCGAGCTGCGGGCGATGTTCTCGGCCGAGAGCGCCGACCTCAGCACTCCGGCGGGCTACCTGAACATCGAGCTGTTCACGTTCGTGATGCCCCTCGTCGTCATGGCGATCACGCTCACCGGCGGCGCCGGCGCCACGGCCGGCGAAGAGGAGCGCGGGACGCTGGAGCTCCTCCTCGCGAACCCGGTCCGGCGCTGGCGCGTGGTGGTCGAGAAGGGGATCGGGACGGCGGTCCTGGCGGCGATCCTGTGCGCCGGCGTCTGGGCCGCCCTCGCGGTCACCGCGCAGCTCAGCGACATCGACATCGCGCTGGAGCGGGTCGTCGCCGCGCTCGCGAGCGTCTGGCTTCTCGGCTGCGCGATCGGCGGCGTGGCCTTCCTCGTCGGCGCGCTGACGGGCAGCCGGATCGCGGCCATCGGGGTGGGGCTCGCGGTCGCCGTCGCCGGGTTCTTCGTGAGCGCCCTCGCCCCGCTGTCCGACGTCCTCGAGCCGTGGCGACCGTTCTCGCCCCACTACCACTACATCGGCTACGACCCGCTGACCAACGGGCTCGACCCGGTGCATGCGGGCGTGCTCGCGGCCCTCAGCGTCGCGCTCGTGGTCGCCGCAGCCATCGCCTTCGAACGTCGCGATCTGCGCGCCTAGGACCGGGGCCAGCCGTCGGTTCCTCGGGTGGCTGCCCGAGCGGTCTCAAGCCAACCTCTGGCCGAGCACCCATCAGATCGGACGAGCCCGGATCCTGGCGAGCGCGTCACCGGCGCACGATGATGTGGCAGTCATGTGACAGAGGGGCATGCCCGCCCGACCGCCGGCCCCGGTATCCGCCGGGCGGGACACCCCCGTACATCGAAAGGACGGGCACCGTGCCGGACACGTCGACGAAACCAGCGTCCTTGCCGCCGCGCTGGTTCATCCGCTCGTTCTGGGCGACGCAGCGCGCCGTCTACTCGGTCACCGGCGGCCGGCTCGGCCTCCGGAAGGCGACCGACGCGCGATGGGGCATGATGCGCCTGCGGACGATCGGGCGCCGCACCGGTGAGGAACGAAGCGCCATCCTCGGCTACTTCGAGGACGGCCCGGACCTCGTGACCATGGCCATGAACGGCTGGGCCGATCCAGAGCCGGCGTGGTGGCTGAACCTCAAGGCACACCCGGACGCGAGCGTGGACCTGCCCGGCGAGTCACGCGCCGTCCACGCCCGCGCCGCCGGCCCCGACGAGCGGCCGCGCCTGTGGGCCCGGTGGGCAACCTACGACAAGGGCCTGGACGAGTTCGCTGCCAGGCGGTCACGCGAGACGGCGGTCGTGATCCTCTCGCCCCGTGCGGAGTAGCGACTTCAGCGCAGGGCGGAACATCCCGTCGAGGCGGAGGCTTGTCGCCGGCCTCGTGTCACGGGGGTTCGCCCGGCCGGGCTAGGACTGCGAGAACCCGCGCACCGGTGGACCTCGCGTCGGTCGGCCGCTCATTCGGGACGCCGAAGGGTCCTGCGCCCGGTGCCGGGATGCGACCGGCGGCACGATAATCGGGCCTCCCAGCCTGGAGCCCTGCATGGACATCCTCTCAGCCGCGATCCTTGCCTTCGTCGTCATCGAGACGCTCAACATCGGCATGCTCTACTTCCGGCCGGGCTCGCGGCTCGGGAACGGGCTCGGCGTGTTCAACGCCTACGGGAAGGCGGATGCGGACCCGGCAACGCGCGAGCTCGTCCGCTACCTGGTCAACTGGGTGGCGGGCACCAAGCTGATCTTCGTGGCGCTCCTGGTCGTGATCCTCGTCACGGGCAGCCAGACCACGAGGGCGTATGCGGTCGTCGCCCTGATCCTCTCGATCCTCGCGTTCTTCTGGCGCATGTTCCCGGCCATCGCGCGGCTCGACCGGGGGGACCAGATCACGCCCAAGGGCTACTCGAGAACGCTGGGGATCATGATCGCCTGCTTCGTCGGCGGGTTCGCAGCTGCGCTGGCCGTGGCCGTCGCGGTCGGTCCCGGCACCTGACCAGCGCGGGTCCCCGATGGATGCAAGGACGCTCGCGAAGAGCGGCCCCCGTCCCGGGCCGCGTTGCGGAGGGACCGGACGCCTGTACCCACGCCGGTCTGGGGGGTTCCGCAGGGGAACGACCTCGTGACCGGGCAGGAGGTGCTGCCGTCATGGCCAATCGAGCGACGTGGTCAACGGGGGCGGGCTGTTCGCGCCACCACCGCGAATTCATGGGCGGCCGGATCGTAGGGCCGCCCAGCCACATCGCCGAGAACGGCGTCACAGTCGAACCCCGCGCGCTCCAGCGTCTCCGCAAGCGACGCCGGGTCGTACGCCTGCAACCAGTTCCAGACCGTCCATGTGCGTCCCGGCTCCTGGATCACGTAGCGGTCCAGCGAGACCCGCTCCGTTGGGTACAGCAGCGTCTCGACCGTCTCGCTGTGCGGCCCGGCGGACCAGAAGCCCCCTGTCGGGTGTTCGCTTCTATGCGTGCCCTCCTGCCGTGAGGCGAGATACGGCAGGGCGAGGACGTCGAACAGGAACGCGCCGTCGGGAGCCAGCCAGGAAGCGACGGATCCCAGCAGCACGGTCCGCTGAACGCGGCTCAGGGCAGAGAAGTCGCACATGATCATCGTGATCAGATCGAAGGTGCGGTCGGGCTGCCACGTGAGGTAGTCGGCGAGCGTGTAGCGGACGTTGAGGCCTTCCCGTTCGGCGGTGTCGCGCGCGTAGGCGATCGACCGAGGCGAGAAGTCGACGCCGGTCACCTCGGCACCCGTGGCGGCCCAGCGGCTGGCATACAGGCCCGGCCCGCAGCCCAGGTCCAGCACCGATGAGCCGGGCGCGAGCGAGAACGTGTCGGTCGTCCAGGCCACGGTTGCGTCGATGGTCTCCGGGCGCCGGGACGAGACATCCACCGTGGGATCCAGGTGGTACCGGAGCATCTGCTCCGAGACGTGGGGGTCCGTCCACAGCACATCGGTGGTCATGACGGAGAAGGGTTCGGGACGCGAGTCCGGGGCTCGCCGCGTCGTGCGCAACTTCGTTACCTCGCAATGGACCCGGAGTCGGGGCGTCGGCCCGACGAGCGAATGCGCCGGACCGAGTCGCCAACGCGCAGAGTCACGCGGTCATGCACCCAGCATATTCATCGCGACCGGAGCGCAGCACGTCGGGGTCGCTCGCCGGGCAGTCCGCCGTGCCTGGCCGTGGCGTCGGCGACGCGCGCGTTCATCGATCGGGTCGTCGCCCACCCGACGTCGCCGGCGATCGGGCTCGAACGGCTGGCTCGAGC
>CAWGWF010000005.1:0-190627 GCA_963826225.1 uncultured Chloroflexia bacterium
GAGAGACCAGGGAGTGCAGCCTTGCGCGTGCCTTTCGGGATACGTGTGCGTCCGTCCGCTCGACATCGATCTGAACGATCGCGCGGCCAGTCGCTGGTCGAGTTCGCGCTGGTCGCCCCCCTTTTGTGCTGTTGTTCGCCATGGCCGCCGACTTCGGTCGTCTGTTCTACTCCTAGGTGGCGATGGAGAATGCGGCGAAGGAGGGGGCGATCTACGGGGCCCAGAACCCAGTCTGCGACACCGACGCCAATCCGACGCTGTGTCCTGACCCCAGTAACGTTGAGTGGCACGTCCTCAATGAGGCCTCATACTTGTCCGACGTGACCGTCGCCGAAATCCAGTGTCTCGATTCGGTCACAGGCATCCCGAAAGCGCTCCGCACGTGCCTCGACGGCGACACATACCGGGTCGTTGCCGAGGAGGACTTCCGACTCTTGACGCCGATTATCGGCGCCTTCTTCGGCGAGAGCATCACTCTCCGGTCAGTGTCTACGGCGGTCGTTCTCAACGTCGGGTTCGACCCGACGCCTGGACTAGGTGTCACCAAGGAAGCCTGCTTCGGTGCCGGGTGCACGCCGTCGATCACTCCGACGACCGACGCCGACAACAACCTGATCTACCTCGAGGGGATGAGCGGCGACACAATCACGTACTTGGTGCGGATTCGGAACATCGGCGGATCCTCCGTGTCAAACGTCACTGTGACCGACGAGCTCGATGGAGCCCCATTCGGCCTGCCGGGCGGATGCCCGCCTATCCCGAACCCGCTCTTGGTGGCGGCGTCTGGGAATGCAGCTTCACGGTCCAAGCCCCCCTGACTGGCGGAGCACCCGACATCCTCTACGAGAACGCGGTGACTGCCGCAGGGGATGAGGTCGATCCGGTGCAGGCTACTGCCGTCGTCAAGGTCATCGCAGCGCCGGCGGAATTCCTAGTCACGAAGCGAGTGGACGTCTACGACACACCGCTGTTCGACGGTACCGGCTCCATCGAGCTGTATGGAAATGACACCGTCGACCCGTTCGTCTGGTATCGATTGCGTGTCGAAAACACCGGTGGTTTGACTGCGACGGGTGTGAGTATCGCCGATAGCGAGAACCCCACCATGAGTGGCTGCCCGCCGGTGCCCGCGTCTATCGATCCTGGCGACCGCTGGCTTTGCTACTACCAGAGCGATCCGTTTGAAGCACCGGGGACCTACACGAACGCACTGAGCGCGAACAGCCCAGATATCGACCCTGCAGGTCCGATCGACGACGTCGCGACCGTAGAGGTCAGGACTTGCGTGGATCCGAGCAAAGTCGTGCCCAGCTTGATTGGGCGGACGTTCGCTGAGGCGAGAAGTGCTTGGACGGCAGCCGGCTTCTCGATCACCAACTTCAGCCCTCAGAACGGCCAGAACAATGCCGTCGTCGTCACTCAGTCACAGGATCCATTCCAGTGCCTTGCCTCGCCGGCCTCAGTCAGCATTGCGGTGACGAGATGAGTCGAGATGGACGCCGCGCACAGGGGCAGGCGCTGACTGAGTTCGCGCTTGTCGCCCCGATCTTCTTTCTTCTCTTCTTCGGACTCCTCGAGGTCGGTCGGTACGTGTATCTGGCGAATGCCTTCAGTCAAGCTGCCCGCGAGGGTGCACGAGTCGGCTCCGTCACAGGCTGGACTGAGACGTGCCCGAGCGCCGCAGATCGCGGCGAGTGCATTGAGGCCGCGACGCTCGGACGCATCGCGGGGGGAACCGACAGGCGACCGTGCTCGCCGAGTGCTGGCGACAGGTGGGCGGTGGACCAACCACCGTGCCGGCAGCCTCTTGTCGATCGGGCGACCTGCTGACGGTCACTGTCAGCACGCCGTACCAGATGTTCACGCCCCTGGTGGGTCAGTTCTTCGGTGCGATGACCGTGTCAGGCAGCTCCCAGGTCGCAGTCAACAACTAGCGCGAAGCGAGGACCCAAGACAATGCGAAGGCAATCCTGTCACTGTGATGAGGCAGACGAGCGGGGTCAGATCCTGGTCCTGGTCGTGGGATCGATCGTTGTCCTCCTTGCTGTCGTGGCTCTGGTCATCGACGGCGGCTTCGCGTTCTTCTACCGGCGCGACGCCCAGAACGTGTCGGATCTGACGGCACTCGCCGGCACCAAGGTGGTGGCCGATGCCAATACCGAAGCCTCCGGCGGCGGCCTTGCCCGAACGGCGACCGACGTCGACAGCATGATCGGGACAAAGGCTCAAGAGAACGGCTGCCTCTCGACGGACGACTGCAGTTGGACCGCTTGGTTCGTGAACGGATCGCTGGCCGACATCAGCCAGGTCGTGCCTGGCAACGCAATCCCGACGGTCGCGACTGGGGTGCGCGTTGAGGTTCACAACCCGGCTCCGACGATCTTGGCCGGCCCTGTGCTCCGACTGCTCGGACTCAACGGGGTCGATGTATGGGACGTCAGAACCACGGCCACGGCGGTTACCGCGAAGGCGACATTGAAGTCACCCGGTGGCCAGATGCTTCCGATCGCCCTGCGCGAGGAGGTGGACGAGAACGGGAACCCGACCACCTTCAATCCGGGGCAGGAGTACGTCATCACCGACGAGGAGCTCAACGAACCTGGCAATTTCGGGTGGCTGGACTGGCCCCCGAACCGCGAACTTGATGCGCCGACGCTCACGACGAGCGTGTGCGAGCCGGACAACCCTTCGTTCACCCTGCCGATCTGGATTGATGGGTCAACAGGCGTGAAGAACCAGGGGGGAATGTCGGGCGCGGGCATTGCCGGGTGCCTCAACTACTACCTGGACAACGGCATCCCGGTGCTGGTGCCGATCTACGGCACGGGCTGCGAGGGGAGCACAGAGGCGATCAAGGGCGAGGGCGCGAATACGGAGTACTGCATTGTCGGCGTTGCCGCGATGGTCCTCACCGAGGTCAATTGGGGACCCACGGTCAAGTCGATCAAGGGCTACTTCCTCGAGGTTTATGCGTACAGTCCCGATGTCGTGCCGCCGGGGGCCGGCGTGACACACCCCGGGGGCCGGGGACAAGTTCTACTACATCGGGCTAGTGCGCTAGCGGATAGAGCGCAGTCCCCTCGGAGGACGAGAAATATGCCGCCGCCGTCAGCCAGCGCACGCACTGAGCGGAGGGCACCCAGCCCTCCGCTCTTCGATTCCCGGGGGTCCGGTACTTCTTCGCCCCCGGTGGCGGAACCGAGGGGCTATGCACGGGGGCACCGTTTCAAGCCACGCTGCAAACCGTGACGCCGAGCATCCCGCTCTGTCACCTTCGCAACGTGTGGTCACATGCGCAACACCCTGTCGTCCCTGGCGAGCGCGGCCCGACACCGGATCCCCGGCTGGGCCGGCGATGCCCGCGGCCAGTCGCTCGTGGAGCTGGCGCTCACGATCCCCGTGATCCTGATGCTGACCCTGATCGCGCTCGACTTCGGGCGCGTGTACCTGGGCTACATCAACCTCCAGAACATGTCCCGGATCGCCGCCAACTTCGCGGCCAACAACCCGGAGGGCTGGGGAGCGGCACCGGACGCTGACATCCAGGCGCACTACCGCAACCAGATCCTGGCCGACGCCGCCGCGACCAACTGCGAGCTTCCCGAGTCGGGCGGTGCGCCCGTCGTGCCGGCGCCCACCTTCACGGACATCACCAGCGATGGCGCCGGCGCCGTGCTCGGCGACACGGTCACGGTGCGCCTCACCTGCACCTTCGGGGTGATCACGCCGTTCATCGCGAACGTGGTGGGCGGGTCGGTCAGCGTCGGCGCGGAGTCCAGCTTCCCGGTCAAGGCCGGGATGAGCGCGATCGCCGGCGGGGGATCGGTCCCGGTGGGAACCGCTCCGAACGCGGCCTTCAAGGCGAACGAGACCATCACCCCCACGGCACTCGAGGTGATCGGGCCGGAGGTGGACGTCGAGTTCCGCGACACGTCCGGCGGCAACCCCACCTCGTGGAAGTGGGACTTCGCCGACGGCACGGAGTCAAACCTCCAGGACCCCCTCGGCCACCACTTCTCGTGCGCGTTTGCCTCGTGCTCGTTCGTGGTCAAGATGAAGGCGTCGAACCTCGCAGGCGAGAGCGAGACCAGCATGACCGTGACGGTGGTCGGCGACTCCGACGTCAACTTCACGGCGGACACGCAGTCCGGCAACGATCCCCTGGCGGTGGAGTTCGCGGATGCGTCCAGCCCCGGCGGCACGGCCTGGGCGTGGGACTTCGGTGACGGCGACTCGGGAACGGGCACGACGCCCTCGCACACGTACACGGCCCCGGGCACGTACGACGTCTCGCTGACGGTCACCTACCCGGCCCCGGTCGGTGACGTCACGACGACCAAGACCGCCTTCATCACGGTCGGCTCGGGAGTGTGCACCGTGCCCAGCCTCAACGGCGTGCGGTTCAACGACGCCCTGGCGGTGTGGCGCGGCGCCCCGTACAACTTCACCGGCAGCGTGATCCGGGACACGGGCGCGCCCAGCGGCAACTTCATCATCACGGCCCAGTCCCTGACCGCCACGTCCCTGGCGGCGTGCACCAGCGACGTCAAGGTGAACCGGCCATGAGCATGTTCCTCCGCAGGTCCCGCAGGCCGGCGGACGAGGCCAGGCCCTGGTCGAGTTCGCGCTGGTGATCCCGATCTTCCTGGTCGTGATGGTCGCCCTGTTCGACCTCGGCCGGGCGGTGTTCGCCTACAACACGCTGACCAACGCCGCCCGCGAGGGCGCCCGGACGGCGATCGTCAACCAGCACATCCCGACCATCACGGCCAGGGCCAAGAACCAGACGGCAATCGTCGAGCTCAACGATCCCAGCGTGAGCGTCGGCTTCTACCAGGTTGACGAGGACGGCTCGCCCGACTTCACGGACCCCTGCAGCCCGGTCGCCGTCGGCTGCCTGGCCGTCGTCTCGTTCGAGGCCACCTATCTGCCGATCACGCCGCTCATCGCGAACATCGTGTTCCGGGACGGGGTCACGTTCACGGCCCAGTCCGTCCTCAGCGTCGAGTACTCGTGTCCCAACTCGAAGTTCACCGCCAGCCAGTGTCCGAAGCAGCCATGAGCCTTCTTCGGCGGCTCCGGCCGCACCCCGAGGTACCCGGCATGCGCCCAGCCACCGTCACCGCCCGCCCGGCCGAACGCGGCCAGATCATCGTCATCGCGGCGATGGCCATGGTCGCGATCGTCGCCGGCGTGTCGCTGGTCATCGAGGGCGGCAACGCCTACGCGCAGCAGCGCGTGACCCAGAACGGGGTCGATGCCGTGGCCAACGGCGGCGCGACGGTGCTCGCCCAGCGCCTGGGCGGCGCGATCCTGGGCGATGCCGACGTGCTCGACGGGATGGATGCGCTGGCGGCCGCGAACGGGCTCGGGTCGTACACGGCGCACTACACCAACGTCACCGGCGGCCTGCTCACGACGCTGGGTGCGGTCACGACCGACATCGCGACGGCGGCCCAGGTCGGCCCGGCGGACGGCGACTCCACGATCCCGCCCGGCACCCAGGGTGTCCGCATCCGGGGCAACCGGACGTTCGAGACGACCTTCGCGCGCGCCCTGGGCATGAACCAGTTCACCGCCGGCGCGGACGCGACCGCCGTGACGGGCGCCCTGACGGGCGGCAACTTCCTGCCCGTGGTGTTCCCGGTCAGCCTCGCCGATTGCGGCAACTCGGGCGGCCAGGTCGTCCAGGTGGACGCCCCGTGGCGGATGGCCAACCCGGGCAAGCCGCACCCCGTGGGCCAGGAGTTCCTGGTGCCCCTGTGCAAGTCCGGTGCCGGCTCGTTCATGATCCTCGACCTCGACCCGGACAGGGACTGCTACGAAGAGGTGGTGGATCCCCCGGCGATCCAGTTCGCCGACTTCCCGGTGGACGTCCCGGTGGATACCGGCAACGACTGCGCGAAGAAGGTTGAGCAGGGCGTCATCGATCGCGGCCTCCAGGGCAAGGTGGTCCTGATCCCGATCTGCGACGGCGAGTGCTCCACCGAGAGCGGCAGCAACGCGGACTACCACATCATCCGGATCGCGGCCTTCTACCTGGACTACCTGTCCTACTCGAACAACGCGAACAACTCCGCCTGCGCCGCGACGACGTCGCCCACGTACGGCACCTCGATCGTCAACATCGTGGGCGGCAACGGCAGCTCCAGCTGCATGGCCGGCTGGTTCGTGCGCTACGTGACGTCCGGGCCGGTGGGGACCGGGACGCTCAACAACGGCGAGGCGATCGGCGTCCAGCTGATCCGGTAGCGACGCGGCGGGTCCGCGGTCGCGACCCCGGCTGCGCGGCGGAGCGTCGCGACCCGCGCTCCGGGAGCGTCGCGACCCGCGTCCGGCAGCGCGGCGGAGCGTCGCGACCGCGCTCCGGGAGCGCCCGACCCGCGTCCGGCAGGATTTCGCTCGGAGTGAACAGGCTCAGCGCGATCCCAGGGTCCGGGGTCTATCGGGTGCCCCGACCGTCTCGGGGACGATCATCGCTGAGCGTGATCACGCTCGGCGAAGCGGCGCCGTGGAGTCTGGCGACCGCCTGGCGGACAGATCGCGGGCGCGTCGATCCCCCAGATGGTCGGCATGAGCCCTCGACGTTCGCTCGGAGTGAAATGTCGCCGGTTATGGGCCACGGCACTGGCCGGAGCCGGCGAGCCGCGCTCAGCGGATGCCGGTGTCGTAGCCCACGTCGAGGAACGTCTCGTCGCCGTCGGTCACCGTGAACGGCATCGCGGCCGCGGTGCCCATCAGGCCCTCCACGGGCTGGGGCACCAGCGTGTAGTCGCCGGGCAGGAGGCCCAGGCGGAACAGGCCGGTCGCGTCCGTGGTGAAGCGCGCGACCTCGGCGTCGCCCGCTCCCGTCACGACCAGCACCGCCCCGGCGACCGGGCGCGGGTTGCACGACGGGTCGCCCGGGACCTCGACGGGGCAGGTGGGCCCGGCGGTCACGCGCCCGGCGACGCCCGTGGCAGTGCCGGCGGCCTGGAGCTCGTCGAGGATCGGCTGGGGGACCGGGGGGCCGGTCTCGGCGACCACCGTGATCGTGCCGTCCTTCGCCACGTCGTAGACCCACTGGTGGCGGTCGATGCAGCCGGCCGGGCAGTCGCCCCAGCCAACCTCGAACGTCACCCGCCAGCCGTCACCGGACGGCTCCGCCATCCACCAGTGCGCCTGGCCGATCAGGTCCGGGTCCAGGGCGGGGATGCCCTCGAGCACCGGGGAGAGCGACGCGATGTGCTTCGCGGCGGCCTCCGGGGAGTCGATGGTGACGGGACTGGGGCTGGGGGCCGAGGCGGAGGCGCCGGCGTCGCCCGAACCGCACGCGGCCAGGGCGACGAGGAGGAGGACCAGCGTGAAGGCCGGGAGCACGGGCAGTCGAAGGCGAGCATTCATGGCGCGATGACGGTACAGGGGCGGACGGGGTTCCACCGGGATCGCGGGCGGGCCACGTTCACTCCGGCCCCAGGTCGTAGCCCATCGCGCGCGGGAGCCGGACCAGCCAGCGGAGCGGCGGCGGGACGTAGCCGCCCTCGTCGTCCCGCTGCTCCTTGGCCACGATCGCCTCCCGGATCACGCGCGCACCCAGGAACCGCAGCGGCTCCGGCGGGAAGCGACGCGCGCGGTGGCCCACCATCGGCAGCCGTGCGACCGGGTCGTCCAGGCGGTCCTGCGCGAGGGCCGCCAGGATCTTCCCGCCCAGCCACGCCGGGCCGACGCCCGTGCCGCTGTACCCGTGGCCCCAGTGGATCCGGCCGGGCGTGCCGTCCCCGCCGCCCATCGTCCCGAACGCGGGCAGGTGGTTGGGCGCGATATCGATCGGCCCGCCCCAGGCGTCCACCAGCGGCACGTCGTCCAGCATCGGGAAGATGCGCCGGAAGCCGCGCGCCGCCAGCGCGACCGAGCCCCGGTCATCGGTGACCCAGCGGCCCAGCCGCCCGCCGTACCCCGCCCGGCCGCCGCCCCCGCCGAAGGCGATCCGCCCGTCTCGCGACGTCCGGAAGTAGTGGTTCGTGAACCGGCAGTCCGTGATCGCCTCGCCGCCGGTCCAGCCCATGGCCGCGAGCCGGTCCGGGATCGGCTCCGTGAGCACCATGTAGGAGGACCAGGTGATCATCCGCGACCCGAAGCCGGCACCCGGCCAGCCGGCGGCCCACGCGTTCACCGCCAGCACGGCGCGGGCCGCCGTGAGGGTCCCCCCGCCGTCCGTGGTCACGCGCACCGCGCCGCCCTCCTGGCGCAGGTCGGCCACCCGGGTCCCCTCGTGGATCGCCACGCCCCGCTGCAGCAGGACCCGCCGGAGGCCACGGGCGAGGCGGGCGGGCTGGACCTGGGCGTCGGACGGGACCAGCATCCCGCCGCGGATCACCGGGGAGTCACACCGTGCCCGGACCTCCGCCGCGGTCAGGGGCTGATACCGGTCCGCTACGACCAGCTCCCGGGCCAGCTCCGTGATGCCCATCCACGCATCGTCCTGGACGGGGGACGTGCTGACGACCAGCGTGCCGCCCGGAACGAACCACGGGTCCACGCCGTGGCGCGCGGCCCACTCCCCGATCCATGCGGGCGCCCCGTCCAGCGCCATCGCCGCCGCCAGGCCGGCCTCGCGCCCGAAGTTGCCGACCAGCGCCGGCAGGTAGTCCCACCAGGCGGTGAGGAAGCCGCCGTTCCGGCCGGAGGCGCCGCCGCCCACGATGTCGGACTCCAGGATCACGACCCGCGCGTCGGGTGCGTGCTCGGTCAGCCACCACGCGGCCCACAGGCCGGTGAACCCGCCGCCGACGATGACCACGTCGGCCGTTGCGTGACCGGTGAGCGGCGGGCAGGGGGCGCCGGGATCGTCGGCCAGGGCCTCGCGCAGCCACCACGCGCGCTGCGAGCCGGGCTTGAGGCGAGCCACGTCTGCCTCGACCAGGCGCCGCACCCGGGCGCGCTCGCCGGGGCGCGCGGCGGCGTCACGGGCGGGCGGGCGGCGGGGCGCGGCGGCGGTCGGCATCGGAGGGTCCCTCGCGGCGGGCGCAGGGACATGATGACGGCCCCGGGCGCGCCGCACCCGATATGCTCGCGCCAGTGACACCTTCCGTCGATCCCTCCGCGCTGCGGCGCCCGCTGCGCCCGATCCCGTTCCGCAGCGTCCGGCCGTGGGCCGGCGGGCGACTCGGCGCGCCGGGCGAGGACATCGGCGAGCTGTGGCTGGCGGGCCCGGGCTCCATCGTGGACGTCGCGGGTGCCGGGGAAGCCGGGGCGGGCGGGACCGGGAGCGCCTCCCCCATGACCCTCGACGAGCTGGCGGCCGCCGTGGGGCCGGCGCTGGTCGGCGAGCGGGGGATGCGCCTCCTGGGGCCGCGCTTCCCGCTGCTGGTCAAGGTGATCGACGCGGCGGAGTGGCTCTCGCTCCAGGTCCACCCGGACGACGCCCTCGCGGCCGAGCTCTACGGCGAAGGACAGCTGGGCAAGGCCGAGGCATGGCTGGTGCTCGATGCCGAGCCGGGCGCGACGCTGGTGACGGGGCCCCGGCTGGGCTTGGCCGAGGCGGACCTGCGGGCCGCCATCCGGGACGGCGTCGTGGACCGGGAGCACTGCGACGAGCGGCCGTGCCTCCCCGGCGACGCCCTGATGCTCCGTGCCGGAACGATGCACGCCATCGGACCCGGCACCTTCGTGTACGAGATCGAGCAGCCGACGGACCGCACCTTCCGGATGTCGGACTGGGGACGCCCGGCCACGGCAGAGCGCCCGCTCCATGTCGCGGAGTCGCTGCGTGCGATCCGGCCGGAGCGCCACGCGCTGCCGGCGGGGCGGGACTGGCGGCTGGACGGCGGCGCGCTCACGGTCCCCGAGTTCCGCCTCGAGATCGCGGAAGGTCGCGGAGATCGCGGAGGCGCCCGCGCCCGGCCTCGCGCGCCGCGCCCGGCCTCGCGCGCACGCCTGCCGGCGAGAGCCTCGAGATCGTCACCGCGATCCGCGGCCGGGTGGCCCTCACCGGCGACGGCTGGCACGAGACCCTGGAGCCGTACGAGACCCTCGTCGTCCCGGCGGCCATCGCCCGGTACCGGATCCAGGGCGATGCCGGCAGCCTCGCCGCCATCGGCTCCGTACCGTAGGGTCAGGCGCGGGTCAGCCCCGGACAAGCGCCCCGTCGCCGACGGGCGGCACGTCCAGCCCGAGGTGATGCGCGAGCGCGAGCCGGATCGCCCGCCGCATGACCGGGTCCGTGACGCTCCCCTCCGGCGCCCCCACCAGCCGCGCCAGCGAGACCGTCCGCAGCTGCTGGCACAGCACCAGGCCGTCCCGCGTCTGGCCGGCGACCCCCGCCGGGATCGCGACCTCGCCCGGATAGCGCGGCTCGGTCCGCGCGGCGGTGATCGGGCACACGGTGGCGAGGCCGGACCGGTGGAACGGCTCGTAGCTGACGACGAGCGCGCGACGCGTGCCGCCCTGCTCGTGTCCCTCGACCGGGTCCAGCCCGAGCCGCACGACCGCCCACCGGAGCGGCCCCGGCGGCGTCACTCCCGCGGCCACGTCTCGGCGTCCGCGGACGCGTAGGCGCCCGCGACGTCCCGGACCTCCGCCGCGACCGCCGGATCCACGGCCGCGGCGGCCCAGCGCTCCGCCTCCGCGTCCTCCCGCAGGCGCCGCGCCAGCTCGTCCACCGCAAGCTCGATCACGCCGTCCTGGGTCTCGGCCACGCCGTACGAGGCGGCCAGCTCCCGGACCGTCCGCACGGTGCGCTCCGGCAGGTTGTACGTCCGCTTCGTCCGCATGCCCGCGAGCCTATGACACCCGGATCGACGTGTCAATCCGGACCCATCGCTCGCCGGCGCCCCGAAGGCGCGGTCCCGATCAGTAGACTGGCCTCGTGGATGTCTGGGTCGCGGGCGGGATCTTCGTCGTCGCCTACACCCTGATCGCCCTGGACAAGATGGACCGGACCGTCATCGCCCTCCTGGCGGGATCGGCGGTCATCGTCACCGGCGTCGTCACCCAGGAGCAGGCGTTCGACGGCATCGACATGAGCGTCATCCTGCTGCTGGCGGGGATGATGGTCATCGCCGGCATCGTGGCCCGGACGGGCTTCTTCGAGTGGCTGGCCATCCGGTCCGTGCGCCTGTCGCGCGGCGAGCCGTTCCGGCTGCTCATCCTCCTGGCGCTGGTCACGGCCGTCCTGTCCGCGTTCCTGGACAACGTGACCACCGTGGTGCTCATCACCCCGATCACGCTATCGGTCGCGCGACGTCTCGACGTGTCGCCGATCCCCTACCTGCTCGCCCAGGTGTTCGCCTCCAACATCGGCGGCACGGCCACCCTCATCGGTGACCCGCCCAACATCCTGATCGGGTCCGCCGCCGGGCTCGACTTCAACGATTTCCTGGTCAACGTGGCCCCGGTCGTCGTGGTCGTCTTCCTGGGGTTCGTCGGCGTCATGTGGCTGCTGCTGCGCGGCAAGCTCCAGGTCCCCGCGCACCGCCGCGAGGCGGCCGTCGAGATGACCGAGGCGGGCGCGATCAAGGACCGGCCGCTGCTGATCAAGAGCCTGGTCGTGGTGGCGTTCACCATCGCCGGCTTCCTGTTCCACTCCGCCCTGGGACTGGAGCCCGCCACCGTCGCGCTGCTGGGGGCGGCCGTGATGATGCTGGTCGCCCGGGTCGAGGCGCACGACGCGCTCAAGGAGGTCGAGTGGACGACGCTCGCCTTCTTCGTCGGCCTGTTCGTGCTGGTGGAGGCGGTGATCCAGGTGGGCATCGTGAGCGGGATCGCGAACACGCTCGCCGAGTGGGCGGGCGGCGACGCGACCGTGGCCACCATCGGCATCCTGTGGTTCTCGGCCATCGTGTCCGCGCTGGTGGACAACATCCCCTACACGGCCACCGCGATCCCCATCGTCAAGGAGCTGGGTGCCGGCGGGATCCCGATCGAGCCGATGTGGTGGGCCCTGTCGCTGGGAGCCTGCCTGGGGGGCAACCTGACGATCGTGGGGGCATCGGCCAACGTCGTCGTCGCCAACCTGGCCCTCCGTTCCGGGAGGCCGATCAGCTTCGCCGAGTTCTTCCGCTTCGGCGTCCTGGTGGTGCTGGTCTCGATGCTGATCTCGACCGTCTACGTCTGGGCGCGCTACCTGGCCTGAGCGCGCTACCTGGCCTGAGCGCGCTCCCGGACCTGCGTCCGCTCCAGCTCATCGAGGCGCGACCGGATCTCCGCGGTGCGCCGGTCCTGCTCGTCCAGCAGGCGCCGCACCTCGAGCATCTGGGCTGCCGTCGACCCGGGCTCCAGCCGCCGCCGCCGGACCCGGCCCGCGGGCGACAGGAACAGGTTCGCGATGAAGCCCGTGAGCACGGAGAACAGCGCGATGCCCGCGAACAGCAGGAAGGCACCGACGATGCGGCCGCCGGCGGACACCGGGTACTCGTCGCCGTAGCCGACGGTCGTGATGGTCACGAGACCCCACCACACGGCGTCCCCGGCGTTCACGATGTTGGCGCCCGGGGCGTCCAGCTCCGTGTACAGGATGGCGATCCCGGTGACCTCCACGACCAGGACCACCAGGAACATCGTGAACAGGAACGTCGCCAGCGCGCGGGTGGCGGCCAGCTCCCGGACCATGGCATCGTTCCCGAAGGCGCGCATCTGCCGGACCACCCGGCCGATCCGGAACACGCGGAAGACGCGGAGCATGGGCACGACGGCGATCAGGTCCGCCCAGCCGAATCGACGGAGGAACCAGTCACGCCGGGACCGGGCCGTGAGCAGCCGGTAGAGGAAGTCCGCGAGGAACACCGGGGCGATGATCGCGTCCACGACCAGCGCCACATCGCGCGGGGAGGACGGCGCCAGCACGACGATCACCAGGTTGCAGATCGACAGGATCGAGAGCAGCAGGATGAACAGCTCGTAGCCGACATTCTTGAGCTCGTCGGGCGGGGCGCTGTCGGTCATCGCGTGTCTCCTGCGATCGGTTGGAACCATGGCATCGGCGGACTAGGCCCCGACGACCGCGAACCCGAGCGAGCGGGCCGCCTGGCCGAGCCGGACATCGAAGGTGACGATCGGCATCGACCGGCCCCCCGCGCGCTCTGCAGCCGCCAGGTGCAGGGCGTCGAACGAGCGCGATCCGGTGGCCACGCCGAGCTCCGCCGCCCGGCGGCATACCACCTCGTCCAGCGCCACCACGAAGGTCCGCTCCCAATCCCGGAGAAACGCCGCTGATGCAACGCGACGCTCCGCCTCCCCCAGCCGGCGATGGATCGCGAGCGACACCTCCACGAAGCTGTGGCGCCCTGTCACCCACTCCGGGTCAGCAAGCAGCACGGCCTCGGCCGTCTCGCTGCCGTCCTCCGCGACATAGCGCTTGACCAGGGCGCTGCTGTCCACGTAGAGGGTCATGCGCCCCGATCCCGCGAGATCAGCTCCGTCGTCGTGGGCGTGCCCGGCAGGGGTCGCTGTCGGGGACCCGGCTCCGGCGGGCGCTCGGCGTCGCGCGTGATCCAGCCCTCGGCCAGCCCGCGCTCGAGCTGGTCCCGACCCGGCAGCGGCACGATCAGTGCCACCCGCCGGCCGCGCCGAGTCACGGTGACCACCTCACCCTTCTCGACCCGCTCGATGTGCTCCGACAACCGTGCCTTGAGCTCGCGGATGGCGACATCCATGTGGTCATCATAGCGGACTGATTCGTCAATACGTGACTACATCATGCTGGCAGCCCGCCGCCGGGCACGTCGGTCCCGGCGCTCCCTGCGCGGATGGGCGTGGTGCACTCGCGGCTGGCGGATCGTGAGCCAGGTATTCAGCCCGCGCGTATCCCAGCACGAGGTCGTCGGCGGTGATCGTCGCGAGACCGGACACGGCCGTCCACGGCGAGCATGGCCCGGATGATCGCGCGCGATGCCCGGGCGCCACCGTCCTCGGTATCTGCCGATGGCGGCCCAGCCCGCGAGGCCGTCCGGCAGCTCGTTATCGACGGGGCGGGCGTGGCGGCATCGCGGCGCGGATGGCTGTCCGCTTCCACGGGTCCGTGTGCCGTCGCTGCACAGTCCTGCGTCCGATCGCGGAGAGCCAAGCGCCGTGAACGTCCGCGTGCCGTACGATCCACCGGCGCCAAGGTCTCCTCGGACGCGGATCGCGGAGCGCGATCGCCGCCGGCCTGCGCGACACCGGCCGGACCAGCGGACGCTCGGTCCGTGGAGCGATGTCGGTCTGACATGGCCGAACCGTACGACGCCTTCGTCATCGGCGGGGCCACGTACCAGGTTCCACTGGCTGGACGGGCCACCCGGTTCGTGAAGAAGCACCGCGCCGTGCTGGCCGAGTCGTCCGATCTGCTGTTCAGCGCGGGCGCCATCGAGACGGCGCGGACCCCGTGCCCAAGGACGGGAACTGACCGTCCGGCGACACCCGGTCGAAGGACGGAGCTCAGCCAGCGATGGTCCGACCGCGGGGCGACCGCTCCCGCCTGGGTGGCAGTTGTCAGTTCCGCGCCGCCGGTCGGGATGGCCGAGCGGTTCATGCACCTGATGCCCGCCTCGGCGCGGGACGCGATGCCCGCCGGAGACTTCCGTGACTGGCCCGCGATCGACGCCTGGGCGGCCGAGATCGCGTGGGCGCTGCAGCCGGTACCCGCGTAGCGGCGGGCAACCCGGCGCTCCTACAGGTCGAGGTGGAGCCGCAGCGCCTCGTCGATCTCGCGCAGGACCGCGCGGGGAACCGCGCCCAGCCGATTCCCGACCCGCTGCACGTCGATCGACCGGACCTGCTCCGCCTGCGCCTTGGAGTCCTGGCCGAGCCCCGTCACCGCGGCCCGAAGCAGGACCTGGAAGGGGTACACCCGCCGGGTGTTCGAGGTCACGGGGACCACCGTGATCACGCCCCGGCCCAGTTGCGCCGCGATGGAGTTCGCAGCGTCATTGCTGACGATCACCGCCGGCCGACGCTTGCCAGCCTCCGACCCGCGGACGGGTTCCAGGTCGACGGAGTGGATGTCGCCGCGGCGCATCAGCGCGAGAGCCCGTCGCCGGCCGTGGCGTCCCAGGCCGGGCCGTCCTCCTCGGCCGCCCATTCCTCCCACGCGGCCTGATAGGTCCCGGCAAGCTCCGCCGTGCGCAGCATCCGGACCGCTCGCTGGACCGCGGCCGATCGCGACTCTAGCCCCTGGTCTCGGGCGTATTCGTCCAGGAAGCTGACGTCCTCGCCCGGCAGGCTGACACTTACTTTCATACCACAATGCTACCGCTGGTAGCACGGCGGTGGCAAGCCGACCGTACCGCGCTGCCGGTCGACATCGGCGGTCACGGCGGTACTGCTAAGATGCCATCCGCGCCGACATAGCTCAGCGGTAGAGCAGCTGTTTCGTAAACAGCAGGTCCTCGGTTCAAATCCGAGTGTCGGCTCCAGCGATCACCAGCCCGAAGCCGGCCGCGAGGCCGGCTTCTTCGCTGCCTGGAGGGTGCATCCCGCCCGCGAACACCCGCGCGGCAGGTGGTTCGTCGTGCCGGGCGGGCGCGACGGTGTCAGAATCGCCCGGCCGGTTGCGCTTCGCGATGAGGGAGACCACAGGGACATGACCGAGATGATCCGCGCGGCGGGGCTGACCAAGCTCTACGGCCGTCGTCGCGGCCTCGCCGGGCTGGACCTGGAGGTGCACGCCGGCGAGGTCTACGGCTTCCTGGGGCCCAACGGCGCGGGCAAGACCACGACGATCCGCATCCTCCTCGACCTGATCCGGCCCACCAAGGGCCTGGTCGAGCTGCTCGGCGAGGTGCCGCGCCGCGGCGGGCCCGCCCTGCGCCGCCGGGTCGGCTACCTGCCCGGCGACTTCATCGTCGGTGGGGGACAGTCGGCACGAGAGCTGCTGACACACCTGGGCTATCTGCGCGGCGGGGTCGCGGCCACGAAGATCGACGCACTCGCCGATCGCTTCGAGCTCGACCTCGCCACCCGCATCGGCAGCCTCTCGCGCGGCAACCGCCAGAAGGTCGGCGTCGTGCAGGCGTTCATGCACGAGCCGGAGCTCCTCGTGCTCGACGAACCCACGACGGGGCTCGACCCGCTCATGCAGCAGCGCTTCCTGGCGCTGGTCGCGGAGTCGCGGGCGGCCGGCCAGACGGTGTTCATGTCGTCGCACGTGCTGAGCGAGGTCCAGCAGAGCGCGGACCGGGTCGGCATCATCCGCGAGGGCGCCATGGTCGCCGTCGAGGCGGTGGAGACCCTGCGCGGCCGGGCCGTGCGGCGCGTGGAGGTCCGCTTCGACGAACCCGTCTCCGCCGAGGCGTTTGCCGGCCTGCCCGACGTCCTCGACCTCGCGGTCGAGGGGGCCGTGCTGCGCTGCCGGCTGACGGGCCGCGCGGATGCGCTGGTGAAGGCCGTCGCCCGCTTTGGGGTTGCCAGCCTCACGGTCGAGGAGCCCGATCTCGAGGAGCTGTTCTTCGTCTACTACCACGGCGGGGAGGCCGGCCATGCTGCGTAGCGTGTTCGGGAAGACCCTCCGGGACCAGCGGCGGTCGCTCCTGGGCTGGACCATCGCGATCACGGCCGTCGGCGTCGTCTACGCCGCGTTCTGGCCGCTCATGGTGTCGCCCGAGATGAAGGCGGCGATGGACGCCTTCCCGCCGGAGCTGCTCGAGGCGCTCGGCTACACCGACATCACCTCTCCCGTCGGCTACGTCGGGTCGACGACGTTCGGCCTGCTGGGCCCGGCGTTGATCATCGTGTTCGCGGCGTCCGTCGGCGGGTCCGCGATCGCCGGCGAGGAGGAGAGCGGCCGCCTCGACCTGACGCTCGCGCATCCCGTATCCCGCTGGAGCGTCGCCCTGCAGCGGTTCGCGGCGATCGTGGTCGGGATGGTCCTCGTCGGCGTGGTCCTTGCGCTCGCGCTCGTCGCCATCTCGGGACCGGCGCAGTTCGAGGACCTCAGCCCGGCCAACCTGATGGCGGCGTCGCTCCACCTCTCGCTGCTGGGCATCCTCTTCGCCGCGCTCGGGCTGGGCGTTGGCGCGGCGACGGGTCGGCGAAGCCTGGCCTTTGCGGCCGTGGCGATCGTGGCGATCGGCGGGTTCCTGGGCAACAACCTCGGACCGATGGTGGCGGAGCTGGCCTGGCTCCGCGACATCTCGCCGTTCCACTACTACTCCGGCGGCCAGCCGCTCCGCAACGGGGTCCAGCTCGGTGACGCGGCGGTCCTTGCCGGTGCGAGCCTGGTGCTGGTTGCCGTGGGCGGCTTCCTGTTCGACCGGCGGGACGTGGCCGTCTAGGCCACGGCGGCGTCGAGCACGTCGGCGAAGCGCCGCGCGAGGGCGGGCCAGCCGTAGCGTTCCACTGCGACGGCGTGACCGCGGGCGCCCCGGCGCGTCCGCTCGGCGGGGTCGTCGATCGCCTCGAGCAGGGCGGCGGCGAGGTCGCCGACGTCGTCGGGCTCCACGAGCCAGCCGGTCTCGCCGTCGGTCACGATCTCGCCGGGGCCGAAGCGATCGACGGCGATCGGCGGCACCTCGCACGCCATCGCCTCCACGAGCACCTGGCCGAACTGCTCGCGCACCGAGGCCAGCGCGAACACGTCGGCGACCGACAGGAACGCCGGCAGCTCGTCGTGGTCGTGCCAGCCGGCCAGGAAGACGCCGCGTACGCCGAGCCGGGCAATGGTGTCGGCGGGGTGCTCCCCCTCCCACTCGCCCGGATGGCCGCCGACGATCACGAGGCCGGCGGGAGTGCGCGCGCGGTCGCGCGCCTGCGCGAAGGCCTCGATGAGCAGCGGGAGCCGCTTGACCGCGGTGAAGCGGCTGACGGTGAGCACCACCACGCCGTCGACCAGCGGCGAGAGGTCCTCGGCGCGGTAGCGCGCGCTGCCGGCGGGCCGGCCCGGAAGCCAGCCGCGCGGAGCCTCGACGAGCGCCTCGCGCCACAGCGCCGCGCGATCGACGTCGCGGCGGACGAACGCGCGTGGGTCGAACCCGTTGGGCTGCACGACCAGCCGGTCCGCGTCGAGGCCGAGCAGCCGCTCGGCGCGCGGGAACTGCGACGGCGACAGGACCATGAGCCGCTCGCACCGGTGCGCCCAGCGGTGCATCCGCTCCGCCCAGGCCCCGGCGTGCGTCCAGCCCGGGGGCGGACCGTCCGCGATCTCCTCGAGCATCAGCAGCTCGGTGCCGTGCAGGTGCCCGATGACCGGGACGTCCGGCGCGACGCGCGACGCCGCCTCGTGGATCGGGGTGAGGTGGTGCAGGTGCAGCGCGTCGGCGTCGGCGGCGCCGGCGGCGGCCAGGGCATGCGCCCACGCCGTCACCTGGCGCTCGAAGGCGTCGTCGTCCAGCGCGGCGAACACCCGGTCCGGGGCGTCGGCCCGGTCCTCGTAGGACGGGTGCATCGGCGCGGCCCCCGGCGGCGGGTCGAGCGGGTCGGGCGAGGCGAGCGCCTCGTCGAAGGACACGGGATGGACGTCGAGGCCGGCGTAGAAGCGCGCGGCGTCGCCGAACGCCCCGAGGTCCGTCCGCGAACCCGAGACGACGGTGACGTCCCAGCCGTGCGCCGGGAGCTCCAGGGCGAGCGCGCGAGCGACGTGCGACGAGCCTCCCCGGGGAAAGAACTGGAGCGCGCTCAGGAGTCGGCGGCGGCGAGGCACTCGCCCAGTGTGAACGACCTGCCACCCGCGCGCCTATCGATCACGAGCGCGCCCGGCCCGACGGGCGACCGGCCGTGAACGCGGGCAGGCCGCGGACGAGCGGGCCCCGGCGCGGTTCGTGACACCCGGGAATGGGGCTGCTACCCTTGTTGCCAGCACCGATGGGGAGTAACCCACCAGTGGTGTCCGGCGTCAGCACGGCCCTTCGGGGGCCCGCCGGCATCGACCGCCTCGGCGGCCGGGAGAGACCTTCGGCAGCGTTGACGAAGCCGGAGGTCAGCCCATGGCTGCCCACCACGATCAGTTGTCAACGCCCGAAGGGCGTCGCATCAGCGTCCGAGTCGACGGCTCGGCCGCGTTCCCTGCCGGTCATGGCCCTCCGCAGGATGGCGGTCCGTGGTGAGCGGCCTGCGCGTCGTTCTCGCGACGGACGGTTCCGCCGGCTCCGATGACGCCCTCACGATGCTCACCGCGACCTTCAAGGGGGCCCGCGTGGCGGAGGTCGAGGTGCTCGCGGTGGTCCCGCACGCGACACGCTGGCCGGCACCCGGCCGCGAGGACCACGGCCCCATCCTGATCATCGACGCCGCGCATCGTGCCGCCGCGGAAGCGACGGTGCAGGCGACGGTCGAACGGTTGGAGCAGGCGAGGTTCCGCGCCTGGGGGACGGTCCTCGTCGGCCATCCGGCAGAGTCGATCGTGCTCCACGCCACCGCCGATCGGTCCGACCTCGTGGTTCTCGGGACGCGCAGGTTGGGTGCGTCCGAACGCGAGGTCGTCGGCAGCGTGTCGAACAAGGTCGCCCGCTACGCGCGGATCTCCGTGCTCGTCGCGCGGACGCCGGACCCGATCCGCCGGATCGTGCTCGGCTACGATGCCTCGCCCGACGCCGACATGGCGCTCGATCTCGTGGCACGCCTTCCGCTCAGGAGCGCCGAGGCGATCACTGTCTGCACGGCCTACGAATCCGTCGCGCCGCTGGCGTCCGGGGTTGCGCCGACGATGGTCGCACAGGTGCACGCGGCCTACGAGGAGGAACTCCGGGAGGCTCGCGCGGCCGCCGAGGCGGTTGCCGCGGAGGGCGCCCGCCGCCTCCGTGAGCGCGGCCTGCTCGCGGGGCATCGAGCCGATCACGGCACTCCCCATGAGCGTCTGGCCGTCGTGGTCCGCGAGTCGTCCGCGGATCTCGTGGTCGTCGGCTCCCGGGGGCTGTCGGGGATCAAGCAGTTCTTCCTCGGCAGCACGAGCGCGGCCCTGGTCGCGCATCCACCGACGAGCGTCCTCGTGGCGCGCGGGAAGCTGGAGTCCTGACATGACGGCCGAGCCGATGGCGCCCATCCACGTCCTCCTTGCCACCGATGATTCAGGGTCCGCACACCATGCCGAGGCATGGGTCTCGCGCCTTCGCTGGTCGACGCCCTGCGTCATCGACGTCCTGTGCGTGACGGGACCAGGGATCGCCCGGCTCGGCTGGGGCATGCAGACGTATCGCGAGCCCGTCCGTCAGGCCGTCGAAGGCCTGCGCCGGAGCGAAGAGCTGGCCGCCCAGCGCATCGCCAACGAGGCCGGCGAGCGGCTCCAGCGAAGCGGCCTCACCGTGCGCACGTGGGCTCGCCAAGGCGACCCGGCCGAGGAGATCCTCGCCCACATCGGGCTCGAGGAGCCGGACCTGGTGGTCGTCGGGCCGCGCGGCCGTTCGGGACTGGCGCAGCTCCTGCTCGGGAACGTCTCCAACCAGATCATCGCGTCGGCCGGCTGCCCCGTCCTCGTGGCCCGCGATCCGGGGCCGGGGCAGGGCCAAATGCCCCGGCACCTGCTCGTGACGGTCGACGGATCGCCCGGTGCCGGGACTGCTGTCGCCTGGATCGTCCAGCAGGGCTGGGCGATCGGGGCGCGGGTCACGGTGCTCGGCCTGCTCGGTGTCCCGGCCGGGGTGGACAGCGACGACCCGGGGGCGGCGTTCACGCTGCAAGAGCTCATCCGCGATGAGGCGGCGAGGTCGCTCGAGCGACTCTCCGCGCCCCTGCAAGACCAGGCTGAGATGCTCACGATCGAGCTCGAGATCGGTCATCCGCTCGACGGAACGCTCCGGGCCGCCGAGCAGTTCGCCGCCGACCTGGTGGTCGTGGCTCGCCCGCCTCGCCGGCGGGGCCAGGATCCGTTCGCCGAGAAGGTCGCCCGCCACCTGCCGACGTCGGTCCTGATCGTTCCCCACGTCTGACGCGAAACCGGGAGGACAGCGGGTGGGGCCGTTCGAGCTCTGGCAATGGGCCGGGATCTTCCTTGTCGCGGGCGGGGTGGTCGTCGCGGCCGGCACGATCCTGGCACGGTCCGGCGACCAGATCGCCACCCAGACCGGCCTTGGCGGGCTGCTCGTCGGCATGCTGCTCCTGTCCGTCGCAACCTCACTCCCGGAGATCGCAACGGACATGAGCGCCGCGCTCGAGGGAGCCCCGGATCTCGCCGTCGGCGACCTGTTCGGCAGCAGCATGGCGAACATGGCGATCCTGGCCATCATCGACCTCGCCCATCGGGGCCGCGTCTGGCCGGGCGTCGGGCTCGGGCATGCGAGGCTCGCCGCGATCGCCATCGGCCTGACCTCGGTGGCGGTGCTGGCCATCCTCGTCCCGGCCGGGTTCGCCATCGGCTGGGTCGGCCTCGACACCGTGTTCATCGTCGCCACCTATATCGCGGCGGCCGCTTGGATGGGCCGCTCGCGGGGCCAGGGCACGCGGTCGCGCGAGAGCAGCGGCGAGATCCTGGCCCCGACCGGTTGGGCGGGGGCCCATGAGGCGCGGCACAGCCTGCGCTACGAGATCGCCCTCTTCGGTGCGGCAGCGGCCGTGATCCTCGTGGCCGCTCCCTTCCTCGCCCTCTCAGGCAAGGGGATCGCCGACGCGACGGGCGTGGGGCAGACGTTCGTTGGCGCCCTGCTGCTCGCGGTGACCACCTCGCTACCGGAGCTCGTCGCCTCACTTGCCGCGATCAGGATCGGCGCCTACGACCTCGCCGTCGGCAACCTGTTCGGGAGCAACGCCTTCAACATGACGGTCCTGTTCGCGGCTGACCTCGCCTACACGCCCGGTCCCATCCTCGCCGCCGTCGATCCGTCCCAGGTCGTGGCCGGTGTCGGGGCGATCCTCCTGATGGCGATCGCCCTCGCCGCGGTCGTGCACGGGACCCGAACACGGATCCGGCGGCTGGAACCGGACGCGGTCGCCGTGCTCGTCACCTACGTCGTCCTGGTGGCGGCCCTCTGGAGGACGACATCGTGACACCGGCGACCGATCCGCCGACCCCGCCAGCCCGTCCCTGGACGATCGACGGAGCGGCGGTCGCCGCGGCGCTGGTCACCGATCCGGTGACGGGACTGACCGTCGCCGATGTCACCGAGCGCCTGGCCCGGTTCGGACCGAACGAGCTGGTCGAGCGCAGGCGTAAGCCGACCTGGCGTCTGTTCGTCGAGCAGTTCACGAACACGATGATCATCGTGCTCATGGTCGCGGCGGTCGTCACCGCGCTCATCGGCGATCTCAAGGACACGTTCGTGATCCTCGCCATCGTCGTGCTCAATGGGGTGATCGGCTTCATCCAGGAGTACCGCGCGGAGCAGGCGATGGCCGCCCTCAAGCAGATGACGAGCCTGACCGCGCGCGTCCTTCGGGACGGCGAGGTCGCTGTCGTCCCGGCCGCCGATCTGGTGCCCGGTGACGTCGTCCGGCTCGAGACGGGCGACATCGTCGCCGCCGATCTGCGGCTCATCGAATCCGCGGGCCTGCGCATCAACGAGGCGGCCCTGACCGGTGAGTCGGAGCCGGCAGCCAAGACGACCGAGGCCCTGCCGGAGGTCACCGACGCGTTGATCGCGGATCAGCGGAACACGGCCTTCAAGGGAACCGCGGTGACCTACGGACGCGGCAGTGGGATCGCGGTCACGACCGGCATGACAACAGCGCTTGGACGAATTGCCGACCTGCTCCAGGAGCACTCCAGCGGCCTTACGCCCCTCCAGCGGCGACTCTCGACGCTGGGCAAGCGGCTGGCCGCGGCGGCACTCGCCGTCTGCGTGCTCGTGTTCACCGTGGGCGTCGCGCGCGGGGAGCCGGTGGACCTGATGTTCCTCACGGCGGTGAGCCTTGCCGTCGCGGCGATCCCTGAAGGGCTGCCGGCCGTCGTGACGATCTCGCTCGCCCTCGGCGCGCGCCGAATGGCCCGGCGCCGTGCCCTCGTCCGCAAGCTGCCGGCGGTCGAGACGCTCGGATCCGTCACCGTCGCCTGCTCGGACAAGACGGGCACCCTGACCCAGAACCGGATGCTCGTGGAGGGGGTCTGGACGCCGGAGGCCGAGTACCGCGTCACCGGAACGGGCTACGAGCCGCTCGGATCGATCGTCGCGGATACGGGGCGGGCCGATGATCCGTACCTGCCCCGCCTGGCCCTCGCCGCCGCCGCCTGCAACGACGCGATCCTGCGCGCCCCGGCGCGCGCGGGCGACCCGTGGACGATCACCGGAGATCCGACGGAAGGCGCGCTGCTCGCCCTGGCGGGCAAGCTCGGAGTTGAAGGTCGCGACCTCGACGCCCGCCTGCCGCGCATCGCCGAGGTGGCGTTCGATGCCACCCGCCGACGGATGTCCACGCTGCACCAGGACGGCGGCCGCATCTGGGTGGCGGTCAAGGGGGGCGTCGACGCGCTCGCGCCGCTCGGAGATCCCGACACCCGCGAGACGTGGGAGCGTGCCCAGGCAGTCGCCGATCGGTATGCGGCCCAGGGCTACCGCGTCCTGGCTCTCGCAGAGCGGAACCTCGACCTGCTGCCTGACGACGTGGAGGTGGCCGAGGACGGTCTCTCGCTCCTCGGGCTCGTCGCGATGGCCGACCCTCCCCGGACCGAGTCGGCCGACGCCGTCACCGCCTCCCGCTCGGCAGGGATCACGCCGATCATGATCACCGGGGACCACGCGTTGACGGCGCAGGCGATCGCCCGTCGTCTCGGCATCCTGACCGACGGCGGGAGGACGCTCACCGGCATCGAGCTCGAGGCGCTCGACGATGCCGAGTTCGACCGGACCGTGGACGAGATCGCCGTCTATGCGCGGACGAACCCGGAACAGAAGCTCCGGATCGTCAGGGCCTGGAAGAAGCGCGGCGCGGTCGTCGCGATGACCGGCGACGGCGTCAATGACGCGCCGGCGCTCAAGCTCGCCGACATCGGCGTGGCGATGGGGATCACCGGCACGGAGGTGAGCAAGGAAGCCGCCGACATGGTGCTCGCCGACGACAACTTCGCCACGATCATCGCCGCTGTCGAGGAGGGGCGGCGGATCTACGACAACATCCGGCGGTTCGTCCGTTACCTGTTGACGACCAACGCGGCCGAGATCTGGGTCATGGTTCTCGCCCTGCTGGCCGGCCTGCCGATCCCGCTCCTCCCGGTCCACATCCTGTGGATCAACCTCGTCACCGACGGCCTGCCGGCGCTCGCCCTCGGCGTCGAGCCGGCCGAGCGCGACACGATGCGCCGCCCGCCACGGTCGACCAGCGAGTCGATCTTCGCTCGGGGGCTGTGGCAGCACGCGCTGTGGGTCGGGCTCCTGATGGCCGGGGTGACTCTCGCCATCCAGGCGACGGCCATCGTCCTCGGCTGGCATTGGCAGACGATGGTCTTCTCGACGCTCGCGTCGATCCAGCTTGGCCACGCGCTGGCCGTGCGCTCCGAGAGCCGGAGCTTCTTCACGCTCGGCTGGCGCACCAACCTGGCGCTGGCGCGGGCCGTCGCTGCCACGCTCGCCATCCAGCTCGCCATCATCTACGCGCCGCCGCTCCAGGCGATCTTCGAGACGCAGGCGCTGGCCCCGATCGAGCTGGCGGTGATGCTGGCCGCGTCGACCCTGGCGTTCGTTGCGGTCGAGATCGAGAAGTGGGTGATCCGCCTACGCGCTCGCCGCAGGCGACTGCCGCCCCCGACCATGACGCTGCCTGGTTGAGGCGATCAGGGATCGCCCACCGGCCCGGGCGTGGCGGGGAGATGGGTGGCGCTCAGCGGACCACCACCTCCGGCGGCGTGACCTCTCGCGGCTCGGTCGCGCCGGCCATCGAGTCCTGCCGGTAGGCGATCGAGGGCGCGACGTCCACGCCCCGGCGGCGCAGGTGGACCTCGCTCCAGTCGTCGGGCGGGATCATGTTGTGCCAGGCCACGGTCATCTCCCAGTCGTCGAACCAGTACGAATAGTGGGAGACCACGAGGAGCGTTGAGACGAAGACGGGCTCGACCGCCGCGTCGGCGGTGATCCCGTACTCGGGGTGCTCGGCGGCCAGCCAGGCGACCCAGCGCTCAGAATGCGGACGGGCGTCGGCGGCCCGCTCGTCGAGCATCGGGAACACCGGCAGCGAGCGGGTGACGGCCTGGGTGGCGCCATCGCGGGCGGCCGTGATCGTGACCGAGCCGGTCGCCTCGACGTCGGTGGGGTCGGCGACCACGCAGACCTCGCCGACGACGCCGGGCGCGAGGCTGGCCGGGGTGACGTCGAGGACCGCGGCCTTCTCGGCCGTCGCGGTGATGTCGACTGGTGTCGATCCACCGGCCGGATCGGTGACGACGACGAGGAGACAGTAGCGCGAGCCGGGGATCGCCATCCGGCTGGCCGCCGGCTCGTCGGGCGGCGAGACGTCGATCGAGAAGCCGGCGGCCGGCGAGGGCGTCGGGGACGGGGCGGGCGGCGGCGGCGACGGGCTCGGGCCGGCGGCGCTCGTGCAGGCACCGAGGACCGCCGTGGTGGCGAGGACGAGGGTGGTGAACCGGGACGTTCGCATCGGTCGGGGCTCCGCTGAGACCTCGGGACGCTGTCAGGGAACCGACGAGGTCCTGCCCGGCCTGGTTCCCGTCACCGCGACAGACCCGGCCCCGGCGGCCGCCTGACTCCCGGGCGCCGCGCGCCCCCGGCCGCGTCGCTCGTCGGCGACTCCCCCATACAATCGGCGGACCATGGCAAGCCTTCACCCCTTCCGCGCCCTCCGCCCACTCCCCGCACAGGCCGCCGCGGTTGCCGCCGTGCCCTACGACGTCGTGAGCGCGGCCGAGGCCCGGACGCTCGTCGAGGGCAACGACCTGAGCTTCCTGCGCGTCTCCCGCGCCGAGGTGGAGCTGCCGACCGGGACCGATCCGCACGCCGACGTCGTGTACGCGACGGCCGCCGCCAACTTCGCCCGGCTCCGGGCCGCCGCGCCCCTCGTCGAGGAGGCGACGCCGAGCCTCTACGTGTACCGGCTGCGGATGGGCGCGCACGAGCAGGCCGGGGTCGCGGGCTGCTTCTCGGTGGACGAGTACGAGCGCGACGTCATCCTCAAGCACGAGCGGACGCGGAAGGACAAGGAGGATGACCGGACGCGCCACATCCTGGAGCTCCGGGCGCAGACCGGCCCCGTCTTCCTCACCTACCCGGACTCGGCCGGGGTGGACGCGATCGTGGCGAGGGTGATGGGCGCCGATCCCCTGTTCGACTTCACGGCCGACGACGGCGTCGTCCACACGCTGTGGCGAGCGAGCGAGGCGGACCGGGATGCGCTGGTGACCGCCTTCGCCCGGATCCCCGCCCTGTACATCGCCGATGGGCACCACCGGGCGGCGAGCGCGATGCGCGCCCGGGCCGGCGCTGCGCGAGGCGGCGGCCGGCGGCGGCCCGCTCGAGGCCGACACGTTCCTCGCGGTCGCCTTCCCGGACGACCAGATGCAGGTCCTGCCGTACCACCGCCTGGTCAGGGACCTCGGGGGCCGCACCGCGGCCGAGCTCCTGGACGCGCTCCGGGCGACCCACGACGTCGCGCCCGGCACCGACACGCCCGCTGGCCGGGGCGAGGTCTCGATGTACCTCGACGGCCGCTGGCACGCGGTCCGGCTCCGGCCCGCCGCGCCCGGCGCCGCCGCCGCGGACCGGCTGGACGTCTCGCTCCTCGGGGACCAGGTCCTGGCGCCCCTCCTGGGGATCGGGGACCCGCGGACGGACACGCGGATCGACTTCGTCGGCGGCATCCGCGGGCCCGGCCGCGCTCGCGGCGGCCGTCGATGGCGGCACGGCAGCCGTCGCCTTCGCGATGCACCCGGTCGGCGTCGCGGACCTGATGGCCATCGCCGACGCGGGCGGGATCATGCCCCCCAAGTCCACCTGGTTCGAGCCCAAGCTGCGGGACGGCCTGCTCACCCACCTCATCGAGGAGCCGACGGGATGAAGGTGCTCATCGCGGACCAGTTCGAGCCGTCCGGCATCGCCGGGCTGGCGGACGCCGGGCTCGAGGTCGTCTTCGATCCCGCGCTCAAGGACGAGGCGCTCGCCGCGGCGCTCCGCGAGACCCGGGCCGAGGTCCTCATCGTCCGCTCGACGAAGGTGACCGCGGACATGATGGGAGGCGGCGACCTCGCCCTCATCGTCCGGGCTGGGGCGGGCTACAACACGATCGACGTGGCCGCCGCGTCCGCCCTCGGGATCTACGTCTCGAACTGCCCGGGCAAGAACTCGGTCGCCGTCGCCGAGCTCGCCTTCGGCCTGATCCTGGCCCTGGACCGCCGCATCCCCGACAACGTCGCCGCGCTGCGGGCCGGGCGCTGGGACAAGAAGGCGTTCTCGAAGGCTTCGGGCCTCAAGGGCCGGACGCTGGGGCTCCTGGGCTTCGGGGCGATCGCCCAGGAGGTCGCCCGCCGCGCGCAGGCGTTCGGGATGGACGTCGTCGCCTGGAGCCGCCGGTTCGAGGACGGCGCTCCCGTGGACTTCGCGGCCTACGGCCTGGACCCGGCGGCCCGGGACTCGCGGATCAGCGCCGCCACCTCGCCGGCCGCGGTGGCGGAGGCGGCCGACGTCCTGAGCATCCACGTCGCCCTGGGGCCCGCGACGCGCGGTCTCGTGAACGCGGACCTCCTCGGCAGGCTGCGTCCCGGTGCCCTGGTCGTGAACACGTCGCGTGCCGAGGTCGTGGACCACGAGGCGCTCGCCGCCGCCGTCCGGGAGCGCGGGATCCGCGTCGGGCTGGACGTGTACCCGGACGAGCCGACGACCGGCACCGCCGAGTACCACCTCGCGCTGCTCGACGAGCCGGGGGTCTACGGGACGCACCACATCGGCGCATCCACCGAGCAGGCGCAGGAGGCGATCGCCGCCGAGACCGTCCGGATCGTGCGCTCGTTCGCCGAGACGGGCCGGGTCCCCAACGTGGTGAACCTGGCCCGGCAGTCGCCGGCGACGCACATGCTCGTCGTCCGCCACCGCGATCGGCCCGGCGTCCTCGCGCACATCTTCGAGCAGTTGCACGACGCCGGGATCAACGTCCAGGAGACGGAGAACATCGTGTTCGAGGGGGCCGAGGCCGCCGTGGCCCGGATCAACCTCGACCACGCCCCGACCGCCGACCTCGTCGCCGCCATCGCGGCCGGCAACGAGCACGTCCTGAGCACCCAGCTCGTCGCCCTCTGAGCGACCAAGGAGGCCCCACCGTGACCGAGCGCATCTACAACTTCTCGTCCGGGCCGGCCGTCCTCCCGCTCCCCGTCCTGGAGCAGGCCCAGCGCGACCTCGTCGTGCTCCCCGGCGTCGGGATGTCCGTCATGGAGATCAGCCACCGCTCGTCGACGTTCGAGGGGATCATCGGCAGGGCCGAGGCGGACATCCGCCGGCTGGCCGGCATCCCGGAGAGCTACCGGATCCTGTTCCTCCAGGGCGGCGCGACGCTCCAGTTCTCGATGGTGCCGCTCAACCTGCTGACCGAGGGCCGGACCGCCGACTACATCATGACCGGCTCCTGGGCCGACAAGGCCGTCAAGGAGGCGCGTCGCGTCGGCAGCGTCCACGAGACGGGCTCGACGGCCGACACGAACTACAACCGGATCCCGACCGATGCCGAGCTGGACCTCACGCCCGGCGCGGCGTACGTCCACATGACCTCGAACAACACGATCGAGGGGACGCAGTGGCACCGGCTGCCGCCCGTGGGCGACGTCCCGCTCGTCAGCGACGCCTCCTCGGACATCTTCAGCCGGCCGATCGACGTGTCGCGGTACGGCCTGGTGTACGCGGGGGCGCAGAAGAACCTGGGTCCCTCGGGCGTCACCCTGGTGATCATCCGGGAGGATCTCCTCGAGCGCTCCGGCAAGGCGCTCCACACGATGCTCAACTACGCGGTCCACGCCGAGAACGGCTCGCTCTACAACACTCCGCCCGCCTTCGGCATCTACGTCCTCGGCCTGGTCGTCGAGTGGCTCATCGAGCAGGGCGGGCTGCCGGCGATCGCCGCGGTCAACGAGCGCAAGGCGGGCAAGCTCTACGCCGAGCTGGACCGGACCGGCTTCTGGCGGCCGACGGCCGAGAAGGCCAGCCGGAGCCTGATGAACATCACGTTCCGCCTCGAGACCGAGGAGCTGGAGACGGCCTTCGTCAAGGCGTCAACGGCGGCGGGCTTCGACGGGCTGAAGGGCCATCGCTCCGTGGGCGGGATGCGGGCCTCGATCTACAACGCGTTCCCGGAGCAGGGCGTGGACGACCTGGTCGCGTTCATGCAGGAGTTCGAGCGGCGGAACGGCTAGCCGTCAGACCCTCCCTCGTCCGGCGGCATGCGCCTCGCCCGGGCCGTGCAGAAGTCTACGCGGCTGTCGCCTCTGGATCGTCGCCCGCGGCGGTCGCCTCCTCCTCCTCGGGGGCCGGCACGGAGCTCGGCAGATCCCTGGTGAATGCCAGCGCGGCGAACGCGATCAACGCGGCGACCAGGAGGCCGACCTTGAGTGACCGGAGCTGAGCCTGCTCGTAGTCCTCGACGACCGCCTGCGTCGTGGCCTCATCAAGGCCCGCGCCCTGGAGGGCCGCTTCCACGTCGGCGGACGCCACGAAGTCGATGCCGGGCGCCGCGGCGGACTCGATCTGTACGGCGACCTCGTCCGTGATGCGCGCGTCCTGCTGCACGTTGGTCACAAAGGCTCCCGTCAGGCCGACCAGCACGAGCGCCCCGATCAGCGCGACCCCGAGCGAGGACCCGAGCTGCTGCCCCGTGTACTGGAGGCCACCCGCCTCGCCACGGCCCGACGCATCGACCGATGACTGGACGACCAGGCCCAGCTGGGAGGCGATCAGCCCCATGCCGACGCCCAGGATGCCCATGGACACCGCGAACGCCAGGTCCGCGAGGTCCGGCTTGATCGTGGCCAGCAGCAGCACCGCCGCCACCCCCGTGATCGCCAGGCCCGCCCGAGTGATGGTCCGCACCGCGTACCTCGTCGCCAGACGGGAGCCGGCAGCGGCCGCGACGAACATCGCGATCGACGTGGGCAGCATCTTGATGCCCGTCTCCAGGGCGTCCAGGCCGAGCACGAGCTGCAGATAGAGGGGGATGGTGAAGAAGATCCCCATCAGGATGAGGTTCTGCGAGAACAGCCCGATCAGACCCGACCGCAGCGGCGGGATCCTGATGAGGTCGAGGTGCACCAGCGGATCCGTGCCCGATGATTCGCGATGGCGCTGCCAGGCGACAAAGGCCCACAGCAGGGCCCCACCGGCCGCGACGACGAAGGGGGTCAACGACAGGCCGAACGGCTCCACCGGCGAGTCCTTGGGCACCACCCAGCCCCACGTGCTGGACTGCAGGACGCCGAGGACGACGGCACCCAGGCCGGCCGCGGACAGGATCGTGCCGACGATGTCCAGGCGGGGCTTCGGACCAGTGCGGGGCGCGTCGCCGACATATCGGACCATGGCGAGGATCCCCAGCACGATGACGACCTCGCCCACGAACACGATGCGCCAGGTCAGCTCGGTCGTGGCCCAGCCGCCCAGGATGGGGCCGATGGCGATCCCGGCGCCCGCGACGCCGCCGATCACCGCGTAGGCACCCTTGCGCTCCCTGCCCTCGAAGTTGCCGGCGATCAGCGCCGCCATCGCCGGCAGCACGAGGGCCGCCCCGATCCCCTCCAGGATGGACCAGCCCAGGGTGAGCTGGACGACCGTCTGCGAGACCGCGGTCAGGCCGGATCCGCAGGCGTAGATCACCAGGCCGATCACGAATGCCCGGCGGCGGCCGATGATGTCGCCGATCTTGCCGCCGGTGAGCATGAACATGGCCATGACCAGGCAGTAGAGGGTGATGACCGCCTGGATGGTCGCGACCGTCGTGTCGAACTCCGCCACCAGCGCACTGATGGAGACGTTCATGACCGACTGGTCCAGGACCATGATGAACTGGGCGCCCGCCAGCGCGATCAGCGGCAGCCGCCGGTTCATCCGACCCACCTCCTGCGTTGAGCCCTGGTGCTGGACCCGACAGTAACCCATGCGGGGACGCGGCAGCCGAGGGTCTGGGTACTCAGCCCTGGTCATCCCCCTCGCGGCTGAACAGCATCCGGAACAGGACGACGAAGCTCACCACCAGGGTCACGACGAACGCGATCATCGCCACATAGGCGAAGCTGACGAACTGGGTGAGCGCCGGCTGGAGCAGGATCACCATCGCGAGTGCGGTGCCGATGAGCTGGCCGACCACGATCAGCCCGATCGTGGCCTGCTTCCCGAGACCGCCGACCTTCGTGACGGCATCGCTGAGCTGCGAGGTGTCCACCTCGACCACGATCTTGCCCTTGTTGAACAGGTCGAGCCACTTGAGCGCCGCGCTCTCCATCGATGGCGCACGCTGCGCGAGCTCCTTGGTGACCCGGACGGCCGTGCGCTGGAGCTGCTTGGCCACCCGGTCCGGCTCGAGCGATTCGAGCAGCGCGGCCTGCGCCTCCGTCACGGCCGCGTCCGCCAGGTTCACCGTGGGCGACAGCGCGGCCGCCGTCTCCTCGGCCTGGACCGTCGCCTTGATCGCCAGCGTGAGGCTGCTGTCGAGGCGCAGTCCGTTGCTGTACACCGCGCCCATGAAGCCCGAGATGGCCCCGCCGAGGGAGGTCACCCCGCCGTAGATCAGGTACTGGCGCGACAGGCGGTCCACGTCGCTACGGAACTGGACCTCGTCGAACTGCTTGCTGGGCGTGCCCAGGGCGATGAAGCCGTCGGCGATCCCGGGGATGTCCACGTCCTTGAGGGCGTAGATGAGACCGAGCAGGTTCACCCGCTGCGTGGAGCTCAGCTGGCCCACGAGGCCCAGGTCAATGAAGTAGAGGCGCTTGTCGTCGGGGTCCGCCAGCAGGTTTCCCGGATGCGGGTCGCCGTGGAAGAACCCGTCGATCAGGATCTGCTTGATGGTGGCGCGGATGAACATGGAGCCCAGCTCGTCGGTGTCGAACCCCGCCTCCTGGAGCACCTCCGTCTTGGAGACCTTGATCCCCTTGACGAACTGCTCGGTGAGGACTCGGGTGCTCGACAGCTCGTCGTAGATCCTGGGGACGCCGATCTGCGGGAACCGGGTCATGTTGTCCGTGAGGCGCTTCGCCTGGTACGCCTCGTTCCGGTAGTCCAGCTCCTTGAGGACGCCGCCGGCGAACTCCCTGACCATGGCGGCGACACCCACCTTGCGCGCCAGGTCCACGCGGCGCTCCGCGATCTCCGCGAGCTGGGTCATCACGCCCAGGTCCGCCTTCGTCTTGGCGACGATCTGCGGCCGCTGGATCTTCACCGCGACGACGGTGCCGTCGTGGAGTGTCGCGCGGTGGACCTGGGCCGTGGAGGCGGCCGCGAACGGCTCGTGCTCGATCGAGGCGAACAGCTCCTCCGGCGGCTTGCCCAGGTCTCCCAGGATCACCTGGCTGGCCTCTTCCCAGGAGAACGGGGCCGCGTCGCTCTGGAGCTTCGAGAGCTCCTCGATCATCTCCGGCGGCAGGATGTCGCTGCGGCTCGCCATCATCTGCCCGATCTTCACGTACGTCGGACCCAGCTGCTCCAGGAGGCCGCGGATGCGTTCAGAGCCACCGACATCGGCGACGATGTCCGTCTCGTGGAGCACCTTCACGGCGAACCACTGCCGGAAGCGCCCGATGGGCGTCTTGCGCAACGTGAAATCGAGGCCGACCGTGTACACCAGGTCGTAGACCTGCTGGAGCCGGAGGTTCTCGATGATGAAGTTGCGGCGCGGGGTGGGCAGCGACTCCAGGAAGTGCCACAGCCTGACGGTGCCTGCGGGCTGCGCGATGCGGGGGCGGTTCAGGCCCAGGACGGCATCCGCGACCGCACCAAGGAAGGTGTACAGGGCGGCGAACACCAGCACCCACAGGGTCGACGGCTGCGCCACCGTTGCGATGTCGGGGGCGATGAGGGTGGCGGCCCAGATGACCAGCGCGTTCACGATGACGAGGAACAGGCCCATCGTGGACAGCAGGAGGCGACCCGTGAAGGCGACGATCACGGGCCGCACGAAGCGCTGGCTGAGAACCAGGATCGCGGCGGCCACCAGGAAGGGAATGATCCCGGCGCCCTTCAGCTGGAAGATGGGCGCGGAGTCGAGCCCGAACGGGAACGGCTGCGACACGCGGAACAGGCCCAGGAACAGGATGATCACCAGGATGATGACCCCATCGACGAGGGTCTCGACCACGAAGCGCCGCATCAGCTCCCTCTTCCTGCATCCAGCACGGGCCGGCGATCCTGTCCGGCGTGCCTGTTCAAGACTCGTCCTCGAGCGGGCCGTGGCGCAGGCACCGGCCGGTCACCGTCAATGATGCCCGAGCCAGCCTCGCGGCTGTGGTTCGAGCGGTGCATCCCCCCGCGAGGATGACGCCCGCCCGCAACTGGCAGATGCCGACGACTCGCCGCCCGGCTCGATCGTCGTCCAAGGCCTGACGCTGGGCCCGCCCGGTCAGGTCGTCGGGAGCGGGCCGCGCCTCACCCGGTCGCCAGTTGCTCCTATGTCAAGCCGCGAGGGCCTGGTGAGCAGACCGGACGGCCTCGTCGGCCCGGAGCCGGCGGTAGATCTCGTCGCTGATGCGCCGGCAGAGGGCACGGATTGCCTCGGGCTTGGTGTCCCCGAGCTCGCGCCGGTGGGCGACGTAGGCCTGGCCTCGCGGGTCCATCCGCAGCTGCGTGATGGCGATCCGGTGCAGGGCGGCGTTGAGTTGGCGGTTGCCGCCCCGGCTCAGGCGGTGCCGGGTGTCGTTGCCCGACCAGACCGGGACCGGCGCCGAGCCGTTGTGCCGCGCGAACGCCTCCTTGGACCGGAACCGGGTCATGCCCGCCGTCTCGCCCACGATCTTGCCGGCGGTGAGCCCGCCGCATCCCGGCAGGGCGAGCAGGGACGGAGCGAGCGCGGCCGCGAGCCCCTCGATGTCGTGACCCAGGACCCGGATCGCGGACGACAGTTCGCGGATCCGCTCGACGAGGTCGCGGGCGATCCGGGCGACGGCCTCCGTCCGCCCGGCAAGCGCCGTCGCCAGGCGGTCCTGGACAACCACGCGGTCGAGCGTGCGCGGACCGGGCTCCGCGATGCCCAGCTCGTGGAGGTGCCAGCGCAGGCGGCACTCGTGATCGGTCCGGTCCGCGACGAGATCGTCGCGGTGGTCGACCAGCAGGCGCAGCTCGCGCTCGGGTCCGTCGAGGGTCGCGGCCGGGAGGTCGGGCTCGCGCAGCGCCGCGCGGGCGACGGCGAGGGCGTCGATGGGGTCGCTCTTGCCGGGCTCCCGGCCCGAGGGGCGGACCGCCGCCATGAGCTTGGGGGGCACCCGCACGACCGCCTCGCCGGCCCGCACGAGATCGCCCTCCAGTCGCCGCGAGAGGTTGCGGCAGTCCTCCAGCGCCCACCGCCGGTCGGGGTATCGGGCCGCCCAGCGGCGAAGCTCGAGGTGGCCGGCGGGTGTCGCGGCCACCGTCTTCTCGGCGAGCTGGCGTCCCATGTCGTCGACCGCGACGACCGTGTGCGTCCGCTTGTGCAGATCCGCGCCCAGGATGACCATGTGCCTGTCTCCTCGATGCATGAGGTGACGACGGGCCGGTCGGCGGACACACCTGAGTCGGGGCGGAGCCACGCTCCTATCAAGTCACGTCGGCCGGTCCACCCTGTGTCCGCAGCCGGCAGAACGAGCGATGGCCACGCCATGTCGGGCGGGCAGCGACCCAAGGAGCCAAGCCGCGGACAGACCAAGGATCACACTCAGGCGACCGAACGAGCGCAGGGCGAGACGGATCAGGCGCCAGGCGGCTGGTCCGTTGCGCGGCGACCGCCCCCCGCGTGACGGATGGGTCGCCCGGCGGCGGGTTCGTCCCATCATGCGCCCGTTGGGTCGCGGGGCGCCCGCGAGGCCGGTGCTGCAACCGGCGGGGGCCGACGATCCGCCGGCTCGGCCGGAGGCGAATCTCGCTCAGGGGATCGGCGTCGCGTCCGGGGCGGGCGTCGCCGCCGACGGCGGCTCGGGGGTCGGCTCGGGAATCGGCGTCGGCGTGGGCTCGGGTGTGGGCGTCGGCGTGGGGTCCGGAGGCGGCGGCGTGGGTTCGGGTGTGGGCGTCGGCGTGGGTGTCACGCGGATGCGCGCCCCGAACGCACCCGAGTACCCGTCACGACCGTCGCCGTACGCGAAGTAGATCGTCCGCCCGTCCGCCAGGAGCGCGCCGATGTCGCGCAGGCCCGGCCCGTTGTAGCGCGCGATGATCCGGTTGACCGCCCACCGGCGCCCGTTCACCGGGCGCGGCCCCACCCATGTCTCGCCGCGGTCGAAGCTCACGGCCACCGTGTTCCCGGCGGTCCGGTAGCGGCCCGACGCGTCCACGGTGTGGAACAGGGCGGCGACGAACCCGTCGCCCACGACCAGGTCCGGGCGCATCGAGCGCTGCGCGCGCCCGTTGGCCGCGGGAGCCTGGGGCAGGTACCGCATCCGCCAGGTCCGGCCCTGGTCGTCGCTGGTCAGGATCCGGATCCGTCCGTCGCCGGCGACGGCGTAGTAGATGCGCCCGCCCGAATCGACCACCAGCCCGGTCGCCCAGCACGGCTCGGCCAACCCGACGTTCACGCCCTGGAGCACCCAGCCCAGGTTCCAGGCGGTCTCCGGCAGCGTCGTCGCCAGCACGTTCGGGCCGCGGGTCAGCCGGCGGGCCGCCCGGTCGTACCTGATGCGTGCCACGCCGAAGGCGATCCGCCCGATGTTCGCGTACCCGCCCTTGCGGAATGGCGCGGAGATCAGCCAGGTCTTCATGTTGAGCTGGTAGCCCGCCACGTACGCCGACCCGTCCGGGGACGTCGCCAGCTTGTAGCCGATACGCCAGTAGTCCCCGTAGCCCGCCGGCGCCGGGAGCTGGGGCACTTCGATCTCGGCGAACGTGCGCCCGTAGTCCCCGGAGGCCACGACCCGCAGGCCGTCCCCGCGCGCGGCGTCCTTGGGCCAGTTGTAGGCGAGGTACAGCACGCCGTAGTTGGGACTGGCGGGATCCCTGTCCACGACCATGTCCGCCATGCCGCCGAACCAGCCGCGGGTGTGGTCGGCGATGAAGCCCTGGCGCCAGGTCGTTCCCTCGTTGTCGCTGTAGCTCACGACCCAGTGGTAGTTGCCGGGCCTGCCGCCCATGGCCGTGTAGTAGAGGCGCGCCCTTCCCGACCGGGGCCCGGGGCCCCAGGCGACCATCGGGTGGCTGCCGCCGCCGCGCGGGCGGCCGGCCGTCGTGCGCCAGGTCCTGCCGCCGTCGCGACTGATGCGGACCACCGGGGTGCTTGCCTCGCCGCCCCGGGGGTAGGTGACGGCGAGCCGCGACGCGTCGAAGGGATGGGCGGCCACGATGGGCTCGCGGCTGCGGTTCAACGCGCTCGTCGGTCTCGGGCTCACCCGGTACTCGCCGAGGACGGACCAGCTGCCGGTCGTCGGCGGGTCCGCCGCGCGGACCGGGGACGTGAGACCGGGTACGGTGAACGTCGACCCGACGAACGCGACGGTGATCAGCAGGCGGACGGCCAGGCGCATCGAGGACCCACGCTTCCCGGCCGGCCAGCGACCGGCCTGGACCGATCGTTCCGGGCGTCTCGCGCCTCGTCAACAGTACGATCGGCGATCCGGCACGGCGGCCCGCCCCGTGTCGAGACCCGACGATCAGGCGGGAGGCGTCCACTGGGTGACGGCCCACGAGTAGGCGAGCATCACGAGCGCCATGCCGACCAGCGACGCGAGCAGCATGCAGCCGACGCCCTTGTAGCTGGCGGGCGTGTAGGGGTTGGGCGATGTCGGCTCAGGCGGCCGCTCCCGGCGTCTCAGTCGCATCGTTCGTCGGACGTTGCCATGAGCGGCGGCCTCCTGCGAATCCCCGGCGAGTGTAGCGCCCGTTCTGCGCCGGCTTCGCCACCGTCAGGGGGTGTCGCGGGCCGCGCGGTAGCCCACGCCCCGGATCGTTTCCACGTATTCGCCGCCATCCGGTCGAGGCCCCAGCTTGCGCCGCAGGTTGCGAACGTGGCTGTCGATCGTCCGATCCGATTCCTCGTACAGGCCGCCGAAGATCCGGCCGGCAAGCTGCCCCCGGGACAGGACGTGACCGGGGTGCTCGAGCAGCGCGACGAGCAGGTCGAACTCGGTGCGCGTCAGGTGCAGCAGGACCGTCCCGCGGCGGACCTCGCGGGTCGCGTCATCGACCTCCAGGTCGTGGAACCGGCGTGGGGCGGGCAGCGCGGCCTCCGCCGGAGGCGGCAGCGACCGGCGCAGCACGGCCCCGACACGTGCCACCAGCTCCCGTGGCTCGAAGGGCTTGGTCACGTAGTCGTCGGCGCCGAGCTCCAGGCCGGCCACGCGGTCGATGACATCCCCGCGGGCGCTCAGGATGATGACCGGGATCCGGCGGCCCTCCTCCCGCAGGGTGCGCAGGACGTCGAAGCCGGAGCCGCCCACGAGCATCAGGTCCAGGACCATGAGGTCCGGGCCGGCCCGGCCGAGCCCGATCGCCGCGGGGACGGTCCCCGCGGTGTCCACCTCGTGGCCTTCGCGGCGAAGGTAGGCGGCGACGCCTTCGGCGATGGCCTGCTCGTCGTCCACGACCGCGATCCGCGCCATGGCTCAGGCTCCCGCCTGGGATGCGGCCGGTTGGGGTCCGGTGCCCGCAGGCGTCTCGCCGACCGGCAGCTCGATCCGGAAGCTCGCACCGCCCTCGGCCCGGTTGCGGGCCGAGACGCGCCCGTCCTGCGCCTCCACGAGGGCCCGGACGATGGCGAGGCCGAGACCGGCGTGGCCCGCCGTCCGGTCGGGCGGCGCCCCGGCACGGTAGAAGCGCTCGAACACCCGATCGGCGTGCTCGCCCAGGCCTGGGCCCTCGTCCTCGACGTCGACGACGACCCACGTCTCCGCCACGGCCGTCCGGATCCAGACGCGGCCGCCGGCCGGCACGTGCCGCAGGGCGTTGTCCACGAGCGCCGCCAGCGCCTGGCGAACACGATCGGGGTCGCCGGTCGCGACCGCAGGAGCGGCGCCGGTCACGACGATCTGCCGGCCTCCTGCGGCCGCCGCGGCGGCGAACGCATCGGCCGTCGAGGCGGCGAGGGCGGCCAGGTCCACCTCCCCGATTGCCATGGGCAGCTGACCGACCTCGGCCAGGGCGATCGTGCGCAGGTCGTCCACGATGCGGGCGAGCAACCGCGCCTCGTCGCGGATCGTCTCGAGATGGCGACGCTCCGGCTGGTAGACCCCGTCGAGGATGGCGCTGGCCGTGGTATGGATCGCGGTCACGGGCGTCCCGAGCTCGTGCGCGGCGTCCTGGAGGAACCGCCGCCGGGACTCGTCGGACTGCTGCAGCGCGGCCGCCATGGTGTCGAACGAGCGCCCGAGATCCCCGATCTCGTCGCGCCGGCCGCTCACGCCGGAACGGCGGGCCAGGTCCCCGCCGGCGATCGCGGACGCGGCCCGACCGAGGTCCCGCAGCGGCCGGATCAGCGCCTCGGCGAGGATGAGGCCGATCGCGATCGCGACGACCGCCGACAGCGCGGCCACGAGCAGCAGCAGGTTGGACGTGCGGCGCTCGACCTCGACCCACGCCAGCTCCCCGGGAACGCCGGATGGCGAGGCGGCGGGATCGCCGCTGCCCTCCCCGGGCCAGATCGTCTGCACGGGGGCCCGGGCGACGGCGAAGCCGGCTGTGAGGCCCGCGCTCCGGTCATCGCCCGGCGGCGAGGTGGCGCCGGCTCCGGCGCCGCCCGGCGATGTGGTCGCCCTGGGCGTGCTCGGCGGGCCCCCGCTGCCGGATGGGCCGCCGCTGCCGGATGGGCCGCCGGTGGCGGTCGGGCGACCGCTCTGGAGCGGCGTCGCGGCGGGGCCGGACGATGGACGAGGCGTCGGCCGGGGCGTGGCCGTCGGCGGGGCCGCCGTGCCGGTCCCGGTGGCGGACGGGCCCGGGGCGCCGGACCCGCCGTCCGGGGACGGGCCGCCATGGGTCGGCGTGGGAGGGGGGTTGCCGCTGGGCGTGCCGCTCCCGGAGCCCGGCGGCGGGGACGGCGACCCGGACGCCTCCGTGCCGGGAGCCGGACTGGCATCCGGTGGGGCGCCGGAGCCGGAGGGGGGATCGGTTGGCGTGGGGCGGACGGGCTCGAAGCCGTACCGGATGACGGCAGGCGTGGCCGCCACCATGACCAGCGCCGTCGTCACGGCGACGAGCGCGAACGACAGGCCGAGCCGCAATCGCAGGCTCATGCTCCCACCCGGTCCGGACGCCAAGGTGCGTGTTCAAAGGCCGGCGGATGCCGGACCCCACGCGGCTGGTTTCGACGCTAGCGCGGGACGGCCGGGCCCGAAAGGTCCGACCGTCCCGTTGAGGGCCTGAGGCGTACCCCGGCGAAGGCGCTGCCTGGCCCTCAGTGACCTTGGCCGTTCTGCCCGGAACCGGGTGTGGCGTTCGGCCCCGGACCGGCCTGGGTCTGCTCCTGCTCCTGGGTCTGCTCCTGCTCCTGGGTCTGCTCCTGCTCCTGGGTCTGCTCCTGCTCCTGGGTCTGGGTCTGCTCCTGGGTCCTGGGTCTGCTCCTGGGCCCGGGTCTGCTCCTGGGTCTGGGTCTGCGTGCCGGCCTGCGTCTGCTCCCGCTCCCGGGTCTGCTCCTGGGTCTGGGTCTGCTCCTTGGCCTGGGTCTGCGTGCCGCCCGCGGCGGCGGCGGCCGCCTCGGCGACGGTTACCGCGTCGCCGGCGCCGTCCTGATCCCGGGCCTGAACGGGCGTGCCGTCGCAGCTACCATCCTTCGCCTGGTCGCGAAGCTGGTCGCGAAGCTGGTCGCCTGCCGGCGCGGCAGCCTCGGCCGCGGGCACGGCCGCCGGAAGGCCGTCGTGGGTCCGATCACGGGTCCGGAGTCTGGTCCGGCGTGCCGTCGCAGTCCTCCGTGCACTCCCCGGGGCCGTTCCCGGCGACGACCACCGCGGCGGTCCCGGCCAGCAGCAGCACGGCCGCGAGACCGATCGCCAGCGTCCTGTTCCTCATCGCTGTTCACCTCCGGTGTCACGGCCCCGGGCCACAGACGTCCCGGTGGCTGTCACGTCCGATCACCGGTGATGCTCACGGGTACGGATGCAGACACCGCGCAATTGCGGTGGAGGTTGTATCGAGGTTCCCCGGCGTGGATGCCGCCGGGTCAGGGCCGGCGGCGGCCTGCGATCAGGGCGGCGTCCATTGGGTGAGCGCCCAGAGGAAGCCCTGCCACACGAGGAAGATGCCCACCAGCGACACGACCAGCATGCCGATGACGCCCAGCCACGTCGGGGGCTTGTAGGGCCGCGGCGACGTGGGCCCCGGCGACGACTCGCCGCGCCTCAGGCGCATGGTCCGACCGACTTCGCCATGGGGCAGGCAGCCTCAACTGCGGGTTGACGCCGCGATCATAGGCCCGTCCCCGGTCCGCCTACTGCGGCTCCACGCCGAACGCCGCCGGACAGTTCAGACCCGGATGAGCCGCAGGCCCGGGATGTCCTCGTGATCGTCGTCCTGCGTCACGAGCGGGACGTCCATCGCCAGCGCGGTGGCGGCGATCCACGAGTCGTTGATGGGCATCCGGCGGCCGAGGTCCCGGAGTGCCACCCGGAGGCGGGCCCACGCGGCGGCGACCTGCTCGTCCACCGGGACCGGATCGAGGGCGAGCACCGCGGTCAGCGTCGCGAGCCGGCGGTCGCGTGACGCGAGGTCCGCGGCGGCGAGCACGCCTGCCCGGAGCTCGCCCACGGTGATCACCGACACGGCGAGCCGGTCCGGCAGGCGGTCCACCTCGAGGGGGCGACCACGCTCCTGCGCGATGAACACGCTCGTGTCGGCGAGGCCGTCGGTCACGGGATGAGCTCGTCGTCGGTGGTGCCGGGCGCCAGCTCCCCGATCTCCGAGCGCAGCCCCGCGTCCGCCTGGTTGCGGAGCACGAGGAGGACGAAGCGTTCGCGGTCGATCCACCGGGGTCGATCCAGCGGGCCGGGTTCACGGGGGCCCACCGGGAGGCGGCCGGCAAGCGCCGGTGCCACCTCGCCCGCCCGATGGCGCGCCGTCACGGCGTCGATCCCGGCCCGGATGAGGCGCGCCTCGCTCCGGCCCTCGGCTTCGGCGGCGCGCGCGAGGGCGGCCTTCTGCTCGGTCGTCAGGTAGACAGTCGTCTTCTCCACGCCACCCATCATGCCATATATGGCTGGCACTGACGTTGGGGCCTACCTGGGCGGCTCCGGGAACGATCGGGGGGCTGCCGCCGGCCAGCGCCCAGGCGGTCGCGCCCGACACCGCGTCCGCACGGCCCGGCCCGGTGGCGCCACGGCTTCGCTCACGGCGCAACCGAGCGGATGCGCTCGGTGCTCACGGGGATGGCGTTCTCCGCGCGTTGCCACGTGCCGTCGCGCCAAACCTCGTAGGCGCGGAAGGCGCACGGGACGCCGCGTGCGGTGAGCGGGTCGGGCCCGTCCATCAGCTGGAAGTGGAGGTGGGGCGCCGTGGAGTTGCCCGTGTGGCCCACCCGCCCCAGCACCTCGCCGGCCCGGACCTCCTGGCCCTCACGGACCGCCACGGAGCCGGTCGTCAGGTGGGCGAACCCGGCATGGACGTCGCCACAGCGCAGGATCACGTGGTTGCCCAGCACCCGGTGCAGGTGCTCCGGTGTCGGGCGGAACGTCAGCCCGTTCCACAGGACGAGCGCGAGCTCCCGGACCAGGATGATCCGGGGCCGCTCCGGGATGCCGTCACGGGCCGCGACGACGACGCCGTCCAGCGGGGCATGGACCAACTCGCCCCAGCCGTGGCACTCGCGGGTGGGGACGCCCACGAGCAGCGCCCGCAGGCCGCCCTTCGGGTGGTAGTCGGATCCCCTGCGCGGATCGAACCGGATGAGGTCGAACGCATAGCGCTGGCCGAGCATGTCCGTGCCGTGGCTGGGGATCCGGCTGGCCGGGGTATGCACCGCCATCCACTCGCCCCGGAGCGGGAAGTCCACGAGGCGGGCGCCCACCAGCTCCGCGCCTGCCGCAGGAGTGCCCATGGCGTCGATTATCGGGGCAGCCGAGGACGGCGGGGTGTCGTCCGGAACGGGTGACGCGGGCTTGCAGGGTGATGCCATACTCCGCGCCATGGACCTCACGTTTCTTGGCTGGATCATCGTCGGGCTCATCGCCGGGATCATCTCGGGCGTCATCGCGGGGGGTCGCACGGCCCGCGGCTGGATGCCCAGCCTGTTCATCGGCCTGATCGCCGCCGTCATCACCGGCTGGCTGCTCACGTCGTTCGCCGGCGTGGACAGCATCACCAGCATCTGGCTCTCGGCGCTGCTCGCCACGATCGTTGCGATCGTGCTGCGGCTGCTGATGAAGACTGTCTCGTTCGGAGACTGACCCCGGCGATCCTGGCCCCCGGCCGATCCGGGCCCGGCCCGGGCACGACACCCGGGTGAGTGTGCGCGCCGGTCAGCCGCCCTCGACCGTTGCCAGGTGCTCGATCGGGTGGGCATTCACGTGGTGCCAGACCCACTCCCACGCCCCGTCCGAGCTCGCGACGTCCGCCGGCAGGCGCTCCACCAGCTCCAGCAGTCGGACGACCGAGGTGCGGTGCCAGGCGCGGACCTCGGCCGGCGACATCGCCGCCCACCGGGCGCGCGCAACCTCGTTCTCGGCGTCGTAGTCAACGCCGTCGTCGTCCTCGTCGCGCGGCCAGCCACCCGTTCCGTCAACGACGGCCTGGACGTACCGGGCCGACTCGTCCACCCAGACCGCCACGTGCCCCAGGTGGTCCATGAGCGTCCATGGCGGCGCTCCCGGCACGTCGGAGGCGGACAGTGGCCGCTCCCAATCCGCGTCACGGAGCCCGTCGAGCAACGCCTCCACGCGGCGCTGGACGGTCCGGACGTCCGCCATCGGGTCCCGGCCGGGCGCCCGGAAGTCGAACGCGACGAGGTCGCGCAGCGGTGCTGTGGCAAGGTCGGGCGCCGCCATCGATGGATCCTCCGTGTTCGGTGATGCGTCGATGATGGACCCTGCCCGGCGCCCCGTCCCGCGGGTGGCGCAGCCCCGTGCCGCGTTGGGTACGCTGCGGGCGTCGCCCGTCGCCGAGGTGTGCCCTTGTCGTCCGCCAAGCCGGCCAGGTCCGTGAACCTGTCCGAGGTCCTGCCCGAGCTCCTCGCGCGCTACGTCCCGATCAGCCAGTGGCTGCCGACCTATCCGCGGGAGTGGCTGCGCCCGGACCTCATGGCGGCGCTCACCTCCTGGGGCGTGATGGTGCCGGTGGCCCTGGCCTACGCCGGGCTCGCGGGGGTGCCGCCGGAGCTGGGCCTGGTGACCGCGTTCGCGGCGCTGGCCGCCTACGCCGTGTTCGGGTCCAGCCGCCATGCCAAGGTGACCGTCAGCTCGACGATGGCGATCATGTCGGCAACGGTGGTCGTGGGCCTGGCCGGCGGCGACCCGGCGACCTACGTGGCCATGACGGCCGCCCTCGCCCTGATGGTGGGCGGCATCCTCGTGGCCGGCGGCATCGCGAAGCTCGGCTTCATCTCCGACTTCCTCACCAAGTCGGTCGTCACGGGGTTCATCTTCGGGCTGGCGATCACGATCATCATCGGTCAGCTGCCCAAGATCCTGGGCACGCCCGGTCTGTCCGGCTCCCTGCCGGAGCAGGTGTACCAGCTGATCTCGGACATCCCGGACACGAACCCGTACACGCTCGCCGTGGGCCTCTCGGCGCTCGCCCTGATCCTCGTGCTGCGCCAGATCTCCCGGCGGATCCCGGGGCCGCTCATCGCGCTCGTGGCCGGGATCGCGGCCGTCGCGCTCCTGGACCTGGAGGCCTACGACGTGAGCGTGGTGGGCGAGGTCGCAACGGGCCTCCCGCTGCCGTCCATCCCGACGGTCCCGCTGACCGCGATCCCCTACCTGCTGCTGGGTGCCGCGGGGATCGTGTTCCTGGCCGTGGGCGAGACGGTGGGAGCCGGCCGCGCGTACGCCGTGCGCCACCATTACGAGATCGACGCCGACCAGGAGCTGCTCGCGCTCGGGGCCGCCAACCTCTCGTCCGGCCTGTTCGGCGGCTTCACCACCGACGCGAGCCTGTCCCAGACCGCCACCGCGGAGTCCGCCGGCGCGAAGTCGCAGCTGTCGTCGCTGGTCACGTCCGGCCTGGTCCTGGCGACGGCCGTGCTGCTGGCCCCGCTGTTCAGGAACCTGCCCAACGCGGTGCTGGGCGCGATCGTGATCGCCGCCGTGCTGAGCCTCATGGACGTGGGCGAGCTGCGTCGCTACTGGGCGTGGCGGCGCACGGACTTCCTGCTGGCGATGACGGCCATGGTCGGCGTGCTGCTCACGACGGTGCTGGTCGGGATGCTGCTCGCGGTCCTGGTGTCGGTGGCGTTCGTGCTGTACCGGGCCAGCCGGCCGTACGTCGCGGCCCTGGGCCGGATGCCCGGCTACCGCGCCACCTTCGGGGATACCGCCCGTCACCCGGAGGCGGAGCCGATCCCGCACCTCCTGATCGTGCGGCTGGACGCGCCGCTCTACTTCTTCAACGCCAACGTGGCCAAGGCGCAGATCCTGGACCTGGTCGAGACCCGGAAGCCTCAGCCGCACGGGGTCCTGCTCGATCTGGCGGCCACGGCGGACCTGGACGTCACCACGACGGACATGCTGCGCGAGCTGATCACCGATCTCCATGACCGATCGATCGAGGTGCTGCTGGCCCAGGTCAAGGGGTCCGTCCGCGACCGCATGCGCCGGACGGGGCTGATGGCGGAGCTGGGCGAGGACCGGATCTACCTGTCGATCGGTTCCGCGGTGACCGACTTCCAGCGGCGGTGGCCCTCGGTGGCAGAGTCCGAGCGGGAGGCGGGGGCGGAGACGGCGCCCCAGCCCGAGCGGGGACCCGCACCCGGCGCCGGGGGCGATCCGTCCACGAAGTAGGGCGATTTGGGCGATCCCGCGTCACTCGGGCGTGGGTATCCTCGTGCGATGCTGATCCCGGGCCTGCAGGCCGTGCGGACATACCAGCCTGCCTGGCTGTCGAAGGACATCGTCGCCGGACTGGTGCTGGCGAGCCTGCTGGTTCCCCAGGGCATGGCCTACGCGGAGCTGGCCGGGCTGCCGGCGATCACCGGCCTGTACACGTCGGTCCTGTGCCTGATCGCCTATGCCGTCTTCGGGCCATCCCGGATCCTCGTGCTCGGCCCGGACTCGGCGCTCGGGTCGATGATCGCGGCCACGATCCTGCCGCTCGCGGCGGCCAACGGCGACCCGTCCACCGCGGTCGCCTACGCGTCGGTGCTCGCGCTGATGGTCGGCGCGATCATGCTCGTCGGGGCCCGGGTCGGCCTGGGGTTCATCGCCGACCTGCTGTCCAAGCCCACCCAGATCGGCTACATGAACGGCCTTGCGGTGACCATCTTCGTCGGCCAGCTGCCCAAGCTGTTCGGCTTCTCGACCGACGCCGACGGGCTCCTCGCCGAGGCCCAGGCCTTCGTGCAGGGCCTCGCCGCAGGTGAGGCGCTGCCCGCGGCGGTCGGCATCGGGCTGTTCAGCATCGCGGTGATGGTGGTCCTGGGGCGCACCCTGCCGAAGGTGCCGGCCGTGCTGGTGGCGGTGGTCGCCGCGATGGTCCTGGCGGCCGTCCTCGACCTCGAGGGCCGCGGGGTCTCCCTGGTCGGCATGCTCCCCAGCGGCCTGCCCCCGTTCACGATCCCGAGGGTGGGCCTCGACGACCTGTCCCTGCTGGCACTGGGGGCGATCGGAATCGCCGTGGTCTCGCTGGCGGACACGATCTCCACCTCGTCGGCCTTCGCCGGCCGGACGGGCCAAGAGGTCCGCGCCAACCAGGAGATGGTCGGCATCGGCACCGCCAACGTCGCGGCCGGGCTGTTCACCGGGTTCCCGGTCAGCACCAGCGGGTCGCGAACCGCGGTCGCCGAGCAGGCGGGCGCGAAGACCCAGCTGACGGGCGTGGTGGGGGCGGCCGTCATCGTGGCGATGCTGGTGTTCGTGCCCGGCCTGATGCAGTGGCTCCCGAACCCGACGCTCGCCGCCGTGGTCATCGTGGCGTCGATGTCGCTGGCGGACATCCCGGGCACCCGGCGCCTGTGGCGCCAGCGCAAGAGCGAGTTCGGCCTGTCCGTGGCGGCGTTCCTGGGCGTGGCGTTCCTGGGCGTGCTGCCGGGCATCGCGGTGGCGGTGATGCTTTCGATCCTGTGGGTGTTCCGCCAGGCCTGGGATCCGTACCGGACGACCCTCGGCGACGTCCCCGGTGTCGCCGGCTACCACGACGTCCGGATGTACCCCGACGCGATCCAGCTCCCGGGCCTCGTCATCTACCGCTTCGACGGGCCGCTCGTCTTCGCGAACGCGAATACGTTCCGCCAGGAGATCCGCCACCTCGCGCGCGCCGATCCGGCACCCCGGTGGATCATCGTCGCCGCCGAGCCGATGACCGACGTGGACACCACGGCCGCGGACATGCTCGAGGAGCTCAACCGGGAGCTGGAGGCGGCCGGCATCAACCTCGTGTTCGCCGAGATGAAGGATGCCGTTCGCCAGAAGGTCCGCGCCTACGGCGTTGAATGGTACGCGGACCGCGAGGCCTTCTACCCGACGGTCGGCACGGCGGTCAAGGCATACCGCGAGGCAACCGGAACCCCGAAGCCGGACCACCACGCCGGCCCGTGACCGGCGCGCGCCGGGCTCAACGCGGCGTGGCCGGCTCGGTCAGGTCCGCTCGACGGACAGCGCCTCGCGAAGGTCCGCGATCTCGGCCCGGAGGCGAGCCAGCTCGTCGACGATCGCATCGGCAGCCGGCCCGGCGATGACGGGCGTGGCGGCGGCAGGCTCCGTGGAGCCCTCCGCCCAGTCGTCGGCAGCGGCCTCGGGCTCGGGCTCCTTGGGTGGCGGCACGAGCAGGCTGGCCAGGATGCTGGCCAGGGCGCCGATGATCCCGACGCCCGCGAACATGACGAGGATGCCCGTGAGGCGTCCAAGCTGGGTGACCGGGAACCGGTCCCCGTAACCCACGGTCGTCAGCGTCACCAACCCCCACCAGATTGCATCGCCACCGGAGCGGATATTGGCGTCCGGGTCGTTGGTCTCGAACTCGAGGACGAGCAGGCTGGCAATGGTCAACACCAGCCCGGCCGACATCAGGGTGATGAATGCCGCGTACTCGCCGCGGTTCTCGAGCACGTCCTTGACGATCGCCGCCCGGTTCTTGCCGCCCAGGAGCTTGGCGACCCTCGCCAGCCGGCTCAGGCGCGCCAGCCGGAGGAGCCCGCCGACCGGGAAGAACCCGAACGACGGGATCGAGCCGAGCAGGTCCAGCCACCCCCGCTGGCCGATGAAGTACGCGCTCCTCGGACGCGCCCGGGTCAGGTTGTAGGCGAAGTCGGCGAGGAAGATGAAGCAGATGACGTTGTCGTACAGCCGGAGCAGGTGCAGCGTCTCCGGGTCCAGCGGCAAGACCAGCAGGACCATGATCGCCAGCGAGAACAGCGTCAGGACCAGCGTGAAGATGTTGTAGGCGTTGCCGTGCTCGGCCAGGACCGGCGCCTGCGCTGTCATCGAACCTGCTCCCTCGCGTCGCGCCGGCGCCCGGAGGCGTCCGGCGCGGCCTGGTCAACTCGGGATCGAGCCCCCGATCAGGTCGGGACGTTGGGCGTGCCGTAGCCGGGGATGCGGTCCCGGTTCGCGTAGCCGCTGGACGCGTAGTGACCCACGTCCAGCAGGAACGCGAGGCCGACCCACAGGAAATCGTTGCCGGACAGGCCGCCGGGGCTCCACAGCACGATGTAGATCAGCGTGGTGAACGGCAGGAACGCCAGGCCCAGCAGCGGCCAGATCAGGTTGTCGCCGAATGCCAGCGCGACCTGCGTCGGGCGGGCGATCCAGAAGATCACGAACGCGAAGCGCGGGAACATCCCCGCCAGGAGCGCGAACAGGCACATGGATCCTCGTCCTCCCTCGATCCCGATCCGTGAACACGCCCAGGGTGTCCACCGGCCGGTGGCGCGCAGCGATCTCGGCATCTCGCCGAAGCGACCGCATCATCCCACAGGAACGAAGGCGGGATTCGGTCGAGGGTTCCCCGTTCAGCCCCCGGCGATGGCCCCGGGGCGGCCGCGGCTGCCGATGGCGGCCGTCACGTACGGCAGCACGATCATCACGGCGGCGACCGCGAGCACGATCAGCGCGATCAGGTCCGGGCCGGCCCCGAGCATGACGGCCGTCAGCAGGATGACCATCAGCGGCGCCTTGAACAGCACGACGAGGAAGCCGGCCATGATCCCGCCGATGATGACGTCCGCGGGCAGGTCGGGCACCAGCAGGCCGATCGCCAGGGCCACGCAGACGGTGGCGAAGATCGCCGGGAACGTGGGGCCGCCCAGGAAGCCGCCCTTGAACGCCACGGCGAGCAGGACGAGCTTCGCCAGCGCCATCGCCAGCAGGACGGCGGGGCCGTATGCCGCCGGGTCCGCCGCGATCTCCTGGACCTGCGTCTCGCCCGAGAACAGCAGGATCGGGGCCGCCATCCCGGCGACGCTGAACACCACGCCGGCGGCGAGCGCCCGCTCCACCTCCCGGCCCTCGAACCGGCCGAACAGGGCGCCGGCCACGCGCATCAGCGCACCCGAGATGAGCGCGAGGGCGAGGCCGATCAGGCCGAAGGCGACGACCAGCACGACGTCCACGGCCGAGTAGCCGTCCGAAGGCTCCAGGTGCAGGTAGTCCTGGAGCCCCGTGCTGCCGGCGGCGAAGAAGATGAGATACCCGATCGACCCGCCGATCAGGGTGGCGGGCAGGTTCCGCGCCCTCGCCGCCGGATCGGGGACGAGCTCCGCGCCGAGGACGCCAGTGAACAGCGGGTTGGCGACGAGCCCGTTGAAGGCCGACGCGAGCGTGGAGAAGACCAGGCGCGACCGATGCTCCATCGGGATCTGCATCCTCTCGCCGTACAGCGCCGCGATCTTGGAGCCGATCCCGCCGATCCCGCCCTCGGGCCCCAGGACGGCCCCGGAGAACAGGGACACCCAGGCCATGACCACGTTGACCGGGAGGCCTCGCCAGTCGATCTTCGAGACGTCGCCGGCGAGGCTGTCGAGCATCGATTCGCTGAGCGTCGTGGGGGCGTTGCGGTGCTTGACGAGCAGGCCGGCCAGCAACGAGAAGGGCAGGCAGATGACGGGGAACATCCAGGGGTTCGCAAGGACGAACTCGTTCTCCCACAGCAGCCGGTTCACGAACGTGAACACCAACAGCCAGGCCAGCACCGCGATGGCACCGACGACGGCGACGATCACCACGTGGACGAAGGCATGGAGCGGCTCGGCAGCGGGCACGACCTCACCCGCTTCGGGTCGCGTGCTCACGCCTCCGCCCCGACGGTCACCGGGTCCGCCTCCGGCAGCCGGCGGACCGTCTCGACGAGCTCCGCCACCGTGTCGTCGGCGGCCTCCAGCGTGACGCCGATCAGGCTGTCCAGCTGGCTCACGATCATCACGATGGCCGACCCCGCCACGTAGCCCATCAGCAGCGGACGGGACAGGAAGCGCGTGACGGATCCCATGCCGATCAGCCCGGCCAGCAGGAGCCAGCCACCGGCGACGAGCGCCAGCCCGCTGGCCAGCGCCAGGTACCGCGCGGGGTCACCGGCTGCCATCGGCGCGACGACCGACGCCGTGAGGAGCGCGACGGTGCCCTCCGGGCCCACGTTCATGCTGCGGACCCCGCCGAGCAGCAGGTAGCCCACCGCCGCACCCATCGCCGCGTACAGCCCGACGACCGCGTCGACCTGGGCGAGCTGCGCGTAGGCGAGCGCCTGCGGGACGAGCAGCGCCCAGACGGTGACCGCCGCCAGGGCATCGGGGCGCAGCCAGGACCGCTCGTAGGATCGGGCAAGCCGGATCCCGGGGACACCGAGGATCCGGGACATGGCCATCGGGTGCCTCCTGCGCCTGGTTTGCCCGGCGAGCGGCTGGGCCGGCCAGCCCCGCGAGCGCCGTCGGAGCCGTGACGGCACGCCGGTGCCGTTCTCGCCCCGGTGCCAGTCAACCCTGCCGTCCCGGGCGCCGCATCATCCCGGCGGAATGATGCGGCCCGTCGCTCGACCGCGTGCAATGGAGCCACGTTCGGAGGCACCTTCGCAACGGCGCTCCCGCGACCACGCCCAGGAGTCAACGATGGCAGTGTCCGCAGAAGATGCCTTCCGGCGCCTCACGATCGGCGAGCCCGGGTTCCTCTCCTCCCTGGTCGATGGGACGAGCCACGACGGTGTCGTCCACGGGTTGGACTGTCGGACGGAGAGCCTGCTCCAGGTTGCCACGCTGATCGCCATCGACGCACCGCCGGCCTCCTACCGGTCCGCCGTCGATGCCGCGCGGCAGGCGGGGGCCAGCCTGGAGGACCTGCTGGCGGTGTTGGTCGCGGTGGCGGAGCAGGTCGGCTCCGCGCGGGTCGCGTCGGCAGCCCCGCGGATCGCCATCGCCGCGGGCTACGACGTCGAGGCCGCGCTCGAGGAGCTCGACCGGCGCGATCGGGGTGCCGGCTCGCACGACTGAGAGGCTCGCTCGCCCGAGAGGCGCCGCGCTGTCGTACCGCAGAGGTCCGTCGTATCCTCAGGGTCCCTTGATAGACCCTGCGTTCCCCATCGCCCCCGGGACCGGGCCTGCGGCCTTCCACCTGCTGGCGAAGCCGACCGGTGCCACCTGCAACCTGGACTGTGAGTACTGCTTCTTCCTGTCCAAGGAGATGCTCTACCCGGGCAGCCGATTCCGGATGGCCGACGAGCTGCTGGAGCGGTACATCCGGCAGCTGATCGAGGCCCAGCGGGTGCCGTACGTCAGCATCGCCTGGCAGGGCGGCGAGCCGACCCTCATGGGCGTGGACTTCTTCCGCCGGTCCGTGGAGCTCGTGGAGCGGTATCGGCGGCCGGGCATGGAAGTCGAGTACACGATCCAGACGAACGGGACGCTGATCGACGACGAGCTGGCCGCCTTCTTCCGGGAGCACGACTTCCTGGTCGGCATCAGCATCGATGGGCCGCCCGCGATGCACGACGGCTACCGGGTGGACAAGGCCGGCAAGCCGACCCTCGACCGCGTGCTGCGCGGCCTGGAGCTGCTCCGGAAGCACGGCGTGGAGTACAACACGCTGACCACCCTCCACCGGGCGAACGCGGACCACCCCGCCGACGTGTACCGGTTCCTGCGCGACGCGTGCGGCTCGCGGTTCATGCAGTTCATCCCGATCATCGAGCGCCTCCCGGCGCCCCGGGTGGACGTGCCGCTCTCGGAGCTCGGCCTGAGCCCGGGCCTCGCCCAGGAGGCACCCTGGCGCTCGTGGCGGGACCGGCCGCTCTACCGCCAGCAGGGGCCGCTCGTCACCGATCGCTCCGTGACCGCCGACCAGTACGGGTCGTTCCTCATCGGCGTGTGGGAGGAATGGGTCCGTCGGGACATCGGCGAGGTCTACGTCCAGATGTTCGACGTGGCCCTCGCCAACTGGCACGGCGAGCCGCCGACCCTGTGCATCCACTCCGAGACCTGCGGCACCGCGCTCGCCCTGGAGCACAACGGCGACCTGTACTCGTGCGACCACTTCGTCGAGGAGGACTACCGGCTGGGCAACATCGCCGACACGCCGATGGCCGAGCTGGTCGCGTCCGAGCCGCAGCGGAGGTTCGGCCTCGCCAAGCGCGACACGCTGCCGGCGTACTGCCGCTCGTGCGACGTCCGGTTCGCCTGCCACGGGGGCTGCCCCAAGGACCGGTTCGTCGAGACGCCGGACGGGGAGCCCGGGCTCAACTACCTGTGCGCCGGGTACAAGGCGTTCTTCGGGCACGTGGACGCCCCGATGCGGGAGATGTCCCGGCTCCTCCACGCGGGACGGGCGCCGTCCGAGCTGGTCGGCCGGTACCGGGCGGAGGACGAGCGGGTGGCCGCGGCGGTGGCCAGGGCGGGCCGCAACGACCCGTGCCCGTGCGGCAGCGGCCGCAAGGTCAAGGTCTGCCACGGACGGGCGACGTGATGGCGACGAAGGCACGCTTCAGCCCGACGTTCCCGGTGATCGAGAGCAAGCTGCATCCGCCGGCACCCCGCGCGGGGACTGTGCCCCGTCCGCGCCTGATCAGCCTGCTGGCGGCGGAGCCCGGACCGCCCGTCGTATCGCTGGTCGCCCCGCCCGGCTTCGGCAAGACGGTGCTGCTGGCGGACTGGGCGGCACAGGCCCCATGTCCGGTGGCGTGGCTCACGATCGACGCGCTGGACAACGACGCGACGACCTTCCTGTCGTACCTGGCGCTGGCCATCGACCGGATCGAGCCGATCGATGACGGCATCCGATCGGCGCTCACCGTCCCGGGTGAGCGGATCCTGACGACCGCCGTCCCGCGACTGGCCTCCGAGCTCGATGGATGGGGGCATCCCGGCATCCTGGTCCTGGACGACGTCCACCGCCTCGAGGACCGCCTCTGCCTGGACGCCCTGACAGAGCTCCTGGATCACCTGCCACCGGGGTTCCGAGTGTTCATGGCCGGGCGCAGCGAGCCGAGACTGCCGCTCGGGCGCTTTCGGGCGCACCGCAACCTGCTGGAGATCGACCGGGGTCGGCTCGCCTTCGACGAGGCGGAGACCGCCGCCCTGACGGCGGCCGTCGGCGGGCAGCTGGCACCCCGGGAGAGCCGCGAGCTCGTGGAGCGGACCGAGGGGTGGGCGGCGGCGATCTACCTCTCGACGCTCGCCAGCGCGCGCGGGGACGCGCCGCGAGCCGCGGTGGACGCGATCTCGGGCCGCGAGGGCTACATCGCGGAGTACCTGCGAGCCGAGCTCCGGGCCGGCCTGGTGGACGACGACGTCGCCCTCCTGACCCGGACATCGATCCTGGAGATCGTCGAGCCCGCCGTGGCCGCGGCGGTCACCGGGGACTCGGGGTCGGCAGCGCGCCTCCGGTCGCTGGCGACGCGCTTTCCGCTCGTCCAGCGGCTGACATCGCCGGAGGACGCCTACCGCTATCACCAGCTCCTCCGGGAGTACCTCCAGGGGGAGCTCGAGCGCCGGGAGCCGGGTGTCTCGGCAGGGCTTCACGCCCGGGCGGCGGACTGGTTCGCCTCGAGCGGTCGCGTGGACCAGGCGATCGAGCACCTGCTCGCGGCCGGAGAACCGGATGCGGCCTCCCGGATGGCGACGGCCGTGGCACTGCCCACCTTCTACGGCGGCCGAGTCGGCACCCTGGACCGGTGGCTGCAGACGCTGGGCGAGCCCGTCCTCGCCCGCAATCCGCCGCTGGCGGTCATCGCCGTCTGGATCCACATCATGCTGGGCAGGACGGATGTCGGCGATCGCCTGGCGGACCTCGTGGAGCGCTCGTCCTGGGTCGGGCCGCCCGGGGATGGCGCCGCGTCGTTCGAGTCGTCCCGGGCGATGCTGCGCGCGGTCATGGGCCGCGACGGCGCGGACGCCGTGCTCGTCAACGCGGCGTTCGCCGCGGCGGCCGAGCCACCGCACAGCCCATGGCGGGCGAACGCCCTGTGGCTGCTCGGCTCCGGGCACCTGCTTCACGGGGACCGGTCCGCGGCCGATTCCGCGTTCGCCGAGGCCGTGGCCGCCGGCGCCGCGTCGTCCGGGACGGCGATGGTCGCCCTTGCCATGCGGGCGAGCCTCGCCATGGACCGCGGGGCCTGGCCGGCCGCCGACGAGCACGCACGCGCGAGCCGCACCGTCCTGGAACGAGCCCAGTTCGGCGACATCGTGGCGGCCCTGATCGTCCATGCGGTCAGCGCCCGTGTGGCCGCTCAGCTCGGCGACCAGACCGGCGCCCGATCGGCCCTCGTCCAGGCCCAGCTGGTGCGACCGCTGGCGTCATATGCCCTCCCCTGGTACTCGGTCTACTCGCTGTTGGAGCTCGCCCGCGCGTACCTGGCGATGTCGGATCCCGCCGGTGCTCGCAGCGTCGTCCGGCAGGCGGAGGACATCGCTCGCCGGCGGCCCGACATCGGGGTCCTGCGCGCAGACCTCGAGGAGATGCGGCGGCGTGTCGGCGACGCGACCTCCAGCCTCGTCGGCTCGTCCACGCTGACGGCCGCGGAGCTTCGGCTGCTGCCGATCCTGTCCACCTACCTGTCGTTCCAGGAGATCGCGGACCGGCTGGGGGTCTCGCGCAACACCATCAAGACGCAGGCCCTGTCGATCTACGGGAAGCTGCAGACGTCGTCCCGGAGCGAGACCGTGGAACGCGCCGTCGAGCTCGGGCTGCTCGAGACGTTCCCGGGCCTCGAGCTGGCTCGGAGGCAACGCGCGGACTGATCTCGGTGGCGGGCGCAGCCGGGTCGGGAGCACTCCGGGCGTGCCACTGGCGGTGGACCGGCGACGCCTGTACGGGTAGGCTGGCGGCCGTTGGAGGAGCCGCCCGGCAACGCCTCGGGCGCCGAGCCAGATCGCCGGAGACGGATGCGCCCTGCCACCACCCCCGCCTCGCACGCGGACCAGCATCGGTCCGTGCCCCATCGGGAAGGGGGGCCCACGCCGCCGGACGGCCTGCTCGAGGCCAAGCTCCTCCTGCCGCGCCACCGGCCCGGCCTGGTGCAGCGGTCGGGTGTCCTGCGCCGGCTCCGTGCGTCCGGGAACCACCGGCTCATCTCGGTGTTCGCACCGCCCGGGTATGGCAAGACGAGCGTCCTGGTCCAGTGGGCCACGCGGGACCCGCGGCCGGTCGCGTGGCTGACGGCCGACCATGGCGACAACGACCCGGTCGTGCTCCTGACCTATGTGGCGGCGGCGCTGCATCCCCATGTCCCGCTGGAGGCGGGCGTCTTCGATGCGATCGCGTCGCCGGCCGTGCCGGACCGATCGGTGGTCGGGCGGCTGCTCGCGGCGGTGTCCCGGCTTGGCTCACCGATCCTGGTCGTCATCGACGACGCCCACCGGATCACGAACCAGGCGTGCCTCGACGCGCTCGCCGAGCTGATCACCTACCTGCCGGGGCGGTCGCAGGTCGTCCTCGCCGGGCGCGAGCCCACCGATCTGCCGCTCGCACGCTGGCGCGCGGACGGATCGATGCTGGAGATCGGGCCGGCGGACCTCGTGATGGACGAGGCCGAGGCGACGCGCCTGGCGTCACGCCTCGGGCTTGCGCTTTCCACCGAGGCGGCTGCACGGCTGACCCGCGCGACGGAGGGTTGGCCGGCGCTGCTGGCCCTTGCGGCAATGGAGCTCCACCGATCGGGCGGCAACCCGGGCGCCATGGCCGGCAGCGACCTGCAGATCGCGGACTACCTGCGATCAGAGGTCCTTCGAGGCCGTCCGGAGGACGAGGTCAAGTTCCTGACCCGCACCTCGATCCTCGAGCGGATCTCCCAGCCCCTGTGCGCCGTCATGGCGGACGAGCCCGGCGGCGGCGAGTTCCTGGGAGCACTCGCCCGCTCCCCGCTCCTGGTGGACGATTACGGCGGGTGGTACCGCTACCACACGTTGCTGCGGGACTTCCTCCAGGGCGAGCTCGTGGCGCGCGAGCCGGCCGCGGTGGCGGGGCTCCACCGGCGCGCCGCGACCTGGTACGCGGAGAACGACAGACTGGATCTCGCGGTGGAGCACGCGCATGCTGCCGGAGACCTCGACCTCGCGGCCGAGACCGTGGGCCGGGCCCTCCTGCGCTGGCACTGGTCCGGACGCCGGGCGACGATCCAGGGCTGGCTGCGCCCGTTCGACGACGACGCGCTGGCGGAACGTCCCTGGCTCGCCGTCCTCGCGACGTGGGAGGAGGTTGGTTCGGGCAACCTGGCCCGCCTGGAGCACTTCGCCGACATCGCGGAGCGAAGCTCGTTCGATGGCCGGCCACCCGACGGGACGGCTTCCTTCGAGTCCGGGCGGGCGATGCTCCGCGCCGCGTTGGGTCGCACGGGCGTCGCCGACATGCTCGCCAATGCCACCCGGGCGGTGGAGCTGGAGTCCGGGAACAGCCCGTGGCGCGACTTCGCGCTCTGGATCCTCGCCCTGTCGCGGCTGGCCGGCGGCGACGAGGACGGGGCCGATGCCGCCCTGGACGATGCCGTCGCCGCGGCGCGGCCGGTTCGAAACGGGCTGACCTACTGCATCCTCGGCCACCGCGCCCTGGTCGCCGTGGACCGGCACGACTGGGTCGCGGCCGCGGCCCACGCGGACGAGGCTCGCGGGATCGGGGTCGCCCAGCAGATCGAGGGCTACGTCGCCGCCGTTCCGGCCCTCGTCGCGGACATCCGGCTGTCCATCCATCGCGGCGAGGTGGCCGCGGCCCGCGAGCAGCTGGCCCGGGCGGTGAACCTGCGGCCGGTGATGGGAGCCGACGCACCCACGGTTGCCATCCCGAGCCTGCTCGGCCTGGCGCGCGCACATCTTGCCGTCGGCGATCCCCCGGGCGCGCGGGCACTGCTCGCGCAGGCCGGCCGCATCCTCCGCGTGCGACCCGACCTCGGCCAGCTGCCCGCCGAGGTTGCCTCGCTCCGCGCCATCCTCGCCGCCCAGCCGGTCGGGCTCGCCGGTGGCGCCTCCACCCTCACGGCTGCCGAGCTGCGCGTGCTCCAGCTGCTGCCCTACTACCTGTCATTCAAGGAAATCGGCCAGCGGCTGGGCACCAAGGCCACGACAGTGAAGACCCACGCCCTGTCGATCTACGGCAAGCTCGGCGCCTCCACGCGCGGCGAGGCCGTAGACCTCGCCGTGGAGGCGGGGCTCCTCGAGCCGTTCGACGCGTAGCCGCCGGACGCTCGGCCGGTGCTCCTCCGCCACCCGGGAGGATGCGGCGCTCCGGCGCGGCTGGTGAACTGGTCGCGTTCCCGGTCCCAGCCAGCCACAGCGGGGCGTATGACGATGATCACCAGCGAGGAATCGCTCCGGCGGCTCACGATCGGGGATCCCGCCTACTGCCGGGCAATCATGGCGGCGGATCTTGACGATCAGTCCCGCAGCCTCGATGCGCGGAGCGTGGCACTGCTGCGCCTGGGCGGATCGATCGCGGGCGGCTCCGCGGGTCCCATCTGGCGCCACTGTGTCGGCAGCGCGCTCGATGCGGGCCTATCCTTCGACGAGATCGTCGCCGCACTCCTGGCGCTCGCCCCGACGATCGGGATCGAGCGCGTCGTCGAGGTCGCTCCGGATCTCGCCCGTGCCCTGGGCTACGATGTGGACGCGGCGCTCGAGGGCCTCTGAGCGTTCGCGGCGCCTCACGGGCGAGGGGCCGTCCCCCGCAGCGGCGGAACGCGTCACCGTAGTCCGCTGAGGCGCGACGCACAGGCGTGATCAAATCCGATGACGGACAGGCCGTTCCAGCGAGCAGGAGGGTCCAGGACATGACCGAGGGAGTGGGGGCTGCGGCATCCGCCGCCTGGCACGCGCTGTCCGTCGAGGACGCGCTCGCGCGGCAGGGCGTCGATCCGGTCGCCGGCCTGTCGTCGGCGGAGGTCGCGTCGCGTCGCGCGAAGTTCGGGCCCAACAAGTTCGCGGAGCAGAAGCCCGAGCCCCGCTGGCGCGCCTTCCTGCGCCAGTATGCGGACGCGATGCAGATCGTCCTGCTCGCCGCCGGCGTCCTCAGCATCTACCCGGTCGGGCAGGTCTCCACGGGCGTGCTGCTGATCCTGCTCACGCTGCTGAATGCGTACCTCGGCCTGAGCCAGGAGGGCAAGGCGGCGGCGGCCATCGCGGCCCTGCAGAAGATGATGGTGGTGAAGGCGCGCGTCCGCCGCGACGGGGAGCTCGTCGAGGTCGCGGCCGAGGAGCTGGTCCCGGGCGACATCGTCGCGTTCGAGGCGGGTGACCTGGTCACCGCCGACGGCCGGATCCTGTCGGCCGCCACGCTCGAGATCGACGAGGCCGCCCTCACCGGCGAGAGCGTGCCGACGTCCAAGGGCGTCGGATCCCGTGGCCGAGGACGCGCCGCTCGGCGATCGCCACGGCATGGCCTACATGAACACGAACGTGACCCGCGGCTCCGGCCAGATGGTGGTCACGACGACCGGAATGAACACCGAGGTCGGCCACATCTCCGGGATGCTCCAGGTGGACAAGGGCCAGGAGACGCCGCTCACGCGCCAGATCAACGCCCTGACCAACCAGCTCCTGGTCATCGCCGGGCTCGCCCTCCTCGCGTCGATCGCCATCGGCTACTTCCGCTACGACCAGCCGTTCGACGTCCTGTTCGTGACCGCCATCGCGTTCGCCGTGTCGGCCATCCCGACGGGCCTGCCCGCAGTCATCACGACGATCCTGTCGTACGGCACCCAGACGCTGGCCAAGGCCGGCGCCATCGTGAAGCAGCTCCGATCCGTGGAGACCCTGGGGTCCACATCGGCGATCAACTCCGACAAGACCGGCACCCTCACCCTCAACCAGATGACCGCCGTGGAGATGGCGATCCCCGGCCGGCGGTACACGATCTCCGGAACCGGCTATGGGATCGAGGGGAAGATCGAACGCGTCGCGGGCGACACGGACGTGCCGCTGGACGCGTTCCTGATGCCCTGCGTCCTCGCGGCCGATGCCGTCGTCAAGGACGGCTCCCTGATCGGCGACCCGACCGAGGGCGCGCTTGTCGTCCTTGCCGAGAAGGGCGGCGTCAGCGCGGTCGCGACCCGGGAGACGTACCCGCGGGTCGCGACCCTGCCGTTCGACGCGGCCTACAAGATGATGGCCACCTTCCACCGCGTGAAGGACGGGGCAGGCAAGGACGTGGTCCGCTGCTTCGTCAAGGGCGCGCCGGACCAGCTGCTGGCCCGCGGCACCACGGTCATCACGCCCGACCTCGCCGGCGTCCGGCCGGTGGACGACGAGATGCGCGCGCGCTACCTGGCCGAGAACGAGCGCCTGGGAGCGAAGGGCCTCCGGGTCATGGCCACCGGGCGCAAGGACTTCGACCCGGCAACCTTCGATCCGAACGCTGATCTCCTGCCGCTGCTGGACGGGATGACGCTCCTGGCGCTGGTGGGCATCGTGGATCCGCCGCGGCCGGCGGCCCGGACGTCCATCGCGCTGGCGCATGGGGCCGGGATCCAGGTCCGGATGATCACCGGCGACCACGCGGTCACCGCGGAGGCGATCGCCCGTGACCTCGGGATCCGGGGCCGGGCGATCACCGGCGCCGAGTTCCGGGCCATGAGCGACGAGGAGGCGATCCGCGAGATCGACGGCATCGGCGTCATCGCCCGCGTCACGCCGGAGGACAAGGTCCACCTCGTGGACATCCTGCGCGCGAAGGGCCACATCGTGGCGATGACCGGCGACGGCGTGAACGACGCTCCCGCGCTCAAGAAGGCCGACATCGGCGTGGCCATGGGCATCACCGGCACCGAGGTCTCCAAGGAGGCCGCCGTGATGATCCTCACCGACGACGACTTCGCGACGATCGTCAAGGCCGTGGAGCAGGGCCGGGGCCTGTACGACAACCTCAAGAAGTACATCCGCTTCCAGGTCGGGCTGCTGCTGGGCTACATCGTCACGTTCCTGGGCTCCAGCATCCTGAACGTGCTCGGTGGCGTCCCGTTCGTGCCGGTCCAGACGCTGTTCATGAACTTCACCCACCAGGTCTTCCAGGCCGTCGGCCTCGGCTACGGCAAGCCGTCCGCGGGCCTGATGGAGCGCAAGCCGCGGCCCTCCAGCGAGCCGCTCCTGAGCCGCCGGCTGCTGACATGGCTCGTGGTCGTCGGCCTGGTGATGGGTGGTGGAACGCTTGCCGTCATCGCGTGGGCCTCGAACACCTACAGCGACGACGCGGTTGCCCGGACGATGGGCATGATCGCCTTCTCGATCTCGAACCTGGCGTTCTCGTTCGCGACCAAGGACGAGCGTCGGTCCGTGTTCAGCCTGGACATCATGGGCGACCGGCCCTTCCTGTACGCGAGCGCCGCGTCGATCGCGACGATCGTCCTGATGACCGAGTTCGGGTTGTTCCGCCGGATCCTCGATTCGACGAACCTGAACCTCGAGCAGTGGGTCATCTGCATCCTCGTCGGCCTGCTCATCATCCCCGTCTCGGAGATCCGGAAGCTCGTGATCCGGAGGCCCCTGGACGAGAGCCCGTCCGAAGCCGTCGCGGCAGCGACGCCCGCCCCCGCGGCCGGCTGACCGCCACCCAACGGCGCCGCGCCCGGCTCGATGCCGGGCGCGGAGACTCTCCACCCGACCGGAGGATGTTCCGCCAGCCGGGCCGTGGCTCACTCGACGCAGACACCGCCTTCAGCCGCGCCGCGCCGGCGTGGCCGCAAGCCGGTCGCCGCAAGGAGTGTCGAACATGGCCGAGACCCAGCGCGTATCCACCACCGTTCCGCTCGACTGGAGCCAGGTCTGGTTCACCAACTGCCCCATGGTGTCCGCCAACAACGTGGACCAGGAGCTGGGGTGGTGCCGCGAGGAGTTCAAGAAGATCGGCGTCGAGTACGCCTACTTCCGCCACGCTCCCGAGAACAACTGGTACCCCCACTACATCCACAACCTCGACAACCTGATCCGCTTCGGCGGCCTCTACCCGCCGATCCACGTCAACGCGGACATTCGGCGTACGGTGCTGCTCGGGGCGACCTGGGTGTACGAGGGCGGCTGCATGGCCGTGCGCGCCAGGGACGACCTGTTCAAGATGGCGGACCTCAAGGGCAAGAAGATCGGCATCAGCAAGAGCCTCAACACCATCAAGAACGACTGGTGGCGGATCCAGGAGCACATGGGCATCCTGAACATGCTCAAGCTCCACGACATGACGATGGACGACATCGAGCTCGTCGAGTTCCCGTACCCGGACGACTGGTACGACAAGCCCGAGATGCTCGTCCCGCCGATGAACAACCCGTCCGAGCTGTGGATGCGCCGCGACCACAAGCACGACCTCGCCTTCCGCCCGCTCGAGAAGGCGCTGCTCGGCGGTGTCGTCGACGCCATCTACACCCAGAGCAAGCCCTTCCAGCATCTCCAGGAGGCCACGGGCCAGCTCAAGATGATCGAGGACCTGTCCCGGTACCCCGACTGGACCATCCAGGTCGCCAACACCCCCGCGGTGATCACATGCACCAGCGAGATGGCCGACGAGCATCCCGAGCTCGTCATCGCCTACATGAAGGCCATGGTCAAGGTCGGGCGCTGGGCCAATGAGCACAAGCGCGCCGCCGGCGCGATCCTCAACCGCCAGACGTTCTATCTGGATGCCGAGGACACGTACCAGGGCATCAAGCACGTCGACATGGTGCCGAGCCTGAGCGCGATGAACATGCAGACCATCAAGATCGGCAAGGACTTCATGTTCAGCCACGGCTACATCAAGAACGACTTCGACGTGGACGCATGGGCCCGGCCGGAGTTCCTGGAGAAGGCGGCGGAGGAGGTCCTCAAGGAGGAGTGGGAGCGCCGGAGCTGGAGCAAGCTGCCGGCCGGCGGTGGGCTCGAGGTGGAAGGCACGCGGCTCGGGTAGCGGAGCCTTGGCGGGGGCGGGTGACCCTGAACGCCTGCCCCCGCCAACCCAACGTGGACATCGAATGTCCGAGCTCGCCTGCGGGCCGGATCAGGAGAGACTGCCATGGCGAAGACCGCGCTCCAGATGGTGATGGAGGCCAGCGCGAGGATCGGGCATGTGACGCCGGCGGAGGCCCAGGTCGAGATCGCTGCCGGGTCGGTCACCATCCTCGACATCCGCGAGCCGACCGAGTGGGAGCACCACATCGCGGGCGCGGTCCAGGTGCCCAGGGGGCTGCTCGAGGCGGCAGCCGATCCGGCGAGCCCGCGACACCTGCCGGCCCTCGATCCGGCCCGTCGCGTGATCGTCTACTGCCGCTCCGGCGCCCGCGCCGCGCTCGCCGGCGCGACGCTCCAGGAGCTGGGCTACGAGGACGTCGCGAACCTCGACGGCGGCATCGCCGCCTGGAAGGAGGCCGGCCTGCCACTCGCCGAGCACCACGAGGGGCACTAGGAATCGAGGTTCCGCGTGTGCTGCGCCGGCGCGAGCGCCGCACCGCGATGGGAGTTCAGTGCCCTCGGACACGCCCCTGGTCGTGACCCACCCGGCTGCCATGACCACCGGGCCGCTGGCCATCCCAGGCGGACGCCTTGTCGGGACGTGCGAGCGGGCACGCCGCCGCCGTGCGGAGGCACTCGATCCGCGCCAGAATCGGGTTGACGGCCCCCGCCGCCGGCTGACCGCTGCGATGGGCCGAGGAGTCATCCATGAGCAGGGATTCGCAGCCGGACGTCCCGGCGATCATCACGGAGGCCGGGCAGCAGCTGCGCGCGCCGTGGGCGGCGGCCATCGCCGGCCTCCTGTTCGCGGTCCTGTTCACCGCGGGGCTCCTGCTGCTGCGGAACCAGCCCATGCTCGGGGCCACCGACGAGGACCTGGTCCAGCAGTTCGCCACGGGGCAGGACCTCGGCGGTCTCATCGGCGGGCTCTACCTGGGGCCGTTCGCGGGGATCATGTTCCTGTGGTTCATCGCGGTGATCCGCGACCAGATCGGCGAGCGCGAGGACCGCTTCTTCGCGACCGTGTTCTTCGGCAGCGGCCTGCTCTTCGTGGCCCTGCTGTTCGCGGCGCTGGCGGTCGCCAGCTGGCCGATCGTCGGTGTCCGCTACCTGGACCTGGCGACCCCATCGGCCAGGGAGATCCAGGTCGCCAGGGCACTCTCCTATGCCTTCATGTTCGCCTTCGCCACCCGGGCGGCCGCCGTGTTCCTGATCGCCATGTCCACCATCGGCGTCAAGAGCGGTGTCTTCCCACTCTGGTTCTCCCGGCTCGGATATCTGGTCGGCCTCGTCCTGCTGCTGGTCGTCGCGATCTGGGACTGGGTCATCCTGGTGCTGCCCGCCTGGATCGCGCTGGTCAGCCTGTACATCCTCCGCCGGGAGCGCGCCCGCCGCTGAACGCGACGCGGCCGCGGGCCGTCAGGGTCGGGATGGTCCGAGCCCGCTCGTCCCGCCCGCCGCCGCCAGCTCGGCCTCCAGGCGGCGCTCCAGGGCGGAGAGCGTCTCCACCCCGGCGGCGCTCGTGCCCGGCTGGCTCGCGCGCTCGTGGATGTAGGCGAGCAGATCCGTGAGGACCGCGACCCGCTCCTGGGCGCCCGGCATGCGCAGGACGAAGACCAGGATCCCGTCCACCACGCGCGGGTGGACCCGGGAGATCCCGATCGTCTCAAGCGTGCCGGCCCGCTCGAGGATGTCCCTGACGTCCGGCATGAGGTTGGCCAGCCACAGCTCCATCCCCTCGGCGGCGAGGCGCCCGTTCAGGTCCCCCAGGGCCTCCACCACCGGGGCATCCGCCTCCGGGGTGAGCGACAGGTCCAGCAGCACGACCACGGGACGCGGCTGCGCATCCAGGGCCGCCGCGAGGATCCGGTCGCGCACGTCGGAGACGTTGCCGAAGAACAGCATCTCGTCGGGGCGGACGACCAGGAGGCCCGGGATGGCCGCCTCCGGCTCGCTGCGCAGGTCCACCGGCTCCATGCCTCCACTCGCCCGGCCAAGGAACGTCAGGCGCCCCTCGCTCGTGCGCCAGACGAGGACGGCCAGTGACGCGACCACGGCCAGCGCCAGCGCCTGCAGCGTGGGAATGACGAGGACCCCGACCAGCGCGATCATGGCCAGCCAGAAGTCGATCGGCCGAAGCTGCCACAGCGCGCGCAGCTTGCCGACCTTCATCATCCCGAGCACCGCGACGATGACGATGGCCCCCAGGATCGCCTCCGGCAGTGGCTCGAACAGCGGCGTCAGGAACAACGCCACCAGGGCCGTCGCCGCCGCCGCGGTGACGAGCGACGCCGGTGTCCGTGCACCGGCGCGGTCGTTGGCGGCGGACTTCGAGAGGGACGACCCGATGGGGAAGCCCGAGAACAGGCCCGCGCCGGTGTTGGAGGCGCCGATCGCGATCAGCTCCCGGTTCGGGTCGATCCGCCCCCCGTGCTCCCGAGCAAACTGGTTGGCCGGGCCGACGGCCTCCGCGAACGCCACCAGCGCAATCCCGACCGCGCCGACGAGCAGCAGCGGGAGCGCCTCCAGCCCGACGCCCGGCCGGGTCGGGCCGATGAGGCCGGCCGGGAGCTCACCCACCACGTGCACGCCCCGCGCCTCGAGCCCGAGGGCGACAGACACCCCGATCGACCCCAGGAGGACGACCAGCGCGGCGGGAACGCGCGGCAGCCGCCGCTCCAGCAGGATGAGCGCCGCGATGCCGGCGAGGCCGACGGCAAGCGTCGTGAGGTCGGTCTCCCGGAGCTGCGGAATGATGTCGCGCACCAGGTCCAGCGCGCTCTCGCCGTGCGCCTCGATGCCCAGCAGCTTCGGGATCTGCTTGATGGAGATCAGCAGCGCCAGCCCGAACACGAAACCCAGCAGCACGGACTCCGAGAAGAACTGCGCGATGCGCCCGAGCTTCAGGACGCCCGCCGCGATCGAGACGAGACCGGCCAGGATGGCAAGCGCCGCCGTGAGCGCCGCGTACTCGGCGGTCCCGGAGACCGCGAGCTCGGAGATGGTCGCCGCCGACATGATCGCGATCGCCGAGGACACCGCCACGACGAGCTGGCGCGAGCTGCCGAGCGCGGCATACGCGAGCAGCGCCGCCGGCGCCGCGTAGAACGCGGTTTCCGGGGGCATGCCGGCCAGCTCGGCGTACGCCATCCCCTCGGGGACCAGGATGGCGCAGACGGTCAGCCCGGCGATGACGTCCACCCGCAGCCAGGCGCGCTGGTAGCCGGGTATCCAGGAGAACACGGGCCAGGCGCGCCTGCTGCCTCGTCCCGGCGGGCTGCTGCTCATCCGATCCATTATCGGTGAGCCATCGGGCTCCACGCGGTCGAGCCCGGGCGGTCCATCGGCCCGGGCTCGACGTTGTTGACCTGGCCGGCCGTGAGGCGACGCCTAGAAGCGGCGGCGGCCGGGGGTGACGGCGGCGCCGACGACGGCGGCCTTGGCGATCGGCGAGGGGCCGGGTCCGACGGCGGCGCCGACGACGGCAGCCTTGGCGACCGGCGAGGGGCCGGGCTTGACGGCAGCGGTGACGACCGCGGCCTTGGCGACGCGGGACGGGCGAAGCGGCATATCAGCCTCCCTGGGCCGCGGCGGCCTCGTCGGCCTCGATCGCGGCGATGATGGCCTGGACGGGGATCCGGCCGTTGGCGATGAGCTGACCGCCGGCGTGGCGGACGGCGGAGCCGAACGACGCGGCCCACAGGTTCTCGAACACGAGCACGGCACCGATGCCGCCGGGCTCCATCACGGCGCCGAAGTTGAGGACGTCCTCCTCGGCCAGCGTCTCGGCGAGCTCGGCCTCGATCCGGCCCAGCGGCCCGAGATCGTCGAGGTCGCCCAGCTCCTGGGCCATGACGGTGCCGTCGGCACCCTTGCCGATGATGACCAGGTCCATCACCCGGATGATCCCGGCGTCGTGGAGCCGCATCAGCTCCTCGGCGGCCGCGCCGGTGAAGTTCTGCTGGCCGGCCGGGAACTCGACGACCAGGTAGTCGACGGGCCCCAGCTCGTCGAGCGATCTCTCGGTCATGGTTTCTCCGTTCCTCCGGCTCGCCCGAGCCGGTATGCGGTGGGAACTCGCGGACCATCCACGGCCCCGTGGTTAGACTGCCCTACTGGCGGGCCATGTGCATCCGAAGCTCGGCCTCGGGATCCACGATGAGCTCCCCGCTGACGTCCACCACGACCTGCTCCAGGCGGCCGGTGAACGCGAACGGGCTCCGGTACTCCGGGGTCACCGGGGATCCCGGGTTGTGGCCGCAGCTCACGCCACCCGGGTTGAACATGAACGGCGTGGTGTACGGGGCGTCGACGGTGGCGACGAGCGCACCGTCCACGTAGAGCTGGAGCCGGCCCGGGGCACCCTTGCCCTGGGCCATGTCGGGCTTGCCGGTCGGCTCGAACTCGAAGCGGAGCTCGTGGCGTCCGGCCGGGAGCGCATCCGGCGACGAGACCGTGAACCGCTGCCGCGCCACGTAGTTGTGGACGTAGTGCAGCCGGCCGTCCTTCACGTACAGGGAGTATCCGCCGGCCGCCGTCCCCTGGCAGAACAGGACGCCCTCGGCGCCGCCCTCGGGAATCTCCACCGTCGCGGTGATGCTGTGCGGCCGGTTGTGCAGGCGCGGCGCGGCGAAGTTGGGAATGGACTGGGTGCCCGGCACGTAGGTGTACTGGTTGCGAGGGACCGCCACGAGCGGCTTCTCGACGATCATCCGGGCGAGGCCGGAGCCGTCGACGGGCATGACCTTGTACTTGCCGGCCTCGACGTACCACGTGCCGATCAGCTCGATGAGCTTCTCACGGTTCTCGGCGGCGAGATTGTGGTTCTCCGCCGGGTCCTCGTCGATGTGGTAGAGCTCCCATCCGGTGGCGTCGAGCTTCGTGAGGGTCTCGGCCGAGATCGGGTTGCCGAAGCCGGTGCCCGCCTCAGTGAACGAGGGGCCGGGCCACGGGCAGACGGCCCGCCAGCCGTCCTTGTAGATGGCCCGGTGGCCGAGCATCTCGAAGTACTGGACATGGTGGCGGCTGGGCGCCGTGGGATCGTCGAGGGCGTGGGCGAAGCTGACGCCCTCGATCGGGGCCTGGGTGACGCCGCGGATCGCCCTCGGCGGCTCGACGCCGAGGAGGTCGAGGACCGTTGGCACCATGTCGATGATGTGGGCGTACTGGCTGCGGACCTCGCCGCGCGCCTTGACGCCCTTGGGCCAGGACACGATGAACGGGTCCGTGGAGCCGCCCCGGTACGTCTCGCGCTTCCAGCGCCGGAACGGGGTGTTGCCCGCGAATGTCCAGCCCCAGGGATAGTGGTTGAAGTGCTCGGGCCCGCCGATCTGGTCGATGACGGCGAGGCTCTCCTCGAGCGTCTCCTGGGCGTTGTTGAAGAACTGGGCCTCGTTCGTCGTCCCGCCGGGCCGCCCTCGGCGCTGGCGCCGTTGTCGCTGATGACCATGACGATCGTGTTGTCGAGGACGCCCTGCTCGCGCAGGTAGTCCAGCAGCCGGCCGAGGTGGTGGTCGGTGTGGCTCAGGAACCCGGCGAACACCTCCATCATCCGGGCCGCGAGTCTCCGGGCGTCGGGCGAGAGCGACTCCCACTCGGGCACGTCCGGGTCGTGGCGCGACAGCTCCGCGTCGGCGGGCAGGATCCCCAGCTCCTTCTGCCGGGCGAACACGTGCTCGCGATAGGCGTCCCAGCCGTCGTCGAACTGGCCGGCGTACTTGTCCGCCCACTCCTTGGGCACATGGTGCGGGGCGTGCGTGGCCCCGAAGCACAGGTGCAGGTAGAACGGCTTGTCCGGGTCGATCTGCCGCAGGTCGGTGATGAACTCGATCGACCTGTCGACCAGGTCCTCCGTGAGGTGGTAGCCCTCCTCGGGCGTCCGGGGCGGCTCGACCGGGTGGTTGTCGTAGACGAGCTCCGGGTACCACTGGCTCGTGTCGCCGCCCAGGAAGCCGTAGAAGCGCTGGAAGCCGCGCCCCAGCGGCCAGCGGTCGTACGGGCCGGCCGCCGTCTCGTAGACGCTCGGGGTGAGGTGCCACTTGCCGACCATGTACGTGCCGTAGCCGTGCTCAAGGAGCATCTCCGAGAGCATCCCGTTCTCGAACGGCATGATCCCGTTGTAGCCGGGGTAGCCGGTGGCGAACTCGGTGATGCACGCCATGCCATTGCTGTGGTGGTTGCGCCCGGTGACGATGCAGGCGCGGCTCGGCGAGCACAGCGCGGTCGTGTGCATGTTGTTGAAGCGCAGGCCGTCCGCCGCGAGCGAGTCGAAGGCCGGCGTCTCGATGGGACTGCCGAAGCAGCCCAGGTGGCCGAACCCGGTGTCGTCGAGCACGACGAACAGCACGTTGGGCGCGCCCTTGCGGGCTCTCGTCGGAGCGGGCCAGGCCGGGCTCGATTCGTCGGCCGTGCGGCCGATCACGCCCGGGAAGGTTGCGCCGTCAGGGTATTCGACGATCGGCATCGGGTCCTCCTTGTCTGCTCCATCCTGACACGCCGGACCCTTGTGATCCCGCGGCAGGGACGGGCAGCGGTCGCAGGCGGGTGATGAGGGGATTCAGCCACGAACGCACCCCGGGGCCATCACCCTCAACAGGTGATCGATCCGGGTGTCGCTCGACGCTGCCGGAACCTCCCGGCGCCCGTGATCCGCTACGGGGCGGAAGACGGCGCGGCCTCGGCCCGCTGCCGCACGCTCGCGACGTATTCGATCTCGAGCTGCACGGGGCCGCCGAAGGCCGCGGCCAGGCTCGACGCGAGCGCCTGCGGGTCGCCCGGCGCTTCGGGTCCCGCCAGCAACAGGCTGACCGTATCGCCCGAGACCGTCCACTCGCGCACCTCGAGGTCGCGATCGCCCACCCAGTCGCGGACGTAGGGAGCGCCGGTCGTGGCCCGCGTCCACTCGGTCGCGCGCTGGGCACCCGTCATGACGAGGGGGATCGCGATGATCACGAGGGCGACCATGGCAAGGATGAAGCCGTTCCGCACGCGGTTCCGCTCGCGGAGCATCTGCCGGCTGGGGGCCGCCCCGGTCAGGGCGAACACGACGCACGCGGCGACGACGATGGCGGCGAAGTTGGTGAGGAACAGGACCATCGCCCCGGCCGCGTCGTCGAGACGCCCCAGCTCCACGCAGATTCCCACGGTGGCCAGCGGCGGCACGAGGGACACGGCGATCGCGACGCCGGGCAGGGCGTCCGCTCCGGTCCGGCGGGCGGCGACGTAGGCGCCCGCGGCGCCGGCCGTGAGCGCCACGCCGAGATCAAGGAGGCCCGGGGAGGTGCGGGCATCGAGCGACGGGGTGAGCACGAGGATGTCCGGCAGGACGAGCGACACCAGGAAGCCGACCGCCACGACCGCCAGCGCGCCCATCACCACCTGCAGCCCCGTCAGCCACTGCCACCGGGTTCTTGCCGTGACCAGCGCGCCGGCGAAGGCGAGGATCACCCCGCCGAGGGGAGCCACGACCATGGCACCGATGATCGAGGCCACCGAGTCCTGGTACAGCCCGAACGACGCGATGAAGGCGGCCAGGAGCAGCAGCACCCAGTACGTGCGCAGCGATCGGCGGTACGCCTCGCCCTCCGGGAACAGGTCGTCGAGCTTGGCCGGTCCGAGGGACTGGCGAGCGTCGGCGAAGCTCGGGCCCGGGACAGCCGCCTGCGCGTTGCCCATCGTTGTCCTCCCAGCGGTGGTCCGGCTCCCCGGGAGCCGGTCGGGCGTCACGGTAGCGCGACGGCGGGCGCGATGTGCGCCTGCTCGGGCCGTCGAACCGGCGGCCGAAACAGAGAAGAGCGCGCGCCCTCTCGGGCGCGCGCTCTCTTGGTGCGGAGGTCAGGGCGCGGTCGGATCGACCAGCCCGAAGGCGGTCTTCACGTCACGGCCGTTGAGGTACAGGATGATGATGCCCGGCATGATCATCATGGCGAGGCCGATGCCGCTGCCCGGGTACTGGATCATGTAGAGGAACGCTTCGAACACGGCGATGCCCGCGACGATCATCGCGAACATCCAGGCCCAGGGCTGCATCGCCCAGAGGCCGAGCGCGGCCGCCAGCCAGAGCACGCCGCCCAGGAGCGCCAGCCAGCCCCAGATGCCGGCCTGCTCGAAGGCAGGGACGTCGCCCAGGAACGTGAACCAGTCGAAGCCGAGCAGCCGGAGGCCGAAGAAGATCCATGCGAAGCCGGCGAGCGCGGCAAAGAAGCCGATGACCGAGATCAGGATCGGCGGGTTCTTCATGTCGTTGTCTCCCTCCAGGAGATACGGGTATCCTGCCCGGCGCCTTGGGCGGCGTTGTCCGGGCGGTCGGTGACCGGGCCCTGCCCGGGTGGGCCTCAGCCGAGAAGCTTGGCCTTGGCGGCGGCAAACTCCTCGTCGCTCAGGATGCCGGCGGTGTGGAGGTCGCCGAGCTGCTTGAGCTGCTCCATGTCGATGCCGGCCGGGGCGGCCGGAGCCGCTGCCGCTGCCTGTGCCGCCGCAGCCTGGGCCGCGGCGGCCTGCTGGGCCTCCATCACGCCCTGGTCGTAGGCCGCCTGCTGCACGGCCTGCTGCTCGGCCTGCTGGCCGGCGTACTTCTGGTCCTGGTGGTGGCGGACCGCCCCGGCCGTGCCGGCCACCACGGCCGTCGTCGCCGCGACACCGACGATGCCCATGCCGCGTCGTCGCCTCATCATCGTTCGTACTCCTTCAATGCGTGCAAATGATCGTCAGGCCGACGCGGCGGCTTCGAGCTCGGCGGTCACGGCCTCGAGGATCTCGGGCGGGACGACGGTTCGCCCGACCAGGAAGCCGCCGGCTGCGCTCATCGCCTCCTTGATGTCCTCGGCCCAGCGGTGCTCGAACAGCATCGCGAGACCGGACGTGTTGGCCGGCAACGAGGCGGCCAGCTCCACGGTGTCCTCCGGCGTGAACAGCGCCATGCTGTTGCCCAGCAGCGGCGCGAACCCGGCGAACCGCGGGTCGTCCTTGTTGTCCAGCTCCAGGACGGCGGCGTTGCCCTCCGCGTCCTTGGTGATGAACACCACGTCCACGAGCCGGATGATCCCCTTGTCGATCACCTTGCCGATCTCGTGGGCGATGCTGCCGTCGAACCGGTTCCCTTCGAACCCGATGACGATGTACTCGAGCGGTCCCAGTGTCACGGTTGTCCTCCATCGATCTTGGTCGTCGCCATTATGGGCGTCAGCGAGTCGGATGGGCCATCTGGTCCACCACGATGGCGACGGCGAGCACGAGCGCATCGTCGTTGCCCGTCTCCACCTGGACGCCGTACGTGTCGCGGACCCGGAACCACTTCTTGCCCACCTCGGCGATCTGGCCCGATGGTCCGTCGATCTTGTACTGGTGATCCACGATGTTGCCCTGGACCTTCCACTCGCCGCCGGCGTCGAGCTGGACGTCGTACCGCTCGCGGAGCGGTGAGATCAGCGCCTTCTTGACCGTCGCGACCCGGTCGTCGCCACGCTTGATCTCCATCACGTCGCGGACGGTGACCAGCTTCTCCTTGATCGTGTACAGCTCCCGGCCGTCGGCCGACTCCAGGACCAGCGTCTTGCGGATCCGCAGCGCCTTGCCGTCCACCTTGAACACGCGCTGGCCCGCGCCATTCTCGATCCAGAAGTCGTCACCGATCGCGAAGATCCGCTGGTGCATCTGGTAGACGTTGGCACCCGCGTGGTCCTCGTCTCGGTTGCGGAACATGCACCCTCCTCCAGCGTCACGCTGACCGGTCCATGCGATCATCGCGCCTCCCCGGGCGCATCATCCCATCGGGATGAGCGCAGGTGCGGACCGGCGTCAAGGCCAACCGGCGCCGACCTGGCGCGCCCGGGCGACTACACTCCCCCGCATGATCGGGATACCCGCGCCGACCGCGTCCGGGGTGCCGCCGCCTGCCGGTGAGGCGGTGGACGGACCCGCCCGGCGGCCGCCCGCGGTCACCATCCTCGCGATCCTCCAGCTGATCACCGCCGCGGCCTACGGGCTGATCTTCCTGGGGCTGATCGTGGGCGGCCCGGCCGTCCTGAGCGAGATCGCCGGGCGGTTGCTGGTCGCCGAGGACCTGATCGCGGAGTTCCGGACGGGCTTCGTGCTCCTGGTCCTGGGCGTCCTGTTCGTCGCCTGCGTGTCGGCAGGGGTCCTGCTGCTCCGGATGCGCCGCCTGGGCTGGACGCTCACGATGCTCATCGCCGGGCTGGGACTGGCGACCTCGGTCTACCTGTGGTGGTTCCAGGGCACACGCCTGGAGTTCTGGCTGCTGGTCCAGATCGTGACCGTGTTCTACCTCAACCAGCGGCAGGTCCGGCACGCCTTCGGGATCACGGGGCGACGCCTCCCCGCCGCGCTCGGGGAGGGTCGCGGATGAGCCGCGAGCGCGACCTGGAGCTGCTCCGTCGCTACGAGCCGGTCGTCCGGTACACGCACGGCGAGTTCTTCTTCCCCATGGCCGTCGAGGACTACGTCGCCGAATCCGACCTGTGGGCCGTCGGGCCGGGTGGCCGGAAGTCGCTGGTGGTGCCCGCCGGCGAGCTGACCGTGGACGCGCTTGCGACCTGGCCCGCCCGGCTGCCGGACCGCTCGCTCTACCTGCGGTTCGTCCAGGCGCCGCTGAGCGGGGTGACCCTCGCCCAGGGCCGCGCCCACGCGGGTCGCCCCCGGTTCAGCGCACCGAGCCGGCTCGCCCGGGTGGGCGTCATCGCCCGGCTCGTGGACGCGGCGTTCGACCTGTCCCTCCTCGTCCGCGGCACGGTCCCGGGCGGCACGGTGGCGGCCGGCGAGGTCAAGTACGCCGCGATCCGGTCGCAGACCCCCGCCTTCACGTACTACGGCCGCGTGGTGCGGGATGCCGGCTGGACCGTCTGCCAGTACCTGTTCTTCTACTGCATGAACGACTGGCGGTCCTCGTTCGCGGGCGCCAACGACCACGAGGCTGACTGGGAGCAGTGCTTCGTGTTCCTGGAGGAACGCGAGGACGGGACGTCGGTGCCGGTCTGGTTCGCCCGGGCGGCCCACGACGAGGTGGGGGCGGACCTTCGCCGGCGCTGGGACGACCCGCTCCTGCAGCGGGAGGGCGACCACCCGGTGATGTTCGCCGGCGCCGGGTCGCACGCCGCCTACATCGAGCCCGGCGAGTACCTGCTGGCGGTGCCGCTCGGGCTGCCGAAGCGGATCCGGGCCCTGTCGGGCGCGCTCGGGCACTTCTGGCGGACAACCCTGGGCCAGGGTGAGGAGACCGCGGGGGCCTCAGGCTCCATCGCGGCCATCCCGTTCGTTGACTACGCGCGCGGCGACGGCGTGGCCGTGGGACCCGGCCAGCCCAACGCATGGACGGCGGTCGTGATCGACGACGGCGTGCCCTGGGTGGCGGGCTACGACGGCCTGTTCGGCCTGGACACGGAGGACCGCCTCGCCGGCGAGCGGGCGCCCGCCGGACCGAAGTGGAACCGCGAGGGACGCCCGCGCCAGTCCTGGGCGGACCCGGTCGCCTTCGCCGGGCTGGACGCGACGCCGCCTCCGGCGCGGGCCATCGAGACGCTGGAGGCCGGGCTGCGGGACCTGCGCGCGCAGCTGGCGGTGGACCGGGCGGCGATCCCGGACCTGGAACGGACCGCGCAGCGGCTGGGGCTCCGGGTCGCGGCCGCGGAGCGGGCGGGGCGTTCGGACGCGTTCATGGGCGCCCTGGTCGGCGAGCGGGACAAGGCCGTCGCGGACCTGCGGGCTGCCCGGATCGAGGCCGACGAGGCGCAGGCGACCATCGAGGACATGGAGGCCGAGCTGGCCCGGCTGCAGACCGGCGACCTGGGGGACCCGCGGGCGCACCTGCGCCACGTCGTGCACCCGCAGGATCCCGCCGAGATCCGTCGCAGCCGGATTCTGGACGTCTGGTCCGCGGTCAGCGTCGCCCTTGGCCTGCTGCTGCTGGCCGTGCTCGTGTTCACGGACACCGCGACCCTGTGGGCGGGCCTGGTCGTGATCGGGGCGGCCTACCTGGCGATCGAGGCCATCGTGCGCCGGCGCTTCCTGCGGCTGCTCCTGGACCTGACGATCCTGCTGGCGGTCCTGTCCGTCGTGATCATCGTGCTGCAGGACCTCGCCCTGTTCCTGGCCGCCGCGCTGCTCGCCATCGGCTTCGTGATCCTGCGCGACAACGTCCGGGAGCTGCGGCGCTCCGGGCAGTAGGGCCGCCACGTCCCGGCGATGCCGCAGGCGCGGTTCGAGTCGATCGCGGCCCAGCGGATCTGGCGTCGCCGAGCCCGCCCCATCCGGGACCTGTGGCCCTCCCGGGTCGCCCGTGAGCCGCGTACGGTCGGGCGCGGTGACCAGCCCGAGACGAGACGAGGGATGCGGAGATGACGACGGTCGACGTGGCGGTGAAGGACTTCCTGGCCCAGCGGCGGATCGCCGTGGCGGGTGTCTCGCGGCAGGCGGCCGGGCACGGCGGCAACGTGGTCTACAAGCGGCTCAGGGACCGCGGCTACGAGGTCTTCGCGGTCAACCCCAACACCGATACGGTCGAAGGCGACGTCTGCTACCGGGACCTCGGATCGATTCCCGGGGGCGTGGAGGCCGTGGTCATCGCCACCGCACCCGCGGCCGCCGACGCCGTCGTCGCGGACTGCGAGCGCCTGGGCATCCGCCGCGTCTGGATGCACCGCTCGTTCGGCGGCGGCAGCGTGTCGGCGACCGCCGCGGAGGCGGGACGGAAGGGCGGCATCACGGTCATCGAGGGCGGCTGCCCGCTGATGTTCGACCCGACCGCGGACTTCGGCCACAAGTGCATGCGCTGGGTGCTGGGCGTCACCGGGGGAGCCCCGAAGGCCGGTTGAGGGCGCGTCTCGCCGCGGCGGCGGATGCCGCCGGCCGCGGCCGCCTCAGATCCCGATCTCGTGCTCGGTGACGAACAGCCGCACGCGACCGGTGACGTGGGCGAGCGAGTCCGCGGCGACGGACTTGCCCAGCTCGGTCGCATACGCGGCCTCGAACGCGGCCTGCGAGTCGAACCACAGCTCGGCGACGCTGTCCGGGGCGCCCGTCTCCGGGCCTCCATCCACCACGTTGTAGACGAGTCGCCGGATCCCGGGCAGCTGCGCGGCCAGCGGGCTGTGCTCCCCCAGCAGCCAGGCGGCGAACGACTCGCGCGACATGTCCTCGCGGCGGGTCAGCAGGATCATGGCCTTGAACATCGGGTCCTCCTCAGGCGGGCTTGCGAACGCGGGCGTTGGGCCGGCCGCCGGCGCTCAGGGCCAGGGCGATGACCAGCTCGTCTGGCCGCGGGGCGTCGGCGAGCGCGACATCGACCGCATCCATGTCGTCGAACACCCACCGGTCATCCTTGTTGCCGATCGGCATCGTGATGGACGTGCCGGGCCCGGCGACCTTCTTGGTGCCCGGGATGATGTCCGCTCCCCCGCCGATCGCGGCACGCACGGGCGCTCCGAATCGTGGATGGAGCACGGCCGCCGTGTGCTCGCGGTCGCCGTCCGTGCCGACGATCGCGCCCTTGCCATAGCCCCGGACGTCGGCCGGTGACAGCCCGACCGAGGCGAGGACCGCCAGCGCCCGCTCGACCAGCAGGGTCGCCGCCTCGCGCCCGAGCGCCTCGAGGTCGTCCAGGTCCTCCACGCGGCCCCGGCCGGCGAGCGGGTTGTGGACCGCGATCGCAGCCGTGGCGATCGTGGTGGGCGGATCGACGGCCGCGCCCGCCTCCATCCGCGTCTGCTGCACGCCGGCCACGATGATGCGCAGCCCGTCCATCGAAGCTCCCTCCATGTCTGCCGTGCGCCCTCGCCTGCTCGCCACCATCATCCTCCAGGTGCCTCCGGCGCGGTGATGCCATCTCGCCATCCGGCCGGGGCTACGGGCGTGTGTAGATTGCCTGTACAGATGCGAAACCCGTGGTAAGGTTCGACACACCGTGTACACCATCAAGGAAGCCTCGGCTCGCACCGGCGTCGGCGCGCCCCTCATCCGGGCGTGGGAACGACGCTATGGCGTCGTGACGCCCATCCGGACCGCGTCCGGCTACCGGATGTACGACGATTCGACCCTCCAGGTGCTGGCCGCGATGCGGTCGCTCGTCGAGTCGGGCTGGACGGCGTCGGAGGCGGCCCGCGCGATCGCCGCCGGCGAGGTGGCGGTGCAGGACGTGGCACCGGAGGCCGGGCCAGGGCGCTTCGCCGTCCCGAACGGGACCGCCGACAACCGGGCGCGTCTGATCGAACGGTTCGTGGCCGCGGCCGAGGCGTCGTCCGCGGTGGACACCGAGGCTGCGCTGGACGAGATCATGGCGGCCGGCTCGTTCGAGGGGGTCGTGGACGACGTCCTGCTCCCGGCCGCGGCCGCCCTCGGTGACTCGTGGGTGGCCGGGCGCCTGAGCGTCGCGGCGGAGCACGCGGCCAGCGCGGCCGTCGGACGCCGGCTCGCTGCCGCGTTCCAGGCGGCCGGGATCGCGGTCAGGCCGTCGGCGGTCGTGGGGCTGCCCCCGACCGCCCGCCACGAGCTGGGGGCGCTCGCCTTCGCGGCCGCGCTTCGCCGGCGTGCCACCGGCGTGCTGTACCTCGGGGCCGACGTGACCGTGGACGGGTGGGTCGCGGCGATGCGCCAGACACGCGCCCGTGCGGCCGTGGTCGCCGTTCCGACTCCGGTCGACACCGAACCGGCGAGCGTGGTGATCCGGGCACTCCGCGACGAGGGCGTTGCGCTCATCGCGGTCGGGGGCGGGGCGGCCGGGACCGTGGCCGGCGAGGGTGTGCTCGTGCTGCCGAGCCGGGTCTCCGACGCCGCGGACGTCGTCGCGCGGGCCGTGGGGCGTCGGGGCTGAGGCCCTGGCCAACCGGTTCGACGTCGCGAGATCGCACGGATCCTCGGCGACGCGAGCGGGCCCGAGTCGAGGGTCGCGCGGTGGCCGGCATGGACCGGCCACCGGCAGCGGGGCTCAGCCCCCGGTCGTGCGGACCGTCGCCCTCACCGCAGCCGGATCGACCGGGCGGTCGAACGTCAGCTGGAGGACGTGGTCGACCCCCATGGCGTCGCCCTGGCAGGCCGGCCGCTCGATCGTGATCGTCAGGCCATCCGGATCGATGGTCAGCTGGTGGGTCGTGTCGCACGGCAGGCCGCTCCAGGTCAGGACGACGGTCGCCGGGTTGCCGGCCTGGCCGGTCGCAGCGACCGTGCCGTCGGGTACCGAGGCGCCGTCACCCGGATCAGCGGAGGTCGCGCCGAGCAGGCGGCCCGACAGGTCGATGATGTCGATCGTGGCGTCGGCACCGACACGCTCGACGAGGTCGACCGTCATGACAACGGGCGACGGGGAGGCCGCCGGCGCGGGCGAGGCCGGAGCCGACGGGAGCGGTGAGGTGGTCGGTGACGGCGTCGCGACGGGCGGCACCACGGCCGGCCGGCCGTCGAGGTACCCGCCTGCCGTGACGACCGCGAGCCCGCCCGCGATGACCAGGGCGAGGACGGCGACGAGGGGAAGCGGCTGGAGGCCAACCGCGAAGCGCGAGGTGACTGAGCGTTCATGGGGTCCTTCCTGAGGAATGCCAGCGGGTCGCGCCGCCGGGGGTGCGTGCGGGCATGGGCGAGGGCGGCCTCGATCGACCGTGCCGGAGCCCGGGACGGTCCGTCCTCCAGGGCGGGCCGGATGCGGCGATCCAGGTCGTGCTGCATGCTCATGCCGTGCGCTCCTCCAGGTCGATGGCGCGTTCGTCGGCGTCGATGGCGGCGCGGAGCGCCCGGGCCGCGTAATGGAGTCGGGAGCCGGCCGTCCCGACCGGGATCCCGAGCACGTCGGCGATCTCGGCGAGGGACAGGCCGACGTAGTGCTGGAGCACGAGGATGGCCCGCTGGTCCGGCTTCAGGCGCCGGAATCCGCGCTGGACCTGATCGCGGTCGACGACCGCGGCGATCTCGTCGGGGGCCCTGGGGCCGGCCGTGCCCGCGAGCCGGTCGCCGGGCAGGAGCTGGATCATCGGGCCGCCGCGGCGCTCGCGCTTCGCCTGCGCGATGCTCGTGCGCACGATCAGCCGGTAGCTCCACGCCTCGAACCGGTCGGGGTCGCGAAGCCTTGGGAGCTCGTCCCAGATCGTGACGAATGTCTGCTGGAGGGCGTCCTCCGCACGGTGGTGATCCCGGAGGATCCGGTACGCGATCGCGAACAGCCGGTCCGCGGACTGACGGACCAGGGACTCGAATGCCCGCTGATCGCCCGCCGCCGCTTGCTCCACCAGTGACCGCTGCACGCTGGTCGTCTCCGTCCCGTCCGCGAGCAACCCTGGATGGGATGCTCACGGTGTATGGGGAGGTGCCCGCAGGGATTCTTCAAAGTATGGCCCCGGGCTCGGTGGCTGCCGTTCCGCCCGGCCGACGCGCCCTGCCTGGCCGGTGGCCTGCGCCGCGCGTCAGCCCTCCGGGGCCGGATCCCCCACGCCGGCCAGCTCCACGATCTCGCGCCAGACGCGACGGCGATCGCGGGCGGACAGGCGCGTGAACGGCAGGCGGTCGAATGGGCGCGGCCGCCGGTCCAGGTGCAGGCGGCCGGACGTGGACATCGGGTCCGGGTGCGTCGCCAGCCAGGTGATCGTGTCGATCCCCCCATGCGGGCTCCGGAGCAGCGGCCCGATCAGCCGGTGGAAGCCGGGCAGCGTCTCGGCCAGGCCGGGCGTGTCCACCCAGCCTGGGTGCATGGCCGTGAAGGCGACCCCCTCCGCCCGCAGGCGGCGCGCCCACTCGCGCATGAGCGTCACCTGCGCGCGCTTGGCCCTGGCGTACGCCCGGGGGCCCGAGTAGGGTCCCCGGCGGTACTCGATGTCGTCGAGGTCCAGGGCCTGCGTGTACATGCCGCCGGAGGTGACCGCGACGACGCGGGCGCCCGGCGTGCGGCGAAGGAGCGGCAGGAGGCCGGCCTCCAGCGCGAACGGCGTCACGGCGAGGACCGAGAACGTCGCCTCGATCCCGTCCGGTCCGTCCATCCGCTCGGGGTGGATCGTGCCCGCGTTGTCCACCAGGACGTCGAGGCGGTCCTCGGTCGCGAGGATCCGGTCCACCGCGCCGCGGACGGACGCCAGGGACGCCATGTCCGCGATCACCGTGGGGAACCGGTCCTCGCCGTGGGCCGCGATCAGCTCGTCCCGGCGGCGAGCGAGGCGATCCTCGCTCCGCCCGACCAGGATCACGCGGGCGCCCAGCGCGGCCATCGCGTCCGAGGCAGCCCGGCCGAGGCCGGACGTCGGCCCCGTGACGAGCACCGAGCGCCCGGTGAGGGCGCCGGCCGGAGCCGGCGCCCACCCGAACAGCCGGGAGCGAACCGCGGGCCCGATCCGGCTGAAGCTGCCGAGCACCGTGACCTCCAGCGCCGCGTCCACCAGCACCCGGGGGTCCGGGAGGCGCGGCACCGACGAGGTCAGCCCGGCGGTCAAGGCCGCAGCGTGCCGGCGAACACCTGCCAGGCGAGGATCGTCTTGGCGAACAGGCTCAGGAACATGTACACGCGCTCCCCGTACAGGTAGTCGGCCCAGCGGCCGGTCTTCCGGTACTGGAGGATCATGTTGAACGCGAACACGTTGAAGCTGATGAACAGCGAGATGAAGATCGCGATCACGAAGCCGGGGATCTCCGCGGCGCCGGGCTCGGTGGCGGCCGTCCAGAGGGCGATGAACACCACGATCCAGGGGACGATGCCGGCGATGCAGCCGAACACGTAGTGCGACCACTGCACCTTGGTGCGGCCCTCGTTCCCGAGCTCCATGCTCCAGCCGAACAGGTTCATGGCCGCGTTGATGCCGAAGATCGCGATCAGGGTCCCGATCTCCTGGATCCCCGACAGCGTCGCGATCACGACGATCATCACGCTGGAGGAGAGCGCGTACTCGATCCAGCGAGCGGGGTTGATGCCGCGCGCGAGGCTGCGCTCGTACCAGGCGCGAGCCGGGAAGGCCACCATGAAGTGGGCGATCGCGCTCATGAAGAAGAACAGCGCGACGGCCGGCCCGATGGGCAGGTCGAACAAGGCGCGCTGCGCGGGGACGAGGGTGCTGGTCGCCGTGTCGAACGACAGGTAGCTGCTCACGACCGGGGCCGACACGAGCGGGTCCTTCGCGAACGAGATCGCGAGGATGATCGCGCCCTGGATCGCGTGGAGCCCCGCCAGCGTCGCGTTCCAGCGGCGCAGGCTCCGCGCCTGCGGCGCGGCGATGGCTTCGGCTGACTGCATCTCGGATCTCTCCCTCTCGTCGGCTGGCTGGTTCCAAACCCCCATTTGACGTCATTCGGCGCCGTGGGGTACCTTGCTGCTCAACATTCTACAAAAGTTATACAGGAATGCAAGCCGTGGCCATTCTCCGGGTACAGATCGACACCTCACTCCCCCTCGACCAGGCGTTCGCCTTCGTCGCGGACTTCGCCAACGCTCAGCGCTGGGACCCCGGTGTCGCCACGTCCGAGCGAGCGAACGACGGGCCGGTCGGCGTCGGCGCGCGCTACCGACTCGGGATCCGGATGCGCGGCAAGGTTGCGCCCATGGACTACGAGATCACCACGTATGAGCCCTCCCGACGGGTCGTGCTGACGGGCACCGGCTCCGGCGTCGAGGCCGTGGACGACATCCGGTTCGAGGCGACCGCCACGGGGACGCGGATCGACTACACCGCCGACATCCGGCTGCGCGGGCTCATGCGCCTGGCGACGCCGTTCGCCGGTGGTGCGCTTGCGAAGATCGCCCGCGACGGAGGGGACGGCATGCAGCGCACGCTGGACGAGCTCGCGGCGGCGGCCTGAGGAGCCGAGATGGACATCGCGATCGTCGGGTCCGGCGTCAGCGGGCTGACCGCAACCTGGGCCCTCAACCGTGACGGACACCGGGTCACCCTGTTCGAGCAGGACCGGGTGCCCGGCGGGCACGTCGCCACGGTCACCGTCGACGCCGACGGCGGGCCCATCCCCGTGGACACGGGCTTCATCGTCTACAACGAGCGGACATACCCGCGGCTGGTCGGGCTGTTCGAGGCGCTGGGCGTGGAGACGCAGGCCAGCGACATGTCGTTCGCGTCCGCGTGCGACGCCTGCAGCGTCGCCTACAGCTCGCGCGGCGTGCGCGGGTTCTTCCCGGAGCTGACGTCGTTCGCGCGGCCGTCGCAGTGGCGGATGCTCAACGATGTCCGGCGGTTCTACGCGCACGCGCGGGCGCTTCTCGATGCGCCCGAGCCCAGCCGTGCCACCCTGGGCGAGTGGCTGGACGAGCACGGATACGGCCGGGGCTTCCGGGAGCACTTCATCGTCCCGATCACGTCCGCGGTGTGGTCCACCGCCGCCGAGCGGGTCCACGAGTTCCCGGTGGACTACCTGCTGCACTTCCTCGACAACCACGGCCTCATCGGCCTCGGCAACGCGCCTCAATGGCGCGTGGTCAAGGGCGGCTCTCAGGCGTACGTGGAGCGGCTCGTCGGGACGCTGCCGGCGGGCTCCGTCCGCGCCGGGAGCCCCGTCCGCGAGGTGACGCGCGATCCGCTCGGGGTCACGATCCGGACGGAGGGTCGCGAGCCGGAGCGGTTCGATGCCGTGGTGATGGCGACGCACGCCGACGACGCGCTGCGGCTCCTCGACGACGCCGACGAGGCCGAGCGACGGGTCCTGGGCGGGTTCGAGTACTCCCGCAACCAGGTCGTCCTCCACACGGACGAGCGGCTGCTGCCGGCCAACCCGCGCGCCTGGGCGTCGTGGAACGTCCACACGCCGGACTGCCGCCTTCCCGGCGACGCGCTCACCATGACGTACCACATGAACCGGCTCCAATCGATCCCGGGGCCGGTCGAGTACCTCGTCTCGCTCAACCCCGGCGCCAAGGTGGCCGAGGACCGGGTGATCCTGGAGCGCGCCTTCGACCACCCGATGTACACGTTCCGCACCCTCGAGGCCCAGGACGGCGTGCGCGGCCTGCAGGGCCGACGCAACACGTGGTTCGCCGGGGCCCACCTCGGCTACGGCTTCCACGAGGACGGCTGTCGCTCCGGGTTCGAGGCGGCGGAGCTCATCGGGCCGGCCGTCGAGCCCGTCGCGTCCGTGCTGGACGAGGTGGCGGCGTGAGGTCGCACCTGCTCGAGGGCAAGGTCCGGCACCGCCGGGCGCGTCCGTTCACGTACGGCCTCGAGCACTCCGTGTGGTACGCGGCCCTGGACGTGACCGAGCTGGACGAGCTCGATCGGCGCCTCCGGCTGTTCGGGCGCAACCGGCGGGCCGTCGCCACGTTCCGGGACCCGGACCATCTCCCGAAGCCGGCCCGGGACGTCGATGCGGACATTCGCGAGCACCTCCGCTCGGAGGGGGAGGACCCGACGGGCTGGCGGATCACGCTGGTCACCAACCTGCGGGTGCTGGGCTACGTGTTCAACCCGGCCAGCTTCTTCCTGTGTCGTGACCGATCCGGCGTGCTCCGGGTCGTGGTGACCGAGGTCCACAACACCTTCGGCGAGCGCCACCTCTACACCCATCGACCCGGCGGGGGCGAGTCAGCGGCTGAGGGGCCGTTCACGGCAGAGATGGACAAGGAGCTGTTCGTATCCCCGTTCATCAGCATGGACGGGCGGTATTCCGTCCACGTCCGCGACGAGCCGGATGGGCTGCGGCTGGCGATCAGCCTGCGCCAGGATGGCGAGCTGCTGATCAGCACGAGCCTGGTCCTCCGGCGGCTCCGCTTGACGGACCGCAACCTGCTGCGGATGCTGCTGGGGCACCCGTTCGTGACCCACAAGACCATCGGGCTGATCCACTACCACGCGCTGCGGCTGTGGCTCAGGGGCGCCCCGTTCTTCCGTCACGGCGAGGTGACAAGCGCACGGGAGGCCATGCGCGCGGGAGAGGCGGCACGGTGAGCAGCGGGATCACGATGGGGCGAAGCGGGCTGGTGCCCGGGCGGATCGTGGACGAGACCGCGCGGCGGGTCATGCTGGGCGCGGCCCGGCGGATCCGCGCAGGCCAGCTGACCGTCGTCCTGCCGGACGGATCCCGGCGCACCTACGGTGACCGGAGCTCGCCGCTTGCCGGGGAGATCCACGTCCATGATCCCTCCGCTGCCGTGCGGATGCTCCTGGGCGGCGAGATCGGGGCCGGGGAGGCCTACGTGGACGGGCTGTGGTCGAGCCCGGACCTGCCGGCGCTGCTCAAGGTGGCGGCCCTCAACCGAGAGGCGCTCGCGCTGCCCAAGGGCTGGTGGCGCCTGCCGTTCCGGCTGCAGAAGATCCTCGCCCACCGGGCCCGCCGGAACACCGTCGCGGGCAGCCGGCGCAACATCCAGGCCCACTACGACCTGGGCAACGACTTCTACCGGCTGTTCCTGGACGAGACCATGACGTACTCCAGCGCGGTGTTCGAGACCCCGGACCAGTCGCTGGCGGACGCCCAGCGGGCCAAGTACCGGGTGATGGCGGAGCGGGCCGGGCTGCGTGGCGGCGAGCACGTGCTGGAGATCGGCAGCGGCTGGGGCGGCTTCGCGCTGTACGCGGCCGGCGAGCTGGGCTGCCGGGTCACGACGATCACGGTGTCGCCGGCCCAGCAGGCGCTGGCCGTCGAGCGGGTGGCGGCGGCGGGTCTATCAGACCGGGTCGGCGTGGAACTGCGCGACTACCGCGAGATCGAGGGCACGTACGACGCGATCGTCTCGATCGAGATGCTGGAGGCCGTCGGGGCCGAGTACTTCACCACCTTCTTCGACGCGTGTGACCGGGCCCTGCGCCCGGGGGGGCTGATGAGCCTCCAGACGATCGCGTTCCCGGACGTCGCGTACGAGCCCCAGCGCCGCGGCGCGAACTGGATCCAGACCTACATCTTCCCCGGCGGCCTGCTGCCCAGCCTGGCCGAGATCGAGCGCTCGCTCCACGGAACCCGCCTGCTGGTCCGGCGCGTGGAGGACATCGCGCCCAGCTACGTCCGCACGCTCGCTGCCTGGCGCGCGGCGTTCACGGGCCGCCTGGACGAGGTCCGGGCAATGGGCTTCGACGAGCGCTTCATCCGGACCTGGGAGTTCTACCTCTCGATCAGCGAGGCCGGTTTCGCCACCGGCATCACGCAGGACCTGCAGATCGTGCTCGAGAAGGGCCGCGGGCTGGCGTAGCCGGGTGCCCCCGGTCCTGGGCGCTGCATCCCGACCGGCCCGAGCCAACCGCAGCCCACCGCCCGCGTCAGGCGGCCGGCACCGGCTCGGCGGCGGCCGTCGCCCGGCGCAGGTCCACGCGACCCAGCTCCGGCATGGCCAGCGCGACGACGCCGACCCCGGCCAGCGACAGGAGCCCACCCAGCACCACCGACCCCGAGGGGCCGATGGCCGCCGCCACCGCGCTTGCCTCGGCGTCCCCGATCCGCGGCCCGCCGGTCACGACCAGGACGTGGATCGAGGACACGCGGCCCCGCAGGCCGTCCGGCGTCAGCACCTGGACGATGGTGCTGCGCAGGACGGCGCTGATCACGTCCGCGCCGGCCGCGATCGCCAGGCACAGCAGGGCAAGCGGGAAGCTGAACACCGCCGCCCCGAAGCCCACGATCCCCAGGCTCCAGACCGCGACCGCCGCGAGGACGGCGCGTCCAGGCCACCGAACCCGTGACGTCCAGCCGCTGAACAGCGACCCCACCAGCGCCCCGAGCGCCGCGGCGGACGACATGAGGCCCACCCCGGCCGGGCCGACCCCGAACACGTCGAGCGCCAGCGGTGGATACAGGGACCGTGGCGAGCCGAAGACCATGGCGCTCAGGTCGATGACGAAGGTCGCCAGCACCTCGCGCCGACGCCGGGCGAAACGGAGCCCCTCCATCACGGCGCCCAGGCTCGGCCGGACGGCGCCGGCAGCCGGCGGGATGGGCGCGATCATGAGGAGCGCGACGATGGCCGCCCCGAAGGTGACCACGTCCACCAGGTAGGCGACGGCCACCCCCGACGCCACGAGCAGGATCCCGCCGATCGCCGGCCCGATCACCGCGCTCGCGTTGAACATCAGCTGGTTCATGGCGATGGCCGCCGTCAACCGCTCCGGGGGCACGAGGCGCGGGATCGCGGACGCACGGGCGGGCTGGTCCACAGCGCCGAACCCCGCGGCCACGAACGCCGCCGCGTAGATCGCCGCCACCGGCGCGTCCGGCAGCCAGGCGAAGGCCGCCAGCGCCAGGCTGCTCAGGGCGAGGCCGGCCTGCGTCACGAGCAGCAGCCGCCGGCGGTCCACCGCGTCCGCGACCGCGCCGCCGCCCAGCGCGAACGCAAGGATCGGGACGAGCTGGACGATCGAGAGGGCGCCCACCGCGAGCACGTCCCCGGTGAGGACGTACACCTGGTAGGGCAGCACGACGGACGTGATCATCCGGCCGACGTTGCTCACGGCCTGGCCCAGCCACAGCAGGCGGAAGTCCCGGTCGAGCCGCAGCGGCGCCGGATCGATCACGAGACCGGACAGGCGGCGGCGCGTTGGCCCCGGGGAGGACATCGTCGACCATGCTCGCATCCCCCGGCCGGGCGCGGGACGGTGCCAGCGCCGATAATCCGGTTGCGGCCGGGGCACCGGGCCGCCGGGCAGCACGGAGGCCGATGACGTGACGGATGAGCCGGCGATGAGCGAGGCCGGGGGCGAGCGTGCGCTGGTCCGGGTGGAGTTCCCGGCGGCCGGGCCGCACGGACCCCTCCACGGCGTGGCGCTGGTCACGATGGACCGTCCGGAGGCGCTCAACGCGCTGAGCTTCCGGCTGATCGAGGAGCTGGTGGCGGCGCTGGAGACGCTCGACGCGGACCCTGACGTCCGGGCGATCGTGCTGACCGGGGCCGGCGAGCGTGCCTTCGCAGCCGGCGCCGACGTCGGGGAGATGGCCGCGGGGACGCCGGAGTCCATGGCCCGCGATGGCAGCTTCGAGCGCTGGGACCTGGTCGGACGTGTCCGCAAGCCGTTGATCGCCGCCGTCCGGGGGTTTGCGCTGGGGGGCGGCTGCGAGCTCGCGATGGCGTGCGACATGATCGTCGCGGCCGACACCGCGAAGTTCGCCCAGCCCGAGATCAAGCTGGGGGTGATCCCGGGAGCCGGTGGCACGCAGCGGCTGCCCCGGGCCATCGGCAAGGCGAAGGCGATGGAGCTGATCCTGACCGGGCGCTCGATCGATGCGACCGAGGCAGAGCGCATCGGGCTGGTCACGCAGGTGGTGCCGGCCGCCGAAACGGTCGACGCGGCGCTCGCCCTGGCCGGGCGGATCGCCGCCATGCCGCCGACCGCGGTGCTGGCCGCGAAGGCCGCGGTCGCGGGCGCGTACGAGCTGCCGCTCGAGGCCGGCCTGCACCAGGAGCGGCAGGCCTTCTTCGCGCTGTTTGCCACGGAGGACCAGAAGGAGGGGATGGCCGCCTTCCTGGAGAAGCGCAGGCCCGCCTGGCGCGGCCGCTGACGCGCCCGGCCCGAGACCGGTGGCGCGTCGCCCCGTCCCGGGTCGCGGCCCCCGTCGGGTCGCGGCCATCCCGTTTTGCTAGGATCGAGCGAACGGGAGCCGCCCTTCTCGCCGACGAGGGTCGATGCCGATCGAGCTGAACGCCGTCACCCTGGGCCTGTTCCTGCTGGCCGTGCTCGCCGCGACCGGGGCCGGCGGGCTGCTCGGGCGACGCATCCGGACATGGCGGGAGCGCCGGGCGGCGCGAGCCGCCATCGGGAAGGTCGGGGCCGTGGCCGTCGCCACGGCCGCGGCGGTTCCCCAGGCCGCGTCACCGTCTCCTGCGGCGGGGCATCCGCCGGCGACGGCAGCTCCGCCGGCCGGGGCCGTGTCACCGGTCGTCGTCGCCATGGACCGCCGCTCCGCGGGCGCGCGCACCGTGGCACCTTCGGGCGCATCGACCGGCCCGGCGAAACCCCACCGCCGCCGTCGTGCTCTCACCTTCGCCGTGATGGGCGGGACCGTGGCCGCGGCGGGGCTGATCGTCGTGCTGGCGAGCCTGCCGCCGCGCCCCGATGGCGCCGTCCTGGAGGCGACGGGGACCCCGGAGGGCAGCGCGACGGCGATGACCGCGGCGCCATCGGGCTCGGATTCGGCCGGATCGTCGCCGTCCGTCCCCGGCAGCGCCTCGCCCGGAGCCGGGATCCTCCCGGGCGGCAGCCTCGATCCCGGCATCGGCGGCTCGACGGCCACGCCCGGTGCGACCGACTCGCCGGGCGGCACGACCGCAACGCCGCGGCCCGGCTCGACGCCAATCCCGACCACAACGCCGCGGCCCGGCTCGACGCCAGTCCCGACGCCACCGGGCGCGACGCCCGGCCCGACGCCTCCGCCCACGCCGACGCCCGCACCCACGCCGACACCCGCACCTACGCCGGCACCTACGCCCGCGCCCACGCCCACGCCGGCACCCACGCCGCCACCTGACCTGCCGCCGCTTGGCTTCACCTGGTCCGTCGTCGGCCTCGAGGTGACCTTCGTCAATACGACGACAGGCCCCGGATCGTGGTCCTGGGATTTCGGGGACGGCGGCACGTCGGCCAAGCGCAACCCGACCCACACGTACGCCGACGCGGGCACCTACACAGTCCGGCTGACCGCCGTCCGCTCGGGCACGACGGACTCCGTTGCGCACTCGGTGCCCGTCGCCCCGTAGGCTGGCGGCGACACGCTACCCCGACCCGTACGTCCCCCAGGCGAGCACGGCCGACACTGCGAGCCCGCAGCCACCGATCAGCGTTCGCAGCACCGGCGCCGGGATGCGCCGGGCCAGCCACGGGCCCACGATGCCGCCCAGGAACAGCCCGACGGCGAGCGGCACGACCAGCTCCCAGGCCACCGGCCCGAACAGCGCGAACGCGACGGCCGCCACGAGGTTGGTGACCCCCGATAGGACGGTCTTGGCGGCGTTCACATCCACCAGCGGGCGCGCGATGATCGCACCCAGGGCGACCAGGACGAGGATGCCGCCGGCGGCGCCGAAGTAGCCGATGTAGACCGCCGTCGCGAAGTAGCCGACGGCGGTGCCCGGTGTGATGCCCTGCGGCCGGAACCGGGCGCGCGACGCCAGGCGGGGCTGGAGCACGATGAGCACCGACGCGCCGGCGATCAGCAGCGGCGCGACGAGCTCGAACCAGCGCCCGGGCAGGAGAAGCAGCAGCGCTGCGCCGGTGGCGCCGCCGGCCGCCGCCACGAGGGCCAGGCGACGCAGGATGGGCCCCTGTCCCCTGAGCTCGGGGCGGGCACCGATGGACGCGCCCAGCCCGTTGAACACGAGCGCCACCGTGTTGGTCACGTTGGCGGCAACCGGCGGCAACCCCACCGCGAGCAGGGCGGGGTAGGTCACCAGCGAGGCCATGCTGACGAGCACGCTGACGATGCCGCCGAGGAACCCGGCCGCGACGAGGAACAGGGCCTGCTGGAGGGAGTCGTCCACGGGTCAGGCCACGGTACCGCGGCCCGGCCTCACCCGTTGACGATCGCCGCTCCGCGCAGCACCTCGTAGCGCAGCGCGCCATCCCCGAGGACGAACGCGTCCAGCGCGAGGCCGTTGGGATCCATCCCGGCGAACTCCTCGTTGAGCCAGGCGAGGAACGTCCGGTCCGTGTCCGCCGCCATCGAGATCAGGAGGTCTCGCATGGGCGCGATCAGGAATTGGGGTCCCGGCCCGAAGATCCGCTGCAGCTCGTCCGGGATCAGCACCAGGGCCGACGCACAGCCCGAGCCCGACTGGAGCACGCGCACCGGCACCCCGTCGATCGCCTCGCGCACCAGGTCCCGTGGACGGACGGGGCGCAGGCGCTCGCGCAGGTTCTCCAGCCCCCGCGCGACGACGTCCGCCGGTCCAACGGGCCAGGTCTCGAGCAGGTCCCGGCCGACCACCAGGAACGCCGGGCCGATGTCGATGCCGAACCCGGTCGGGATGCCGGGCGGCAGGGTGACCCGGAACGGCTCCCCGGCCAGCGGCGGCATCGGCCGGCGCCGGGGCAGGATCGGGATGAGGCCCGGTGCGACCACCGGCCAGTCCAGGTCCGGGGGCAGCCCGCCCATCGCCCGCAGCACCGCGTCCGGCGTCGCCTGGAGCATCCCGTTGCCGATGTCCCGGGTGCGGTACGTCTTGCCGGCCTTGCGCCGGCGCTTCTCGCGTCTCTTCTCCCGCTCGTTCATGGCGGCACTCTGACGAGCGCCGCTTACGCGCGGTCAAACCGCGGCTTCACTGCCGCTTGCCTCCGAGGCGCTGCTCACGCTCATGTAGGATGCGAGCGCCCGTCCGTGCAGCCCCGGCCCCCAAGGTGTCGTGAATGCAGCTCAACGTCCTCCTGCCATTCCTGTCGTCAACCCTCAGCTTCGTGTTCGCGCTGTTCCTGCTTGACCAGTGGCTGGAGCGGCGGCGGCCGTATCAGCTGGTCTGGGCGATCGGCATGCTGTGGTACGGCATCTCGGCGGGTACCGAGTTCTGGGGCGGCGCCTTCGGCTGGAGCGAGCCGCTGTACCGGGTCTGGTACCTGATCGGCGCGGTATACGTCGCCGCGTGGCTGGGCCTGGGCACGATATACCTGCTGGGACGGACGCGATTCGGGTACGGCGCCGCGCTCAGCCTCGTGCTGGCGGGCCTGTTCACCTACCTGTCATGGGTCAGGTACGACTATGCCGACTCGGCCGGCACGCAGTACCTGTACCCGGTCATCGCGCTGGTGGCCGCGGCGGGCCTGGCGGTGGCGACGTTCCGGGGCAAGGGTCAGTGGGCGCCCCTGGCCGGGTTGCTCGTCGTGGGCGGCTCGCTCGTCGCGATCCCGCTGGTCCTGCTTGCGCCGCTCGAGGCGCCCGGGTACGTCCTCGACGCGAACGGCATCCCGAAGGGCGACCTGATGCCCGGCTACGCCCGCCTGCTCACGCCCCTGTTCAACGTGACCGGGGGCTTCGCGCTGGCCCTGGGTGCGCTGTACAGCACCTACATGTTCATGCCCAAGAAGCGCGTCATCCGCTACGACCTGGCCCGCGACCGGGGCATCGGCGTCTTCCTGCTCAACCTCGCCATCGCCCCCGTTGCGATCACGGTCAACCTGCTGGCCTCGATCCCCGGCACGATCGTCGCCTTGTTCCAAGGCCAGCTCAACAGCCGGGTGCCGGCCACGATCCTGCTGGCCATCGGCGGCTTCATCCCGTCGCTCACGAGCGGCCTGTCGCGGTTCGGCGTCACCGAGACGTTCTACCTGGGCGAGCTCCTGGGCGTCGTGTTCCTGTTCGCCGGGTTCCTGGTCTCGGTGGAGGTGTTCCGCGTGTTCCGGATCCCGTTCACAGGCCTCGTGCTCTGGGACCGCGGCGAGGCGGCCTGACCGGGGGAAGCGGAGCTCAGGCGGTCTCGAAGCGCCCGGCGACCTCCGTCGCAAACCGGTCCAGCAGCTCGCGCTGGTGCGGACCGGAGAGGCCCGGCAGGTAATTGCGGGCCACGAGGTGAAGCGGCGACGGTGAGGCGATCTCCCGGTATTCGGCGATCCGCTCCGCGATCGACGCGGCGCTCCCGGTCAGGCAGAAGGCACGGCTGTCAGCGACCTCCTCATCCGTGAGGCGCGCGCGCCGCGGGATGGGCCGGCCGGTCCGCGTTGCCGACGCCTCCATGTCGCCGTACTTCCAGTCCGCGTGGAGGAGGGCCTCGCCCACCTCCTCCCAGGCGTCCCGGCCACCGGCGTCGGGCACGATGGTCAGGTACTGGCCCAGCTCGAACGCCGCCGGATCCCGGCCGGTCGCGTCCAGCGCCTCCCGGATGACGGCCACCTCGTGGCGGAACGTGTCGGGTCGGCTGCACAGCAGGATCCCGTCCGCGTGACGGGCCGCCCGGCGCAGGGCCGCGTCCGCGTGCCCGCCCACCCAGGTCGTGATGCGCCCCTTCGGCGGCCGCGGCCGGACGGCGACCTCCGGCACCGGGATCAGGGGCCCGTCATGGCGGATCACGTCGTCACGCGCAGCCTGGGCGAGGATGTCGAACACCTCGTCCAGCCACCGGCCACGCATCCGCAGGTCCGCCCCGAACGCCGCGAACTCGGTCTCCGACCAACCGAGGCCCATGCCCAGGATCAGCCGGCCGGCGGCGAGGTTGTCCACCACCGCCGCCTCCTCGGCGATCCACAGCGCGTGGTACAGCGGCGCGAGGATGACCCCGGTCCCGATGCGGATCCGCTCGGTCACCGCGGCGATCGCCGCGGACAGCACGAGCGGCGCCGGCAGGTACCCGGAGTCCACGAAATGGTGCTCGGTCGTCCAGACGGCGTCGAGGCCGTGCGCCTCCGTCGCGCGCGCAAGGTCCAGCACCTCCCGGTACAGCTCCGGCCAGCCGGCATCCCGGTCGGGGTGGCGCTCGACGGTGACCAGCCCATATCCGAACGTGATCGGCGCGGTCATCCGGCGCTCCCTCCCGCGATGACGTCCACGCCACGGGACGGCGGCAGCGCCTCCGGCCGGCGGTTCGCGAGCGCCGGGATCTGCCGCCTTGCGGCCGCCACCGCGCCGGTGTCAAGCTCCGCGCGCACGATCACCTCCTCCGTCCCGGCCTCCGCCACGACGCGCCCCCACGGGTCCACGATCATCGAATGGCCCCAGGCCGGGATCGCCCCGGCCCCACCTTGCCCGCAGCCGCCGGCCGCCACCACCCAGGCGCCGTTCTCGATCGCGCGCGCGCGCAGGAGCACCTCCCAGTGGTCCCGGCCGGTCCGCTCGGTGAACACCGCGGGCACCGCGAGGACCTCCGCACCGGCCAGGGCCAGCGCCCGGTACAGCTCCGGGAACCGCAGGTCGTAGCAGATCGACAGCCCGAGCCCGATGCCGTCCACGTCTGCGACCACCGCCCGATCGCCGGCCGTCACCCGGGCGGATTCGCGGTCCGCCGGCCCGTCGTCCACCGCGACGTCGAACAGGTGCAGCTTCCGATAGGTGGCCGCGATCTTGCCCCGCCGGTCGATGAGGACGGCGGTGTTGTACGGGCGGTCCGGGTCCCCCGAGGCCTCCGCGTGCGAGCCCGCCAGCACCCAGCACCCGTGGTCGCGCGCGACGGCCGCGAACGGGTCGGTCGTCGGGCCGGGAATCGAGCGGGCGGACGCCCGAAAGCCGACGTCCGCGCCCCGGTACCCGACGTACTCCGGAAGGACCACCAGATCCGACCCGTCCGCCGCCTCCCGCGCCAGAGCGGCCGCGCGCGAAATGCTGTCCATGACGTCGTCGCGCGCCTCGACCTGCACGAGCGCAACCCGCAGCGTTCCCATGGTGGGGCGATGGTACGGTGACCGGCGCCCATCCCGCGACGACGGCGGCACGAATGCCCGACCCGGGTGCCGATCAGCCCGGGAGCGAGCGGGTGCGCACCTCCCGCAGGCGGCCCTCCAGGAACGTGCGCTCGGGATCGTTGGCGGTCAGCGCCAGCGCCCGCTCGTAGGCGGCGGCCGCGTCCGCCCATCGGCCCAGGCGGCGGAGCAGGTCGGCACGCGCGGCGTGGAAGAACCGGTAGTCCCCCATCGCCGGGTCCGTGCCCAGCGCATCAACCGCCGCCAGCCCCGCGGCCGGCCCGGCGACCTCGGCCAGCGCGACCGCCCGGTTGAGTGCCACGACCGGCGAGGGGGCGAGGCGCGCCAGGACCTCGTACAGGGCAAGGATCTGCGGCCAGTCGGTGTCCGCAGCCGTGGCCGCCTCGTCGTGCACGGCGGCGATCGCCGCCTGGAGCTGGTACGGGCCGACTCGCCCCATGCGCAGGGCGCGGTCCACCAGTGTCCGCCCCTCCGCGACCTCCGCCGCATCCCAGCGCGCCCGGTCCTGGTCCTCCAGGCGCACCAGCGCCCCGCCGGGGGCCTGCCGCGCGTCGCGCCGGGCGTCGTTGAGCAGCATCAGCGCGAGCAGCCCGGTCGCTTCCGGCTCGTCGGGAAGGAGCGCGGCCGTGACGCGCGCGAGGCGGATCGCCTCTGCACACAGGTCGCCGCGGACGAGGGCGTCACCCGCCGTTGCGTCGTATCCCTCGTTGAACACGAGGTACAGGACGCGGAGCACGGACGGGAGGCGCTCCGGCAGGCGCTCCCGGGGCGGGACCTCGTAGGCGATCCCCGCGTCGCGGATCTTGCGCTTGGCTCGAACCAGGCGTTGGGCCAGCGTCGCCTCGGGTACCAGGAACGCCCGAGCGATCTCGGCGGTGCTGAGGCCGCCCAGGGTTCGCAGGGTGAGTGCAATCGATGCCTCCGGCGCCAGGGCCGGGTGGCAGCAGGTGAAGATGAGCCGCAGCTGGTCGTCCGGGATCGGCGCCATCTCGTCCTCCGCGGCCGCGAGCAGTGCAGACTCCCGGCGTGACGCCTCGAACGCCTCGTCCCGGGCGATGGACTCCGTCTTCTCGGTGAGCCGGCGGGCGCGCCTTGCCCGGTCGATCGCGCGGTTTCGGGCGGTGGTCATGATCCAGGCCGCCGGGTTGGCCGGGATGCCGTCCGACGGCCAGCGCTCCAGCGCGACGAGGTACGCGTCCGCGACCGCCTCCTCCGCCAGGTCGAAGTCGCGGAGGAGGCGGATCAGGGTCGCGACCGCCCGCCCGTGCCCCTCCCGGAAGGCACGGGCGACGGCGTCGCGGCTGGGCGTGCTCAGCCGAACTCCACCAGCGGCCGGACCTCGATCTTGCCGAACCGAGCGCCCGGGATCCGGGCCGCGGCCTCGATCGCCGCGTCGAGGTCCGCCGCCTCGATCTGGTAGTAGCCGCCCAGGTGCTCCTTCGTCTCCGCAAACGGGCCATCGGTGACGATCCGCTGCCCGTCACGAATGGACACGGTCGTCGCGGTGGCCACGGGCTGGAGCGCCTCGCCGCCCAGGTACTGGCCGGTGTCCCGCAGCCAGGCGGTGAAGGCGTTGTACTCCGGCATCATCGCGGCCCACTCCTCCTCCGTGGGCGGCGTGGCCGGGGGCTCCTCGTAGATGAGCAGCAGGTAGCGCATCGGTCGCGGTTCTCCTCGCCTTGCGGCCCGGTCCGTCCGGGGCGTCATCGTAGCGACGAACGGGCCGACCGGGAATCGACAACCGCTTGCCGTGCCGTGCGAGCATCTGCGCATGGCGCCGCGCAGGGAGATCCTCGAGATCGGGGGCCGCGAGGTCACGGTCACCAACCCCGACAAGGTCTACTTCCCGCGCGCCGGCCACACCAAGCTGGACGTCGTGCGCTACTTCCTGGCGGTGGCGGACGGCGCGCTGGTGGGCGTCCGCGGCAGGCCGATGGCGCTCAAGCGCTTCGTGGACGGGATCGAGAAGGAGCCGTTCTTCCAGAAGCGGGCGCCGGAGAACCGGCCGGACTGGATGCGCGTGGCCACGCTCTCGTTCCCGTCCGGACGCACCGCAGACGAGATCGTGGTGGACGAAGCCGCCGGTCTTGCCTGGGTCGCCAACCTCGGCTGCATCGATCTCAACCCCCACCCGGTTCGTGCGGACGACATGGACCACCCCGACGAGCTGCGAGTGGACCTCGATCCGGTGCCCGGCGTGCCGTGGTCCCAGGTGCGCGAGGTGGCCGTCGTCGTGCGGGAGGCGCTGGAGGCCGTCGGGCTCACTGGCTGGCCGAAGACCTCGGGCTCCCGCGGTATCCATGTCAACGTCCGGATCGAGCGCCGCTGGACGTACCCGCAGGTCAGGCGCGCCGCGCTGGCCCTCGCCCGGGACGTGGAACGGCGCGCTCCGTCGATCGCCACCAGCAAGTGGTGGAAGGAGGAGCGCCACGGCGTGTTCCTGGACTACAACCAGAACGCCAAGGACCGGACGGTGGCATCCGCGTACTCCGTCCGGCCGCTCCCCGACGCCCGCGTCTCGTTCCCGCTGCGCTGGGACGAGGTGGCCGACGTCGTGGCGGAGGATTTCACGCTGGCGACGGTGCCCGGGCTATACGCCGCACGTGGCGACGCCGGCGCCGGGATCGACGATGTCGCCGGCCGCTGGAGGCGCTGCTGGAGCTGAGTGCCCGCGACGAGGCCGAGGGCCTGGGCGACGCCCCCTGGCCGCCCAATTACGCCAAGCAGGCCGGGGAGCCGCCGCGCGTCCAGCCGTCCCGCAAGCGGCGCTCGGACGCCGAGTACGCGGGCCGGGGCGTGGACGGCGGTCCGCCGCCGGACATCGCCGCGGAGCGGGCGGCTGCCGTCGCGGCCGGCGACCCCAACGCCGGCCTGCCGTCCGAGTGGGAGGGCACGCGCCCGACGCCAACCGGGCGACGGAAGTCGTCCATTCCCGTCATCGAGATCGCGCGCGCCGCCACGAAGGCCGAGGTCAACGCGGGCCTGGAGCGCTGGAAGGCGCGCCACCCGGAGGCCGCGGCGCACCTGGAGCCCGCGGACATCCTCACCGACGGGATGCGCGGCCGGTCAACGGTCTGGTACCGGCTGCGCGTGAACCTGACCCACGTGCCGGAGGCGCTGCGCACGCCCCAGGAACCCCTGGACCCGGACTATGACCCCTGGGCCGGCTACGAGTGGCCGGACCGCAGCGGCCAGGCGGAGCGCGCTCCACGGACGACCGGCGGCACAGGCTGACGGGCAGCCGGCTCAGCCCTCGGGCGGCGCCTCCAGCCACACGACGCGGTCGGCGAGGCCGTGCGGCGACGCGACCGCGAGCCGGTCGATGGCCGCGGCCAGGCGGCCCGTGCCGTCCAGGGTTCGAGGGAAGGCGCGTACGGGCACGAGCACGAGGCCGGCATGGCCCTCGCCCCGGGTGAACCCGGTCGCGACGAGCTGGCTGAAGTCGCCGAGGTCCTGCGTCACGAGCACGCGCCGTTCGAGTGCGGCGCTCTTCCAGAGGCGGTCGTCCGGGCGCGTGCGCAGGTCCATGCGCTCAGCGACGGAAACGGCGTCATGGCCGAGGTCACGCAGACGCTCGGCGAGGTGGTGCGAGAAGTGCTCGTCCAGCAGGAACCTCACCGCAGGAGGCGTTGCTGCTCCGCGGCGAGCCGCGCCTCGCGTTCGAACAGCTCATCGCTGGCCCTGATCCATCCATCGATCTCGTCCGGAAACGCTGCGTAGTATCGGGCGGCGGCCTCGATCCTCCACAGCGCGATGTCGTGGTACTCCGCGGCATCCCCGAGGCTGCCGTTGTTGTCGCGAATGGTCTCGACAACCTGCCAGACGTCCAGGCCTGTTCCGGCAATGGTCGCGCGCCGACCCGCAGGCCCGTCGGTGAACATGATCCCCGGATGCTCCACGAGGCGCAGACCCTCTTCCAGCAGCTGCTCGGCCAGTGTCGTCCGCGTGGTTCCGGCCGCGCGGGCGCGCGCGTCGAGCCGCTCAATCGTCCCCGACGGAAGCCGGAAGCTGGTCACCTCGCGCACCGCGCGAGCAGGAGTCCGTCGCTCGCTCATGTCGTGATCGTAATGCGTCGTATGACGTTGTCAACAGCTGTCGGACCGGCGCGATCTGTCCGCGGTCTGTGGCGCCGGGCAACTTCGGGTCCGATGCCACTGGTCGCCAGTGCCGCGACCCCTCACCCTGCCGGACATGGGTCCCATCGGCCGGCCCGGGAGGTCGGCGCCGCCGTCCAGCCGGACCGCCCTCGTCCTCGCCGGCATGCTGGCGGTCGGCCTCCTGGTGATCCTGGTCGCCGGCCGCGCGGCTGGGGACGGCCGGCTCGATGTCGCGGGTGTCCTCCTCGGCGGTGCCTTGGCGGCCCTCGGACTGGTGGGCCTGCTGGGCGTGGGCTTGTCACGGGTTGCAGGCGGTGCCCAGCGCAGGAGGCGGCGCCGAGCGGCGCCACGCCCTGCCCCGGCCGCCGATCCGACGCCGGCCGCCATCCCGGAGCCCGGCTGGCCGGGCTGGCGGTTCCGGGTCGGCCGGGCGACGCACGAAGTCTGGGCGCCGGACGATCCGGGCGACCGGCGGCTGCTGCTGGACGGACGGTGGGTGGAACCCGAGTGGCACGTTCCGTGGTCGGGGCGCCTCGCCGAGGCGGACTTCCGGGTGGGCCGTCACCGGGCCCGGCTGGTCGTCCGGTTCGACCGTGACGTGGACGAGGCGGGGCTCGACCCGGTGACCGGCGCTGCCGGATCGTCGTACGAGCTGTCCCTGGACGGCATTCCGCGCCCGGATTCGGAACGCCTCACGGCCGACTGGCTGGAGGCGCCGCACGGGTCGCAACCCCAGGCGCCGGAGGCGCGTCAGCCCGCGCCGAAGATCCGCGCCAGCTCGTAGGGCGTGGTCGTCTCCAGCTGGTCGTAGCGACAGTCGGACGGCGCCTTGTCCGGCCGCCAGCGGCGGAAGGTCGTCGCGTGCCGGAACCGGTCGCCCTGGAGGTGATCGTAGGCGACCTCGACGACGCGCTCCGTGCGCAGCGGCTCCCATGACAGGTCCTTGCCCCGGTTCCAGCGCGAGCCGGCCCCCGGCAGGCGCTGGCCGGACGCGTCCGCCGCGCCCATCGAGGCCCACTCGGCCCATTCCGCCCACGGGTGGCCGTCCAGGGCGGCCTCGCGGAGCGGTGCCAGCTCGTCCACCAACGCCGCCCGACGCTCCCAGGTGAACGACGACGTGATCCCGACGTGGTGGAGCGTGCCCGCGTCGTCGAACAGACCCAGCAGCAGGGACCCGACGTGCGTGCCGGGCCCGTTCTTGTGCCACCGGAACCCGGCCACGACGCAGTCCGCCGTCCGCTCGTGCTTGATCTTGAGCATCGCGCGCTTGCCGGGCAGGTAGAGGCCGTCCAGGCGCTTGGCCACCACGCCATCCAGGCCGGCGCCCTCGAAGCGATCGAACCAGTCCGCGGCCAGATCGCGGTCGCGGGTCGCGGGCGTCAGGTGAACCGGGGGCGTGACGCCCCCCAGGACCGCCTCCAGGCGTGCCCGCCGTTCGCCCTGGGGCGTGCCGCGCAGGTCCTCGTCGCCCAGCGCGAGCAGATCCCACGCGACGAACGAGGCGGGCGCCTCCGCCGCCAGCATGCGCACCCGGGACTCCGCCGGGTGGATTCGCAGCAGCAGCGAGCCGAAGTCCAGGCCGCCGTCGCGCGCGATCACGACCTCCCCGTCCAGCACGCACCGCTCGGGCAGCTGCGCCCGGAACGGCGCCGCCAGCTCCGGGAAGTAGCGATCCAGCGGCTTGAGGTCCCGGCTCTGGGTGTAGACCTCGTCGCCGTCGCGGAACACGAGGGCACGGAAGCCGTCCCACTTGGGCTCGAACAGCCAGCCGTCCCCCTCGGGCAGGGCGCCGGAGGACTTGGCCAGCATGGGCTCGATGGGGGGACCGAACGGAAGCGACATCGCCGAACCATACCGCGCCGCCCGGTCCTCGACCGCGCGGGCCGGCCCCCGGCCATCCGCGGAACCCGGACGGCACCGTCCGCGTCCTCGGGGCGCCACGGCCTTGCCGCGACGACGCCGCCGACGGCGGCGCTCCCATCGGACCCGTATCGCGCCCCTGGAGGTACCGGAATGGCAATCATCGAGCGGCGGAGCCGGTGGCTCCGTCTCGCCTGTTGGCAACGGTCGTCGTCCTCCTCCTCGCCGCCTGCGGCGGCGCCGGAACGGCCGGGAGCTGGGCCGGCGACGAAGACGGCGGGGCCCAGCGCCGCCCCGTCCATGGCCCCGAACGCCCCGGCGGGAGGAACGGCCCGAACCGGCTGCCGGCACCGACGGCGGCAATGCCGCGCCCGCCCTCCGCGACGACCTCAAGGTCGTCTACACCGGGTCGCTCCAGCTGGTGGTCGAGGACCTGCAGGCCGCGCTGGCGAAGGCGAAGACGGCCGTGCTGGCCACCGGCGGCTATGTCGGCGCCTCGCAGGAGTCCAACGACGGCGAGCAGTCCGTGGCCACGATCACGTACCGCATCCCGGCGACCCGCTGGGAGGACGCGATCGCGGACCTGCGTGGTCTCGCCGCCCGGGTCGTGTTCGAGCAGACGCAGGCCACCGAGGTCGGCAGCCAGATCGTGGACCTCGAGGCGCGCATCCGGAACCTGCGGGCCAGCGAGGCCTCGCTCCAGGAGATCGCGAAGAGCGCGGGCAAGATCAGCGACCTGCTCGAGGTCGAGGCCCAGCTGACGCAGGTCCGGGGCGAGATCGAGCAGCTGGACGCCCAGCGCGCCCAGCTGGCGGACCAGGTGGCCTACGGCACGCTGGTGACGACGTTCGGGCTCGAGGAGATCGCCGTCCAGGCGCAGGCGCAGGGCTGGGACCCGCGCGAGGACGTGGATGCCGCCACGGCGACGCTGATCGGCGCCGGCCAGGCGCTCGTCAGCGCGGGCATCTGGTTCGGGATCGTGTGGCTGCCGGTGATCCTCGTCCTGGTCGTGCTGATCCTCATCGGCCGGTGGGCCTTCCTGCGCTGGGGACCGAAGGGCCGCGGAGCCGCCGGCGGCGCGGACCCGGTCCCGGGCTGGGGTGGCGAGAGCTGACCCGCCGTCGGGGTTGACCCGTCAGTCGCGGCTCCCGAGCGCGGCGCGTGCCCGCTCGCGGGCCAGGTTCGCGGCCGGCCAGCCGAGCAGCGTCGGGTTCTCGCGCAGCTCGGCGGCCCGTCCGTCCAGGAACCGCTCCAGGTAGGCCCGGTCGAGCGGGTCCGGCAGTCGGTCCAGGCTCGCGACGACCGCCGGCACGGCCTCGTCGCCCAGCGAGGCCAGGTATCCCTCGTCCAGCCCGGTCCGGCCGCCCGGAGGCACGAGCGACGGGTCCAGCGCCCGCTCCAGGTTCCGGTCCGCCACGAACGCCTGCGGCCCGACCGCATTCATGCCCCCGACCGCCACGATGACCAGCACGCCCAGCACGTGGAGCGTCCAGCGAGTCCGCTGGGTGGCGAGCAGCCCGGCGGTCACCACCACCGCCACCGCCAGCCACCCGATGGCGACCAGGACGACGAACCGAAGCTCCGTCCAGCCGTACGCGTCCTGGTACAGCCGCAGGCGAAGGAGCGCGGACGCGAGCACGACGACGGTCAGCGCCAACAGCCCGATGGACGCGCCGAGCTGTGTTCGAGACCGCCGCCCGACGCCGAGGTCCAGGCCCACGACGACCGCGCCGGCCAGGGCCGCGACCGCCACCAGCTCGAAGAAGCCGCGCCTCGCGTACTCCGCGTACGTCAGGCCGGCCGCGGCCGCGGTGTCGCGGCCACCGAACAGGTAGGCGAGCTGGAGGGCGACGAACACGGCGAACAGCGCGTCGAGGGCGAGCAGCACGGTCGTGGCCTCGATGCTCCCGAGGCGGGATCTCCCCGCCATGGCGGAGGCGCTCGCGGCCCCGAGCGATCGGCCATCGGCGTGCCCGACGCCCAGTGAGGCGGGTGCGGGCCAGCGCGCGCCGGCAAGCGCCGGCAGGAGCGCTCCCGCCAGCGCAAGCAGGCCGGCCGCGGTCCAGGCAGCGACCGTGATGATCGCGGCCCGCTCGGCCAGGTCCTCGAGGTCGAGATCGATCTGCCAGTCCAGCGCCTGACGCGCCAGCCGCTCGAACACCGCGTCTGCGGAGGCGAAGAGGGCGACGAACAGGGCGAGCAGGGGCACGGCGATGAGGAGGCCCCGGACGACCGGAGCGGATCGCCGAAGGAATGCCCGCAGCGCGCCACGCGTGTGACGGGCCGGCACCGACCCACCGCCGGCTTGCCGTCCGTCCGCGAGGGGAGGCGCCGGGACCGGCCGGGAGAACCCGGCGATCACCTCGGCCGCACCCGCCACCGCCGCGGCGACCACGCCCGCGGCGGTCGCCAGCACCTGGGGGACGAGGCCCCTCGTGATCCGCCCGCCGCCCAGCGATGCCACCGCGCCCGCCGCCAGTGCCGCCGCCAGCACGAGGTCCGCCGCCACCAGCCACGGATCCGCCCTGACGGCCGCCATGCCCGCGAGCCCGAGCGCGACCGGGCCCAGCCACGCGTCGGCAGGGTCCATGCGCCGCAGGCCGGCCGGCCCCGCGACCAGCACCGCGGACGCGAGCAGCGCGGCCACCAGGATCGGGGCATTGATCCCCGGGGCGTTGCCGGGGATCAGGACGTCCACGAGGATGCCACCGGCCACGGCGAGCAGCAGGATTCGGGCGGCGATCTGGCGGGTCATGCACGTCTCCGGTGCGGGAGCCCGGGCGAGGGCGGTCGGGTCGGAGACGGGCGGGCCGCAACGGGTGTGGCGACATGCGGGACGCGATCGAGGTTCCCGGGGTGTCAGGCGGCCTCGTACGGGACGTAGGCGGGACGCCACATCATCGCGTCCACGGCGTCCGGGATGGCCTCGGGCGCGAACCGGCGCCCGACACCGAGCTCGCCAAGGTGCTCGACGACGGCGATCGCGATCTCCTTGGCAACCGGGCGCAGCTGCGCGATCGGCGGGAACAGTTGACCGTCCGCCACCAGGCGCGGCCCGGCCAGCTCCGACAGGCGGCGCGCGGCGACGAGGAACGCCGACTCGGGCAGGGTCCGGGCCTCCGACACGATGGCCCCCAGGCCGATGCCCGGGAACACGTAGGCATTGTTCGCCTGCGGGACCGGGTGGCTGCGGCCGCCGGACTCCACCGGCGGGAACGGGCTGCCGGAGGCGATCACCGCGCGTCCGTCCGTCCACTCCGCGATGTCCGCGGGACGAGCCTCCGTGTTGGCGGTCGGGTTCGAGAGCGGCAGGATGATCGGCCGCTCGTGGGCGGCGGCCATCGCCCGGATCGTCAGTTCCGTGAAGGCGCCGGATGTTGCGGTCGTACCCAGCAGGACCCGCGGCCGGAAGGCGGTCACGACATCGCGCAGATCCCCGGGAGCGTCCGGGTCCAGGCCGAGGGACGCGACGACATCCCGGGCCATCGCGAAGTCGCGCTTGTCCTCGTCCAGCCCCGGTCGTCCCTCGACCAGCAGCCCATGCGAGTCGAGCATCGCGATCGAGTCGCGGGCATCCGTCTCCCAGACACCCTCCTCGACCATCGCGATCCGGAGCAGCCGGGAGATCCCGGTGCCGGCCGCCCCCGCTCCGGCAAGCACGACGCGCGTCCCGGCCAGCGACCCGCTCGTGGACCGCAGGGCGGCGAGGATCGCGGCAACCGCGACCGCGGCCGTGCCCTGGATGTCGTCGTTGAAGCTGCAGATCCAGTTCCGGTAGCGGTCCAGCAGGCGGATCGCGTTGTGCTGCTTGAAGTCCTCCCACTGCAGGACGGCGCGCGGGTGCACCTCGCGGATGCCGGCCACGAAGGCTTCGACCACCTCGTCGTACTCGGCCCCCCGCAGGCGCGGGTGGCGCCACCCGACGTACAGCGGGTCGGCCAGCAGCGCCTCGCGATCGGTGCCCACGTCCAGCGACACCGGAAGGGTCAGACCCGGATGGATTCCCGCCGCGGACGAGTAGATGGCGAGCTTGCCGACCGGGATCCCCATCCCGCCGGCGCCCTGGTCGCCGAGGCCGAGGATCCGCTCGTTGTCGGTGACCACGATCAGCCGGATCTCGTCCCGGGCGGGGTGGCGCAGCAGATCCGGGATGCGGCGGATGTCATCGGGGGTGATCCAGACACCCCGCGGTCGGCGGTACTGGTGGCTGAACTCCTGGCAGGCGCGGCCGACGGTCGGCGTGTAGACGATCGGCAGCAGCTCCTCGAGGTGATCGCCCAGGACCCGGTGGAACAGGGTCTCGTTGCGATCCTGGAGCGCGGCGAGGCCGATGTACCGCTCCAGGTCGTCGCCCTTCCGCCGGACGTGCTCCAGCTCCAGCGACACCTGGTTCTCGATCGACATCACGCGGGGCGGCAGGAGGCCGCGCAGACCGAGCGCGTCGCGCTCATCGTCGGTGAAGGCGGCGTCCTTGTTGAGCACGGAATCGGCGAGCAGGCCGATGCCACGCAGGGTGACCGGCGCCGCCCCATCGCCGCTGCGCAGCGCGTCCAGCACGGCACGTGACAGGGCAGGGGCGTTGCCCCGCTGGGGATCGGACGGCGCGTAGATCATGGCAGCATCAGCCGGAGGCGGACCATCGGCCCGCCCCCGCTCCCCTTGTGGCCTGGCCGGTCGTCAGCGGGCGACGACGACGGTGGCGTGGGCGTGGGTTGCGACGTGGTCGGAGACGCTGCCCTGCAGCATCTTGGTGAGGGCGTTCAGGCCGCGCGACCCGACAACGATCGTGTCGTAGCCCCGCTCATCGGCCACGCGCTCGATCAGCTTCGCGGGATCGCCACCCGGCTCGAACAGCTCGGCCTCGATGCCCGGCCTCGCGCAACAGCGCGCGGGCTTCGATCAGCTCCTCGGCGTGGACCGTGCGGTCGTCCCAGGGGTCGATGGGGGCGCGCCCCGCGCGCACCGGGACCACGCTGATGACGCCAACGGTGGCGCCGAACTTCCTGGCCAGCTCGATCGTCTGGTCGAGCGCCCGCTTCGCCGGCTCTCCGCCGTCGTACGCAAGCAGGATCTTGTTCATGCGTCGGCTCCTTTCGGGCCGCGGCGCCGACCTCGACCGGCTGCCATCCGCGACGCCTGGTGCAACACCACCCGCGAGCATGGCCGTCCGCTCCGTCCGGGTCCAGCGGCCGCCGTACCGCCCTCACGTGCCGAAGGGCACCATCGGGCCATGGCACCATGGCGGGCGATGACCGTCCAAGAGGCCCGCTACGACCTCATCGCCGAGGGCTATGCGACGTGGTGGTCGCCCGTCCACCGGGCGGCCACCCTCCGCCTGCTCGACGAGATCGACGCCGACGCGATCGGCGGCGCCAACCGGATCATCGACGTCGGATGCGGCACCGGGGCCCTGGCCGTCGCCGCCGCCGGCCGCTGGCCGGGGGTCACGGTGGACGGGGTGGACGCGTCGACCGGCATGCTCCGGATCGCCGAGCGGGAGCGTGGCCGCCTTGCCCCGCCCGCCGCGCGCCGTGTCCGCCTGGCCCAGGGGTACGCGGACCGACTGCCGTTCGACGACGGGACGTTCGACGTCGCCGTCAGCGCCTTCGTGCTCCAGCTGGTGTCGTCGCGGTTCCGGGCGCTTCGCGAAGTCCGGCGCGTGCTGCGGCCGGGCGGGACGCTCGCCTACGTCACGTGGCTCGCCGGCGGGTCGTCCTTCGCCGCCGACACGGCGTTCGACGACGCCCTCGAGGCGGCCGGGTTGGAGCCGCGTGAACACGGCGGCGGCTCGGACGACCTGGCCTCCCCGGCGGCAGCCGTGGCCCAGCTCCGCCGGGCGGGGTTCGCGCAGGCGCGCGCCCGGGCAGACGTGCTGGTCCACGGATTCACCCCGGAGGACTACCTCGGGTTTGTGACCCGGTTCGACGAGGAGGACCTGTTCGCGACGCTGGACCCGGGCGTGCGCGCCGGGCTGGAGGCCGACCTGCTGCGGCGCCTGCGGGCGCTCTCGCAGGAAGATCTGCGGCTCCAGCTCCCGATCGTCTACGCGGCCGGGCGGCGGACGCGGGACGGCTGAGCCGGGTCCCGGGTCGCGCCGCGCGTGTGCGATCAGCCCTCGGCGGCAGGCTCTGCGGCAGGTCCGCCCTCGGCTTCGGCCGTGGGCTCGGCCTCGCCCTCGGCCTCGGCGCCTTCGGCCGTCGGCACGACCTCCTCCTCGACCCGCGGCGCCAGCACCCGGGCGATCACGTCCGCCGGATCGGCCTGGATGGTCACGCCCTCCGGGGCGACGAGGTCCGCCACGGTGATCGTGGCGTCGTAGCTGTCGAGCGCGGCCAGGTCGTAGTGGATGGACTCCGGCAGGTTGCCCGGCAGGGCGCGGACCTTCACGCTCGACACGGGGTGGACGAGCGTCCCACCCGACTCCGCGGCGGGCGCGGTCCCGGTGCCGATGAGGGAAACCTCGACCGTCAGCTCCTCGGTCATGCGCACGGCGAACAGGTCCACGTGGAGCGGGCGCCGGTGCACCGGGTGGATCTGCACGCCGGAGATCAGCACGGGCCGGGTCTTGCCGTCATCCACCGCGAGGTCCACCAGCGTGGACGCGCCGGTGCGGCGGCGGAGGAGCTCGAAATCGTGCGCGTCGAGCGTGACGGGCTCGCTGGCGGTGCCGTGGCCGTAGACGACGGCGGGCAGGCGGCCCTCACGGCGCAGGCGGGCGACGGCCTTGCCGGTCACGGACCGGCTGGCGGCCGCGAGGCGGGGGCGGTCGGACATCGTGGCTGAACCTCTCTGGTGATGCGGCGCTCGGGCCCGGTCCACGGGCGGCGCCACGGGCGGCGGCCGTCCGCCGCCGCACTTCGTCCGGGCGAGGCTATCACAGGCGCAGGCCCCGGCCGCCCGGCCGGCGGCCCGGAGCGGACCGTGGGTGTAGGATCGGGCCGCCGTGTCTGCCACCATCCTGATCGTCGAGGACGAGTTCGCCGTCGCCCGGGGCATCCAGTACGCCCTCCAGCAGGAGGGGTACGAGGTCGCCGTCGCCAGCTCCGGGGAGGAGGGCCTGGAGTTCGCCACGACCCAGGCCCCGGACCTCATCGTGCTCGACGTGCGACTGCCCGGGATCGACGGGTTCGAGGTGCTGCGCCGGCTGCGCGCCGTGGGGTCCAAGGCGCCGGTGCTGTTCCTCACCGCTCGCGGCGACGAGTTCGACAAGGTCGTCGGCCTGGAGCTGGGGGCGGACGACTACGTCACCAAGCCGTTCGCGCTACGCGAGCTGATGAGCCGGATCCGGGCGCTCCTCCGGCGAGCGTACGGCGACCTGTCCAACGCCGCCGGCGGCCGGGTGATCCGGCACCGCGACCTGGTCATCGACCTGGAGCGAAGACGCGTGCAACGCGGCAACCGGCGGATCTCGCTGACCGCGACCGAGTTCGAGATCCTGCGTCACCTGGCCAGCCGGCCCGGCCGCGTCTACACGCGACGGGAGCTCCTCGAGCTGCTCCGTGACTACGAGGCGCTGGACCAGGACGAGAAGACGATCAATGTCCACGTGAGCCACCTGCGCGAGAAGATCGAGGACGATCCGTCGCTGCCGCAGTTCGTCCTGACCGTCCGCGGCGCCGGCTACCAGTTCGCCGAGCGCTGACGTGGCGGAGATCCGCCAGCGCGACGACGGCGCCATGGCGCGGGCGGGTGATGCGCGGGCCCGGGATGGGCGCACCCGACGCCCCAGCGTGCCGCGCTCGTTCCAGACCCGGCTCACGATCGCCTTCATGGGCGTCGTGGCACTCACGCTGGTGCTGGTGTCGCCGGTCGTGATCAACCGCCTGGACGACTACTTCCGGGTGCAGGAGGAGCAGAGCCTCCGGGACCGCGCGGGTGCGACCGCGGCCATCCTGGACCGGTTCATCGCCAACGAGATCGGCGACGATGCGGTCGTGAGGGTCTTGGACGGCAAGCCGGTCCTCAACCCCCGGGTCCAGGAGCTGCTGGTGGACCGGGGCCTGCTCACGCTGGCGGCGAACAACGTCGCCCAGGCGGACGTGAGCCTGCAGTTCGGGCTGGCTCGACTGGACACGGACGGGACGCTCGTGTCGGACCCGGCGCCCGGCCTCGGGTTCGACGCGCAGCTGAGCATCGACCCGGTCCGCGGCCAGGCTCGCGATCCCGCGATCCCGCCCGCGCGCGCCGCGTTCGCCACCACCCACGCCGTCCAGGACTGGGGCATGACCGTCGCCCTGTCGAACCCGTACACCAGCCGGGCCAGCACGCTGTCGGCGATCACCGGCCTGCTGCTGGTCATGGCGTCGATCGCGTTCCTGATCGCGGTCCTCGTGGCCGCATTCCTGGCCCACCGGTTCACCACGCCCCTGACCCGGCTCACCGAGGCGTCCCGTCGCCTCGCCGAGGGCGACCTCTCGTCGCGGGTGACGTCGGACGAGGTCGTGTCGGGCACCCTGGAGCTGGCCGACCTGTCGAGACAGTTCAACACCATGGCGGACCGCCTGGAGGAGAGCGTCGAGATCATCCGGCGGGACCGCGACCGGAGCCGGGACTTTCTGGCCGACGTCAGCCACGAGCTGCGGACGCCGATCGCTGCCATGCGCACCTTCATCGAGCTCCTCCAGGGCCCGGCCGGCACCGATCCCGCTGCCCGGACGGAGTTCCTGGACTCCTCCGCGACCCAGCTGGACCGCCTGGACTGGCTGGCCCAGAACCTGCTGGAGCTGTCCAAGCTGGACTCCGGGCTCGTGCTGCTCGACCTGCGGCCGGACGACGTCCGGGGCACGATCGAGTCCGCCGTGGAGCACCATCTCGCGGCTGCCGAGCGCAAGGGCATCCGCGTCACCGTGACGCTCCCCGACCGGCCGCTCCGGTTCCACCACGACCCGCCGCGCGTCGGGCAGATCGTCACCAACCTGGTCGGCAACGCGGTGAAGTTCACGCCTCGCGGCGGGGAGGTCCGGGTCTCCGCCCGGGGTGAGGCCGGCGGCGGAGCGCGGATCGAGGTCGTGGACACCGGGGTCGGCATGGACCCCAGCGAGCTGCCCCGGATCTTCGACCGCTTCTACCGCGGCTCGGAGGCGATGGAGGCACGGAGTACCGGGTCGGGCCTCGGTCTCGCCATCGTGAAGTCGATCGTGGACATGCACCATGGGACGATCGCGGTGGAGAGCCGGCTGGGCCTCGGGACCCGGTTCCTGGTCACCCTGCCCAGGGATCCCCGCGAGACCGTCGACGTGGAGCCACCCGCGTCGCAGCAGCCGGCGTCGGCGCCGCCGGACGTGAGCAGCGCGCCCGCGCAGATCCCCGGCGATGCCGCGACCGGGCCGAAGGTGCACGTTTCTTCACCGATCACCCCGTCCACCGTGAACCCGGATCAGGCACCCTAGCCATTGCCCGGGACCGGCCCGCCGCCGGTTCCACCATCGCACTGCGAGAAGACGAACAGCCAGACGATGAACGACGACCAGCTCCACCCCACCCCCCAGGGCCCGGATGTCGTCGATCCTGCCGCGGCCACCGGCCCCGGGATCGGCGGCGGCGACCCGCTCGACGACACGCAGCCGCTCGACGTCCCGCGCTACGCCCCGGCGCCCGATCCCCGCCCGGACGCCCGGTGGGCGTGGGCATCCCCCGGCAGCACGGGCTCCGGGGAGCGCTGGTACGAGCCCGGCTCACCGGGCCGAGTCGGCTCGACGCCCCCACCCCCGGCATACGCGGCGGGACCGCTGCCCGCCCCGGCGTACGCCCCTGGATCGGCCCCGGGAGCGGCCCCCACCGCGGCACCCGCCCGGGCCCGGGGACGTGGCGGCGCTGGCGTGGGCACCGTGGTGGCGGCCGCCATTCTGTCCGCAACGGTGGCGTCCGGCGGCACGGTCCTGATCCTGGACCGCGTGGGTGCGCTGGACCGAACCGTCGTCCAGGCCGGGCCCGCCCAGGGCACGGCCACGGGCAACCCGCTGCCGGTCACGATCGACGAGTCGTCGGCCGTGATCGACGTCGCCGCGAAGGTCAGCCCGGCCGTGGTGAAGATCACCGTGGCCGGCGAGGGAACGGACCCGTTCAGCGGGATCCCCAACCAGGGCGTCGGCTCCGGGGTCATCTACGACCCCGCCGGCTGGATCCTGACCAATCGCCACGTCGTGTCGGGCGCCGAGGCCCTGACCGTGGAGCTCAAGGACGGCCGCACGTTCGACGGCCGCGTTTACGGCATCGACACCCTGACCGACCTCGCCATCGTCAAGGTGGACGAGGCCGGCCTGCCCGCAGCGGCCATCGGCCAGTCGGACGGCCTCAAGATCGGGCAGCTCGTGGTGGCCATCGGCAGCCCGCTGGGCACCTACTCGTTCTCGGTCACCAGCGGGATCGTGTCCGGCAAGGGCCGCACCATCCAGGTGGACGACGGGACGCGGATCAACAACCTGATCCAGACCGACGCGGCGATCAACCCCGGCAACTCGGGCGGACCGCTGGCCGACGCGACCGGAGCCGTGGTCGGCGTCAACACCGCGGTCGCCACCGAGTCGGCCGGCATCGGCTTCGCCATCCCCATCGACATCGCCCGCCCGATCATGGAGCAGGCCGTCGCGGGCAAGGCGCTGGCCCGCCCCTGGATCGGGATCCGCTTCGAGTCGATCGACCTCCAGGTCAAGCAGGAACGCTCCCTCCCGGTGGGCGCCGGGGCGCTGGTCAGCAGCAACGGCGGGGAGCCCGCCGTGATGAGCAACAGCCCTGCGGCCGAGGCCGGCGTCCGGGAAGGCGACATCATCGTGTCGCTCAACGGCAGGCCGATCGACGCCGAGCACCCGCTCGATGCCCTGCTCGTCCAGTTCTCGCCCGGCGAGACGATCCGCCTGGACGTCCTGCGCGAAGGTGCGTCCATCCAGCTGGACGTGACCCTGGGAACGCGGCCTACCAACCTCTGAGGGCTCGGGCCGGCGGCGCGCGGCCGGGTGGAGGGGTGTCCCTCAGCCCGGGCGGCGCCGCCGGATCTCGACGCCGGCCGACCGCAGCGGCCCGCCCAGCCTGACCTGCGGCTTGCGCACCCGGACGGTCACCTCGAGGGTGGCGAACTCCGAAAGCAGCTCGTGGGCGATGGCCTCCGCCAGCGCCTCCAACAGGTGGAACCGGGTGGACTCCACGATCTGGCGGCAGGTCTCGAAGACCCGTCCGTAGTCCACGGTCAGGGCGAGGTCGTCCGAGAGGCCGGCGGGCTGGAGGTTGAGCGCGAGCTCCACGTCCACCTCGAACGGCTGGGGCGTGACCTGCTCCTCCGGGTATACGCCGTGGGTGCCCTTGAAGACCATGCCCTCCAGCAGGATCCGGTCGCTCATCGAGGCCCGCCTCCGTCCCAGCCGTCCGGGCGCCAGCCGCGAACGATCGCGTCCGCTACGCGCACAGCCCTGACGTTCTGGCGCACGTCGTGGACGCGCACCATGTCCACCCCACTGGCGATGCCCAGCGCGGTCGTCGCAAGGGTCGCCTCCACCCGGGCATCGGGCGGGAGGTCCAGCAGCCGGCCCAGGGTGCTCTTGCGCGACGTTCCCAGCAGCACGGGGCGGCCGAGCACGCGGAGCGAGCCAAGGTCCCGCATCAGGGCCAGGTTGTGGTCCGGCGTCTTGCCGAAGCCGAAGCCGGGATCCACGACCAGGTGGTCCCACGGGATGCCGGCGGCCAGGGCTCGATCCAGGGCACGCTGGAGGTCGGCGACCACCTCGGCCACCACGTTGCGGTAGCGGGCCTCCGCCCGGTTGTGCATCAGGACGATCGGGACGCCCCGCTCCGCGGCGAGGCTGACCAGCGCGGTGTCCTCCGCCACGCCCCACACGTCGTTGAGCAGGTGAGCGCCCGCGTCGAGCGCCGCCGCGGCCACCGTGGGACTCGTGGTGTCGATCGACACGGGCACATCCGGGAGGGCGGCCGACAGCGCCGCGATCACCGGGACCACCCTCGCGATCTCCTCCGGGACGGGAACGGGTGAATGGCCCGGGCGACTGGACGCGCCGCCCACGTCCAGCACGTCCGCGCCGTCGGCGACCATCGCCCGAGCCTGCTCCACGGCGAGAGCCACCGCCTCCCTGCCCGCCGCCGCGGCCAACAGGCCGTCGCCCGAGAACGAGTCCGTCGTGACGTTGAGCACACCCATCACGAACGTCCGGGAGCCCCAGTCGATCCGTCGGGGGCCGATCGTCGTGGGGCGAGGTGCTCCGGGCAGACCGTCAGCGGCCCCATCCGGGAGAGCGAACGAGGGCGTCGCCGCCCCACCGCCCAGGTCCGGGCGCTCGGGGACGACGCCCCGCTCCCCTGGGAGCTGCCGGTCGCTCATGCCGCCACCGGGTCCCGGAGCGCCGGGTCATTCACCAGGATCGCCCGCGCGGCGCCGACGAGGTACAGCGAGCCGGCCACGACGACGGGCCCGCGGGCGATCGCCAGGGCGGCGTCCAGCGCGGCGGCGGGGTTCGGCGCGGTCATCACGCCGACCCCCGGTAGGCCGTCACGCCAGGCCGCCGCCAGGTCATCGGCCGGCATCGCGCGGGGAAGGTCCACCCCGGTGCACACGACCGTCGCACCGACCAGGGCGCGCGCAGCGGCGAGCGCGGCGATCACGGCCCCGACGTCCTTGTCGGCCATCGCTGCCCAGACCACGGTGAGCGGCGGCGGGGTGGTCTCGCCACCGCCGGCAAGGAACGGGCGGAGGTCGTCCAGCGCCACGGCCAGCGCGGCCGCGCCGGCGGCATTGTGGGCCCCGTCCAGCAGCACCTCACGAGCGGCGCCGCCGCGTCCGGGCGCCTCCACCAGCTCCAGGCGGCCCGGCCAGCGCGCCGCCGCGTACCCGCGCCGGCGCGCCTCGGCCGACACGCGGGCGATCCCGGCCGCCTCCAGCGCGTCCAGCAGCGCGTCGGCGACGGCAGCATTCGCCGCCTGGTGCCGGCCGCGCAGGCCAAGGTCCACGACACCCGGACCCCGGAGCTCCACGGTAAGGGCGTCCCGGCTCCAGCCCAGGATGGGCGCCGGAGTGGTCTCCTCCAGCGGCACCCCCAGGCGGGCGCAGCGGCGCCGGATCACGCCCAGCGCCTCGCCGGACGCCCCGGTCACGGCCCGGTCGCCGCGTTCGATGATGGCGGCCTTCTCCCGGGCGATGGCCGTCACCGTCGGGCCCAGGCGGTCCATGTGGTCCAGGTCAACGTTCGTCACGGCCGCCACCCCACCGTCCCAGGCATGCGTGGCATCCAGCCGTCCGCCCAGGCCCACCTCCACCAGGGCGACGTCCAGCCCCGACCCCGCGAAGTGCCGGAACATGACCGCGGTCAGCAGCTCGAACTCCGTGGGCGGGCCGAGCCGCCGGGCAACGCGGTCCGCGGCGGGCAGCGCCTCGGACACCAGGCGCGCGAAGGTGTCGGGCTCGATCGGGCGGCCGTCGACGACGATCCGCTCCCGGTAGGTGACGAGGTGCGGCTTGGGCGTCTCGCCCACGCGGTATCCGGCGTCCCGCAGGGCGGACGCGGCCAGGGCGATCACGCTGCCCTTGCCATTGGTGCCCGCCACGAGCGCGCCCCGCACGCCGTCCTGCGGGTCGCCCATCGCGCGCAGCAGCGCCCGCACACGCCCGAGGCCGAGCCGGATCCCGAAGCGACCCCGCTCCTCGATCGCCCGCAGCGCATCGGCGTAGGTCATGTCGGCCGGTGGTGGCGACGCGAGGGGCGGCGGCTCGCTCACCCCTTCGTCAACTCGTCCTCGTAGAACACGCACTGGTTGAAGCGTGGCGTGAGGCACACGTCGTTCACGTACCCCTCCTCCATGTGCACGCCGCCGCGGAGCTGGCAACGCGACACGTTGGTGGACTGGCGCAGCAGGGCCTTGAGCAGGTGCGGCGCCTGGATGGGGATCGCGCCACGGGGCCCGGTCATGTAGAAGTGGGGGCAGACGTTGCGGCGCAGGCTCGGCAGGCCGAAGCCGGACCGGATCGGTGGGCTCAGCGGGCGGGCGCCGGGGCCCATGGGGCGCATGGGCATCGCCGCATACCCCGGGCGATGGGGCGCGCCATACGGGCTGGGCGCGGGCGCGGCGACCTCGGGGAGAGGATCGGGGTCGGCCTCCGCCGCGCGCGGCCGCACACGGGCGATCGGCCCGTGGCTCCACAAGCTGCGATCTCCGGGCATCGGCCGGATCGGCCGCCGGTCGCGGGGTTCCAAGCCCTCCAGGACCCTCCCTCGTCGTCCCCGGCGCCGCGGAAGGTACGCGGTGCCTCGACGCCACGCAGCGTACCACCGGGGCAGGACCCCCGGCCTGCGGGGCCGTGCACGCGTGACCGGGCGCCGGCGTCGTTCATGCGACAATCGGGGCGATGGATTCCCCCCGCGGGGGCCGGACGTCCCAGGTCCGTCCCCGTCCCCCGTCGAACGGCCGCCCGGCGCCGGTCCGGGCCCGCCCGGTGCCCCCGTCCCCCACCCGCCTCGCGCGGCACCGGCGCATCGAGCGGCGACGCGACCTGCCGCTGATCGCCAAGGCCGCCCTCGCGCTGGCGGTCGTCGCCCTGGGAGTCTCGATCGTGTGGATCGGCAGCAGCGGCGTCGCGCCCGTGGTCGGCGCCATTGCCTCGGGGCTGGGCGGGGTGGTGGGCCGCATCGGCGATGCGGTCGCGAGCCAGTCACCGACGCCGCCGGCCGAGGTCAGCGACGCGCCGACGATCGAGGCACCCGAGAACCCGTATACGAGCGACGAGCTCCTGGACGTCACCGTCAACGTGCCCCTGCCGGTCGTCGGCCAGGAGGGATACTCGGTACGGATCTGGGTCACGCTCAAGGACACCCCGCCGGAGGTCGTCGCGGAGGTGCCCGTGGGCCCCACGGCGACGCTCCTGGTCGCCGGCGTGACGCTGGACGCGGGGCGCAACGACATCCAGGCCTCGATCATCGGCCCGGGTGGCGAGAGCGAGCTGTCCGCGGTCGCCACCTGGGTCCTGGACACCGTGCCGCCCAAGATCACGATCACCTCGCCCGACAACAACTCCAAGGTCTCCAAGACCACCGTCAGGATCAAGGGCAAGACCCAGGCCCGGAGCACGGTCCTCGTGCGGAATGACGCCAACGGGGCCACGGCCAGCGCCGAGGCCGACAAGGATGGGTTGTTCGAGGTCGTGGTGGCGGTCGCCGTGGGCACCAACCCGGTCACGGTCACCGTGACCGATCCGGCCGGCAACGCGAACAGCAAGACGATCACCCTGCGGAAGGGATCCGGCAAGCTCGGCGTCACGCTCACCGGGAGCATCTACCAGTTCCGGGCATCCAAGCTGCCCAGGGACGCCTCGTTCACGGTCACGGTCACCGGACCCGATGGCCGGCCCGTCCCCGGCGCGACCGCGCTGTTCACGGTCACCGTCCCCGGCCTGGAGGCGATCGTGTCAGGCGAGGTGGCCACCAACAAGAGCGGGACCGCAACCTTCACGACCCGGATCCCATCAGGAGCGACGCGCGGCTCGGGGCTCGCGTCAGTGCTCGTCCAGACCGACGACTACGGGACGGGGACGGACCGCCAGGTGCTGACGGTCAGGTAATCGACCGGGCGTTCGGACGGCGACCGGATCCACTCGACAGCGACGCCGCGCGCAGCTACGATCCGCGCATGCCGCTCTGGCGCTGCCCCCATTGCGGAACCCCGCAGGCCGAGACGTCACGGTGCTGGGTCTGCCGCCGCTCGACGACCTCGTGCGTCACGTGCCTCCATTTCCGGCGCGGCGTCGCGGGCGGCCTCGGCCTGTGCGGACTGGATCCGCGGCGCGCGGCCCTGCGGGGCGACGAGATGCGCGCCTGCTGGGTGGCCCCGGATCCGCCGGCCGTGCTCACGCCGGACCGCCAAGCGGCGCCGGCCACCGTGCCGCCGGGACGGCAGCCGGCCAGCCGCGGCACTGCTCGGGGTCGAACGTTCGTTCCCGTCGACGAGCTCGAGCGCGCCTCGCCATCCGCGGCAGCCACGGCCGAACCGCCCGCGCCCGCCGCTTCCCCATATCCGGAGCGCGGCTGGTCGCTGTGGGGCGACGCCGAGGCCTGAGCCGGCTCACACCGGCCAAGGCCCACCACCGGCGTCCGCGAGGGGGCCTCGGATCGGCCGGTCCGGTCAGGGACAGGCGGGCGGCTTGGTGTCGCTCACGCCGAGGTTGATCGCCGATCCCTGGGGCGCCGTCGCGCCCGAGTCCGGTGACTGCGTGTCGACGTACGCCGAGTCGGGCGCCGACGCGGGCAGGACGACACCGACCGTGAACTTGTCGGCGGTGATCTGCGCCCTCGCATCCCCGAGCGTCATGCACGCGTAGTCACCCACCGTGGCGTTGGGGGGCGGCGTGGGCGTTGGCGTGAGCGTCGGCGGCGGGCTGGGCGTCGGGCTCGGCGTCGGGCTGGGCGTCGGGCTGGGCGTCGGCGACGGGGTGGGCTCCGGGCCCAGGGACAGCACGTAGCTCACCGATGCGTCAGGCGCGACGATCACCCCCGGACCCGGGTCCTGGTCGATGACCGTGCCGACCGGGGCGGCTGGGTCGTAATCCTCCGTCCGGGTCCCCGGCGTGAGCCCGGCCTCCAGCAGCAGCGAGATCGCCCCTTGCTCGGTCGAGCCGCCCAGGTCCGGCACCGGGACGGCAACCTTCCCGCGGGCCGTGATCACGCGGACCTCTGACCCGGATGCGACCATCGCGCCCGCCGCCGGGTCCTGAGACAGGACGGTGTCCGGCTCGATGTCCGTCCGCTCCTCGCTGCCGGCGAGCACCACGACGACGCCCAGCTCCTCGCCCTGCGCCTCCGCCTCTGCGAACGTGAACCCGACGAGGTTGGGCAGCTCCACCTGGCCCGGCGACCCGCTCGGGCTCGCGTCCCCGTCGCCGCCGGTCATCATGCTGAACACGAGGTACCCGACGATGACCAGCACGAGCAGGCCGATGATCCCGGCGACCCACGCCCAGGGGCTGGATCGCCCGGGCTCGTCGTCGGCCCCGTCGTCGTCCTGGCCCGGGGGCGGCGGGGGCGCCGAGCTGGTGGTCACCGACGCCGGTGTGTGAGCGCCGGTCGCGTACGCATCGGGCGGGTAGGGCAGCGGCGGGTTCGGGCGGGAGGTCGCGGCGGCAACCGTGGCAGCAGCGGCCACGCCGGCCGCGGCGCCCCCGGCCGCGGCCGCAGGGCGGCCACCCGGCTCGGCCAGGAAGCCCTCAAGGGCGCTGGCCATGGCGGCCGCCGTGGCGAACCGCTGGTCGGGCTCCAAGGCCATCGCCTTCTCGACGATGGCGTCGAGCTGCGGGGGGACGGTGGGTCGCAGCGCGGATGGGCGGGGGGGTGTCGTCGTGAGCCGGGCCAGGGCGACCGCCGCCGCACCGTCGCCCGAGAACGGCCGCTTGCCGGTGAGGCTCTCGTACAGGACGATGCCCAGCGCGTAGATGTCGGAGGCGACGGTGGCCGACTCGCCGCGTGCCTGCTCCGGGCTGAAGTAGTGGACGGAACCCATCGTGGAGCCGGGCAGGGTGATCTGCGCTTCGGTGAGGGCGCGGGCGATCCCGAAGTCGGCGACCTTCACCCGCCCGTCACGGCCTACGAGCACGTTGGACGGCTTGACGTCCCGGTGGACGATCCCGCGGACATGCGCCGCGTGCAGCGCCTTGGCCACGTCCGCGCTGACCCGGGCCGCCTGGCGCGGGGCGAGCGGGCCGTTGTCGCGGATGATCGACGCGAGATCCTGCCCCTCGACCAGCTCCATGACGATGTACGGGCCGGATTCGTCCTGGCCGAAGTCGTGGACGGCCACGATGTTGGGGTGGCTCAGCGATGCCACCGACCGGGCCTCGTCGCGGAAGCGGGCCAGGAAGTCCGGGTCCTGCCCGAACTCCGGGCGCAGCAGCTTGACCGCGACATCCCGCTCCAGCTGGGCGTCCCGGGCGCGGTAGATCGTGGCCATGCCACCCTGGCCCAGGAGCTCAACGAGCCGGTAGCGGCCGCCCAGGGTCCTGCCGATCTCGGTCACGGGTCGATCCTTTCCTATGCGGCGTGGACGCCGGCCGCCGCGATCAGCGGAATGCTAGCGCACGGGCGGGCCCGGGTCTGGCCGGCTGGCGTCAGAGGTCGAGGCCGCGCAGGTACTCACGGAAGGCGCTCCCCAGGTCCGGGCGGGCGAGCGCCAGCTCCACGGAGGCCTGGAGCCAGCCCATCGTGGTGCCTGCGTCGTAGCGCGTGCCGCGGAAGGCGAAGCCGTAGACGGCCTGCTCCTGCATCAGCGCCTGGATCGCGTCGGTCAGCTGGATCTCGCCTCCCGCGCCCCGCTGGGTCTGCTCCAGCTTGTCGAAGATCTTGGGCGTCAGAACGTAGCGCCCGATGACCGCGAGGTTGGATGGTGCCGCGTCCGGGTGGGGCTTCTCCACGATCGAGGTCACCCGGAAGGTCCGCTCGTGGTCGTTGCCCTCGGTCAGACGGTCGCCGCCGATCACGCCATACCGTTCCGTGTCCTCGCCCGGCACCTCCATCACCGCCACCACCGAGCCGTGATGCTGGTGGTAGGTGTGAATGAGCTGCCCGATGCAGGGCCGGCCGCCGACGACGACGTCGTCCGGGAGGATCACGGCGAACGGCTCGTGACCGATCAGGTCCTTGGCCATGAGCACCGCGTGGCCCAGGCCAAGCTGCTCCTTCTGGCGCACGTAGGCGACCTGCGCGAGGTCGCTGATGTGCCGTACCGCGCGGAGCTTCTCGATCTCCCCCTTCTCCTCCAGCAGGTGCTCCAGCTCGTAGTTGAGGTCGAAGTGGTCCTCGATGGCGCGCTTCTGCGAGGAGGTGACGATGATCACCTGCTCGATGCCGGCCGCCACGGCCTCCTCGACCGCGTACTGGATCACCGGCTTGTCGACGAGCGGCAGCATCTCCTTCGGCTGCGCCTTGGTGGCGGGCAGGAACCGGGTGCCCCAACCGGCGGCGGGGAGAACGGCTTTGCGGACGCGCATCGAACCTCTCGTGACGGGGTGTGGAAGGCGTCCAGTATACCCGCGGCCCCCTCGCGGCCCCCTCGCGGCCCCCTCGCGCGTCCTTCGCGGGTCCTTCGCGGGTCCTTGGCGGTCCGCTCCCTGTCCCTTCGGATGGGGCCGGCTGCGGCGATGGGTGGCGGCCGCTCAGCGCGCGACCGGGAGCGACCGCACGAAGGCGTCCACGTGGGCCGCGAAGGTCGCCGGACGGTCCATGCTGACCAGGTGGCCGGCCCACGGGACGACGATGCTGCGTCCCCGCCGGCCGGTCGCCGCCCACGGCTCCCCGCCCGGGCCGAAGATGGGGTCGAGGCTCCCGTTGACCACCAGCAGTGGCGTCCACAGGCGGCTCAGACGCTCGGCGAACCGCCGCCGGCGGAGGTCCCGGAGCGCGACGGCGCCGGCAGCGAACGAGTAGCCGCCCGTGATGACGGGGCCGGCGATGGCAGGCGGGTAACGGACCCGGAAGAACGTCGTGTTGACCGCGTCCAGGACGCGGCGCGGGACCCGTTCGAACGCCACCGCCAGCGACCACATGATCGCCCCGGCCGCACCACGCGGCTCGGCAGAGCAGCCGGCGAGGACGAGGCCCGCGACGCGATCCGGGTACCGCTCGGCGGCCTCGATCGCGACGTAGCCGCCGAGGCTGAGCCCGACCAGCACCGCCCGACCGGATGGCACCGCGCCCGCGATCGCCTCGTCCACCGCCGCCGCCGCGGCCTCGAACGTGAACGCCTCCCCGGCGCGCGTCCCGTGGCCCGGCAGGTCGAGCGCGACGCAGCGGTACCGGCCCCCCAGCCGGCGGAGCTGGGCGGCCCACTGTGCCCGGGAAAGCCGCGTCCCGTGGAGAAACACGATCGCCGGCGCGTCCTCCGGACCGACGGCCGTCCAGGGTCGCGTGTCCCCGCCGTCCCGCGCCTCAGCCACGCGGAGCTCCCGATTCCGCCGCCGGCACGGGCGCGGCGACCGGGTGCTGCGCCATCGCCGCCGCGTCACGCTGGCGCGCCGCCTCCCGCGCGGCGACGCCGAACCGGATGCCCGTGAACGGGACCCGGACCTCGCGGAACACCTCCACCGAGACCAGGAACCCGGCGAACAGGAACACCACGCCGGCGAACTTGCCCAGCTGATACAGCTCCGTGGAGCCCGCCCGGCTCAGGCTGTCGGTGATGGTGGGGAAGAACGCGCCCAGCGCGATGAGCAGCGTGGCCGGCACGCGCGAGTGGAGGCGTCCCGCGACGAGGTCACGGACGGCGGCGGGCAGCGATGCGACCAGGTTGACGACGATCGCCACCGGGGCGATGCACAGGTTGAACAGGAACTGGTCCCCCGGCTGGTCCGGGTCCAGCGAGTACGGCAGCACCCGCTTCTTGGGCATGAACACGTAGGCCGAGAACAGCGCACCCAGGAGCAGCGACAGCGCGCCCGGGATGTTCATGACCGGCGTCAGCAGCCGCAGGTAGCCGGGCATCGCGTCGCCGACCGGCTGTCCCGTGGCCGGGCTGAGGGCGTAGCCGGGCTCCGGCAGCGTGGGCGTTGCGAGCATGAGCACGACCGACAGAACCGTCACGGCGACGATCGCCCCGGCGGCGAACCGCGGCCAGCGCGGGTTGGCGAAGTAGGTCTCGACGGCGATCGCGAGGGCGAGGATCACGGCGCCGACCAGGTACAGGACCGGCAGTGGGCCGGCAAGCTGGTAGTTGGGGCTGTTGCGGATCATGATCGCGACCAGCCCGGAGATCAGCAGCAGGGCGGCGTAGGTGTAGCCGAACCTGGTCCTGCCCAGCAGGAAGGCCGTTCCCAGGCCCAGCCAGGCGGCGGTCCAGACCGCACCCGCCAGGTACCACGCCCGATACAGCGGCTCGCTCCAGCCCGCCGCGGCGGCGATGGCCTCGGCGCCGGCACCGATGGCGAAGGCGCCCATGCCGAACGCCCACACCAGCTGGAACCCGTGGCGGCGGTCCCGCCACTGGTCCACCAGCATGATCGCGAACACGGCGGCGAGGAGCGCGGTCAGGGCCGGCAGGATGGCGGACATGGCAGGGCCGAAGGGACGCTCAGGCCATCGGGCCGGGCGAAGGCTCCGCGTCGGTGGGGCGCTCCGGGGGCGGCGAGGCGGTCGCCGTCGCGTGGGCCTCGACGAACGCAAGCAGCAGCCGGTCCAGCAGGCTTGTCGTGGTGTCGCACAGCGGGCCGAACCGGGTGGCGTCCAGGCCCCGCCTCCGGGCGAGCACGGTGAGCTCCGCGAGGAACGGGCGGCGGGCGGACAGGAACATGGCAACCGCCTCGGGAAGTGGAACCCCGTGCCGGGCGAGCCGGTCGCCGAGGTCGGTCGCGAGGTCCACGGCGTCTCTCGCGGCCGTGGCGCGCGCGCTACCGGTCTCGTCGATGTGGCGCACGAGCGCGTCCACGAGCCGTCGGCCGAGATCCCGGAACGAGTCCCGGTCCTCGGCGGGGACGGTCTCGCGCGGATCCGGGCCACTCCCGTGGCCCTCCCCGTACCGCCGGCGGTAGGCCGCGCTCAGCCGGCCCTGGGTCTCGCCGAGGCCGGCCAGGCCACCGGGAGGACCCGTCCGCCGGCTGGCGATCAGCCGCTCCAGGGTCCGGCGCTCGAAGCGCCGGTGGCCGCCGGGCGTCGTGAACGCCAGCACGCGCCCCTCGTCCGCCCAGCGCCGCAACGTGTCCGGATCGACGCCCAGCAGCCGGCTCGCTTCGCCCAGCGCGAGGCAGGCGGCCGGCGGCCGGGTGGCGTGCGAACGGGTGTCGGTCACGCGGATCTCCGGGTTCGAGGTCCTGGCGTCCGTCAGAAGCTGGGTAAAAGTGGGTAGGACGGCCTGCCCGCGCGGCGAGTGTAGGCCGGTCCCGGGGAGAGCGTCAAACGGATCACCGGAGCCCCGGGGTCTGCAGACCGGGAAGGCGGATCAGGGCTCCGTCAGGCGGGGACGAACTCGTGTTCGTCGCGATGGAGGCCGTCGCACAGGCCCCACGCCGGCGGGTCCGTCGGGAGGGCAACCGGGCGCATGATCTCGCGGACCTCGCCGCGACGGCAGAGGTAGTGCCCCTTCTCGGCCATCCAGCGACGCACGCAGGCCGGGTCGGAATGGAACTGGTGGGGCCCCGGATTGAGCGGCGCTTCCTCGGTCCAGCCCGCGGCGACCTCCGGGGCGACGACGTCCAGCAGATTCACGCGCCAGGGGGTTCCCGGGATGACCTCGCGGCACCCGTCGCAGCGGATCGCGACGTTGTCGTGGACGATCGTCCGGATCGTCATGCCCATGATCTCCATCGCCTTCGAGGATAGCAGGGCCGGGACCGCGCGGTGGTACCCCCAGCCGGATTCGAACCGGCGATCTCCACCTTGAAAGGGTGGCGTCCTAGGCCTCTAGACGATGGGGGCATGGGGGCCGCCAGGGCCGGCCGAGTGTACCAGAGGGGCTCCGCGAGACTCCGTCAGGACGAGGTCGTGCCGCCCCAGATGAGGAACATGATGACGGCGGCCGCGAACGCCATGAACGCCGCGATCGCGAGCAGCCCGCCCACGAGGGCCGTCAGAACCGCCCGTCCGTCGCGCCCGTCGCGGCCGGCGCGGACGACGCCGGCCACAGCCATCACGGCCATCGCCGCGAGCACGAGGGCGATGATCGCGAACCCCGACGCCATGAGCGGGATCTGCAGCTGGTCGCGGACGACGATCGAGTAGGCCAGGAAGGCGAGGCCGCCGACCAGGGCGATCGCCAGCGTGACGCGGGCGGGGGTGATCCGCGAGCGTCCCGGTCCGGGCGCGGGCCTCGGGCTGCGATCGATCTCCCGGGCGTGCGGGCGGCGCCGGCCATCGATTGGCGGTCGGGAAGTCATCGGGCCGAGCGTAGCAGGCGCCGCCCGGACCGGTGGGCGAGCGTTCGCCAGGCCCGGGTCAGGCTCCGCGGCCGCGATGATAGATCGCGACGTTCCAGCTCAGGCGCGGCCGCCGGAGCCCGCCCGCGACCTCCCGGCCGGCGTCGCCGAACGCCTCGGCCAGGAAGCCGGTCGCCTCGTCCAGCGAGGCGAACGTCCAGAAGCAGTGGACCACCCGGATCCGGAACTCGCCGTCCCCCAGGAATGGGCCCCCCCGGCGGCTCCACTCGCGGTACTCGGGGGCATCCGGGTCGCCCAGCCGGCTGACGTCGTCCCGGCCGTAGTCGTGCAGGACCAGCAGCCGGCCGCCGGGCCGCAGCACGCGGTCGGCCTCGGCGATGTCCACGGGATCGACGCCCCGGAACCCGCACCACGGGCTGACCAGCGCGTCGGCCGAGGCATCCGGGACATCGATCCGCAGGGGAACGGTCGGCGGTTCCCGGCGGACCGGGATCCCCGCGTCCTCGAGCCTCGCGGCGAACGGTTCGCCGGGCTCGCCGAGCACCACGACATCGCGCCCGGTCAATGGACCGAGCGCATCGAGCGCGCGCACGAGCTTGCCCTCGACGTCGGCGGCGGCCGCGAGCTGCCCGGCGAGCGCACCGGCGAGCGGGAACGGGAGTCCAGTCACGTGGCCGGAGGATAGCCCGGCCGGGCCGCCCCCGCGCCAGGGTGGCGATCGCCTCGCGCGGCCCGAGCCGGCCGTGACTACCCCGCGCGCAGGATTCGTCCGGTGCGAGCGGGTATCCAGACGGTTCCCGATCCGTCGGCCGCGACCTTCACGACCGGGTCTCGCGCAGGGTCCTGGGGAAGATCCACGTCCTCCACCAGCGCGCCGGACAGCTCGGGGGCGTCGAACGCCAGCGCGAGGCCCGCCTCACCCGCGTTGACGGCGACGAGCACCGGGCCTGCGTCGCCGACGGCGCCGCGGACGAAGGCCAGGGCGTCGCCTGTCCTGCCCACGACCCGGAACGTCCCGCGCCGCAGCGGCCCCAGCGCGTGACGGGCGCGCAGGACGGCGCGGGTCCAGGCGTGGCTCGCCCGGTCCCACCGGCCCTCGTCCCACGGAAATGAGCGGCGGCAATCCGGGTCGTGGCCACCCTCGATCCCGATCTCGTCGCCGTAGTACACGCACGGCGCCCCGGGCAGCGTGGCCTGGAGCAGGACGGCGATCCGGTACGCCGCACCGTCACGCCCGGCCATCGTCAGGAACCGCGGGCTGTCGTGGCTGCCCAGGAGGTTCAGCTGGACATCGATGACCGCCCGGTCGTAGAGGGCCATGAGCCGCTCGAGCTCGGCCGCGAAGGCGGCCCCGTCGCGACGCTCCACCGTGCCGCCGTATTCGTGGTGGGCCCTGACAACCGCCTCGTCGAGATTGCCCTGGGCGGCGTAGCCCAGGATGGCCTCGGCCAGGGGGTAGTTCATCACCGCGTCGAAGCGGTCCCCCGCCAGCCACTCCCGAGCCTCGTGCCAGATCTCGCCCACGATGTAGGCCTCGGGGTTGACCGCCCGACAGCGACGCCGGAACGCCTGCCAGAACGCCTCGTCGTCGATCTCCGTCGGGACATCGAGGCGCCAGCCGTCGATGCCGAAGCGGAGCCAGTGCTCGGCGACGCCCAGCAGGTGCTCGCGGACCTCGGGGTTGCCGGTGTTCAGCTTGGGCAGGGCCGGCAGGCCCCACCAAGCGCGGTAGCCGAGATGACGGAACGACGCGTCGCCCCGCTCGTGGTCGGTTGGGTTGAGCGACGGCTCGTCGGGCGTGTCGTCGATGTCCGTGGGCCAGGGGTACGGACGGAACGCGCGGCGGCCGGCAAGCGCGGTCGGGTGGAAGTGGAACCAGTCACGGTAGGGTGACGCGGCCCCGTTCTCCAGCACGTGGTGGAACGCCCAGAACCCGCGCCCGGTGTGGTTGAACACGCCGTCGAGCACGACGCGCATGCCGCGTGCGTGCGCCGCGTCCAGGAGCTCGCGCAGGGCGGCGTCACCGCCCAGCAGCGGGTCGACCTGCAGGTAGTCGTACGTGTGGTACCGGTGGTTGGAAGCGGACGCGAAGACCGGCGTCAGGTACAGGGCGTTGATGCCGAGGTCCGCCAGGTAGGGCAGTCGCTCCGTGACGCCCAGCAGGTCGCCGCCCTTGAAGCCGTGCGTCGTGGGCGGCGCGTCCCACGGCTCCAGGGGGCCCGGCCTGGGGACCCGGTCGGAGATGGCGAAGCGGTCGGGGAAGACCTGGTAGAAGACGGCGTCTCGGACCCAGTCGGGCGTGTCGATCGGCATGGCCCGCAGTCTAGGGGAGGGTTGGCGCGGGTCGGGCAGACCGCAGGCGTCGCACGCCTAGGGCTCCGGCGCCTCCCCGGGGGAAGGGCGCCGGGGCCGCATCCACTCGAACGCCTTGAGCGCCCGGCCGCGGCTGATGACGAGCACCACGGCCGACAGCACGAGGTACACGACGGTCATCACACCGCGCGTGTCGGGCAGCAGCATCTGCACCATGAACAGGCCGAACAGCGCGCCGGCCCCCACGAGCGAGAGGCGCAGATCGAGCAGCAGCGCGACCGCGAACAGGGATTGCGCGGCCGTCAGCAGGACCTCGTCCTGCTGACGCGCGTCCAGCGGGAGCGAGGTGGGCGAGCCCACGCCCACGGAGTAGACCAGCGGGAGCATGGCGACCAGCAGCGTCCACTGGTTGATCTTGGAGCTGACGAGCGTGCCCAGCGCCGCGGTGGCGGCACCCCGCCAGGCGAACAGCGCGACCACCACGAACTCCGGCGCCTCGGATGCCAGCGGCGCGAGCCACTGGACGAGCAGGAACTCGTCGATCCCGGCGGCAACCCCGGTCGACACCAGGGCCTGGGCGAACGGCTTCGCCACCATGAGGATCGCCACCGCCGCCACGATGGCCAGGACCGCGACCGAGATGCGCCGGGTCGTGACCGGCAGCGAGCCGACGAGCCTGGCCGGGCCCACCAGGTGCGGAGGCTCGGCCGGCTGGCGGGCGACGCGCCAGATGTAGAAGGCGAAGAAGCTGACGAGGACCGCCATGTCGACGAGGGAGATCGCGGCGCGGAACGGGATCGTGAACGCGTAGACCGTTGCCGCGAGCAGGACGATCAGCTCCAGGCCGTGGTTCGACTCGAGCGCCACGACGGACCGCCGGAATCGCAGCCAGCCCAGGACGATGACCATGGGCCACGCGATGCCGATCAGGAGCCGGTTCGCGCCGGTCATGTTCGCGACCGCGTACCCGGCATAGGCGGGGTCCTCGGCCGCCAGGTAGGCGAAGGTGGCGTCGACGACATACTCCGGCAGGATCGCGATCAGGGCCAGGAGGGCGAGCGCCAGGCCCTGGCTGAAGTCCAGCTGGACCACCTCGGCAGCCCACGAGAGCAGGAAGGCCGCCCCGACGATCGCGATGCCGTAGACCAGCGCCTTGACCGGGTCGGCCACGGGGATCCCGGAGAGCGCCACGAGCACGCCCGGGAGCATGATCCCGGCGGCGGCGAGGATCAGCAGCCAGCCGCGCGGGCTCGGCGGGGCCTCGTCGTGGGAGTCTTCGGGTCGTGCTTCGGCCTCGGGCCGGGTCATCGGTACCTCGGGTGGGGGGCTCGGGGACGCAGGGGCAGGACTCCATGATGCCCGGTCCGGGTGGGACGGGCCGGCCACGGGGTGTCGAGCATCGCAAGCGTCGCCGCTGGCGCGTCGAACCGCCTCCTCTGCTTCGACCGGTGGCATCATCGTCCCGTGCTCTCGCGATTGCGCGCGATGCCCCCCGGCATCCGCATCTTCCTCGGCTACGCGTTCCTGGTCCTCGGCCTGATCGGGGTGTCGCTGCGGTTCGTGGTGGACCAGGCGATCAGCGCCCCGCTGTCGCTGCCCGGGATCGTGGTGATGGTCCTGCTGGCGTACACCATCTTCACGACCACGCTCGTCCTGCAGCGCAAGGAGGCGGCCCGGGGGCTGGCGCTGGGCCTGGCGACGCTCACCATCCCCGCGGTGCCGCTGCTGCTGCTGGCCGCCCTGCCGCTCTACGCGCTGATCGTCGCCCTCCTGGCGGGGCTGCTGTTCTTCGGCCTGACCCGCCCGGACGTCCGCGCCTATCTCAACGAGCCGTAGCCTCGGTCCGCGCCGCACATCGCGGCGCCGCCGGCGGCGCACGCGCGCCGGGGACGCTACCCTTCGCCCGACGGCGGATCCTCGTCCGGGCCGCCGCCCGATAGCACACGGAGCGTCCAGCCTTGAGCAGCCCCAACGACCGTCCGGCATCTCCCGGCAAGCCCGCCGCCGGGCCGGTTCCCGGCAAGCAGCACAAGCCCTCCCACGGCCCCTCGGGCACGCCCCGGGCGGGCCGCCGGGAGACGGCGCGCCGCCATCACGAGCAGCGGACAACGGTCCAGCGGTTGCGGACGCCGGTCCTGGCCATCGTCGTGATCGCCGTGCTGGCGGGCGTGAGCGCCTTCGTCCTCAGCTCCGCGGCCGAGCCCGCCTATGCCTGCACGGCCGTGGACACGGTGCAGCCCGCGGCGGAGGGCGAGATCGGCCAGGTGCAGCCGGACATGGGCAACGCCCACCTCCAGGCCGGCGACAAGGTCACCTACGCGCTGTGCCCGCCGGCATCCGGCAAGCACCTCAACAAGCAGGGCTTCGGACCCCTGAAGCCGCGGGTCTACGGCCCGGACGACGCCAGCGAGCCCACCGGCTGGGTCCACAACCTGGAGCACGGCGCGCTGGTGCTCCTCTACTCGTGCGACAAGGGCGCCTGCGACGACGCATCCATCGCCGAGCTCCAGGCGGTCACCGGCGCCTTCCCGGACAGCCCGGTCTGCGGGCTCGCGCCCGGCGTCGTGGGGCCGGTGACGGCCCGTTTCGAGCAGATGCCCACGCGGTTCGCGGCCCTGGTGTGGGACCGCGTCCTGTACCTGGACACGCTGGACAGCGAGCAGATCTACGAGTTCTTCGCCCGCTACGGCGAGCGCGTCACGGACGACGGCACGTGGATCACGCCTCCGGAACCGCAGTGCCCGCCGCCGTCCCCGGCGGCCGAACCCAGCCCCGCGGCGAGCTGAGCGGGCGATGGTGCGGCTGATCGCGCACGAGGACGACACCGGCGACCGCTGGGGGCTCCTGGACGGCGACGGCTGGCGTCGGACGACGCTCCTCGGCGACGAGCCGTGGACGCCGCTGCTGGGCGACATCGTGATCCGGGCCGTCCGGGCGGCGACGGGGAACCGCGAACGCCCGCTGGCCGAGCTCCGCCCGAGACCGGCGCTGCGGCACCCGGGCAAGGTTGTATGCGTGGGCCTCAACTACGGCGATCACGCACGGGAGGGCGGCCGCACGGCCCCGCAGCGCCCGATGCTGTTCTCCAAGTTCGCCAACGCGATCGTGGGCGACGGCGAGGCAATCGTCCGGCCGGAGGGCACCCGGGCCCTGGACCTCGAGGTGGAGCTGGGCGTCGTGATCAGCCGCCGGACCCGCCGCGTGACCGAGGTGGAGGCCATGGATCACGTGGCCGGCTACGTGGTGGTCAACGACGTCAGCGCCCGGGACTGGCAGGGCAACCCGCAGGCGCTGCGCGAGGGCGAGAAGGGCGACGGCCAGTGGCTGCGCGCCAAGGGCAGCGACACGTTCCTGCCGGTCGGCCCCGTGTTCGTGACGCGGGACGAGGTGGACCCCGCGGACGGCCTCCGGCTCCGGAGCTGGCGGATCCCCGGCCGAGGACCGGGCGCCGGCACGCCCGTCCTGATGCAGGACGGCAACACTTCGGACCTGCTGTTCGGGATCCCGGCCCTGATCGCCCTCATCTCGCGCTCCATCACCCTGGAGCCCGGCGACCTGGTCGCGACCGGCACGCCGGCGGGTGTCGGCGTGTTCCGGGACCCGCCGGTGTTCCTCGAGCCGGGCGATCGCGTCCGGTGCGAGATCGAGGGCATCGGCAGGGTGGAGAATCCGATCGTGGACTGGACGGACGACCCCCGCCCCGACTGACAGGACGCGGGGGCCGCCGAGAAGCGAAGAGGCGCCGATGCTCGCCCTGGTCAAGATCGCGCCCGGCCCCGGGCTCAGCCTCGAGACGGTCCCGGATCCGCAGGTCGGCATCAACGACGTGCTGGTTCGCGTCCACAAGACCGGGATCTGCGGCACCGACCTGCACATCGAGGCGTGGGATCCCTGGGCGGCGAAGACGATCGAGCCGCCGCTGGTGGCCGGCCACGAGTTCGTGGGCGAGATCGTGGAGGTCGGCTCCAACGTGGGCGACTTCTCGCCGGGCGACATCGTGAGCGGCGAGGGCCACGTCACCTGCGGCCGGTGCCGCCACTGCATGGCGGGACGGCGCCACCTGTGCGCCCACACCGTGGGCCTGGGCGTGGGCCGCGACGGGGCGTTCGCGGAGTACGTTGCGCTGCCGATGACCAACATCTGGCACCACTGGCCGGGCATCGACGAGGACGTGGCCGCGATCTTCGACCCGTTCGGCAACGCGGTCCACACCGCGCTGGCGTTCCCGGTCCTGGGCGAGGACGTGCTGATCACCGGCGCCGGGCCGATCGGGCTGATGGCCACCGCGGTCGTGCGCCACGCGGGCGCCCGCTTCGTCGTGGTGTCCGAGCCCAACCCGGTCCGCCGGGCCATCGCCGCCCGGATGGGCGCCACCGTGGCCGTGGACCCGCGGGAGCGCGACCTCGCGGACGTGGCGCGGGAGCTGGGGATGGTCGAGGGCTTCGACGTCGCGCTCGAGATGTCCGGCAACCCGGCCGCGATCCGGACCGCGCTGGACAACATGGCCCACGGGGGCGCGATGGCGATCCTCGGCATCCCCACCCAGGACATCAGCCTGGACGTCAACGAGATCGTGTTCAAGCTGCTCACGATCCGGGGCATCTACGGCCGGGAGATGTACGAGACCTGGTACAAGATGACGGTGATGCTCCAGTCGGGGCTGGACATCGCGCCCGCGATCACCCACCGCTACCCGTTCCGCGAGCACGAGGCCGCGTTCGCCGTCGCGCGCTCGGGCGACTCCGGCAAGGTCATCCTCGACTGGACTGCGTAGCGGCAATCCTCGGACCGATGGCTGGCAGGAGCGTCGCCTCGGTCCTCGGAGGGCGAGTCTCAACCCAACGTGGAGGTTGCCAACTCTCATGAACGTCAACCCCCTCGCCCACCTGGAGGACGAGCTGGCCGCCCTCCGGGAGCGGAACCTGTACCGGCCGCTGCGCGTGATGAGCAGCGCGCAGGGTCCGATCGCGTCGATGGACGGGCGGCGCGTCATCAGCCTGTCCTCCAACGACTACCTGGGCCTCACCCACCACCCGCGGATGAAACGCGCCGCGATCGAGGCGGTCGAGCAGTTCGGGGCGGGCTCCGGGGCGGTGCGCACGATCGCCGGCACGATGACGCTCCACGAGGCGCTCGAGGAAGAGCTGGCCGAGTTCAAGCACACCGAGGCGGTGCTCACGTTCCAGTCGGGGTTCACCGCCAACACCGGGGTCATCCCGACCGTGACCGGCGAGACGGACCTCATCGTGTCCGACGAGCTGAACCACGCCAGCATCATCGATGGCATGCGGCTGTCGAAGGCGCCCCGCAAGGTGTACCCGCACGGGGATGTCGCGGCCCTGCGCGAGATCCTGCGAGAGGCGCGGACCGCCGGCCGCGACGGTCACGGCCAGCCCTACCGGCTGATCCTCGTCGTCACCGATGGCGTGTTCAGCATGGACGGCGACATCGCGCCCCTGCCCGGCATCGTCGAGGCGGCCGAGGAGCACGGCGCGGCGGTGCTGGTGGACGACGCCCACGCGTCCGGCGTGCTGGGCCGGGACGGGCGGGGCAGCGTCTCCCACTTCGGGCTGGAAGGGCGCGTGGCCATCCAGGTGGGCACGCTGTCCAAGGCGGTGGGCGTGCTGGGCGGGTACGTGGCAGGGTCCCAGGCGCTGCGCGACATCCTCGTCCAGCGGGCGAGACCGTTCCTGTTCTCCACGTCGCACCCGCCCGCCGTGGCCGCCGCCTGCCGGGAGGCGATCCGGATCATGGTGGACGAGCCGGAGCTGATCGAGCGGCTGTGGGCCAACACCCGGCGCTTCAAGGCGGAGCTGGGGCGCCTGGGGTTCGACATCGGCCGGTCCGAGACCCCGATCACGCCGGTGATGCTGGGCGACTCGGCGACCACGATCCGCTTCTCCGACCGGCTGTTCGAGGAGGGCGTGTTCGGGACGTCGGTGGTGTTCCCGACCGTCGCCCTGGACCGGGCCCGGATCCGGACGATCGTCACCGCCGCCCACACCGACGAGCTCCTGGACCGGGCCCTGGAGGCGTTCGATCGCGTGGGGCGGGAGCTGGGGGTCATCGCCGGATGAGCCCGTCGCGGCCGGGGGAACGCCTGCACGCCGCCCGCCCGGCGCCCGTTCACGCCGACACGCGCCCGCGCGCCGACGTTGAGCGCGAGGTGTTCCTGGCCGGCCTCGCCGCAGGCCTCGGGGATGCTCGGGACCTGCCGCTCGACGGGCATCTCCACACCGTTCGCTCACCGGACGCGGACGCGCAGCTGGACGCCTATGCCGCGCTGGCCGTGGAGCGCGGGATCGCCGAGCTGGCGATCACGGATCACGTGGACTTCGACCCGTCGATGCCGGCCTACGGGTACGCCTCGTTCGCCGACCGGGAGCGAGACGTGCGGGAGGCCGCCGCGCGCTGGGGGGACCGGGGGCTCGCCATCCGGTTCGGCGTGGAGGTCACCTACGATCGGCGTCACGAGGACGAGATCCGCGGCTGGCTGCGTCGCCACCCTCACGACTACGTGATCGGCAGCGTGCACATCAGCGCCGATTCTCCCTACAAGGCGGGGAACGTGGCCTCGTTCACGGCCGGCCGCCGGCTCCCGGAGATCGTGGCGCCCTACTTCCACGAGGTGATCGGCGCGGCCCGGTCCGGTCTGTTCGACACCATCGGCCACCTCGACTTCGTGAAGCGGTACCTGGTCCCCCACGTCATGCCCGCGGACCTGGCCGCCGCCCCCGAGCTGTACGAGCCGGTCCTGGCGGCACTGGTCGAGTCCGGCACGGCGCTGGAGGTCAACGCGTCCGGCCTGCGCCAGCTGCCGCGCGAGACGTACCCGTCCGCAGCGATCGTCGCCCGCTACCGGGAGATCGGCGGGCGGCATGTGACCATCGGCTCCGACGCCCACCGATCGGAGTGGTTCGCATTCGGCCTCGCGGAGGCGTATGGTCACGCCGCGGGCGCGGGGTTCGATGCGCTCGCATTCCGCCGCGGCGGCGACAGGGTTGCCGTGGCGGTGCCGGTACGCAGGTTTACCTAGGTCGCCGGGCCTAACACGGGGGTCTCCGGATCGTTATGACGATGGACGACGCGGCGCTCGAGCGTCTCGTGGAGGCGGCTCGAACGGGTGACCCGGAAGCGTTCGGGGCACTGTTCGACCACTACCACGCGCCGGTCTACCGCTACGTCGTCAGCCGCGTCGGCCGCCCGAGCGACGCGGAGGACCTGGCGCAGCTCGTCTTCGTCAAGGCCCTGGAGGCGCTCCCGCGCTACGAGGCACGGGGCGTCCCCTTCGGGGGCTGGCTGTTCCGGCTGGCCAGGAACGTTGTGATCGACCACATCCGCACCCGCCGGGAGCATGCGCCGCTCGACCTGATCGTCGAGCGCTCCACCGGGGCGGACGGGCCGGACGAGCTGGCGGTGCTCCGCCAGGAGATGGACAGTGTCGCCGTGGCGCTGCGCCGGTTGACCCCGGAGCAGCGCGAGGCCATCGAGCTGCGGTTCTTCGCGGGCCTGTCCGCGAAGGAGGCGGCGGTGGCCATGGGCCGGCAGGAGGGCACCGTCAGGGGCCTCCAGTTCCGGGCCATCGCGGCGATCCGCCGGGAGCTGGGCATCGAGGTCGGCTCCGAGGAGCTACCGCGGGTCTCCGGGACGACCCGATGAACGAGGACGAGATGCAGGCACTGGAGCCGCTGGCGGGCGAGGAGCTCGAGCGGCAGCTGGCACGGTACGCACGCGTGAGGCTGGACCCGACCCCGGCCCAGTCCCGGCGTGCCCGCGCCGCGATCCTGGAGGCGGCCTGGCGGCGGCGCCTGGACGCGCCCGCGGGCGCCCGGGCCGCCCGGCGCTGGCGCGGACCGTTCGCGACCTGGGGCGCGCGGCGCGTGGCGGCCTCGCTGACGGCCGCCGTCCTGGCCGGCCTGCTGGTGGGCTCCACGGCGTTCGCCGCCTCGCGGGCCGGCGGCCCCCTGTACGAGGCGCGGCTCAGCTTCGAGGCGCTCACCCTGCCGTCGGACCCGGATGCGCGCCTGGAGGCGGAGCTCGCCCAGGCCCAGTCCCGCCTCGCGGAGCTGGTCGATGCCTCCGAGCGCGACGACGAGGGCGCGATCGTCGCCGCGGTGGCAGCCTATGAGCGGTCGCTGGGCGACCTGGAGGCGCTGACTGGCGATCCGGCGGACCGGGCCATGGAGGCCGTCGAATTCCACCGCACGGTGTTGCTGCGACTGCTGGCCACCGTTCCGGCGCCGGCCCTGAGCGGCCTGGAGAATGCCCTGGAGCACAGCAGTGGTGTCATCGACCGGCTCGACGCGGCCGGCGGGACCGGGACCGGCGGGCCGGGGCCGGCGGCACGGGCGCGGGTTCGGGCGGTCCCGGGTACGGTCCGGGCGGCCCAGAAGGCACGGGCGGGGCGGGCGCCGGCGGACCCGGCGCGAAACCCGAGAAGCCGTCCGCCGCCAAGTCGCCGGATCCTCGCCCGACACCCAAGCCGACGAAGTCGCCCAGGCCCGACAACGCGCGCGAACCCGTCCCCGAGGGGACGCCCGAGAGCGACGACCAGGACTCGCAGTAGGCGGCGATCGGCCGGCCCGCGCACGCCTGCCGAGCGGATCAGCCGGGCGGGACGCGCAGCCGGTCCCGTGGGCCGGTACGCTCCTGACTGCACGCAGGAGGAGCACGCATGCGCCTGACGGTCCTGGGGGCCGGCCCGGCCTACACCGACCGTGAGGGCGCGTCCGGCGCCTGCTACCACGTCGCCCGGGACGGCACGCACGTGCTGCTGGACCTGGGCCAGGGGTCGTTCCCGCGCATCTTCCCGCAGGTCTTCCCCGCGGATATCGACGCGGTGGTGGTCAGCCACCTCCACCCCGACCACTTCATCGACCTCGTGTCACTGCGCCACTTCCTGCGCTACGAGTTCCAGCCGCCGCGGCGGGTACGCGTCCTCGGCCCGGGCGACCTGGCGGCGCGCCTCGACGCGCTCCACGCCGAGGCCGGGTTCACCGCGCAGGCCCTGGACATGGAGCGGCTGGGCGAGGATCCGCGGCAGATCGGCTCGCTCCAGGTGCAGGGGCGCCTCGTCGCGCATACCGAGGAGAGCTACGCGATCCGGGTCGCCGCGGATGGCGGGCCCGGTCTCGTGTACAGCGGCGACTGCGGGCATGCCGAGGACATCGCCCCGCTCGTCCGGCCCGGGGACGCGCTGCTGGCCGAGGTGTCGTTCGGCGCCGGGCCCGTGCCGCGAGGGGTGTTCCACCTCGACGGGCCTGCGGTCGGGCGCCTGGCGGCTGCGACCGGCGCCGGCCGGGTGCTGCTCACCCACCTCCTGATGGGGCATGACGAGGGAGACACGATCGCGTCCGTTCACGCCGTGTACGACGGGCCCGTGGGGTTCGTCTGGCCCGGGACGTCCATCGAGATCTGAGGGCCGCGGGCGGTCGGAGACAGAGGGGCCGGGGTGGACACCCACACCCCGGCCCTTGTCGCTCTCGGGGACAGCGACGCTCCCCGTATCGTCCGGATCGGTCCCGGGCCCGTCCAGTACCAATGGGCCCTGACCAGCCGCACCGGACCGCGCCAGACTCCACCACGGCCCGGACTCGTGGTGCGCCCCGGCACCCGGCGGCGGGCAATGCCACGTCGCCGGCGGCGGGCCCGGCGTCGGCTACGCTTCGAGCACAGGCCAGCGGGAGGACCCTTGAACCCGTGACGGACCAGCAGCACGTGACGGACCAGCCACCCGGAAGCGGCGCCGAGGCCGGGCCGTCCGAGGCCGGGCCGTCCGAGGCCGAGCCGTCCGACGCCGTGACCGCCGACGCCCCGGAGCCCGAGCCGGGGCGGGTTCCCCGGGCCCTGGCCGCGTTCGCGGAGCGGCTCCGCGGCAACCTGGGCGACGTGGCGACCGTGCTGCCGCTCGTGCTGGTCGCCGCCTTCGTCGCCCGGGTCGCCTGGCTGAACGTGCCGGCGGGCGGGCTGATCTTCGACGAGGCCTACTACGTCAACGCCGCCCGGATCCTGCTGGGCTGGCCAGTGGCGGAGGGCGCCCACTACGCGGGCAGCACGCCCTTCCTGGACCCCAACACCGAGCATCCACCGCTGGGCAAGCTGCTGATGGCCGCGTCCATGGCCGTCTTCGGCGACAACGGCATCGGCTGGCGGGTGCCGAGCGTCGTGGCCGGGCTGATCGCGCTCGTCGTCGTGTACCGGATCGTCCGCACCGGCGGCGCGTCCGCGTGGCTGGGCGTGCTGGTGGTCGCGCTCCTCGCCTTCGACAACCTCACCCTCGTCCACGGGCGGATCGGGACGCTGGACATGATGGCCCTGGCCCCCATCCTCCTCGGTTCCTGGCTGGCGATGCGCGGGCGGTGGGCGCTGGCCGGGCTGGCCGTGGCCGTCGGTCTGCTGGTCAAGATCACCGCGATCTACGGCGTGGCAGCCATCCTCCTGCTGTACCTGCTCCAGGCCGGCGGGCCGTGGTGGCGCGCCCGGCGGATCCCCCTGCCGGACCTGCGCGGACCCGTCACGTTCGTGGTGACCGTCGCGGTCGTCGGGCTGGTGGGCCTCGGCCTCTTGGACGCCCGGTTCTCCACCTACACCAACCCGGTCGAGCACGTCCAGCACATGGTCAGCTACGGCGCCAACCTCCAGCGCCCGATGGACAGCACCGGCTTCTGCCCGGAGGCCGACAGCCGCCCCTGGCAGTGGATCTTCAACGAGTGTCAGATCGCCTACCTGCGCGTGGACGTGAAGGTGAGCGCGGGCGAGGAGGTCGTGGCGGCGCGGCCGACGATCGACTTCCGCGGCGCCTTGAACCCGCTCCTGTCGGCCGCGATCCCGCTCGCTGCGCTGTGGGTGACCTGGTACGCCTGGCGGACCCGGGACGCGCTCGCGCTGTGGGCCGTCGCCTGGGGGGCGGCCAACTACCTGCCGTACGTCGCACTGGCGCTGACGACGGACCGGATCATGTACATCTACTACTTCCTGCCCGCGCTGCCGGCGGTCGCGGCGGGGATCGCGATCCTGCTCACCCGCGCCGGCCTGCCGCGGTTCGTCCGGGTCGGGTTCATCGTCGCGTACACCCTGGGCTTCGCCGCCTACTTCCCGTTCCGCGAGATCCCCTGAGCGATCCGGGCCATCCCCCGTCCGACCCGAGTTCACCCAGCGACAAACCGGCCAGGGGATGAGCCTCCCGGCCGGTTCGTCAACCTGGCGCGTCTACGGGCGCCCCAGGGCGCCGGTGCGGTCGCTTATCGCTTGCGCACCGCGGCGGGGGTCAGCAGGAGGGCCGCCGCGAGGAAGCCGGCCAGCGCGACAAGGATGAGGCCCCAGCCGTTGCCGGTCGTGCTCGAGGTGGACGAGAAGGCCACGGTGTCCGTGCTGGGCGGTGTGGGCTCGCCCGTCTCGCCGGAGATCGTGCCCGTCACCGACGTCGTGGTCACCGTGTCAACCGACGACGTCGTGGTGGTCGTGGTCTCGTCGGTCGTGGTCGTGGTCTCGTCGGTCGTGGTCGTGGTCTCGTCGGTCGTGGTCGTGGTCTCGTCGGTCGTGGTCGTGGTCTCGTCGGTCGTGGTCGTGGTCTCGTCGGTCGTGGTCGTGGTCTCGTCGGTCGTGGTCGTGGTCTCGTCGGTCGTGGTCGTGGTCTCGTCGGTCGTGGTCGTGGTCTCGTCGGTCGTGGTCGTGGTCGTGGTCGTCTGGACCGGGTCGCAGAAGATGATGTGGCTGATGTTGTGGTCGCCGTCCTCGAATCCCTCAGAACGGGGATCGGAATCGAAGCTGCCGTTGGTGTCGGCAAACACCGATTCACCCGCCGTGGCGTTCTCGAACAGCGTGTTGGCGAACTCGCCCGTCTCGGCCTTCACGACCACGAGGTCGTAGCTCGTGGCGAGCAGGTATGAGGCGATCTCCTGGTTCTTGTCGGGATCGTTGTACGTGTGGATGTCGATCTTGGTGCAGTCCTCGTACCCCAGCGCCAGCCAGTAGGCCACCTGGTTGGGGTTCGGGGTGCCCGTGCTGCTTGCCACATGGCCCGTCACCGTGGCCCAGACCGTCCCGTTGGCGGCGGCGCCCGCCGGCGCGATCAGTGCCGCGCCGAGCAGGCCGGCGACGACCAGCCAGCCCGCGTTGCGAGTGGTCCTCGTGAGCTTCATCGATGTGGTCCCCCTTCTCTCCCCTCGCGACATGTGTCGCGCATGAGTGCCTGACTTCGGGTCTGGAACAACGGTCGCTGCCTGTGGGCGACGCAGCAATCGTGCTCGCAGGGTACTGCCCGTGTCTAGTACCCCTGACTATCGAACACCCCCTATGACGGCACCCAACCGCACTCGGGTCCTGCGTTTGTGTTGACCGCCGTCACCGAGGGTCCCATGACCCATGGCGGCCCCGGCCCCGGCCCCGGCCCCGGCCCACAATGGGGTGCGGGCGGGGCACACGCAGGTTCGCGTGCCCCGCCCGCTGGTTTCGGGGACCCTATGGTCGGTGGCGGACCCGGTGGGCCGGGCGCGCGCCGAGCGCGGTCTCCTAGCGCTTGCGCGTGGCCGCCGCGGGGGTCAGCAGAAGGGCTGCCGCGAGCATGCCGGCCATGGCGACCAGGAGCAGGCTCCAGCCGTTGCCGGTCGTGCTCGAGGTGGACGAGAAGGCCACGGTGTCCGTGCTGGGCGGTGTGGGCTCGCCCGTCTCGCCGGAGATCGTGCCCGTCAGCGACGTCGTCGTCGAGGTGGTCTCGGTGTCCGTCGTCTCGTCGGTCGTGGTCTCGTCGGTCGTGGTCTCTTCGGCCGTGGTCGTGGTCTCTTCGGCCGTGTCGTGTCGTGGTCGTGGTCGTGGTCGTCTCGCCGACCTTGAAGTTGTCGTTCTTCGACGAGACCTTGCAGTCCTTCAGGAAGTTGAGCGATGTGGAGTCCGCGTTGAAGCCGTCGCAGGCTTCGACCTCGGCCGCCGGCGCCATGTCGACGCTGTACTCATCGCCGTTGTTCGGCGTGTCGTCGTAGGGGATCAGCTGGACCGGCTTGGCATCGTCGCAACCGCCCGCGCCAACCGCGTGATTGCCGAGACCGGACGTGCCGCTGATCACGCCGCTGACCACCTTGATCTGGCGGAACTTGATCGCGTCGGTGGAGAGCAGCGTCTTGCCGCTCGGGTCCGTGACCTGGAAGTAGTAGTCCCCGTCCTCCAGGCCGTTGTTGCCGCAGTTCTGGGGGCCGCCATTGAGGTAGACGTCCGCCTTGTTGTCGTACCTGTTCTGGTTGACGGTCTGGCCGTTCGAGAGGGATGTCCAGATCGCGCCCGGCAGCGGTGCCGCGGCGGCGCCCGCCGGCGCGATCAGCGCCGCGCCGAGCAGGCCGGCGACGACCAGCCAGCCCGCGTTGCGAGTGGTCCTCGTGAGCTTCATCGATGTGGTCCCCTTCTCTCCCCTCGCGACATGACGTCGCGGATCAGTGCCTGACGATGGGTTTGCCCCACGGTCGCTGCCTGTGGGCGACGCAGCAATCGTGCTCGCAGGGTACTGCCCGTGTCTAGTACCCATTGACTACCGAACACCACCTATGACGGCACCCAACCGCACTCGGGTCCTGCGTTCGCGTTGACCGCCGTCACCGAGGGTCCCATGACCGATGACGGCCCCGCCCCTGAGCCACAATGGGGTGCGGGCGGGGCACACGCAGGCTCGTGCGCCCCGCCCGCTGGTCTCGGGGACCCTATGGTCGGTGGCGGACCCGGTGGGCCGGCCGGCGGACGGTCGGCCCCGGGATCTCCGCCTGGAGCTCAGCCGCGGCGGTTCCGGTGGTCCTGGTTCCGGCGGTTGCGGGCCCGGGCCGGCGTCGGGACGAGGAGCCCCGCCAGCAGCGTGAGCCCGCCGAGCGCGACCAGGAGGAGCGTGAGGCCGTTGCCGGCTCCCGTCGCGGGCGCCTGGTCGATGGTTGAGGTGGCCGGCGGGGTCACGTCCGGCGTTCCGGTCTCCTCCTCGACCTTGCCCACGACGACCTTCTCGGTGTCGCTGTCGGGCGTGGTCTCGTCGGAGTCGATCGTGGCCACGTTCTCCAGCGGCTGCGCGAGGTCGGCGGAGCCGTCCTCGGCGGCGACCTGGTAGGTCACCGAGCCGTCCTTGGTCACCGTGGCTGCCGTCCACGTCAGCGTGCGGGTCGCCTCGTCGTAGTCGACGAACTCGAACTCGTCGCTGTCGGTGGCCGACTCGTCGAGGTACACGAGGCCCTCGGGCAGCACGTCCGTGATGACTCCGTCGGTGACGGGCCCATCCGTGAGCGTCCAGGCCAGGGTGAAGGTCGTGATGTCGCCCTCGAGGAGCGCGGCGTCCGAGACGGACTTGTCGATCACGAGCTGCGGGACGCGCACCCAAGCGTCGTCCGTGTCGCTGACCTCGGCCTCGGGCTCGAGGACCGGGCTGGCCGTGACCACGGCCCAGTTCTGTCGGAGGCCGAAGCCCACCGGCAGGATGGCCGTGCAGGTCATCGACTCGCCGGCGGCGAGAGTGGTCTGCCCCTCGCAGTCGGGCGTCACGTCGTCCGAGTCGTCGAGCGGCGTGGCGTTGTCATCGACCAGGACGATGCCCTGGAGGTCCGCGGTGCCCGTGTTGGTGACGAGGTAGCTGAACTCCACGTCGTCCGGCTGGGTGACGAGGACGTCGCCATCGGCGGCACCGACCGCGATCTTGACCAAGGCGATCGATGCGCACTGCACCTCGACCTGGGACCTGTCGTCATCGCTGCCGTCGTTGGACGTGGTGACGAATGCCTCGTTGTCCACGGTGCCGCAGGTGGCGGACGTCGTGGGGCTGACGATGTGGACCGAGACGCTGGTGTTCCCGAGCCAGGTCGCCGAGGTTGCAGGTCAGCACGCCGCTCGAGATCGAGCAGCCCTCGACGGCCGGGCTGATCGTCCAGCTGAGGCCCGGCGAGGCCGGCAGCACGTCCGTGATCGTCACGTTCCGCGCGGTGCCGTCCTTGTTGTTCGAGACCTCGATCGTGAAGCCGATCGGCTGCCCGGCGAGCACCGGGTTCGGGTCGGCCGTCTTGGTGAGCGTGATCTCCGCGCAGTTGACGATGACGTCGGCGGAGTCATTGTTGGGCGTCAGGGCGGCGGGCTCGTTGGAGGCCGTCGCCGAAGCCGGGTTGGTGATCGTGCCGCAGTTGTCCTTGGTCGTCTCGCCCCACACCTTGACGCTGGCGTCGGCGCCGGCGGCCAGGGTGCCGAAGTCGCAATGGAGCTCCTGGGCATCGCCCTCGCCGGTGATCGAGCAGCCGGCGCGGTCGACATGCCACTCGATGCCGCCGTTGGGCAGCTCGTCGTCGAGCTCGACGAGGTAGGCGGCACCCAGGCCGTCGTTGGTGACCGTGATCGTGAAGCTGGCGACGTCACCCGCGCTGATCGGGCTCTCGTCCGCGGACTTGTCCACGAGGAGGTCCGGCCAGAGGCAGGTGATCACCGCGTCGTCGTCGACGTCGGGGTGGTTGGAGGCGGAGGCCGTGGCCGTGTTGTCGTAGACCGAGCAGGCATCACCGCTGGTGGTGGCACCCACCTCGACCGAGGCGCTCGCGCCGGCGGCGAGGTCGCCGAAGGCGCAGGCCAGCACCTCGCTGCCCACGGCGCCGGAGATCGAGCAGTCGGCCGCGTCTGCGCCGCCGTCGATCTCCCAGTCGACACCCGCAGGAAGCGGGTCGTCGAGGGTCACACCCTTGGCGACGCCGGGGCCGTCGTTGCTGACGGTGATCGTGAAGCCGATGGGATCACCGGCGTTGACCGACTCGGCGTCGGCCGTCTTCTCGATGGTGAGGTCGGGCTTCCGACACGCGATGACCGCGTTGGCCTCGTCGCGGCCATCGTTGGTGGTCGTGACGGTGGCGGTGTTGTCGTAGGTCGCGCAGGCCACGAAGGACGTCTGGGCGGTGATGTGCACGCTGACCGCGTCACCAGCCGGGAGCGTGACGCCGTCGGCGCCGCCGTAGCTGAGCACGCCGCTGTCGATGGTCCAGCCCGGGTGGTCGCGATCGAAGTCCCAGGTCACGCCGGCCGGCAGGGGGTCGCCGACCTTGACGCCGTACGCGTCGCCCAGGCCGGTGTTGCTGACGGTGATCGTGAAGCCGATGGGATCACCGGCCTCGACGAGCACGTGGTCGGCCACCTTCTCGATGTCGATCGAGGCCGGGTTGCAGGTGATCACCGCGTCGTCGTCGACGTCGGGGTGGTTGGAGGCGGAGGCCGTGGCCGTGTTGTCGTAGACCGAGCAGGCATCACCGCTGGTGGTGGCACCCACCTCGACCGAGGCGCTCGCGCCGGCGGCGAGGTCGCCGAAGGCGCAGGCCAGCACCTCGCTGCCCACGGCGCCGGAGATCGAGCAGTCGGCCGCGTCCGCGCCGCCGTCGATCTCCCAGTCGACACCCGCAGGAAGCGGGTCGTCGAGGGTCACACCCTTGGCGACGCCGGGGCCGTCGTTGCTGACGGTGATCGTGAAGCCGATGGGATCACCGGCGTTGACCGACTCGGCGTCGGCCGTCTTCTCGATGGTGAGGTCGGGGCACTCGATGCCCACGGACGCCGTTGCGCTGTCCGATCCGTCGTTGCTCGTGGAGACGCTCGGCGGTGTTGCTGATCGAGTCGCAGTCCGCGAAGTCCGACACGCCGGACACGTGGACCGTGAACGACTGGCCGGCCGCGAGGCTGGGCTTCGTGCAGCCGAGCACCTCGGAGCCGACGGCGCCGCTGATGCCGCAGACCAGGCCCGTCGTGCTGCCGGTGACGGCGCCGAGCGTCCAGTCCACGCCCGCGGGGAGCGGGTCGTTGACGCTCACGCCGAGGGTGGTGGTGGTGCCGGTGTTGGTGACCGTGATGTCGAAGCCCACCGGATCACCCGCCTCGACGGGTCCGGCCGGGACCGCGGTCTTGGCGATGTCGATCGTCGCCGGATCGACCTTGAAGCACTCGGTGGTCTTGTTCGTGTGCTCGGTCGCCAGGTACTGCGACGCCTGGTCCGGCGTGTATTCGGCGCGGAAGCAGTACTTGCCCGCGGCCGCGGCCGTGGTGCCGACCTGGTACGCGGCGGACGTCGCGGTCCCGCCGTTGTTCGTGGTGTTCACGGTCACGGCGCCGCCGATCTTCGTGCCGCCGTTGTCGCAGTCCGGGTAGGAGCCCGACGGGCCGCACAGGAAGAACTCGACGGTGCCCGAGGCGGGGCCGTCGTTGCCGGACAGGGTGGCGGTGTCCGTCACCGTGGCGCCGAAGTCCGCGTTGTGGGTGCTGGCCTCGGTGGCCAGGTCGGGCGGCTGGCAGGTGTTGAACGAGCCGACGGCGAAGTCCTTGAGGACCGCGTCGACCGACTGCGACGAGCGCGTCTCGACGAGGAAGCTGGAGAAGCAGGGGGGCTGGCCGCCGTAGACGTCGACCAGGTCGAGGCCGCCCTCGAAGAAGCTGCCGGCCGGGAACGTTCCATCCGTGCCGAACTTGGAGGTGTAGGCCCAGGGCGCCGGCTCGTCGCCGGTGTTGGCGACGGCACAGGCCTTGTCGTCGGCAGGCGCAGACGTGCAGATCGCCCCGCTTGCGATGAGATCAAGGGTGCCGTTGGTGTCGCCGCCCGAGCCGACCCACTCGAACAGGCGGATCGTGCTGACGGCACCACCGTTGGTGAAGTCGCTCAGGACGAGCAGGTCACCCACCGCGTGAGCGGGTGCGAACCCGCCGGAGTTGGGCCCGCCGGTCGTCCCGACGCCGTTCTTGAAGAACCAGAAGCCGACCTGCGCGTCGCCGTTGTTGGCGTAGCGGTCCAGGCCGAAGTACAGGATGTCGTCGTACAGCGCGGCGAACGCGTGCTCGATGTTGTCCTTGTCGGGCACGCTGCCGGTGGTCCACGCCCAGCCGGTGGTGTTGAGGTCGTCCTTGGACCCACCGCCGGTGAAGATCTTGTCCGTCTGCTGGGACAGGGGATCCGTGATGAACGTGAAGGCGTCGGCGCCCGGGTGGTTGTCCCAGTCGTCGCCGGCGCCGCTGTCGACGGCGTTGCCGTCCAGCTGGAAGGTCTCGTCGTGCACGGCGAGCACGCTGGCCGGTGCGACGACGCTGGCGTACTGCAGCAGGAGCGAACACAGGAACAGCGCCGTCCAGGAGAGCACGAGGCTCCTCCGGGCTCCGGCGCCCACGGTGTCTGCCAATCCCCGAGACTTCATTTCCAAAACCTCCCCGGTCAGGACGCTGGTGTGGCGCTGCCGCCGTTCTCCGGTTTGCCGATGCGGGAACCGGCAGCCTGCGGCCGGTGCCCTGGATCTCGGACGGTACTCGCGGGGGGTCGCCGAAGGTACTGGGACGGTCCGCACCGCAACCGACCCCAACCGGCGGCTCGCCACCGGACGGCACAGCCGGCGGCATCGATTCCGGTGCGCCTCGGCACCGCGGGTCCTGGTACCCGGTCCGGCCCCGGGTGGTACCCGGGTACCGGTGTCGCACCCGGGCATGGGTGCCGCACCCGGTACGATGTCGGCCGGCCCGCAGCCCGTGCCCCGGAGGAGGACCCGTGCCCAGCCCCAGCGACCAACGACGCCATCGGCGCCTCGATCCGGGCGCGCGTCGCGGCCGCGGTGGAGCGGGCGTGGGCCGACGCCGTCGCTCGCCGGACGGCTGCCGGCGGTGGAGCCGGGCGCGGATTCGCCGATCGTCGAGGTCGAGCGGCCGGCCAACCCGGCGTTCGGGGATCTCGCCACCAACCTGGCCATGAAGCTGGCGCGGCCCCTCCGGCGGTCGCCGATGGAGATCGCGGAGGCGCTGGCCGTGGGCCTCCGGAGCGAGGCCGGCGCCGGCCTGGTCGCGTCGGCGGAGGTCGCCCGGCCGGGGTTCGTCAACCTGCGGGTCACCGACGCGGCGTACGAGTCGCTGATCGGCGGGATCCTCGCGGACGCTGCGGGCTGGGGGCGCATCCCGGCGGTCAACCCCCGGCGGGTCAACGTGGAGTTCGTGTCCGCCAACCCGACGGGGCCGCTCACCATCGGCAACGCGCGTGGCGCGTTCGTGGGGGACCTGCTGTGCCGGGTCCTGGAGGCCGGCGGCCAGACCGTGACGCGCGAGTACTACTTCAACGACTCGGGGGCCCAGGTGAGCCACCTGGGGGCGTCCGTCGTGGCGCTGCGGCGCCGCGAGCCCGTCCCGGAGGAGGGCTACAGGGGCGCCTACGTGGAGGACCTCGCCCGGGACGTCCCGGACGACGTGTGGGCGGCGGCGATGGCGCCGGGCGCGGACGCGGCGGACGTCGTGGGGCGCTGGGCCGCGGTGGAGGTGCGAGCCGGGATCGAGCGCAGCCTCGCCCATCTCGGCGTCCGCTTCGACGTCTGGACGTCCGAGGCCCGGCTGCACGACGAGGGCTGGGTGGAGCGGGCGATCGAGCGCCTGCGCGCTCACGACGCCCTGTACGAGCAGGAGGGCGCGCTCTGGTTCCGGAGCACGGCCTTCGGCGACGACAAGGACCGGGTCGTGCTGCGCTCGGACGGGCGACCCACGTACTTCGCGGCCGACATCGGCTACGTGACCGAGAAGCTCAGCCGCGGCTTCGAGCACCTGATCTACATCTGGGGCGCGGACCACCACGGAACGGTGGCGCGGCTGCGGAACGCGGCCCAGGCGATGGGCTACGACCGGGAGCACGTCCAGGTGCTCCTCTACTCCTGGGTCCGCTTCGTGCGCGACGGGCAGGAGGTCTCCATGTCCAAGCGCGCCGGCGAGTTCATCACCCTGGACGAGCTGCTGGCCGAGGTGGGCGTGGACGCGGCGCGCTGGTTCTTCGCCTCGCGCGGCCACACCAGCGCCATCGACTTCGACATCGAGCTGGCCAAGAAGCAGTCGGCGGAGAACCCCGTCTACTACGTCCAGTACGCGCACGCGCGGATCGCGTCGATCCTGCGCAAGGCGGCCGGAGCCGGGCTGTCACCCGCCCCGGACGTGGCCGGGCTGCTGGCCGGGGAGCCCGAGGCCGCGCTCGCGCGCGTGGTCGCGCGGCTGCCGGAGGTGGTGGAGGACGCGGTGCTGGCCGAGGAGACGCAGGGCATCACGGCGTACGCGACGGAGCTGGCCACCCAGTTCCACGCCTTCTACCGCGACGCACGGGTGGTGGATGCGGCGGAGCCGGAGCGCTCCGCGAAGCGCCTGGCCCTGGCCACCGCGACGATGACGACGCTGGCGAACGCGCTGGCGCTGCTCGGGATCTCCGCGCCCGAGGCGATGTAGCGGAGCCGGCGGGCTCGGACCTACCCGGCCAGGCCCAGCACGTTCGCGAGGCGGCCGAGGGTCGCGTCGGATTCCGCGGTCACCAGCACCACGCGGTCCGCCGCGGGCGTCAGCACCTGGGCCGGCCGGCCCGCGGCCCTGAGCGTGTCCGCGAGCGACTGGAGCGCCGCGGCGAATTCGTCCGCGTCGGCCTCCGTGTCCCACGCGGTGTCGATGACGACCCCCGAAGCCCCGTCCGGTCCCTCGACCAGCGCCAGCCGGTCGCCGCCCCAGCCGGCGGCCGCGTCCTTGGACTCCGACGATGGCACGCCGCCGGCGTCGCGCAGCAGGAGCTCCAGCCCGAACTCCCCGAACGTGTCCTGGAGCGGGACGGTCCAGCCGGCCCCGAGACGCGTCGCCAGGTCCTCCGGGAACGTCACGGGGACGGCCTTCTCGCGGGCGGCGAGCTTGTCCGGGTGGAGGATCTGCTCCGTGGTCGACGGCGGGTCGTCGTAGCGCGCGTCCACCGCCGCGAAGCCCCCGGACGTGAAGTCGCCGATCGCGATCGTCAGGCCGGACGTGTACGGGAACAGCAGGGGCTCCTTGAGGAACGCCGGCATCCGGTCCAGCACCGCCTGTGACGCGGGGTCTGCGGCGGCGATGGCCTCGCCCAGCTCGGCCGGCGTCAGGTGCTGCTGGGCCCACAGGCTCATCAGGAGCGTCGCATCGCCCTCGGCCAGGGTTCGCCGCGCGAGGCTTCGGTCGCCCTGGTCCTTGTCCTCCCCGATCAGGTCGGTGAGGCCGAACGCCTGGTCCTGGAGCGCGTGCGTGTACTCGTGGGCGTAGGTGATCTCGTCGGCGGGCCCCAGCTCACCGGTCCGCGACACGATGTGCATCTTCTTGGTCTTGTCGTCGTAGAAGCCGGCGACCTGGCTCGTCAGGAGCTCGATGTACAGGTCCTCGAGAGAGTCCCCCTCCGGCATCAGGAGGAGCGCCTTGTAGAGCGTCTCCGTCGCCTTGACGAGCTCGTCGGGGTTGTCCTCGGCAAAGCTCTGGGTGATGAACTCGCGGAGGCCCGCCTCGTCGAGGACGGCACGCTCAACGGGTGCCTCCGGCTCGAGGCCGCGGAGCGCGATGACCTGGGCCTCGATCTCCGCGAGGCGCGCCTCGTCCACGGAACCGGGGCTGGCCGCCGGAGTTGCCGACGGGCTCGCGGTGGGCGGAGCTGCGGTCGGGCCGGCCGAGGGCGGGGGCGGGGTCGGGGTGGCCGATGGCGCCGGGTTGCCTCCGCAGGCGACGGCGACGAGGAGCACGAGGGCGACCGCAAGGGCCGGGCCGCCGGAGCGGCGTCGAAGACGTGACATCGCCGGCATTCTGCCACGGGGTGCCCGGAGACCCGTAGCGGCGGCCCGCGGGTCGGTCGTCGCGACCCGCATTCGACGCCACTGCCCGCGGCGAGGTGTCCGTTTCTTAACCGGTTGGGGGCTCGCGGTTGAATCCGGGGTGCCTATGGTTGGCGATGGAACACCCCTCAGGTTCCATCCTCCCTCCCTCGGACCGGAGGCGCCGATTGGGCAGGCGTCTCCGGTCCATCCTTTTCCGGCGAGGGGGTGCGCCACCACGTCCGGGGCGCTGCGCCGAAGCGCGGGATGAGCGGCCCGTGGAAGAATGGGCGCATGGAGCTCACCTGGTACGGACGGACCTGCATCCGGCTGCGCGGCAAGGACGCCGTGGTCGTCAGCGACCCCTATCCCTCGATCGTCGGCCCGACCGGTCGCGGGATCACAGGCGACGTCGTCACGTACAGCCATCCCGACGACGCGCCCCTGCCCAAGAAGGTCGCCCGGGTGTCCCGCGACGGCACCACGGCGATCCCATCCAGCCTGGAGGGCGCGTTCGTCCTGGATGGCCCGGGCGAGTACGAGGTCCATGATGTCCTGATCACCGGCGTCCGCACGTATCGGGATTCGATGCGCGGCGCGGATCGCGGCCGGCAGACGGCGTTCGTGATGGAGCTGGAGGGCATCCACACGATCCACCTCGGGGACATCGGCCACGAGCTGACCGAGGAGAAGCTCGCCGACATCGGGCACGTGGAGGTCGCCTGTGTGCCGATCGGCGGGGCGCTGTCCGCGGAGAAGGCAGCCGCCCTCGTCGCCCAGCTGGACCCGCGGATCGTGGTGCCGATGACGGTGTGCGAGGAGGATGCCGACTGCGAGGAGGCCCTCCGCCGGTTCCTCCACGAGATGGGCACGGAGCCGGTGGTCCAGCCCAAGCTGTCGGTGACGGTGTCGAGCCTGCCGCACGAGACCACGACCGTCCTGCTCGAGTCCCGCGGCAAGGCCTGACGGGCGGCGAGGTCAGTCCCCGCGGCGGTGGATCACGCGGCCGCGCTTGACCACGGTGTCCACGAGGTCCGCGCCCACCCAGTAGGGGAGCTGGCCGACGCTCGAGGCCCGCCAGATCACGAGGTCCGCCTGCTTGCCGGGCTCCAGCGATCCCGCGCGGTCCTCGACACCGGCGGCGAACGCCGCGTTGACGGTCACAGCCGCCAGCGCCTCGGCCGGCGAGAGGCCCATCTCCAGGCAGGCGATCGTCATGACCAGCGGCAGATTCGGGTTGGGCGACGTGCCGGGGTTGAAGTCCGTGCCCAGGGCCACCGGCACGCCCGCCTCGATGAATCGCCGCGCGGGCGCCGCGTCGCCGGTCATCAGGAACCACGTCGTGCCGGGCAGGAGGGTGGCGACGGTGGGGCGGGCACCGTCCGCCGCGACGGCGAGGGCGGCGATGCCCTCGTCGCTTGGGGCATGGAGGTGATCCGCGGAGAGGGCGCCCAGCTCCGCCGCCAGCTCGGCGCCGCCCGACGGTGCCAGCTCGTCAGCGTGGAGCCGGACCGCCATCCCGTAGCGGGCCGCAGTCTCGAGGATCCGGCGGCTCTGCCCGGCGGTGAACACGCCCTGCTCGCAGAACACGTCGCAGGACACGGCTCGGCCCTGGGCCGCCACACCCGGCAGCTGCTCCTCGATCACGCTCCGGACGTAGGCCTCCGTCCCGTCCGGGCGTGACCGGAACTCCGGGGGCACGGCGTGGGCACCGAGGTACGTGGGGACGATGTCCACCGGACCCTCGCGGCCCAACGCAAACGCCACCTCGATCAGCCGGAGCTCGGTCTCCAGGTCCAGCCCGTAGCCGGACTTGGCCTCCACCGTCGTGACGCCGTGGCGAGCCATCTCGTCCAGCCACCGGCGGCCATGCGCCGCCAGCTCCTCGGGGGCGGCGGCCCGGGTCGCGCGGACCGTGGACAGGATTCCACCGCCCGCGGCCAGGATCTCGAGGTAGCCGGTGCCCTGCTGGCGCATGACCAGCTCATCCTCGCGGGAGCCGGCGAACAGCAGGTGGGTGTGCGGGTCCACCAGGCCCGGCGTGACGACGCCGCCCGCCGCGTCGATGCGCACGAAGCGCGACATCGGGTGGCCGCTCGCCTCCAGCTTGGGCTCCAGGAGATCGCGGGGGCCGACGCCGACGATCAGCCCGTCCCAGCACGCGACGACCGGAGCCCCCGGAGCGCCTGGACCTCCCGCATCGGCCGCGTCCATCAACGCGAGATCACCCTGGAGGTCGCCGCGCCGGATGCCTCCGGCGAGCGTCGCGACCTGCGAGGCGCCGTGGATCAGCAGCCCCTGGGCCTCGCCGTTGCCCCGCCCGCCCTCGATCAGCCGGAGTGTCATCCGGCATCCGGCGCGGCGTCGCGGGCGGCGGCCAGCCGCAGCTCCAGGGCCATTTGCGGCGTGAAGTCGCGCAGGCGGATCGCCGCGGCGGCCACCGCGAGGCGCTCGTCAACAGGCGCGTCCGCGGCGGCGCCCGCGTGGTCCGCGATGCCCATGAACGCCGCCAGCGGCATCAGCCCGATGAGCTCCGATTCCGCCAGCTCCACGCCGTCCTCGGCCGCCAACTCCCCGACGACCTCCCAAGCCTGCCAGACGGGGGTCGTGCCGAAGTCCAGCAGGTTCATCGACACCTGCGCCCGGACCGGGTGGCCGCGCTCCGGCTCCTCCACCCGGAACCCGTTCGCCTGGACGCGGGCGAGGCCACCACCCAATTCGCGGACGCGCCGTGCGATTCGCTTCGCGAGCTCGACGTCGTCCGAGGCCAGGTTGATGTTCCACGCGATCAGGAACGGCCGCGCGCCGACCGCCACTGCCCCGGCCCGCGGGTGCATCCGCGGCGGTCCGAAGTCCGGATGGCGGCCGTTGTGGGCGATCTCGGTCCGCAGACCCTCGTACTGCCCGCGCCGCACCTCGGCCAGCTTCACGCGGTCGGAGCGCACCGCCGCCCGGGCGTAGAGGTAGACGGGGAGGTCGAAGCGCCCGGCGATCCGGGCGCCGAACGCCCGGGCCAGCTCGACGCAGTCGTCGATCGAGGTGTCTCCGAGCGGCACGAACGGGATCACGTCCACCGCCCCGATGCGCGGGTGCTCGCCGGTGTGGCGCTCCATGTCGATGTCGTCGATCGCCTGGGCAACGAGGCGCTCGAGGCCTTCGGACACCGCCCCGTGCTCGCCCGCCACGGTGAGCACGCTGCGGTTGTGGCTGGGATCCGAGGTCCGGTCCAGCAGGAACACGCCGGGAACGGACACAAGCGCACCGGCCAACCGCTCGACCACGTCCAGCCGCCGGCCCTCGGACACGTTGGGCACGCTTTCGACGAGCACGTGCTGATGCTAGCGAAGCGCCCCGGCTGCCGTATCGTCGCGGCGCGCGTCGCCGCATGGCGCCGTCGGCGGCCATGCTCCTGGCGCCCATGTCCCCGCCGCGGAGCCGTCGGCGCCGGCACGCCCGCTCGGTCCCCTCCGCCCATCGCCCATTTCGAGGTGGTTCCAGACATGCGGAACGACCGGTTCGAACGGCCAGGCGGCAGGAAGCCTGGCGAGTGTGTGCTCGCGACGGCGTGCGGATGCGGGTGCCCCGATCGGTGCACCAACTCGTTCCGCTTGAGGTGAACTACCCGGAAACCGGCACGTCGGGGGACGGACGGTCGGGGGACGGACGGTCGGGCGATCGAGCGGCCGAGCGCTCGGGCGACCAGGCCCCGGGCGACCAGGCCCCGGGCCTACTCCTCCAGCATCGGGATGTGGACGCCCCGCTCCCTGGCAACCTCGATCGCTCGCTCGTAGCCCGCGTCCACGTGGCGCACGACGCCCATGCCCGGATCGCTCGTCAGCACGCGCTCCAGCTTTCGCGCGGCGAGCTCGGTCCCGTCGGCGACACACACCATGCCCGCGTGCTGCGAGTACCCGATTCCCACCCCGCCGCCGTGGTGGATCGACACCCAGGTCGCTCCGGCGGCCGTGTTGACCAGCGCATTGAGAAGCGGCCAGTCGGCGACCGCGTCGGTGCCGTCGGCCATCGCCTCCGTCTCGCGGTTGGGCGACGCCACTGACCCCGCGTCCAGGTGATCCCGCCCGATGACGATCGGGGCGCTCACCTCGCCCGAGGCGACGAGCTCGTTGAACCGCAGGCCGGCCTTCGCCCGCTCCCCGTAGCCCAGCCAGCAGATCCGGGCGGGCAGCCCCTGGAACGGGACCTTGGCCTCGGCCAGGTCCAGCCAGCGCCGCAAGGACCGGTCATGCGGGAACAGCTCCAGCATCGCCTGGTCGGTTCGCCGGATGTCGGCCGGGTCCCCGGACAGCGCGACCCAGCGGAATGGGCCCTTCCCCTCGCAGAACAGGGGCCGGATGTAGGCCGGCACGAAGCCGGGATACGCGAACGCGTCCTGCACGCCCGCCTCCTGCGCCTGCGCCCGGAGGTTGTTGCCATAGTCGAAGGCGACCGCGCCCGCCGCCTGGAACGCGAGGATCGCCCGGACGTGCTCTGCCATGGAGCGCATCGAGCGCGTCATGTACACGTCCGGCTGCGTGATCCGGAGCATGTGGGCGTCGTGGAGGCTGATCTCGGCGGGCACGTAGCCGCCGAGGGCGTCGTGGGCGGACGTCTGGTCCGTGACCACGTCGAACCGCTCCCCCGCCTTCGCCCAGGCGGGTTCGATGTCCGCCGCGTTGCCGATGAGGGCGATCGAGATGGCCTCGCCGGCCGCCGCGGCCTGCCGCGCCATGGCCAGGGCCTCCTGCGGAGAGTGGGTGAACCGGTCCACGTATCCGATCTCGTGGCGCCGACGGGCCCGCGTCTCGTCCACCTCGATCGCGATGCACACGCCCTCGTTCATGGTCACGGACAGCGGCTGCGCGCCGCCCATCCCGCCCAGGCCGGCCGTCAGGACGACGCGGCCGCGCAGCGTCCCGCCGAAGTGCTGCCGGGCCAGCTCCGCGAACGTCTCGTACGTGCCCTGGAGGATCCCCTGGGTGCCGATGTAGATCCAGGACCCGGCCGTCATCTGGCCGTACATCGTGAGGCCCTTCCGCTCCAGCTCCCGGAAGTGATCCCAGGTGGCCCACTTCCCCACCAGGTTGGAGTTGGCGATCAGGACCCGCGGCGCCCACTCGCTGGTGCGGAACACCGCGACCGGCTTGCCGGACTGGACCAGCAGGGTCTCGTCGTCGGCGAGGGCGCGCAACTCGCGCACGATGGCGTCGAACGCCTCCCAGCTCCGGGCGGCCCGGCCGGTGCCCCCGTAGACGACCAGCTCGTCCGGGTTCTCGGCCACCTCCGGGTCCAGGTTGTTCATCAGCATCCGCAGCACGGCCTCCTGCTGCCAGCCGCGGGTGGACAGGGTGGAGCCGCGCGGGGCGCGGACGGGCCGCGGACCCGGGGGTGCGGAACCGGGAGTCTGGGTCGTCACGAGCCGGAGTCTACGCCGCGCCGGGGCTCCCGCGTCAGGGCTCGAGACCCGCCATCAGCTGCTCGCCGAACCGGGACTCGCCCACCGAGATGACCGACACGGCGACATCGCCCTCCGGCAGGTAGGCGTGATACACGAGGAGGCCGCCCGCGCAGCTCGTGATGTGGACGGTGCGGCCGCCCAGCTCCGCCTCCGCGTTGCCGGCCACGCCACCTGCCTGCCCGCAGGCGCCCTCGTCGTACGAGTCCCGCCAGTCCCGGAAGAACGCGTCGGAGTACACACCGGGGCGCAGGTGCGCGACGACGCCCGACGCGAGGTCGGCCTCGTCCACGACGACGAAGAACGCCGCCCGATCGACGTTGGCCGCGAACGCCGGGTCGGTCGCCGCCTCGGCGAACGCCGGCTCCTCGAGGATGACCTCCCTGCCCTCGACCTCGGCGGGGAGGAGGTCCAGCAGGGCCGCGTCCGGCGCGACGCCGCTCGGCGCGGGCGAAGCCGCCACGGAGGGTGGTGGCAGTGCCGCCGACGCAGCGGACGGGACGGCGGACGGCGCCGGGCCGGGGCCGGCACAGCCGATGACCGCAAGGCACGCCAGGATCGCGGCGACGAGCCCGGGGCCCGTCCTCATCCGAGCTCCCGGCGCAGGACCGGGTAGCGCTCGTCGGGGGCCGCGACGGCGAAGCCGAGCGCCTCCCAGAACGCCGGGTGAGCCGCGCTCGTGGCGTCGGGTCGGGCGCCGACCTCCGGGTACGCCTCGACGGCAGCGAAGCCGCGCCCCGCCAGGTCGTCGCACACCGCCTCCACCAGCATCGCCGCGTGGCCCCGGCCGCGTGCCGAAGCCGTCGTCGAGACGCACGTGATCACCGCGGGCAGCGGCGACTGCGGCAGCCGCGGGTACAGCTCGCGGGTGCGCATCGCGCGGGGGTACGCGGACAGCGGCCCGAATTGGACGTACGCGGCGGGCTCGTCGTCCACCAGGAGCACCTTCGCGTAGCTGCCGAACACCGCCAGGCCGCGGGACAGCAGCCGCAGCTTGGGCGGGGCGTCCGCGGCGACGGTGGGGCGGTCGGGCGGTCGGGGGGCGAACGGGTTGTCGACCGGATCCTCGCCGTCCGGGAGGAACGGGTTCACGGCCGGCCGGCCCGGCGAGAGGAAGGGGTTGAACGCGGGTTCGTCCGCGTCGGGCGCGAACGGGTTGCGGGGCCGCGGGGGCGGCCCGGCGGGCGGCGGCGCCGGCGTCAGCCAGGACGCCCGCGATGCCTTCGAGCCCCGGTCCGCCTCCTCCCAGTAGTCGCAGGAGCGGTGGTCGAAGCCCGGGTCCGCGCACGGCGGGAGCAGCGAGAACCCGGCGGCGTCCGTGACGTCCGCGATCCGGATGGCCATGGCGTCTGAGTCTACGCCGGGCCGGGGACGGCGAGGTCCGCCAGTGTCCCCGAGTGCACGAGGGCCAGCGCGGCCGCCAGGTCCGGCCCGGGCTCCCGGTCCTCCGCCAGCGGTGCGACACGCTGCCGGAAGCGGGCGAGCGCCTCGGCCACACCGGTCCCCGGGCGTGGGACGTCGCCCGCACCGGCGGCCGCCTCGCCGCCGATCGCCGCCAGCCGAAGGTCAAGCGCCTGCGCCGCGCACAGCAGCTCGATGGCCAGGATCTGCTCCACGTGCGCCAGCACCGTCCGGGCATGCCGCGCGGCCGCCGCCCCCATCGAGACGTGGTCCTCCTGGTTCGCCGAGGTGGGGATCGAGTCCGAGGACGACGGGTGGGCGAGCACCTTGTTCTCGGACGCGAGGGCGGCCGCCGTGTACTGCACCATCATCAGGCCGCTGTTGAGCCCGGGGGCGGGCGACAGGAACGCGGGCAGCCCGCCGTTGAGCCGCGGATCCAGCAGGAGCGCCGTGCGCCGCTCGCTGATCGAGCCCAGCTCCGCCAGGGCCAGCTTCGCGAAGTCGAGCGCCAGCGCGATCGGCTCGCCGTGGAAGTTGCCGCCGGAGATCACGAGGCCGCCGCCCGTCGCCAGCGCCTCGGACGGAACCTCCCCGCCGGACGGGAACACCAGCGGGTTGTCGGTGGCGGAGTTGAGCTCCACGTCCAGCACCCGGCGGAGATGGTCCAGGGCGTCCCGGACCGCGCCGTGCACCTGGGGCACGCAGCGCAGCGAGTACGGGTCCTGGACCTTGTGCGCGGAGCCGTGGTGGGCCCGCTGGAACCCGGACTCGCGCAGCAGGTGGCGCAGCTCCGCGGCGACCGCGATCTGCCCCGGGTGCGGGCGCGCCAGCTGGTAGGGCGCCGCGTACGCCACCTCCGTCCCCAGCAGCGCCTCCACGGACATCGCCGCCGCCACCGAGGCGGTCCGCGCCAGCCGGTCTGCGTCCGCGAGCAGCAGCGCCCCCAGCGCGCTCATCAGCTGGGTGCCGTTGAGGAGCGCCAGGCCCTCCTTGGGCCCCAGCTCGAGCGGCTCCAGCCCCACCTCGCGCAGCGCGATCAGGGACGGCATCACCTGGCCGTTGAGCTCCACCTCGCCCCGCCCGATCAGCGGCAGCGCGAGGTGCGCGAGCGGCGCCAGGTCCCCCGATGCCCCCACGCTTCCCTGCTCGGGCACCACCGGGTGGACGCCCAGCGCCAGCAGCTCGCAGATCCGGTCCACCAGCAGCGGCCGGCAGCCGGAGTGCCCCAGCGCCAGCGTGTTCGCCCGCAGCAGCAGCATCGCACGCACGACCTCGCGCGGGAACGGGCGCCCGACACCCGCCGCATGCGAGACGAGCAGGTTCTCCTGGAGTCGCGCGGCCTCCGCCGCCGGGATGAACGTCGTCGCGAGGTCGCCGAAGCCGGTGGTCACGCCGTAGACCACCTCGCCGCGGGCGACCAGGGTGTCGATGACCGCCCGGGCCTCCGCCATCCGCTCCCTGGCATGGACGTCGAGCGATGCCCGGGCTCCGCCGCGCGCGATCGCCTCGACGCTGGCGACGGTCAGGTCGGCGCCGGTGAGGACGACCTCGTCGGCGGGCGTGTCGGGGGCAGGCCGACCAGGCTCGAAGTGAGGGCCTCTCGGATGGTCGCCGGGGCCGGGCGCAAGTGCCATGCCGCCAGCATAGTGCGGCGGCGCCGTGGCCCGAGCGCCCACCGCAGCCGCGGGCCCGGGCCCGTCCCCGCCGACCCGGCTAGACTCCGCCCGTGTTCGACTTCCTCGACGGACCCGTCCGCGACCTCATCACGCAGCTCTACGAGACGGTCGGCTACCTCGGCCTGGCCCTCTGGGTCGCCATCGAGAGCGTGATCGTGCCGATCCCGAGCGAGATCGTGCTTCCCTTCGCCGGCTTCCTCGTCGGCGCCGGCACGACGCTGGAACCCATGACCGGTGCCCCATGGAACTTCGTCCTCACCGTCGTCGCCGGGACGGCCGGCGCCCTCGTCGGCGCCTGGATCGCCTACGCGATCGGCTACTTCGGCGGGCGCCCGCTCATCGTCCGCTGGGGCCGCTACCTCTTCTTCGACGAGGACGACCTCCGCCGCACGGAGGCGTTCTTCGCGAAGTACGGCGCCGCCGCCAGCCTCCTCGGCCGGGTCATCCCGATCATCCGCTCGCTCGTCTCGTTCGCCGCGGGCGTCGGCAAGATGCCGATCCTGCCGTTCACGATGTACACGATCATCGGCTCGGCGGTCTGGGTCACCTTCCTCGTCGGCACGGGCGTCGTCCTCGGCGCGAGCTGGGAGGAGATCCTGCCGTGGCTCAAGCGCTACGAGTACGTGATCCTGGGCCTGCTCGCGGCGGCCGTGATCGCGTTCGTCGCCTGGAAGATCCGCGCCCGGCGGCGCGGCCCGCGCTCGGCCCCGCCGGGCGCTGAGGTCGCCGAACGCGACGGGACGCTCGACCCGGACGCAAGCCGCGGAGCCTAGGCTCCGGGCGAAGGCCCCCACGGCGCCTGGCCGGGCGCTGCGACTCAGCCCCAGGGCGCCTCGCCGGCGCCGCGCAGGTGCGCGAGGTCGTTCAGCACGAGGACCTTCGCGTCCGCCGCGGCGTCCCCTGCCTCCCAGCGCAGGACGGTCAGGTTCGCCTGGCCCTGAACGAACCGCCGGCGGTACTCGCGCACCTCGACGCCCAGCGCCACGCACAGCAGGATCCGGTTCGTGCCGGCATGCCCGACCACGAGCACCGGCCGCTCAGGCGTCGGGGCCGCCGTCCCGGGACCCGCGGTCGCCGCTCGGAACGACGCCCGGGCGTACCACCGCCGGTGCTCGTCAAGGACGTCGTCCAGGAACGAGCGGACGCGCGCCGCCACGTCGTTGCCGGACTCGCCGCCAGGGCAGGCCAGTTCGTCCGGCGCCTCCTCCCACCGGCGGCGGAACGCGCCGTCCACCTCGTCGATCTGGGCGTACGTCCGGCCCTCCCACGCGCCGTAGTCCATCTCGCGGAGGCGCGGATCCGCCTCGACCGGCACGCCCCGCGCCAGGATCTCGGCCGTCTCGCGGGCCCGGAACAGGGGGCTCGTGATCACGCGGTCGAAGGCGACGGGTGCCAGACGACGGGCGAGCGCCTCTGCCTGGCGGCGGCCGGCGGCGTTGACGGACACGTCGATCCGCTGGCCGAGGTGCCGCTCCGGCTCCGATTGATCCGTGAGGCCGTGCCGGGTGAGGACGAGCGTGAGCATCGACCCCAGTCTAGGGTGGCGACATGGGACAATGGCGGGCGGAGGTCACGACGGCAGAACGATGAGCGATACGGACGACACCACCCACGCGGCCGACGAGAGCCACGGCTCCACCCCGGTCCATGACGCCGGGCACGGCGACGACACCCATGGTGCCGGCCACGACGACGGTCACGGCCACGTGAGCGAGCCCCTCGGGCCCATCGGCTGGGCGATGTGGGGCGCCGGCGCCCTGGGCGTGCTGGTGGCGGCGGTGATGACCGCCGTGTTCGCCGTCGCGACGGGGTTCGTGCTCGGCGCCTGACGCCGCGTCCGCTAGAACAGCCCGACGACGTTCCCGTCGGCGTCGATGTCGATCTTCTCGCCCGCCGGATGGGAGGGCAGCCCCGGCATCGTGCGCATGTCGCCGGCCAGCGGGTAGATGAACCCGGCGCCGGCGGCGAGCTTCACGTCCCGGACCGGGAAGCGGTAGCCGGTCGGGCGGCCCTTGAGCGACGGGTCGTGCGACAGCGAGAGGTGGGTCTTCGCCATGCACACCGGCAGCTGCCCGTAGCCCAGCGCGGTGTACTCGGCGAGGGCCTTCGTCGCTGCCGGGGCGAAGTCCACCCCGGCGGCCCCGTACACGCGGGTCGCGATCGTCTCGATCTTCTCGCGCAAGGGCATCTCGTCGGGGTAGAGGAGGCGGAACTGGCCGCCATCCTCCGTGGCTGCATCCCAGACGGCGGCGGCGAGCGCCTCGGCGCCCTTGCCACCCTCGGCCCAGTTGGTGGACACGACCGCGTCACGGGCGCCGGCCGCGAGCGACACCTCGCGGACCGCCTCGTACTCGGCCGTGGTGTCGGTGGGGAAGGCGTTCATGGCCACGATGACGGGGATCCCGTATGAGCGCACGAGCTCCACCTGGGCGGCCAGGTTCTCGCCGCCCTTGCGGACGGCTTCCACGTTCTCGGTCGTGAGCGCCGGATCGAGCGGCTTGCCGGCGACGATCTTCCCCACCCCGCCGTGCATCTTGAGGGCGCGGATCGTGGCCACGACGACCGCGACGTCCGGGCGCAGGCCCGAGGCGCGGCACTTGATGTCGAAGAACTTCTCGGCGCCCATGTCGGCCCCGAACCCGGCCTCGGTCACGACCATGTCCGAGGTCGCCAGCGCGACCCGGTCGGCGATGATCGAGCTGTTGCCGTGGGCGATGTTGGCAAACGGGCCGCAGTGGACGTAGGCCGGGCCGCCCTCGAGCGTCTGGAGCAGGTTGGGCTTGATCGCGTCGCGCAGCAGCACCGTCATCGCGCCGGCCACGCCCAGGTCCTCCGCGGTGACCGCCTTGCCGTCGCGGGTCGTGGCCATCACGATCCGCGCGAGGCGGGCCCGCAGGTCGAACAGGTCCGTGGACAGGGCGAGGATCGCCATCACCTCGGACGCGACGGTGATCACGTACTCGCTCTCGCGCGGGACGCCGTTCTCCTTGCCGCCGAGGCCGATGATCACCTTCCGGATCGAGCGGTCGCTGATGTCCACCACCCGCGGCCAGCGGATCGAGAACGGGTCGATGCCCAGCTCGTTGCCGTGGTGGAGGTGGTTGTCGAGGAACGCGGAGGCGAGGTTGTGGGCCGCGCTGATGGCGTGGACGTCGCCGGTCAGGTGGAGGTTGAAATCCTCCATCGGGATGATCTGGCTGTAGCCGCCGCCGGCGGCGCCGCCCTTGATCCCGAACACCGGGCCGAGCGACGGCTGGCGGATCGCCACCGACGCCTTCCGGCCGATCCGGTTGAGCCCCTGCGCGAGCCCGACCGTGGTCGTCGTCTTGCCCTCGCCGAGCGGGGTGGGCGTGATCGCCGTGACGAGGACGTACTTGCCGCGAGGTCGCTCGCGCTCGACGCGCTCGACGCCGGCCAGGGTGATCTTGGCCTTGGTCGGGCCGTAGAACTCGATCTCCTCGTCACGCAGGCCAAGCTCGGCTGCGATATCGGCGATCGGGCGGGGCGTGACGCTGCGGGCGATATCGAGGTCTGACGGAAACGACATCTAGCGGGCCTCCGGCATGGCGACGGCAAGGGAGTGGGCGCCCAGCGGGACCAGGCCGAATGCCTGGTCCCGGGCCGCTCGCATGAGATGGGTGAGCAGGATCGCGTTGGTGAGCGGCCCGACCCCGCCCGGGACGGGCGTGATGGCCGAGGCGACGCGTGAGGCGCTCTCGAAGTCCACGTCGCCGACGAGCTTGCCGTCCACGACGTTGATGCCGACGTCCACGACGACGGCGCCCTCCTTGAGCATGTCGCCGGTGACGAAGTTGGCCCGCCCGATGGCGACGATGACGATGTCCGCGGTGCGGATCACGTCGGCGAGGCGCTCCGTCTTGCTGTGGCAGATGGTGACGGTGGCGTTCTCGCGCACGAGCAGCAGCGCGGCCGGCTTGCCGATCACGTTGGAACGGCCGACCACGACCGCGTTGCGGCCGGAGATCTCGATGCCGCTGTGCTTGAGGATCTCGATGCTCGCGTGGGCGGTGGCCGGGAGGAACCCGTCGTAGCCCAGGCTGAGCAGGCCGGCGTTGAGCGGGTGGATCCCGTCGATGTCGCGCAGCGGGTCCAGGACGTCGATGACCGAGCGCAGCGGGACGCCCTTGGGCAGCGGCATCTGGGTGATGATCCCGGCGACGTGCGGGTCCGCCTGGAGCTCCCGCAGCGCCTTGCCGATGTCGCCCTCGCCGGCGTCCGCCGGCAGCTCGACGAGGCGGTCCTCGATGCCCACCAGGCGGCAGCCGTCCAGGATCTTGTGGAGGTACACCGCCGACGGCGCGTCCCGTCCGACCACCACGACCGCCAGCGCGGGCGTGTAGCCGAACTGGTCCCGGAACGCCACGACGTCCGCGGCGACCTGTTCGCGGATCGCCGTGCCGATCGGCCCGCCGCGCAGCAGGCGGGGGCCTGCGTCCGTGGGCGCGGTCATGCCGGATCCTCGGGGAGCGGGTCCCGCGGGTCGCCCTTGCGGACGACCTGCCGGGTCTCCGCGGCGATTCGCTCGACCGCGTCGCCCACCTGCTGGGTCCGCTCGAGCAGCTCCCGTGCCCTGTCCTCGTCGCCCAGCGACGGCAGGTTGATGTACACGTTGGCGGCGGCGGAACGGCAGGCCGCGACGGACATCAGCGCCGCGACCTCGAGGTCGGACGACGCGTTCCTGTTGCTGCGGCCGGCCAGCTCCTCGGCGAGCGCCACGATCTCCAGGGACGCATCCACGGTCCGCAGCGGCGACAGGGTGGCCGCCATCGCCGCCGCGCGAATGGCCTCGGTGCGGGCCGCTTTCTCCTCCTCCGTGTCGCGCGGCAGCTTCATCGCGGCGCCGTAGCCGGCGAACGCCTCGGCATCCTCGTCGGCGAGGGCCAGCAGCCGCTCCACCAGCTCCTGCGCGGCGGGGATCGCGCGGGCGTGCAGCGCCGCGTGCTCCGCGTACTTGGGGCGTCCCTCGGACAGGTTGGCCACCATCCCGACCAGCGCAGCCCCCAGGCTGCCCGCGATCGCGGCGGCGGCACCTCCACCGGGGACCGGCTCGCCGGAGGCAAGCCGCTCGACGAACTCGGCGACCGTGAGGTCGCGAAACCTGGCTGTGCTGTCCACCCGGTGATTGTAGGAGCGTGCCATGGCCGAAGCGGAGCCGCACCGGCCCTGTTTGGGGAGGCCGTCGGACCCTGCCCACGGTGGGCCGTCGCGCCCATCATCCGCTCGCGCCCCTCATCCGGACCCGGGGAGGCGACGTGCCGATGGAGCGGATCCCCGCGGGCGTCCTGGCGCCAGCGCCGCCCGCCAACGTGCGGACGGTGCGCGCGGCTGCGTCCGGAGACCCGGCGGCGTTCGGCGTGCTGGCGGAGGCGAGGCTCCTACCGTCGTTCCGGCTGGCGGCTGCGATCCTGGGCGACGCGGCGGAGGCCGGCCTGGCGGTGCAGCATGCGCTCCTCGCGGCTTGGAGCGCGCTGCCGCGCCTGGACCGGCCCGAGGGGTTCGATGCCTGGTTCCGGCGACTCCTCGTGGACGAATGCCGGATGCGGCTCCGGCAGCGCGCGCCGTCGTCCCGGTCCGCGGCAAATCCCCGGCTCGACGCGCCGATCAGGGACTTGGACGCGGTGGACCGGGCGGCCATCCTCGACGCGCTCGAGGCGGCGTTCGAGAAGCTGGATGCGGACGATCGTGCGATCGTCGTCCTCCACCGGCTGGAAGGCTGCCCCGCCACCGAGATCGCGACGCTCCTCCACCTGCCCGCGGGCGCGGTCAAGCTGCGCCTTCACGAGGCGCACGCGACGCTCGTCGGAGCCCTGGAGACGGTTTGATGGCCGCCCCGGACCCGAACGGCGACCTGATCCGCGCGATGCTGGAGCGCCGTGCCGGGCAGCCCGCACCGGACGGAGTCCTGGACCGCGTCGTGCGGTCGGCGGCCACCCGGCCGCAGGATCGCGGCGGCCATGGCCGGGCACGGCGGGGCGGCCCGAGCGGGTCCACCGTCCTCGTCGGCACCCTCGTCGCGGTGATCGTCGGGCTGCTCGCGGTGATCGTCGTCCTGGTCGCGGCGCCGTGGCGAGGTGGGCCCGGTGACCCGGCCGGGGGCGCCGCGATCGCGGCGGCCACTGCGACCGGCGATCCGGCGTCGAGCCCGGCCGGGGACGCGAGCCCGTCCGGCGACCCCACCTCCCCGGGAGCGACCACCCCCGTCGAATCCGCGCCGGCCATCGCGCTGACCCTTGCCCCGGACCGGATGGCCATCGTGACGCGCGCGGGCGACGACCTTCGGGTCCGGTCCGCCCCAAGCGTCGGGGACGAGTCCGTGAGGTACGAGCCGACACTGCCGAGAGGCGCGAGGATGTACATCGTCGGGGGCCCGGTCCACGCGGACACGTACACCTGGTACCAGGTCCAGGTGCTCGACGAGCCCGCGCCCCTGTTCGGCTGGGTCGCCACCGGCAAGGACGGCAAGGCCTGGATCAAGCCCGACCGTCCCCGATGCCCCGACACCCTCGACGTCCAGGCGTTCGCGGCGATGGCGCCGCTCGACTTCCTTGCCTGCTACGGATCCGCCGAGGTGACGCTCGAGGCGACGCTGCGGGGCATCCGCGACGGTGGTCGAGCCGGCTGCCCGCTCGGGAACCCCGACCGCACCTGCGACCCGAAGCCGGGCTGGATGTTCCAGCCGCGGATCATCGCGTATCGGACCGCCAACGGGTTCGAGGGCGAGATCGAGGTGGCGGTGCCGCCGGCCCTGGAGGCCGGGTTCTCCGCTCTGCCCGAAGGCGCGCCCATGTCCCTGACCGTGGCCATGGACCACCCCGACGCCCGCGAATGCCGCGTGTTCGATCCCGACACCCGGAAGGACGCCGCCCCCCAGGACCAGGCGATCCTCCGGTGCCGGGCCACGTTCGTCGTGGGGGACGTCACGGGGAACCCGTGAGCGCCATCGCCTGATCATTCGTGGCCCGCGGGGCGAGCGCGTTGCGCCCGCCCCGCAGCCGACCCCGGGGAGCCGACGGGGAGGAGCCGCGACTCCCGTGTCTGGTGGGCCCCGTCAGGCCGCCAGCTCGAGCCCGTCAAGGCCCTCGATCGCCCAGCGCCGCGACCGGTGCTGGAACGTGAGCGAGATGCGCAGGATGGGCGTGTCAACCTCGAACACCGTCCGGGGTCCCGTGATGGCCGGGTAGGCCGAGCTCTCGTCCCGGATCGAGACGAGCCGGGTGACCGGCAGCCGGTCCTCCCCCCAGGTGATCTCCCGGGGCGTGCCCCGCAGCCAGTCCGTGCGGACCTGGACGTTGACCGGCGCGACGCGAACCATCGCCATGGTGGTGTCTCCTTCCCTCGGCGGGTCGTCATCACCCGGGGGCACCGCCGGATGCGAACGTCTGTTCGTTTCTGACCCGGACACTAGACCGAACAGGTGTTCGATGTCAAGCGTCCGCGTCGAGATCCTCCGGGGGTTCCGTGACACCTTCGCTGTCACGAGGGTCAGGCTCCGTCGGCCGTTCCGCATCGATCGTCCCGTGGCGACGCTCCACGGCCGTCATCGGATCCCGCTCGAACGGCGCCGGCAACTCCGAGCGGACCAGGCGCGCCCGGGTCACCGCCCGCTGGCCGTACTTGCGCCGGATCCGGTCCAGCGCCTCGGCCGCCTGGTGGCGGCGCGGATCCTCGGCCCCGAACATCGCCAGCTGCTCCCGCTGCCGGAAGTTGGACGCCGTCACCCCGACCAGCCGGATCCGCTGGCCGTGCAGCTCCTTGCGCAGCAGCGCCAGGGCGGCCTCGTAGATCGGCTCGGTCAGGTCCGAGGGGACCTCGAGGCCCACCTGCCGGGTGATCGTCGTGAAGCTCGAGTCCCGCAGCTTGAGGTGCACCGTGGCGGCGTGCAGGCCGGCGGACCGGAGGCGCCCGGCCACGCCGTCGGCCATGCCCAGCAGCGTGCGCTCGATGACCTCGCGATCGGCCGTGTCCACGTCGAAGGTGTGCTCGTGCCCGATCGTCTTCGCCGCCTCGCCCGTCGCGACGGGATCCGGGTCGATCCCCTTCGCCCGCTCCACCAGCGACGCCCCGTGTTTCCCGAACCGCCGCACCAGGGGGTCCGGGGGCAGGGCCGCCAGGTCGCCGATCGTGCGGACCCCGAACTCGGTCAGCGCGGCCGCGGTCTTCTCGCCCACGCCCCACAGCCTCGAGATCGGCAGCGGCGCCAGGAACGACGCCTCCTCGCCCGGCGACACCACCACCAGGCCGTCCGGCTTGCGCAGGTCGGACGCGATCTTGGCCACCAGCTTGGTCGTGGCCACGCCCACGGACGCCGTGAGGTCAACCTCGTCGTGGATCGTCGCCTTGATCCGCCGCGCGATCGCCTCGCCGTCGCCGAACAGCGCGCGCGACCCGGTCACGTCCAGGAACGCCTCGTCGATCGAGATCGGCTGGACCAGCGGCGTGAACCGGCGGAGGATCGCCATCACCTCGCGGCTCACCGCCTGGTACTTGCGCCCGCTGACGGGCAGGAACACCCCCTGCGGGCAGAGGCGGAGCGCCGTCCGCAGGGGCATCGCGGAGTGGACGCCGAACCTGCGGGCCTCGTAGCTGGCCGCCGACACCACGCCGCGCTGGGTGGGATCGCTGCCACCCACGATCACGGGCCTGCCGCGCAGCTCGGGCCGGTCCCGCTGCTCGACCGCGGCGAAGAACGCGTCCAGGTCCACGTGCAGGATCACGCGCTCGCTCACATGGGTGATTGTCGCCCCGGGGAGTGACAGCGTCCCGTCACGGTTCACGGGTGGGCCGCCCGCCCGTTGCCCGCCGGCGGGCGCGGCCTCCGCAGGCCGGCCGCGGGCCTGTCGCGCGCCACGTGGCTCACCTGCGTGCCAGATCCGCCCCGCTCGTGCAGGGGTTCCGCCCTCCGATGCCGCATTCGCGACCCCGGCCACGCTCCGGGATGCCCGGATTGGCACGCACGGGTGCCAGACGCGGGCGGGATGGCCGACGCGGGCGGGAGGCCGGCGCGGGCGGGAGGCGGCCAGGCGCGGGCGGTGCCAGGCCGGGGCGCGGCGGCACGGGCACGCCCGGGCCGGAACCGGCCGCCGGGCACGAAGACGCCCGGGCGGCGTACCGTCCCGGGCGCTCGAAGCCGGATGCTGTCGACGGGCGCGCGGCCCGCGGTCGGTCAGCCCTTGGGCTCGACGACGATCGTGACCTCGGGCGTCATGCCCGCGTGCACCTTGATCGCCACCTTGTAGGTGCCCAGGGCCTTGATCGGCTGCTCCAGGTCGATCTTGTGCTTGTCCACCTTGATGCCGCGGCGACCGAGGGCATCGGCGATGTCCTGGTTGTTGATCGAGCCGTAGAGCTTGCCGCCCTCACCGACCTTGACGCCCATCGTGAGCGTCGTGCTGGCGACGCGGGTGGCGGCGATCTCCGCCTCCTCGCGCTCGCGCTGGCGCTTGTCCTCGCGGCTCGCGATGTCGTGCTGGTACGCGCGATAGGCGCCGCCAGAAGCGGGCACGGCGAGCTTCTGCGGGATGAGGAAGTTCTGGGCGTAGCCGTCCGCCACCGTCTTCAACTCGCCCGTCTTGCCGAGCTTCGGGACTTCCTTCGTCAGGATGACCTTCACGCGAATGAACCCTCCTTGTTGATCCAGGTCCGGACCCGCGGCCCGATCCCGCTGTGTTGCCACGTATCGCCCACGAACGCCACCGCTCCCGGCAGCTGGCGCACGAGGCGCCGCAACGTGCGCGGTGTGAACCGGCGGATCCGGGCCACGTCCTCGTCGAACGCGCGGCGGTCGATCCCCAGCTCGTCGAGCTTCTCGGCGAGCAGGGTACCCGGCACTCCGTCCAGAAACAGGTCCACGGCGAGCACGACGACCACCAGGTCGTCCAGCCCACCGAGCACCGGTACCTCGTCCGGCACCAGGTCCTGCCCGGCCAGGAGATACGCGAGCGCACCCCCCAGGATGGCCTTGCGGGCCAAGGGCGTCCGCCCGTCGCGCACCAGCTCCCAGAACAGCCGCGCGTAGAGCGGGGCCCGAGCGGCAACCGGCAGGAACAACGCCCAGCCGATCAGCCGGCGGATACCGACCCGCCGGCGGCGGCGACGCACCGTCGGCTGCTGCCGATCGTCGCGACGCGTCCGCGAAGCTCGAGCCACCCTGGTCCTCTTCGTGGTCCCGTCGGCCGGGAATGGCCTCGGGGGAGGCGAGTCTAGCAGGGGACCCGTGCGCGTCCCATCGGCGGGCTCTCGCTTCTCGCCCGCAGGCCTGCGGTCCACGCTTACGCGGCCGGCACCGGCACCCGGGGCGGCTCCGGCGCGGACTACCCCCGCTTGACCGACCCGTGGGCGGGTCGCAGCCTTGACATCGAACGTCCGTTCGGTATGATGACGTTGGAAAGGAGGCGCCCGTTGACCCGTCACGACGCCGAACGCAAGCGCAAGATCCTGGACGTCATCGCGGCGACCATCCGCGCCCGGGGTTACCCGCCGTCCGTGCGGGAGATCGCGAAGGCCGTCGGGCTCGCCTCCACGTCCGCCGTCCACCACCACCTCCAGGCCCTGGAGAAGGATGGCTACCTGGAGCGCGGCGCGTCCCAATCCCGCGCCATTCGCCTGACCCCCACCGCTGCCCTCCGCCTGGGCCTCGCGGCGGAGCTGACGCCGCAGTCCGTCCCCACGGAGACCCACTCGCTGCCGATCATCGGCGAGATCGCCGCCGGCGGCCCCATCGAGGCGTACCAGGAGACGGCGGGCACGCTGGCCGTGCCGGACATCCTCGCCCCGGCGGGGGACGCCTACGTCCTGCGCGTGCGCGGGGATTCCATGATCGGTGCCCACATCGCGGACGGGGACTTCGTCGTGATCCGCCCCCAGGAGACCGCCCGGGACGGCGACATCGTCGTCGCCCAGGTGGAGGAGAACGCCGTCACCCTCAAGCGCTTCTTCCGGGAGAAGGACCGGGTCCGCCTGCAGCCGGCCAACCCGGAGTACCCGCCGCAGTTCTACCCCTCGGTCCGCATTCAGGGCAAGCTGATTGGGGTGATCCGGCGTCTGGATTGACACCCCGCCTGAGCGGGCGTCCGCGTCGTTGTCGCCTCCACGTGCTCGGCTCCGCCTGGCGGGCCGGCTCGCCGCAGCGGGCCTTGGCGGTGCTGCGTCGAGTGGGTCGTCCACAGGTCGTCCACATGGCGGCACCACTCGCCGGCGAGCATCGGGGATAAGCCACCGGACACGGGGATAAGCCCCTACCGGCCCGGACCGATCTCCGTGACAGTGGAGATGTCACGCATCACCCCGAAACTTGGACACCGATGATCGATCGTCTGCCGCCGCAATCCCCAGAAGCCGAGCAGTCGGTGCTGGGCTCGATCCTGATCGACCACGACGCCGTGGTCGAGGTCGCGGAGTTCCTGCGCCCGGAGGACTTCTACCGCCAGGCGCATGCCCGGGTGTTCGCGGTCATGCTGGACCTGTTCGAGCGGCGGGAGCCAATCGACATCGTGACGGTGTCGGAGGCCCTGGAGCGCAGCGGGGACCTCGAGGGGATCGGCGGCCGGGCGTACCTCGGCACCCTGTCCAACCAGACGCCCACGGCGGTCCACGCCGTGCAGTACGCGCGGATCGTGGAGCGCAAGGCGCTGCTGCGGAACCTGATCGGGGCCGCCGGCAAGATCGCGGGCATCGGTTATGAGGATCCGGCTGAGGTTCAGGAGGCCATCGACCGCGCCGAGTCGGAGTTGTTCGCGGTCAGCCAGCGGCGCGTCGCGGCCGGATTCTCAGCCCTCAAGACGCTGCTCCACGACGCCTACGACCGCCTGGACTACCTCCACGCCCATCGAGGCGAGATCAGCGGCGTCCGGACGGGCTTCAACGACCTGGACGGCCTGACCACGGGCCTCCAGAAGAGCGACCTCGTGATCCTCGCGGCGCGGCCGTCCGTGGGCAAGACAAGCCTCGCCCTCAACATCGCCGAGCACGCCGCCGTGCGGGATCGCAAGAGCGTGGGCGTGTTCAGCCTGGAGATGAGCAAGGAGCAGCTCGTTCTGCGCCTGCTCTCGTCGGTTGCCAACATCGATTCGCAGCGCCTCCGGACCGGCTTCCTGGAGGAGCTGGATTTCGCGCGCATCGCACCGGCGATGAACTCCCTTTCGGAGGCCCCCATCTACATCGACGACACGCCCAACATCACGACCATGGAGCTGCGGACAAAGGCCCGTCGCCTCCAGGCGGAGACCGGCCTTGACCTCGTGATCGTGGACTACCTCCAGCTGATGCAGTCGTCCACCACCACCCGGGACGCCAACCGGGTCCAGGAGGTGTCGGAGATCTCGCGGGGTCTCAAGGCGCTCGCGCGGGAGCTCAAGGTGCCGGTCCTGGCCCTGTCCCAGCTGTCGCGCCAGCCCGAGATGCGCGAGTCCAAGGAGCCACGGCTGTCGGACCTCCGGGAGTCGGGCAGCATCGAGCAGGACGCGGACCTCGTGATGTTCCTGTGGCGGGAGAAGGAGCGGGGCGGCGAGGACCAGTCCGCGGACGGCGAGGTCGTGAAGCTCAAGCTGGCCAAGCACCGCAACGGCCCCACGGGCGAGATCGACCTTTGGTTCAGGAAGGCGCAGACGCGGTTCGTGAACTACGCCGGGGAGCGCTTCGCGGACGTCGGCTGAGGCACGCCGCTCGGACCGGCACCCGCCGGCCCGCGGTGGCCCAAGCGCTACGCCTGGTCCTCGGGGAGCAGCGGCCGGAGCACGAAGGAGTAGATCTCGCCATCATCTCCGCGGTACCACAGCCCGCCCTGGATCCCGTTCTCGAACCCCGGGACGCCGGTCGCGGCGGCCTCCTCGGGCGTGAGCGTACGCGTCCGCTGCGGGAGTGCGTTGGGATCCTCGGGCGGGGCGAAGTCCGAGACCGTGAGCGCGGGCCACGGCCAGTCCGCGATCACGATGCCCTCGGCGCCGGGGGACTCGGTGAGGACGCCTCGGTACGCCTCGGCGGCGTACGGCTGGCCGCCCATCGACCCGTCGCGCAGCCGCTCCGCGAGCTGCCCGAGCGAGGCCAGGACCGCGGTGTCGGGCCCGGGCTCCTGCTCCATGCCCGGCGCCATCACGGACACCGTCTTGGAGTCGCCGTCGGCGTTGACCTCGAACACGGCCGTCGGCGCATCGGCGACCATCGGGTTGTCGTACTGCTCACGCGCGATCGCGAGGCCACCCTCTCCCAGCGCGTACTCCAGCAGCGATTGGATCTGCTCCTCGGTGAGCTTGGCGGCCAGGATCGGCGATCCGGTCATCGGCCGGTTCGGCTGCCACTCCACCGGCTCGTTCGAGACGTAGACCAAGGTCCCGTCGCCGTAGAGCGTGAAGTACGGCACGTGCGAGGCCACGAACTCGACCGGCACGAAGCCGCCCACCTCGTCATAGCGCAGGATGATCTCGCCGGCGCCCGTGGGGTGGGCGAGGCCGGCCGGAGTCGGGGTCGCCTGATCGGCGGTCGGAGACGGGCTCCCCCCGGTGCCACCTCCGGATCCGGCTGCGGAGCAGGCGGTGGTTCCAAGGGCGACCAGGAGGACGACGGCGGGGAGGATCGTTCGATTCGACATGCGCCAAAGGACGTCCGGTCACGCCAGCCGGTTCCCGGTCGGGCGCGGGGTGCTTGACGCCACGCGTATCGTCGCGTCCAGAGAGTTCCGGGCCTCCGCGCCCGCCCAGCCCGAGCGCCGATCCTCCTGCGCGCGCCCGAGCCGGTCCCGTCCGCCGGACCGGAGCTCGCCTCGACGCGTGGCCAAGGGAGGGGTCCGAGGAGTGTTCCAGGATCGAACGCTCACCTGTCGCGACTGCGGTGAGCCATTCCAGTTCTCGTCCGGCGAGCAGGCCTTCTTCGCAAGCAAGGGCCTGACCAACGATCCGCAGCGCTGCACGACCTGCCGCGCGGCGGCCAAGCAGGCGAGGAGCGCCTCGCCGCCGGGGACTCGCGAGTACCACGCCGCGGTCTGCAACAGCTGCGGCGGCCAGGCCGTCGTCCCGTTCCAGCCACGCAACGACCGGCCGGTCTACTGCAGTTCCTGCTTCGATCGCGTGCGCGCGGAGGCCTCCGCCCCCGCGTGATGCCCGGAGCCTATGCTGGACCGGTCTGGCCGCAGGAGGACACCATGGGCGTCATCATCATCCGGGAGATGGTCGGGACCAGCGCCAGGTCGTGGAGCGACGCCGCCCGCCAGGCCGTCGCGACGGCGTCGAGGACCGTGCGCAACATCAAGACCGTCGAGGTCGTGAAGTCCACCGCGCGGATCGAGGACAACGAGATCGTCGAGTACCAGGTCGTGCTCAAGATCGGGTTCGAGTACGAGGGCTGAGCGGGCCGGTTCCCGGCGGATCCGCCCAGGCCCTCGTTCCTGTCATCCAGCACTCACCCGGCTACTACACCACGTAACGGGGCCAGCCAGCCGCCTCGGTGCTACCTGTCCCCGTTCTCTGCCCTGGGCGGGCGGATCCGCTGTCGGCCAGCCGCCCTGGTGCTGGGTGACACGAACACGATCCCTGCCACGGACCCGACCGGCTCGGTGCTCCAGCGGCGCATCTCGACCGTCCCACCCGGGAGCGCGGCGCGGAACGTCTCGGCGTGCCGCTCCACCCGCCGGCGCGAGGTCTTGTCGCCGGGCAGTACCAGCCACCGCGACACCGAGCGCACGCGCCACCCCCGCTCCCGCGCCACGCGTGGAGCGAGCCGGACCTTGCGGTCGATGCCGGCCAGCGTCGCCTGGACGTCCGGAACGACGCTCTTGACCTCGATCACCAGCAGCGATCCGGTGCCGGGATGGAAGGCGAGGATGTCGATCGAGCCGCGCTCCCCGTAGATGCTGAACGTGGCCTCGGGGACCACCTCCCATCCGCCAGCCCGGAGCAGGCGGACGATCCGCTCCACGAGCGCCGCATGATCAGCGTCCAGCAGCCGGTCCAGGTCCTCGCCGTGGCTGAGCACGCGGACGGTGATCCGTGCCCCCAGTGCCGAGACCACGCCGGCCAGGACATCAACCGTCAGCCGGTTCCCGTAGCCGCGCTCGATCCGGGAGACCGCCGCCTGGGACAGCGATGCCTCCTTGCCCAGGCGCGATTGCGTCCAGCCGCGGCGCCGTCTCAGCGCGCGGATGGCGAGTCCGAACTTCACCGGGTCCATGGACCGCAGGATGCCAACGGCGACTTCACGGCCACTTGCATAAGTCACCGGTGAGCGGCGCCCGGCACCATCCTGGGTATGCCCACCTCCACCGGCGCCGGTCGCCGCACTCCAGAATCCCCGGCCGCAGCCACCCCACCGGCGCGTGGGGCGCCAACCGCTCCCGGGTCGAGTACGGCGCGCGTTGACGCGGCGGAACCGGCGTCCGTATCGTTCGCCCCGCATAGCGGCGCGATCTCGACGGACGACCCACGACCGTACGCGTCCGGCAGGAGCGGGCACGAGGGGCATGCGTTCGTGGCGGTCGGCCCGGGCCTCCCGGGGGCCATCCTGCTCGGCGCGTCCGGGGGCCTGTTCGGCATGAACCCCCTGCCGGTCACGGGCGCCAAGATCCACCGGCCCCTCCTCCGGGCGGACGTCCTGTCCCGCGAGCGCCTGAACGGCTGGCTTGAGGAGGCCGCCGCGGGCCGGCTGGCGCTGATCGTCGCGGAGGCCGGGTTCGGCAAGACCACGCTCCTCGGGGACTGGGCTCGTCATACCGGGCGGCTCACCGCCTGGTACCGGTTGGAGCCGGATGACCGGGACTGGCTCACCTTCGTGCGCCACCTCGTGGCCAGCGGGCGGGAGGTGGACCCGGGCTTCGCTCCGGACGCGTACGAGATGCTGCGCCAGCTGGGGCCTGGCGGCCCTCGTCAACAGGATCTGGCCGCCGCCTTGGTTCGCGAGATGGCGGAGTTCGCGGCCTCGCGCCCCGAGGGCTTCACGCTGATCTTCGATGACTACCACCTGGTGGACCGTTGCGATGAGACCGAGCCCATCGTCCGGGCGCTCCTGGAGCAGACCGGCCCGGGCTTCTCGCTGGTCATCGCCGGCCGGACCACCCCGAGACTGCCCCTTGCCCGCCTCCGCGCCCGCGGCGGCGTCTCCCGCCTCGATGGTGATGCCCTGTGCTTCGACGTCCCGGAGGCCGATCGCCTGTTCCGCGACGCCTACCACCAGCCCCTGGACCCCGACGTCGTCACGAGCCTGATCGACCGCACCGAAGGCTGGCCCGCCCTCCTCAGCCTCGTCCACACCAACCTGGATGGCTCGGACGCGGCGGCATCGCGTCGCCTTGTCGGCGAGCTCTCAGGTGCGGCTGGCGACATGTATGACTTCCTCGCGGAAGAGATCGTCGATCGACTCCCTCCGGATGTATCAGCCTTCCTGATGAAGGCATCGATCATTGACGAGATCGATATCGAGACTGGGATTGCCATCACGCAGCAGCCTGAAGCCGAAGTCGTGAGAGCCCTCGCTGCCGCCGAGGCCTTCGCCCTTGTCTCGCCAAGGGACGCCACGACGGCCTACCGAATCCTCCCGATCGCACGTGAACTTCTTGCAGCTCGACTGGCCCTGGAGATCGGGGCCGACGGCGTGCGTAACGCCCAGGTTGCAGCGGCAAGGCGTCTCGAGACGAGCCACTGGAGAGTCGCCGCCACGCTGTACGAGCACGCAGGCGATCACGAGCGCGCCGCGCTCGTGATCGAGCGATCGCTCGAGTCGATCCTCGGAGCCGGTCAGTATCGCGTTGCATTGGACCTTCTCGAGGCAGGCGGGGGCAGCAACGTCGTTCGTCTCGTCCTCGAGTCGCGGCTCCTGCTGCAGATCGGTGCGACGACTGAAGCTCTCGCATCCGCGGAAGGTGCGGTGGCGGCCTCAGAGGATCCCGATGCCGGTCACGCCGCGCTCGCCCTCCAGAACGCGGCGTCAATCGCGATCGAGGCGCGGCAGTACGAAGGCGCGGCCGAATTTGCCCGACGGGCGAGAAGCAGAGCCAGTGACACAGCGATCCGCGACCTATCCGATGCATACGCGGATCTGATCGCGGCCTCGGGAACGCACAGCCTGCCAGCATTGGCGCTTAGGCTTGAGAACCTCCTGGCGACGCAGTTGCGCGGCCGGAGGTGGCACTACGCCGCGATCACCTACATGAATCTTTCGCAGGTCGTCGTGTGGCTAGACAGGTCCGAAGACGCCTTGCGGTTCGCGGGCGAGGCTGATCGCCTTCTGCGAGTGTCATCGCAGGGCTATGAGGGAGTGTCTGTGCGCCTTGCGCAGGCGCACGCCCTAGCGATCCTTTGCAGGTGGCCCGATGCGGATCGTCACCTTCGAGTCGCGATGTCGACCGCACACCCGGAAGGGCAGTTCGAGGCAGTGCTGGAGGCGGCCACTATCGCGGCGTGGTACGGCCCGCCGGGCCTAGCGTCCCAAGTCCTCGCGAGAGTGCAAAGAGACCAACTCCCGCCATCGTGGGCGCACCACTGGAGGGTGCTCGATCTCTGGATATCGCGGGGTGATGCTCGCGCTCAGTTGCTGGCCGCACTACCGGTTGTCCCCCCGCCCACGATGGAGGTCGGAGCAGCCTTCAGATGGCATCTCACGATGGCGCGTTCCCACCTTCAGACACGTGACCCTGGCGCATTCGCCGAAGCGCTGTCACATGCTGACGAGATAGCCGCACATCAGAGATCGCCCATGCAGCAGCGTCTTGCTGCAGTGCTCCGAGCCATCGGACAGGACAGCCGGGCCTTGTCGAGGCTGCTCGCAAACTGGCCAGCCACGCACGACGCGCACGCGAGCGTCTTCGCGCGCGAGATCGTGGGGGTTCTTGGGGAACTTGCTGACGACGCGTTCGAAGTCGTCGCTCGTGCTGCTCGGGCGACTCCGCATCGATGGCTGCCGGTGCTTCGCGAGTACCTGCCGACGGCGGGCATCGGCCCAGCGACTCGCATGGCCTCAATTGTCGAAGACATCGGTGAAGCCGAGGACATTGCTAGGCTCCGAGTTGCAGGGCGGCGGCTTCGCCAAGCTGGCAGAGGCAGTTGGGGTGACTCGCTGATCACGCGCCTCGCGCCTCGCGTGGTGGTCGAGGATCTCGGCCTGATCTCCATTTCGGTCGGCACCCGGCAGGTGGACGGCCGAGGCGTGCGGCGGAAGGCGCTTGCGTTGCTCGCGTACCTCGCTTGCCAGCCTCGCGGGGCAGCCACGCCGGACCGAGTGATCGATGTGCTCTGGCCTGATCAAGATCCGGAGCAAGGCGGGAACTCACTCCACCAGACAATCTACTTCCTGCGGCGTGTCATTGAGCCCGGTTACAAGGCTGGGATCTCGCCTGAGTACGTGCACTACGACGCTGAGGTCGTCTCCCTCGATCCGTTGCTTGTGGACTGCCGGTCGTGGGAGTGCCAGAGACTGCTGTCGCAGCGCCCCGAAACGAAGCATCTGGTGGAGTCGGTGATCGCCCTCTACCAAGGCCAGTTTGCCGCGGACTTCCCGTACGAGGACTGGGCCGCTAGGTATCGCGACAGGCTCCACGCGAGGTACCTGTCCCTCGTCGAGCGAGCCGTCACGGGGGCCGCGATCCAATCGAGTCCTCAATGGCGCCTGTGGGTCGGTCAACAGTGTCTTGCTCTTGATTCAGAGGCCGACACTATCGAGGCGCAAGTCATTCGGCTGTACCACGAACTGGGCGCACCAGCAGCGGCCGCAGAGCAGTACGCGCACTACGCTGCAATGCTTCGCGATCACCTCGGTGTCGAGCCACCACAGTTGGGCGAGATCCTTGGAGATACGTTGTGAGGCGCCCCGCAGTGGTGAACCTGGCGGATCGGCACGGTAGGCATAGGTAGGGTTGCGTATTGACCAGTGAGGAGCGGGACACCTATAGTCCGCCCCGCACTAGTACGAACGTACGGTGCACGAAGTAAACGCTCGGACGCGCTGATGCCCCCACCTGAATTGGGCACTTAGGGTGGGGGCGGAGCGAGTAGTGCAACCGACCGACTTTCGAGTCAGGTCGGTTTTCGTGTTCTTCGGAGCACGGAGGCCGCGAGGAGGAACGAGCGTGGCACCGGAAAGGCCATCATCAAGGGCTGGTAGTGCAGGATCGCGAGGTTCCGACCGATGAAGGATCGCCTCTCGAGTCGTAGCTGCACTCAGCGCGTCGCCGCAATGGCGCTCGCTGGCGGGGCATCTATGAAGGGTTTCTAGCTGACGCACGCCCAGTACTCAAGTCCGTGTTGCTCGATGGGCCGAAGGGGGTAAGCTCCCCGCGCGCAGGGACTGAGGTGGCATGCCGAGACGCCTGAAGCTCTATATCATTGGGCTCGTGGCGATCAGCGCGGTTGCGCTTGTCGTCACGACACTTGCTGTTTCCTGTAGACCCACAGATCGCGCTCGAATTCGACGACTTGCCGGGCAGCAACGCCTGCCGCGGCTCGGCATTGCCTTCTGGATGCCTCGTGACGCTGTTCACGTCCGCACTGCCCGTGCGAATGCCGCGCGGAATGTATGGTGGCTGTCGCCATCGCTCCATCTCTCGCGTCGAGGCGCTCGGCGGACCAACCGTCGGGGCATGGGTCGCGCTCCTCGGGACGACCGAGGTGCGCGAGTTGCGAGGGCGCATTCCGTGGTACGGCACGCTTGCCAATCACGCCGGGTCTTGTGATCCCGGCTGTGACGGCGGGGTGTCATGCAGCGGCGGCAGCCAGTCACCACGGGCATCGGAGGCTTGCTGCTGCGATACTCGGGGCCGTTCAGTCTTCTTCGCCATCCAATGCGGCGCTGACAGCCACTCTCGTCTCGCCTCGCGATCCGGACTGGGCAGCCCTTCCGATCGGTGCTCTTGGGCGATGCCCGCGGAACTTCGCTACAAGTCTGTTTGCCTTGGCGCCGCTGGGGTGGCTCATGGCGCAGATGTACCTGGTGGCGTGGTGGGCGAGCTTGCTGTTCGCGCTGCCGCTGTACACGACGCGGCTGGCGTACCACAACTTCATCGAGATGCGGGAGATGTTCACCCAGACCATCACCGCGCTCGCCGGAGCGGTGGACAAGCGGGACCCATACACCAGCAAGCACTCCTGGCGGGTCAAGGAGATCGCCGGCGACATCGGGCGGGAGATGCGCCTTGGCGAGGCGGACCTCGAGGCCCTGGAGTGGGGCGGGCTACTGCACGACGTCGGCAAGATCGGCGTGCCGGACAACGTGCTGCTCAAGCAGGAGCGGCTGAACCGCGAGGAGCGGATGCTCATGAACGCGCACCCGGTGCTGGGCGCGCAGATCATCGCCCCGGTGACGCGGCTGTCGCGTGAGCTGCCGATCATCCGCCACCACCACGAGTGGTTCAACGGCTCCGGATACCCGGACCGGCTGATCGGGGACGAGATTCCGCTGCTGGCCCGGATCCTGCACGTGGCGGACGCGTTCGAGGCGATGACGGCGCAGCGCCCGTACCGCATGACGCCGCTCACCCCGGAGCAGGCGCTGGGCGAGCTGCGCAAGTTCGCGGGTATCCAGTTCGATCCCAAGGTGGTGGACGCGTTCGTGCGCACGAGCTGGGTCGAGGGCGTGAGCGACCCTGGCCGCACGGTGCAGCAGCGCCCGATCCCGCTGATCTCGCAGCACGCGAACCGGGTGGCGACGGCCGCGGCGGGCGCGCCCGCCGGAACAGCCGGCCCGGTCGCGGACCGGGGCTGAGCACGCAGGGCCCTCTGGGCCCCACAATCTCGGGATGCTGATCGGCGGAATCCTGCTCGGGCTGGTCCTGGGGCTGCTGCTGGGCGGGAAGCTGGAGAACCTCGCCGACATCCGCCTGCGCTACCTGCCGTTGCTGTTCCTGGCGGTCGTGATCAGGTTCGCGACGGAGGCCGCGCTGGCGTACGGCTTGGACCTGGTGGACCTGCTCCGGGTCCCCCTGCTGGGCCTGGCGTACGGACTGCTGCTGTGGACGCTGTGGCACAACCGCGGTTACCCGGGCATGGCGCTGGCGTTCATCGGGATCGCCCTCAACGGGCTCGTGATCCTGTGGAACGGCGGCCGGATGCCGGTCTGGATGCCGGCCTACGAGGCGTCGGGGCTGCCGGGCCCGCTCGACTCCATGCTCCACGTGCCGCTGGCCGCCGAGCTGAACGTGGAGTTCTTCCTGCGTCTGGGCCCGTTCAGCGACGTGATCCCGATCCCGGTCTGGCCGGTGAACAACGTGGCGTCGCTGGGCGACGTGTTCCTGTCCGCGGGGCTCGCCTTCTTCCTGTTCGCGACGCTGATGCGGCCGCTGGTCTCGCGGGAGGCGGTCGAGGAGGCGGCGATCGACCTCCAGACGGGGCTCGCCGGCACCGCGCGGCTGCGGGGCTGGCCCGCTGCGGGTACGGCGGAGGCGGTGGCGGCGGGCGAGATCGGGATCCGGGCGGGGACGGGCCTCGCACCGGAGCTCGAGGGGGTGGCCGCGCTGGAGCGGCCGCTGATGCTGGGCTCGGCGAGCGTGGGCATGGCGTCTCCCGCCCTCGTGGCGCAGCCGGCCTCGGTCGAGGAGGAGCTGGCGGCGGCGCTGGCGGCGGGCGGGATCGGGGCGGAGCTGAGCCAGCCCCTCGCGGGCGCCGCGGCGGTCGCGGTCCCCGCGGCCCGGCCGTCCGCGCTCGCCCGCGCGAGGCGCCACCCATACGTGCGCCTGGCGCTCAATGGCTCCTTCTCCGCGCTGTGGGTGGGTCAGCTGATCAGCCTGTTCGGCGACCGGGTGCACCAGCTGGCGCTGGCGGCCTTCGTCTACGAGGTCACCGACTCCGCGGTCGCCCTGGCCCTGACGTTCCTCGTCGCCACGATCCCGAACCTGTTCTTCTCCCCCATCGCCGGCGCCTACGTGGACCGCTGGGACAAGAAGCAGGTGCTGGTGGTCTCGGACATCCTCCGGGCCGCCCTGGTCCTGCTGATCCCGGTGGCGGTGCTGGTCAACGTGTGGCTTGCCTACCCGCTGGTATTCCTGCTCACGACGGTGTCGATCTTCTTCCGTCCGGCCCGAGTGGCGATCCTGCCGCGGCTGGTGCCGGAGGAGGACCTGCTGTCGGCGAACTCCGCGATGTGGGTGGGCGAGACGCTGGCGGACGTCGTCAACTACCCGATCGCGGGCCTGTTCGTGGTGTTCCTCGCGGGCTCGCTGCCGATCGCGTTCTGGTTCGACGCCGTGACGTACCTCGCCTCGGCGGCGCTGCTGGCCACGATCGTGGTGCCGCCGCTGGCCCGGCGGGCTCGGCGCGCCGGGACGGCCGACGAACTCGAGGTGGCCGAGGGTGCGGCGGAGGCGGCCAGCGAGGGCCCGTCATCGCTCGGCGGCGACCTGCGGGCCGGCTGGGCGTTCCTGCGCCACGAGACGACGCTGCTGGCGAACACGATCCAGGGCACGGCCGGCCAGTTCGCGGTGGGCATCGTGACCGTGGCCTCGCTGGTGCTGGCCCGAGAGCTGACGCCCGGCGACGGCAGCGAGTACCGGGGCACGTACGCGTTCATGGAGACGGCCATCGGCCTCGGCAACCTGGTCGGCGGGTTCGTGCTGGGCCTGGTGGCGATGCGGGTTCGCAAGGGGATGCTGGTCATCGCGGCGTACACGGCGTTCGGGGCGCTGGTGGTCCTGCTCGGGTTCGTGACCTCCATCCCGCTGGTGCTGGGCATCCTGTTCGGGGTGGGCGTGGCGAACATGGCGTTCGTGATCCCCAGCCAGACGATGTTCCAGGAGCGCACGCCGCCGGAGCTGATGGGCCGTGTGGTGAGCTTCCGGTTCGCCCTGGTGTTCGGCGGGATGTCGGTGGCGATGGGCCTTGGCGGCCTGCTGGTGGCCGACTTTGGGCCGGGGCCGGTGATCGCGGTGGCCGGCGTGATCTCGATGGCGGCGGGGCTCGCGGGCCTGGGCGTGCGTGCCGTCCGCGAGGCGTGACGGGGCGCGCCGACCCGGGGGCGCCGGCGATCGGTACACTGACGGCCGCGTGAGGCGACGCCTGCAGGCAGCGCCCGCGGAGAGGAGAACGATCACCGGATGACGGACGAGAAGCGCGACCCGGCGGCCGACGGCCCCGCGGACGCCACGGACGACAACGAGGCGGCGGAGCCCGTGGACGAGGAACCGGCGGAGGCCGAGGCCCAAGCGGCGGCCGATGCGGAGCCTGTCGACGAGGGCGAGGGCGACGCTGAGCCTGACGGCGACGACGATGACGCCGAGACGGACGAGGGCGCCGACGAGGATGGTGAGCCTGAAGCCGCCGAGGATGTCGAAGTCGCAGGAGCCGCCGCTGCAGCCGCGACGGCAGGCGCTGCGGCCGCCGCCGGCGGGTCCAAGCGTGGCCGCGACCGCACGCCCGCGAAGCCGGCGCCCGCCGCGCCATCCGTCTCCGATATCGCGGTCAAGGTCCACGACCGCGCGTCCGCCGTCTTCGTCATCGGGCTCGTGGTCGTGTTCAGCGCGATCCTGCTGTACGGGCTGGTGCTGGGCCGCGGTGGGCTGTTCTCCGGCCTGCTGCCATCGCCGACCCCGGAGCCCACGCCGATCGCCACGCCCGTGGTGACCGCGCCGCCCTCGGCGAGCCCGTCGGCGGAGGCGAGCCCGTCCGCTGCGGCGAGCGAGTCCCCGGCCGCGAGCGAATCGCCGGTCGCGAGCGAGTCCCCGGCCGAATCCGCATCGCCGGCCGCGAGCGAGTCCCCGGCCGCGGGCGAATCACCGAGCCCGTCCCCGAGCTGACGATCGGGCGATGGACGACGTCCGGGCACGCATGCGCGAGGCCCGGGCGCGGATGGTCGCCCAGCAGCTGCGCGGCCGCGACGTCCGTGACGAGCGCGTCCTGGCGGCCATGGGCGCCGTCCCGCGCGACGCCTTCGTCCCGGACGAGGAGCGCTCGCAGGCCTACGACGACGGCCCGCTGCCCATCGGCGCCGGCCAGACGATCAGCCAGCCGTACATCGTCGCCCGGATGACGGAGCTGCTCCGGGTGGCGGCGGGCGACCGCGTGCTGGACGTCGGGACCGGGTCCGGCTACCAGGCGGCCGTGCTGGCGGAGCTCGGCTGCCGGGTGACCAGCATGGAGCGGGATCCGTCGCTGGCGGCGGCCGCGCGGGAGCGCCTCGAGCGCCTGGGCTACGGGGACCGCGTCGAGGTCCACGTCGGGTGACGGCAGCCTGGGCGACCCCGGCGGCGCGCCGTGGGACGGCATCCTGGTGGGGGCCGCCGCGCCGGCGATCCCGGAGGCGCTCCGGGAGCAGCTGGGCGAGGCCCGGCGGCTGGTGATCCCCGTCGGCTCCCGCTGGGACCAGCAGCTGATGGTGGTGGAGCGCCACGCCGACGAGTGGACGGAGCGCTCGGACGGGCTGTGCGTGTTCGTGCCGCTGATCGGCGCCGGCGGCTGGAGCGCCTGAGGCTCTCGGGCCGCGATCGCGCGGCTATACTCGGCCAGCCATGACCCACGTCTTCATCGCCCCCCACCCAGACGACGTCGCCCTCTCCTGCGGCGGGCTCATCGCCAGCCTCCGGGAGCTGGGCCAGAACGTGGCGATCCTCACCCTCTACTCGGGCACCGGGGACGCGGACAGCCTCACGCCGTACCAGCGCGAGGCGCTGGGCTTCGGGTCCAAGGGCATCTGGCCGAACTCCGAGGCGTTCAACCGCGCCCACCTCCAGGCCGACTACCCCGAGGACGCCGCAGCGGCCCCCTGGCAGGCGACGACGGAGGGGCTGGCGGCCACGCAGGGCGATGCGGACGCCTCCGCCCGGCGGTTCTGGCAGCGGTCCTCGTGGTACCGCCGCGCGCACATCCACAACGAGCCGCTGGCCGGCCAGCCGCTGATGGACGATGTCCGCGGCCAGGGGGCGGTGCTCACCAGCGAGCGGGTCGAGGCCGCCGCCGCGGGCGACACCATGGCCAGCCGCCGCCTCGAGGACGAGCGCTACGCCGCCTTCGCCGAGGTCTCCATGGTGTGGCTGGACCTCCCCGACGCCGTGTTCCGCGGCTACGAGGGCGACGACCAGCTGCTGGGCCTGCCGCGCGCGGACGACGCGCCGCCGGTGGACCTGCTCCGCCAGGAGATCGCGCGCCTGGAGCCGCAGCGCGTCTACCTGCCGCTGGGGATCGGCGGGCACGTGGACCACCAGCTGACCCGGGACGCGGGTGCGGCGCTCCTGGCCGACGCGCGCTCGTGGGTGATGCCGGGGCCGGACTACGCGGGCATGACCGTGTTCTACGAGGACTTCCCGTACGCCCACTGGGAGAACTTCGGCCGCCTGGAGGACATGCCCGGCGGCTCCCTGGCGGCCATCCCGGCCGGCGTCTCGCTGGCCGCGGAGTTCGCGGACATCAGCGACCAGGTGGAGCGCAAAGTCCGCGGCATCGCGCTGTACGAGAGCCAGATGGAGCGCCTGTTCGACGGCGAGAAGGCGATGGCGGGCGCGGTCCGCGCCTACGCCCGTCGCGTGGCCGACATCGGCGGGACGCCCGGCGGCTACGCGGAGCGCTACTGGGTCACGACGCGGGCCTGAGGGCGGGTCCGCGGGGCGTTTGATGAGTCCCTTTCGCCGCGCCGGAGTGGGCTGGCCCAAGAGGTGGACGGCGCTCCTGGGCTTGGTCGCCATCGTCGGCATCCTGATCCGGATCGTCATGCTGCCGATGCGCGGGTTTCCCCTCGATCTGGATCTTTTCGCGTCGTGGATCCACGAGATCGCCGTTGGCGGGTGGCAGCATGCCTACGATCGCCCGCTTGCCTTCCCCGCCGCGATGGCATGGGTGTGGGGTGCCCTTGCAGCGGTGGAGCCGTCGTTTCGGCTGGTGACGGATTCCGTCGACCCGGGTATCCGGTTGCTGATGAAACTGCCCGCCTCGCTCGCAGATCTCGGGATCGCCGTCGCCGTGGTCTGGTGGTTCCGCGATCGCCCCAGGACGGCGGTGCTCGCGGCCAGCGGCGTCCTCCTGATCCCAGGGATCTGGTTCGTCTCCGCATGGTGGGGGCAGTACGAGTCGCTCTACGTGCTACCCGCCGTCCTGGCCGTACTGGCCGCCCGGGACAACCGCGTCGCGCTGATGGCTGCGCTCGTCACTGTCAGCATCATGACCAAGCCGCAGGCGCTGCCGCTCCTCCTTCCTTTCGGCGCCTGGGTGCTGGCGGCGCATGGACTGCGTGGGATGGCCAGGGCCATGATCAGCGGTGCCGTCGTGACGCTGGTTCTCTGGCTTCCCTTCCTCCCGACGGGACCCGTGGACTATGCGCGCCACCTTCTCGCCTATCAGGGCGAGACATTCCGGATGCTGTCACTGAACGCGTGGAACCCCTGGTACCTCGTGCAGCTCGTGGCGGCCGATGGCCAATTCATCTTCGACGGGACGGCGCTGCTGGGTCCACTCGATTTGCGCGCGGTCGGGTTCGCGGTGGCGGCATGTTTCGCGCTGCCTGTGCTCATGGCACTCTGGCGGGAGCCGACGGCATCGAGGCTTGCTCTAGGACTTGCGGCGATCTCGCTGACGTCGTATATGTCGCTGACTACGATGCACGAGCGCTACGCATATGCGGGTTTCGTGCTGCTGACCCTATCGATCGATCGACCGCGAATGCGCGCGGCCTGGCTGCTCCTGGGTGTGGTGTTCTCACTCAGCCTGCTGCTGTTCGCGCCAATGGATGGGCAGGGCGCCTCAAGCCCGCTTGCCCTCGCCGCCGGCATCGGGGCCGTGGCGATGATTACCCTGACGGTTGCGGTCTGGCTGGAGGCCGTTCGTGTCGAGGATCCGGACACCCGACGCTCAGTGGATGCGCCCGCCCCCACCTGAACCAGCACGTCGACCCGCTGCCGTTCCCAAACGTGTACTCCCGGGCCCTACCTCGCTGGTCGCGTGCCGCGCAACAGTCGCTGGAACAGGTCCCGTGGAGAGGGGTCGGAGTCGAAGGCATCTGAACCCCGTACGGCGAACAAGCTGCGACGCCACTCATCGGCTCGATCCTCATCGTGCCTGGCGCCGTGATCTCCCATGACGACCACGATGGCCCGGGGATCGGCGGCGATCACTCGGTCCAGCGCGTCCAGAACCAGCGCGTTGATGGCGTCGACCTGAATGGCAAGTGCACGCGCGTACTCGATGTCGGTCATCCCGAGGGCTCGCGGCCTCACTTCGAAGAGGCTGCAGCGACCCTCTGCGTAGCACTCAGGCGCGCCTCCATAGAGGAACGGTGGGTGCGGCGACATGAGGTGAGCGAGTACAACCTTCGGGCGCTCCCGTTCGGCGAGTCCGGCGAACGCGTCCAGTGTCTCCGTGGTCCTGTCGCGCAACTGGCCGAGGATCCAGTCTCCAAACAGCGGTGCAAGTGGGGACCGACCCAACAGCGCGATCTCAAGCTCGCTGACTTGGCCCGTGTCGATCGTCTCGTCCCATCCAGCGAAGTTCGTGTGGAGGATCGGGGACGCGAGGTGGACGAGCCAGTAGCCTTCGCCGCGAAGCCGGTCCACGACCGGCGACGTTTGCACGGCGGCTCGAATCTGACGACGTTCCACCGTCCTGGGCGACCAGGTAGGCGGTGTATCGGCGTCAACCTCTCCTCCCAGCATGGAGAGCAATGTCAGCTCCGTTCGTGCCGCGGGGGTCATCGCGTCCGGGTAGTAGGTGAATCCTCGAATCGACAAGGCCGCTGCGAACGGCGAATTGTCGGAGCGGAACTCGTCACGCAGCGTGTCCTCCCTAGGGTAACCGTCCAGGAGAAGCACGTAGATGCTCTGACGGGGCGCCTCGGCGCCGGCGGCCACTCGTGTTCGGGCGCCAAGCGTCAGGTCGCTCGGAACAACCGCGCCCGCCGCGGTCGCGACAGCCAGCAGCAGGATCACGATTGAGAATACGTTGAACGCTGCGAGCGGGAACGATACGTGCCGACCGGTCGCCCGCCCCCAGAGCGCCCCGGCTGCCCACGCGGCCGTCCCGAGCGCGAAGAGTTGCGCCAGCAGCCCACCGGAGAGAAGCACGACAACGGCGCCGCTTGACACCACCACCGCAAGGCTGCGGTTGCGGAGGAAGGATGCCGCGAAGACCGTCAATGCGGCCGCCACGAGCATCGCAACCGCCATTGGACGGACGGCTGCGGTCCAATGCCCCGCCGTCGCACCGTAGGCAGTCAGAACGGCCGAGGCCGCGAGGAGCACCGCCGGAGCGTTGAGCAACTGTCTACGGGCTGCGATGCTCACGACGGCAGCGGATCCCTGGTCCTCATCGGTCTCATATCAGCGCGACCACGGGGGTGATACAGGCACTTGCGGCAGCCACCTACGCTCGGGGGTGGCGGCGCACCGCAACGCGACCGCACAGCGCCGCCAAGTACCAGCGCAGGTAGTGGGGCAACCACTTCCGAAGCCTGAAGTTGCTCTGGCCGGCGGTACGGTCGCGCCATGTCGTGGGCACCTCGGCCACGCGACGTTCGGCGAGTGTCGCCTTAACCGTCAGCTCGAGCGCTAGCTCGAAGCCGGCCTTGCTCTCGATCGTGGTGGTGTCGAGCAGGCGTCGCGAGTAGAGCTTGAAGTTGTTGGTCGGGTCGTGCGTGGCGACGCCACCGATCCAGTGGAGCGTCAGCCCCGCGGTCCGGCTCAACAGCCCTTTGAGGTACGGGCCACCCAATTGCCGCCCACCGGGCATGTAACGCGAGGCCGCGACCACGTCCGCGCCGTCGCGCGCCAGGGCGACCATCGCGTCGACGATCCGTGGCTCGTCCGAGCCATCGGCCATGGAGACCAGGACGAAGTCGCCCTGGGCCGCGGCGATCCCCGCCTTCATCGCGTTGAGCACGCCGCGCCCGAGGTCGTTGCGCAGGCCCCGGATCGCGGCCAGCTCCGCGTGCAGGCGCTCGATGACCGGGACGGTGGGGTCTTCGTCGAAGTCGTAGACCACAAGGACTTCGTGGCGAGTCGTGACCCCCGCCGTCAACGCCCGCAGGATCGGCTCGACAGCATCTCCTTCCCTGAACACGGGGACGACGATCGACAGCTCGGGGCGCGTCACGGCCGCCCTGCCACGGTGTCCGAGGGCGTACGGCTGGGACGCCCGATGGCCGTCGCGTCGAAACGAACTCCCATGCGAACGACAGCGACGGTCCCCAGCAGGGCCACGGGCACGACGGCGAACACGTGCGCGAGGACGGCGATCGCGAGGATCGTCTCCGGCGGGGTGCCGACGAGTGAGCCCATGGCGACGGCCCCGAGCTCGTACGTGCCTAGGTAGCCGCCCGCCGCGGGCAGCGCCGTGCCAAGGGCCGCACCCACGGCGATCGCGATCGCGGCGGGCGGCGCCAGGTTCACGCCCAGCGCCATGCTGCACGCGCAGACCAGCACGGCATCGCCCAGCCACGCAGTCACGCTGAGCGCGTACGCGGCGAGCAGCGGCCGTGGGCCGACGCCCGCGATGCCCTTGAGGAACTCCACCGCAAGCGCGCGGACACGTTCTGGGAGGCGGCGCGGCAGGTGGGTTGAGATCCAGCGTGCCGAGACCGCAAGCACCCCGAGCGCGACGACCAACCCCGCCGTGGCCAGGATCGGTCGGGCCGCCGCGGAACGGCGCCCGTGCGCACGATCTCGTCGGCCGCGTCGAACTGCAGGCGAGGTCCGCGTCCGGCTTCCCGGCCCGGCGGGCAGCGTCCGGCAGCCGGCGAGGTCCGGCCGACGTTGGACGGCGATGACCTCGACAGGCATCTCGAGCGGGACCGGTTCGAGGAGGCCCGGCCCGTCCGCGGCACGGCGTCGCTGGGCGCGGAAGCACGCCGATGACCGCGGCCGAGCGGCTTCGACCGCGTCGACGGAGACGATCCATGGCGATGCCGCCACGGCGGGCGCGTCCGGCAAGCCGGCGAGGACGACGGTCATGGCGGTACGCCGATGTCCTCGAAGGCACCTGGATGCTGGACCCGGTTCCGGCATGGAGCCCGCAGCCCCAACCAGCTGGCTCGGCTGACGCTGGCGCCGAAGCACCACCTGGCAGATCCAGCCCTGGCCGCTCGCTTGCTGCGTGCGACGCCGGCGACGCTCCTTGGCGGTAGGGCCCCTGGGGCGCCGGAGCACCCGCGCATTCGCGGGATCCAGCGCGAAGGTAGGTCGATCTCGGCTGCTTGCGGGCCGCTTCGCCCTCAGGAGAGCTTCCTGGGGATCGGTAGAGCGATCGAGGTGGCGTCGCTCACAGCGGCGTGTCCCCGTATCGACCTTCGGCCCGATACTGCTCGCCGTCGCGATCTTGGTGACGACCGGTCGTATCAGGGTTCAGCTGCAGTCATCGGGTGACGGTCGTCGTCGGACTGAGCGAGAGCGGGGCGGCCGACGTCGACACGAGGTCTGGCACCACGTGCGACAGCGCCAGCTTGACGTTCCCGCTCGTGACGTCCGTGTCTCGAACGGCCCGGCGTTCCCCGATTCCCACGCAGTTGAATGGCCGAAGGATCGTGTACGGCAGGCGGTGCTGCTCCCATGCGCCCCTCGCGAAGTACTCCGACGCGAGCTTCTGGAAGCCGTACGTTGAGACCGGTGGCGGCGAGGTCCGCTCCGCGCCCTCGGGTGTCGGGAACACCGTCGTGGACTCGAACACCATCGAGCTGGAGAGCACGACGATCCTCTGCAGGCGCCCCATCCGGTGCGCTTCGATGGCCGCCTCGAACGTCGAGGCCAGGATCCGCTCGTTCTCCGCCAGCAGGTCAAAGGCGAACTCGTGGAAATAGCTGATGCCGCCGATCATCGCTGCCGCCGCGACAACCTGGTCTGCGTCCGCCGCCAAGGCCGTGAGCAGATCGCGGTCCTTCGCGTCCCCCTCCACCAGGCGGTAGCGTGGGTGACCGTCGTAGCTCCTCGCGACCGGACCGTACTTGCTGAAGTTGTCTACGCCGACGACCTCGTGGCCGGCCGCCAGCAGCTCCTCGACGAGGTACCCGCAGATGAACCCGGCGGCGCCGGTGACGAGGACCTTCATCGTCACAGCCGGATCCCGGCGCCGGTGACGTTCCAGATGTCCACGACCTCCCGCCCGGACAGGTCGAGGGATCGGTACGCGCGGTGCGGTGCTCCGATCACGAGGATGTCACTGTGCTCGAGCACCTCGCCGAGCGGCACCAGGCGGTCGTCGATCGCGTATTCGTCCGTGGCGAGCACCCGCGCACCCGCCCACTCCAGGAGCTTGCGCAGCTTGAAGCTGAGCGAGGCGCGGATGTCGTCGGATTCGGCTTTGAACGCCATCCCCAGGATGCCCACCGTCATCCCGCGAAGGGAGCCGTGTCGTCGCACGAGCGCAGCCACTATGTAGGCCGGCATGCCCTCGTTGATCTGCATGGCCGCCTGGCCGAGGGGGAAGTGGTCCGTCGTGAACGCCGCGAGCTGCATCGTGTCCTTGAACAGGCAAGGCCCGGCGGCAAAGCCGGGGCCTGGCAGGTCCGCGGCCCTCGGATAGTCCTCGCGAACCGCTCGCAGCACGTTCGTGTAGTCCACACCGGCCTGGTCCGCGATCGCAAAGAACTGGTTGGCGACGGCGAACTTCATGTAGCGCCAAGTGTTCGTGAACAGCTTTGCCAGCTCCGCCTCCCGACTGGTCGTGCGGATCACGCCGGTCGCGAGGCGACGGAACAGGGCCTCGGCGCGGTCGCCGGCCTCACGCGTATCGGCGCCGACGATCTGGGGCAGCGTGTGCAGCTCCTCGAGAGCGTGGCCCTCTGCGATGCGCTCCGGGCAGAACGCGACGTCCACGCGGCAACCGCGTTGAGCGAGGGCGGACGTGACGTGCTCGGTCGTCCCCGGGTAGACGGTGCTGCGGAGTACGACCAGGGCATCGTCACGCAGGTGCAGCGCAAGCTGGTCGACGGCACGCTCGAAGATGCGCATCGACGGCCCGAGGAACTCGTCCACGGGCGTCCCGATGACGACCAGGACAGTGTCCGCGCGCCCGATCATGTCCGGCGTGGAGCCGAGTGACAGGTGCCCGCTCTCGAGCACGCGCGCCAGCAGATTCTCGGCACCGGTCTCGAGGAAGGGCATTTCGCCGGAGGCGATCCGATCCAGGGTAGCCACATTGATGTCGTAGATGCCCACGTGGAGGCCTGCGTCTGCGAGAACCAAGCTCAGCGGCAGCCCGACGTGACCGCCCCCACCAAGGACCACTACGTCCAAGGGCGCCCCGGTATCGGCGCGGTCAGCCGCCTCCGAGGCGACTGCCCTCGCGGTTCCGTCAGGCAATTCGGTCATACCCGCCCTCAGCTCGTCTTCTGGAACACGGCGAGTATGCCCGGTTGGTCCGCCGGCCTGAGCAAGCGCCAGACCCGGTCGCGGGCGAAAAGGTAGAGGCAAGCGAGGAGGATTGCGAGGCCGTGGCTCCACAGGATCGGCAGCCCGAGCGTGACCGCAATCGGTACCGTCCACCGTAGGCATTGCGCCTGGCACCCAACCACAGGATCACGGTGGCGATCGCCAGCCGGATCGGCAACGACAAGTGGAGCAGCGCATCAGGGGCAGCTGATGCGGACTGGTTCGCGATCAGGCCCTCCACCCAGCGCGGCCAGAGATCCCAGCCGAAGGGGAGCGTGACGAGGACGAGCACCGCGGTCGCAGCCAGGGCAATGCCCAGGTTCCGCCACTCGCGCCGGAACACGAACCACAGCAGGCCGACGCCGGGCGTGACCTTGGTGAGCAGGATCAGCGACCAGGCGGCCGGCCACCGGAAGCCGACGATCACCAGCACGCCGATGAACGCGTGGATGTTGCCCAGCGAGATCTCGGACGCGATGGGCGGCGTGACGACCAGCGGCAGCGTCAAGGGCCCCGCCATGAACGCGATCGCGACCGCGATCAGCATCGACCACGCGTGCGCGAACACCGGCCACGGGACCAGGTCCCAGGGCGCCATCGCGATCACGATCGGCGGGGCGTAGTACAGGGCGTCGGGGTCCCCTTGAGGGATCTGGTATGCGGTCGCCGGGTCCGCCGCCCAGTACGCGTGGGCGTCGTGGACGAACAGGTCGCGCGACAGGGCGATCGCGAATGCCACCGCGACGCCCGCGCCGATGCCCCACAGGGCCAGGGCGACCAGGCGACGAGTGCGGGGCGACATCACGGTGCGGACGCCGACCGGGCCACGGCCCGCTCCGGACCGATGCGCAGGTAGAGCTCGCCGTCGTCGTCGGCGTGAAGCCGGACCCAGGCCTCCGACCCATCGAGCGCCGCACGCAGCGCCGGCTCGTCGGGGGACACCACCACCGCCTGCACCTTCCATTGCGGCCAGGAGCTCCAGCGCGCCGTCGCCGGCCACGATCGCCCGGTAGTCGCGCCAGACCTCGGCCGGGAACAGCTCGATCCGCGAGTCCACGAAGTAGCGGGCATCCGGGACGGCCCACTCGAGCCAGGAGCCCCAGGTCTGGGGCGTGAAGACCCGATCCTCCGGCACGACCTGGTCCCGGAGCGCCTGCGCCAGGCCTGACGGCGCATAGGACAGCAGCCCGACCCGCCCGGTCAGCGGGTCCACGGGGCGCCACCAGGGCAGGGCGGCCGCGATGGCGAGACCGATCGCGATGGCCGTCACCCCGTTGAGCACGTTGGCGCGGGGCCGTCTCACCGACGCCAGGGCGGGGAGCACGGCCGCGACCGTCACGGCGGCGCCGAGCGCCCACCAGGGGAGCCCGCGCACGGTCCAGGCGCCGACCACGAACAGCGTCGCCAGCCACAGCCAGGCCGGCCAGCGAAGCGTGCCGCGCCGGATCACCACCAGGACCGCGACGGCCAGCGGCGGACAGGTAGAACAGCAGCCCCGGCACCGTGAACGGAGAGGTCCGCTGCCACTCGGCGACCTGCCCGGTGATCTCCGGGTCCAGGCCCACCCCCAGCGCGTAGCCCCAGACGCCGATGCCGAACGGGTTCACCAGCGTCGCGAGGGTGCCGAGGACGAGGACGGCGAGGGATCGCCTGGGGTCCGCGCCGTCCGGCCGCGCGCGATCCACCACGTCCTCCAGCCACGCGTAGCCGAGGAGGATCAGGCGCCAGCACCACGCTCCCGTGCACGTTGGCCCACAGCACGATCAGCACCGGCGCCAGCCACAGGCGACCCGGATGCTGGCGTCGGTCCGCGACCAGCCACAGCGAGCCCGGCGAACAGGAGGATCCCGATCAGCTGGGGCCGCAGGGCGAGCGCGGGAGCGGCCACCAGGAAGGCGAGGAGGGCCAGGATCGAGGCGGTCCGCGGCGCCGCGCCGCGCGCGAGGGATGCCGCGATGACCAGCCCGAACGTGGCCGCGACCATCACCGCGCGCAGCACCGCCAGCAGCTCCCAGCCGCCGGCACGGTGCACGAGGGCGAACGCGACCTGTGCCAGCCACTGCTGGTCGGTCCACGGCTCTCCGGCCACGGTGAACGTGTAGGTGTCCACCGCGGGGAGCGCCCCCGCCGCCAGGATCAGCTCACCCGTGCGTACGCCGTACGCCAGGTCCACGGCGGGCAGCGGCACGATCAGCGCCGCCAGCGCGGGCAGGCCGATCGCGAGCAGGATCCAGAGACGGTCGAAGCTCAGGCGCATGTCACCCGATGCTACGGCGAGTGGTGCGTCCGGGCATCACCCGTTGGTACGGGCGGGCTCGGTGGCGAGCTCCGGACCCGGCGCCGAGGCGACCCGGCGCCGCAGCGCCGCAAGCGGGCTGTACCGTCCGCCAATCCATGCGATGACGGGGATTGCAACCATCGGGATCTCGATGGCCGAGTACAGCAACCCGCGCTCACCGCGGGCATCGACAAGCACTCGGATGGCGTCGGCCCACAGCGGAAGGAACACGAGGGAGACCGCGACGAGAGCCCCGAGTGCGATCCACCAGCTGCGGCGGTTGATCCCGATCAACGCAAACGGCGCCAGCGTGGGCTTGAGCAAGTACGAAGACCGCAGGCCAGCGCCAGACCGTCCCCAGGGCGACGGCCGCCGCGATCCACATGCCGGGATTGCCGTAGATCAGCTTCACGCCCGTGGGTGGGAACCACAGACACGCCGCGATCACGGCCCATGCCACGGATGGGGTCGGTGCCACATGACGACGCCTGTGACGATGCCGAGCGGGATCGCCCACCAGAGGATCACCGGCAGCCACAGGAAGGGGATGAGAAGGAAGATCACCGTCGGCGGGTAGAGGACGTCGCCGTGCTGATCTCGTACGGGCCGTGCAGCTGACGATCGAGGTAGTAGCCACCGCCCGACAGCCACCGCTCTGCGGCGTCGCGGTAGATGAGGAAGTCACCGCCCCAGATGTCGGCCGGGTCGCCCAGGATCCAGGTGGCCCACTGCGCGAGGAAGAGCGCGCCGAAGCCAACGGTGTGGCGACGCCGACAGAGCGGATCACCGACGTACGGGACATGGGTCCGATCATCGCATCTCGGCCCTCGCGACGGGCGATCAGGACGTTCAGACCCGCAGCCGTCGGTCGACCTCGCGCGGCCGGACCGCGCAGGCGCCCTCGTCGTAGAGGGCCTGGACCGCGTTCACCATCAGCTGGACGCAGAAGCGGTCGTGGACGAGATCGTGGCCGGCGCGGGCCAGCATGTCGGCCAGCTGGTGGTCGCGCAGCAGGCGGACGATGGCCGCGGCGAGCGCCGGGGGATCCTGGGGCGGGACGAGGAGGCCGCTGACGCCGTCCTCGATCATCTCCGGGATGCCGCCCACGTTGGACGCGATGACCGGGCGGGACAGCGCCATCGCCTCCAGGATGGCCAGGCCCTGGGCCTCGCGATACGAGGGCAGGACGGCCACGTCGAAGGCGGCGGTGACGGCGGGGATGTCCTCGCGGCGGCCGGTGAACACGACGTGGCGCTCGATCCCCTGCTCGCGGACGATGTCATGAAGGGCGTCGAGACGGCTCCCCTCCCCCACGATCACGAGGTAGGCCTTGGGCACCTGGGCGAGCACCAGCGGCCAGGCCTCCAGCAGTGTCGGGTGGCCCTTCTCCAGCTCCAGGCGGCCCACGACGCCAACGATCGGCGAGTCCGGGTCCATGCCGTACTCCTCGCGCAGCGTGCAGCACGGCTCCTGGTGGTCGTAGCGCTCAAGGTCCACGCCGTTGTAGATGAGCGAGCGCGGGACCTCCGCCCTGCCTTCTGCGACCACCTTGGCCTCGATCGCGTTGGACACGACGATGAGGTGGTCGATCGCCGGCGTCAGGCGACGCAGCGCCTCCTGGTCCTCGTCCGAGCGCACGCGCGAGGAATGGACGGTGGACACCACCCACGGGCGCCGATGGCCGGCCTCGCCCAGGGCGATCGCCGCCTTGGTGCCCACGATCTCCGCCCGGTACATGTGGTTGTGCACCACGTCGGCCCGGATGTCGGCCAGGTGGGCCGCCAGGATGCCGGTGGCGATCGCGTCGTCCGGCTCGTCGATCACGGTCACGTCCAGGTCCAGGCGGGCGAGCTTGCGGGCGGCGCTGCCGGGCGAGAGCGAGACCACCGAGACGTCGTAGACACCACGGTCCATCCGCGACACGAGGTTGTAGACGTGCTCCTGGGCGCCGCCGTTGGTGCCGGTCGCCATGACCTGGACGACGCGGATGCGCTCGTGACCGGGCACCGGGGCGTGGGTCATCGGCTCCACGCACGGGCTGAGCGGGCTGAGCGGGCTGAGCGGGCTGATCAGGGTCATCGGGTCGCCGTCCGGCGTACGAGGAGGCGCCTGATGGGCTCGTCCACCGCGCCCCACTCGTACTTGTAGGGCTCGTCGCCACGAAGGAAGTCCAGGCGCGTGATCCCGCGCTCCAGCGCCCGGCGCACATAGCGCTCCACCATCACCACGCCCGGGGAGAGGTCCCGCGCGTCGGGGTCCACGCCCGCGTTGTAGTAGAGGACGGCGTCGGGGGTCTCGAACGAGATCCCGGCGGCGATCCGCCTGCCGCCCACAGTGAGGAACGCGAGCCGCAGGGGACCGTCCGCGCCGAACAGCTCGAACAGGCGGCGGAAGAACACCCGGCTCTGCGTCGCCGCCGGGAGTATCGGGGAACAGGCCCTCCGCGCCCCAGCGCTTCTGGTGGAGGTCGATGAAGGCGGGGAGGTCCGCCAGGGGGTCCGCGGAATCCGTCAGCGTCACCTCGCCGGCCGCCTCCGCGCGCCGGACCTTGCGCCGGATCTCGTGGCGCTCCTTCTTGCCCAGGGTGGCGAGGTAGTCGTCGATCCCCGCGCCCGCGGGCAGCGTGGCCACCGGGCAGACGTCCTCGCGCTCCACGTTGAGCGTCCAGTCGCAGGCGATCTCGCGGCGCCCGAAGGCCTCCGCCAGCGCGTCGGCCGCCGGGTCGTCGCAGCGCAGGCGGCGGAGGTCCACCGCGTCCCAGGGTTCCGGGTGGTCCGGGTCCCCGCCGCCCGCGAGGTAGTCCACGAGCGCCTCCGCGGCCGCCGGCAGGTCCGCGGGTGCGGCCAGGATCGTGGCGTAGTCCGCGTGGTAGGAGGCGCCGAAGAACACCGCCTTGGCGTCGGGGGCCACCGGTGTCAGCGGAGCGCCCTCCGTGTGGCGCATCGTCGTGTGGAGCTCGATGTCGCCCGGCTCCACCTCGTGGCGGTGCATCAGCGGGACGATCGCGACCGGCGCGGCGTCGTCCGGGGCGTCCGCCGGCACGAGCACGACGGTCTCCTCGTGGGCGTTCGCGCCGTACGCGTCCCACCACGCCCGGTGGAAGGCCCAGCGCGAGAACGGGGTGGCAGCCGGCGTGGCCACGACGAGGGCGTCCCAGGCGGCCGGGTCCAGGTCCTCGAAGGCGCGACGGACGGCCTTCAACGCGCCGCGATCGGCCGTGGGCGACGCACCGTCACCCGCGGCCGGCGGACACGCAGGATCGCCGGCCAAGAGGGAGGGGGACACGCTCGGCAGCATAGCACCG
>CAWGWF010000006.1:0-145672 GCA_963826225.1 uncultured Chloroflexia bacterium
GTCCGCGGGATCGACCCAACCAGTCTGTCGCTCGCGCCCGCTCGCGGTCTTCACGGCGAACCATGGCCAGCGCGTGGTGCAGGGTCAGCCGGAGGGTCAGCGGGCCTGGCCCCGCCCGCCGTCCCGGGTCACCGCGATGAGCGCCTCGTGTTGCCCTGGGCGATGGCCAGCCTTCGCGCCTTGACGCCTTGGCACGCGTTGCCGATCATCGGCGCGGCTACCCCCCGCGACCACGTTGGAGAGACCCCATGACCCGAGCAGGCCAGGCACCACGAATCCGGCTCCGGCGCCTCCTCGCACCTCTTGCCGCAGTCGTGCTGGTCTTGGCGCTCGCCGGGTGCGGGAGCGCGGCCCCGTCTGAACCGGCCGGTGCCATCGAGGCGCCTGCAGTGGTGACGTTCGAGGTGGCGGGCCAGGGGACGTTCAAGGTCGAGCTGCTCACGCCCGAACTCGTGGAGCAGGCCATCGCGCTGCGTGACGGGACGGCCGTCGACCGCCAGACCCCGATCGGGACGATCGTGGACGGCGATGGTGGCGTCAATGCCCCCTGGCACTGGCACCTCGACCCGGCGAGTATTGAGTTCGTGGACGTGGCAATGGAGGTCTGTGACGGGCTCCCGTCCCACGTCGAGGACAAGACGCTGACGTCCACGTACTACTGTCCGTGGGGTCCGAAGGTCGTCAGCGTCACTCCGCGGTAGGAGATGCCAACCGGACGCGTCGATCACACGCGATGGGCGCCACGCTCGCTGCGCGCCGCGATGCTGGCGGTTCGCACGTCGCGAAGGTGACCGGTCAGGACTCCGCCCTGCGGTGGAGGGTTCGAGTCCCGTCAGTCCTCGACTGGGTGACTGACGGCCGCGGTCCAGCGTTTTTCTCGATACCTTCGAGATGCTCCTCTCGGGGGCCGTCCCGAAGCTCCCAAGTCGTCCTTGGTCAACGTCCTTCCGAGTCTGCGCTCGAAGCACCCGATGCAGAGAACGAAGCGGCCCTGGCCAGGCTCAGAGCCGTCCTCGGCGGTCCAGCGGATGACCTCATCGCCGGGCGCGGCGGCATCCCACAGCTCGTTGCTGACGTAGAACTCCTCCATGACCTCGCGGCCATCCTCCTCGAAGGCCCAGGCATCGATGCCACGCGGACCTGGCAGCGACTCAGTCGGCCGGCCGCGGCTCCTGGTCACCGACCCACTCTACGGGGTCGAGCTCCACATGGAGTGGCGCGACGACCTGATTGCGACAAGGCTCCCGCCGCGGCGCAGGCGTGCGAGGACCTCCAGGTCCTGATCGGATCGATATCCCCAGCCCTGCCGCAGGCGACCGTCGCGAAGTTCGCGCCACATGAACTCACGGCGCGATTGGTCCGTCCGCAGCGCCCAGTAGCGTGTCATCGAACCCCCAGCTGACGATAGTGTCGCCCTCGTCGTCAGCCTACCTTGCGACCCCGACGACATTGCGGCGCGGACGTGGCGATCCCCGTGCGGTGACGGGCCTGGAAGAGCCCGCGTCGTTCCGGACTCTCGCCTGTCTGGATGCCAACATCGTCAACCGCGTCAGTGACAACTGGGTGTCACGCCCCCGCACGCTGCCCAGCGCCGCCCGCGGCCGCCCATCGCAGGGGCGGCGGGGCGCCAAGCGATGGCACAAGCCCTCTTCCGGTAGGTTCGTGGACCTACGTGCTTCACGCCATCTACGACCGGATCACGGTCGCCGGCCTCGAGATCGTGGGTGTCCGGCTGACGCAGGCGGCCTACGCGCACGGATTGGCGCTGGCGCTGCCTGAAGAGGTTGCAGTGGCGCGCCCGACAGGTGTTGGGCGCGCGTTCGCAACCTACGAGATCCCGATCGAGGGCCGGGATGAGTGGTTGGCGGCGGCGAGGCGGCTGGCGTGAGGGACAGGGTCCGGGCTGGTCGAGGTTCCGGCGGGACCGCCACCGACCGCGAGATCGCGGTGGTCGCTGCTGTCATCGCAGCGGGGTCCGAGAAGGCGGCCGCCCACCGCCTCGGCCTGTCGCACTCGACCGTGAAGCACCACCTGGCGAACGCGCGGTCGAAGGTTGGCGCCGAGACGACGGCGCAGCTCGTGTGGATCCTGGCGCCGCGGCTGCCCGAACCCGAGGGCAGTACCCGGCTCGGCGAAGCGAGCAGCGGGTCTGACGCTCACTCCCCGAACTCGCCGGTCATTGCGGCTTCCCAGGCTCGGGCCGCGGCTACTGGCTCCTCGCTCTCAGCTCCGGTCGAGGTCCAGCGATCCACGCCGCACGCCGGACGGACTTCGCCGTCAGGTCGGAGGGTATGCAGGCCTTCCTGAAGGACTTCATCGCGAACCCCGATCAAGACCTGCCGACCTATCTCGCGGGTATCCAGGCCGTCTACGACTCCCTGCCATAGGGTCATACAGCGGCACAACACGCCAAGGATCGGCGTTCGCCGCCCCCATCTCGTGGTGCGCGCATGCACCTGCCAAATGGCACTATCGGGCAGGGCTGAACGGCGCACACTCCGTCGCTACGGCGGGAGGCAGGGAGCCCGGGCGTTCCACCAGCGCAGCGTCGATCCGGTCGCCAATCCGACGCGCTGGGCCAATGGCGAGACCGACCCGCTACTTCGCCCCTCCGGGAGCCACGGTCTGGACAGGTGCCGGCGGTGCTTGAAGCGCCCCGGCGGCGCAGGCACCTCGATGCGGCCAGACGGCGCGATCTGCCTCATCCTGCGGGATCGGTCGCGCAGGCGAAGCACCAGGGGCGAATGAGGGAGGACGAAGTGGCGCAGCGTCTGTCACCGGCGATCCTCGCACTGATCCTCGTCGCAGCCGCGTGCGGCTCAACCGGCCCGTCGCCGTCCCCGGCGGCGGCCAGCCCGAGCCCGACTGCGACGCCCCTCATCGCCACGCCCGCCCCGACCCTCGCCGCCGCGCCGACGCCGGCGTTGGAGTTGGCCGATCTCGCGCAATTCCACGCTGCCATGCGACCCGGGTTCGCCGACGATGTGGACCGCTCCCCCAACCTGACGCGCTATGCGATTGACGTGGCGGTGACCTTCAACGCCGACGGCACGGCGACCCTGGCCGGCCACGAGCACGTCCTCTACACCAACCAGCAGACGGTCGCCCTCCCCGACATCGTCTTCATGCTCTGGCCGGCGGCCGGCGGGCAGTACGTGAGCCGAATGGACCTGGGCCGGGTGACGGTGGATGGGAGCGAGGTGCGGCCTCAGATGGAGAACGACGGCCTGACCGCCCGCATCGCCCTCCCGGCCCCGCTGGCGCCCGGCGCGCGAGCGGAGCTCAGCGCCGAGTTCACCGTCAAAGCCTTCCCTTGGACCAGCGGCGACTCGCTCAGGCGCTTCGGCATTTCGGACGGGGTGCTGCTGGCCCCGACCTTCTATCCCCTCATACCGCGCCTGGTGGACGGTCTATGGCAGACGCTGCCCGCTCCACCCGGCGGCGACTCCACCAACAGCGACTCGGCCTTGTACGGGTGGCGCGTCACGGCGCCGGCGGACCAGGTCATCGTCGGCAGCGGGAGCGTGGTCTCGGCCACAACCACCGGCCAGACCCAGACGCAGACCATCGTCACAGGGCCGATGCGCGACCTCGCGTTGGCGGTCGGCCCGTTGCGCCTGACCAGCCGGACGGCGGACGGGGTCACCCTGAACGCCTACTTGGTGCCGGAGCATGCCGACCTAGCGTCGTCGATCCTGGACGCTGCCGCTGGCCAGTTGCGGACCCTGGAGGCCGAGGTCGGCCCGTATCCCTTCGCCGAGCTCGACCTGGTGGGCATCGGCCCAGGCGGTTGGATCGGCATTGAGTATCCAGGCGAGGTCTTCATCAGGGTGGGGAGCGCGATGCCTCCCCTACCCGGTGAAGAGGGGTTCGAGACGCAGGAAGAGTTGTTCGAGGTGCTGGTGACCACGGTCCATGAGGTCGGGCACCAGTGGTTCTACGGTCTGATCGGAAACGACCAGCTCCTGCAACCCTGGGTGGACGAGGCGGCCACCTCGTACACCGAGCTGCTCTACGCCGAGAAGACCGATGGCACGGCGGCCGCCCGCGGTGTGCTGCGCAAGTTCCAGGAATGCCTGCGCGACTCCAGTCAACCGGAGCTGCCCATTGGGCTTGGGATCGCGGACTATCCGTCCGAGGAGGAGTATGGCCTGATCGTCTATTGCAAGGGCGCGCTCTTCGTCGACGCGCTCCGGCGGCAGCTCGGCGACCCGACGTTCTTCGCCTTCCTGCACGCCTACTACGAGCGCTATCGCTACGGCCTTGCCAGTGCGCGGGATCTTCAGGCCACGGCCGAGGACGGCCTGCGCCTGCGACCTGAGCGCCTTGTTCGACCTGTGGGTGTACCAGGGCGGAGCCGTGCCGGCCAACTGATATGCGGCCCCCCCGCCCCCGCGCCAAGGCCGCCACACCGACGCGTGCGCGGCGTTCAAGGAGTCTGCGCCCCAGGTGCGGCGTGCGTTCTGCAACAGCTCTGACCGGCGCCTCCGAGGCGAGTCGTACGCGTCAAGCCTGTACGAGGCGATCGTGCCCGCAATCCTCGAGCGTGTCGCCGCGTCAGCAGCACTGGCCACGGAGGTCGTGTCCGGGTTGGACCCGATTCACGGAGGTGGAGGGGCCGCAAACGCGCATGGCCCAAACGGCCACGTAGAAACCGCAGCCCGCCGCCGCCACCCTTGAGGACATGACGGCGCGCTGGTCCGATCCACACCGACTCCCGGGCCCCTCGGTCAACTGACCGATACCCGGGCGGGCCGCGCGCGTCCACCCTCAGGGCGTGGTCCGCCTACATGCTCCGAGCCGCCCCGCCGCGGCGGGGTCTCGCCTACTGGTCGGCCGCACCCTCCCCAGTGCCGACCCGGCCCGCCCCGTCCGATATCGGGGCACCTCCCCCTACCCCGACTCGCGATGCGATGGCACCGCCTGACGGGGCGGCCGTGAGCGACGACGCGATGGGCCTCACGCAGCGCGAGCTGCTGATGGAGATGCGGGAGGACATCAAGGGGCTCAAGGCCACCGTCGACGCGATCGCCAAGGACCAGGCGCTCGGCGTCGAGCGGCGGGCCAGCATGCAGCGGAGCGCCGACAGCATCTACGAGCGCCTCGACGGGCACGACCGCGACCTCGACCGGATGCTCGCCTGGCAGGACCGCGCCGACGGGGCGATGGTGCTGGCCCGCTGGGCGCTCGGCGCGTCGCTGGTCTCGCTGGTGGCCGTCGCGCTCCAGGTCCTCGCCACCGTCGGCCGTGCGATGAACGGAGGCATCCCGTGACCGACGACATCGCCGCCTACGGCCTCGGCGCCCTGCCCGACCCGCCCGACGAGCGGGACTACCCGCTGTCCGCGCTGTACGCGTCCGAGGGCCTCACCGCCTCGGTCGTCCTCCCGGCCTCCTACGCATCTCCTGCAATGCCTCCCGTCCTCGACCAGCACGCCACACCGATGTGCGTCGCCTACTCGTCGAGCGCGATGAAGGCGTGGCAAGACCGGAGGGACCAGGAGCGCTTCTTCGACTTCGACGAGCCGAAGTTCTTCGGCCAGATCGGCGGCACCTCAGCGGGCGCATACGTCCGTGACGCGATGGAGCGCATGCGGCTCTACGGCTACCCGGTTGTCGCGTCCGGCGGCGCCGGCAGCCACAAGATCGCGGCGTACTACGCCGTCCCGCGCGACCTCGCCACGATCAAGGCCGCCATCCTCGACCTCGGCCCGATCGTCGTGTCCACCACGTGGTACCGCTCGTGGTTCCACCCGGTGAACGGCGTCCTGCCAGCGGCCGACGTGGCAGTCGGCGGGCACGCCATCGTCGCCTACGGCTGGGACGCGAAGGGGCTCCGCCTACGCAACAGCTGGGGCTCCGGCTGGGGCGTCGCGGGCGACTGCTGGATGCCGGCGTACCTCGTACCGCACCTCAACGGGGCGTGGAAGGCCGTCGACACGATCGAGCACCCAATCGCCTGGGCCCACACGGTCGGCGTCCTGGCGCGGCCCCGCCTCAACGTCCGCAGGGCGCCCACCACCGCGGCGGCCAAGGTCGCCTCACTCCTCTACGGGCGCAGCGTGCCCACGCTCCGCCTCGAGAAGTACGGCGGCAGGTACGAGGTGAACGGCGCCGCCCGCACCGACTGGCTCGAGGTGAAGGTCGGCACCCGCACCGGCTGGGTAGCGCGCGGCTACACCCGGCTCGTCAAGTAGGAGTGCCCGATGGATGATCTGACCTTCGCCGTCGTGCTCACGGCCGCCGGCGCCACCGCCTCGGCTGCCCTCATCACGGGCCTGATCGCGATCCTCAAGCAGCTTGTGGTCATCGGGCCGTGGATCCAGGCCGACCGCGAGCCCACCATCGCCTTCGTCCTGTCGGCGGTGCTCGTCACCGTCGCGGTGGTCTCGGTCGGCGTGTTCACCCCGACCGCGCTGTTCGCCGCGTTCCTGGCGTGGTTCGGGATCGCCCAGATCGCCATGGGCGTCCACGACACCGTCAAGAGCGCGACGAAGGGCGCCGCGTGATCCGCAGCTGCGACAACGGGCATCCGCCCACCCGCGTCCAGCAGGGCGATCCCGTTGTGAGCCGCCCCCGATGAGGGACGGGCGCCTGCGGGGCTCGCTCCTGCGGACGCCGACCGCGCGCCAGGTCGACGTGCTCGCGGCCTTCGTCGCAGCGGGAGGCTCAGTGGCAGAGGCGGCCGCGCGCGTTGGCGTCCGGCCCAGCACCGCGAAGCGACACCTGGCTGATCTGCGGGCGCGGTCGGGACTGACGACCGAGCAGCTGATCTACAGCGGGCGGGCCGAGGGGTGGCTTGTCGTGCCGAGTCTGGAGTCTCCGGGCGCGCCAGTTGCCTACGCTGCTGCCAGCAGTTCCGCAGCGGAACGAACATGCGGGTTCGAGGCATCGCGCCCCGGCCCAAGGTCGATGTCAGCACCGCTGGGACGGGCGCGTTGATCGAAGCCTCTCCACGAGCTCCCGGGCACGATCTTCGGGAGCCGGCGGGCAGCGTACCCCGAGCGCCTCGGCCGTCCCCCGCGAGGCAACCCCGAAGAGATCCATCGTCGTTGTGAGCGCGGCCCAGACCTCTTCCTCGTCGTAGCGTGCGAACGCCGTTCGCAGGTCTTGCAGGAGCACCGGGTCCGCCCACTCCTCGAAGAACCGGCCGCGGAACCACGGGTCACGACCGGCAGCCACTGCCTCCCACTCGAGAACACGGCGCAGCAGTTCCTTCATGTGGGTGTCGCAGGCGAGCTTCGCCCACCACAGCTCGCCCCGGCGCAGATGCTTCGCCGTCCAGACGGCGTGGTACCAGAAGTCGGATGCGGCCTGCTCGAAGACGTCGGCATCCGGCTGGACAGCGGACTGGGCCGGGGACATCGGAGTCGCACCCAGCAATCGCGCCGCCACACCGTCCTTGTCGAGCAGGATCCGGAACCCGCGGCCGAATGCGGTGCCCGCTGCCCGAGGATCGGCCAAGCCGAGCGCCTCGATCTCGTCCACGGCGATGAACGCGAAGTCCACATCCACGCCCCCGGCGAAGAGCACGCGGCGCTCGGATCCGTGACCGCTGGCTGTCGGCTCGATGAACGAGATCCAGGCTTCACCGATGTTGCCTATCCATCCTGGATCCCGGACGTAGTCGGAGTCCGTGCTGGTGAGCACCACAATGTCGAGGTCGGCCCACTCGTCAGCCGGATGGTCGGTGCGAGCTCGCGAGCCGATGACGACCGCTGCTCTGATGGCATCCTCGGTGCTCGCCCACGCGATGAACCGCTCCGCGATCGCCTCGTAGTCCTGTGCCGCCCAGCCTGGTCCCGCCATCGGCGCTCCCTCATGGTGCGCGTCAGTGGGCGCCTCGCCGGCGACTGACCACCACCCAGACCACGAGGAGCACGAACCCGACCACGCACACCCAGCCGAGCCAGCGCCCGAGCGACGAGTACAGTGTGTCCACGTGCGCGACCGGCACCTGGGCGACCATCGTCCTGTCCGCGGCGTCGAAGAAGTCGGTCTGGGCCAGGACCCGCCCGTACGGGTCGACCGCGACCGACACGTTCCCCTCCGCCTGACGCACCAGCGAATGCCCGTTCTCGATGGCCCGGAACACCGCCATCTGCGTGTGGAGCGGGTCGATCTCCGCCCAGTCCGAACTGGGGACCAGGAGCAGACCGGTACCGTTCCGGCCGGCCTGCCCGATCACCGCGGGGTAGTCCGTGTCCCAGCAGATCACGCCCGACAGCACGCCGAGCGGCGTGGTCACGGCCTGGAGCGTTCCGTCGCCGACGAGGCGATTGGCCTCGATGATCGAGCCCCCGTACTTGACGTGATCGATCACGATCCCACCGGTCGGGTCGATCAGCAACAGCTTGTTCTCCGTCGGATCCCCTGTGTCCTTGTGCTTGACATAGAGTCCGATGGCCACATACACGGCCTGCTCGCGGGCGACATCCTGGGCCTGGGCGACCAGCGAGGAGGCTTCATCCGAGCTGAATGCCACACCCGAGACCTCCGGCCAGACGACCACCTGAGCGCCGGCCTTGGCCTCGCGCGCAGTCTCGTCGAAATAGGCATCCCAATGCGACTGGATCGCTGCCGCGATGGCCGCGGGATCCGACATCGCGTCGGTGCGCTGAGCCAGCGAGCGAGCCGGATCCGCGGTGATCCCGGCCACGCGGATCGTGTCACCGGTTGACGCGAGGTTCAGGCGCAGGAGACCGAACACGAGGACGAGCACGAGCACCGCCCCGAAGACGGCCACCCCCCGTCGAAGGTCGGTGCCACGGCTCCGGTTCTCCCAGGCCCAGTTGGCGACCGAGGCGAACCAGCCCATCAGGAAGGTGATGCCGATCATCCCGGTCACCGATGCGAGCTGCATGAGCGGCAGCTCGCCGTATTGGGTGAAACCCGTCGCCCCCCAGGCGCCGACCGGGTTGGTGGAGCTGTTGACGAACTCGAGACCTGCCGCCGCGAGCGGGTAGACGAGCGTGCTCGAGAATCCGGGCAACCGCGGGCTCATCAGCCGGTCGGCCAGGTAGGGCAGACTCCACAGGAAGCCATAGAGGACCGGCAGGGAGACGACCAGCGGCAGGGGCCAATTGGATGAGGTCCAGACCCCGCCGAACCCGATGACGAACGACAGCGTGCAGGCGGCGAGGACGAGGAGCCAGCCGCGCCCGACCTGGTGATCGCGCGCGAAGCGCATGATCAGGACGGGCCCGATCCAGGCCGCCGGCGCAGCCAGCCAGCTGCCCATGGAGAACCCCACCAGCAGGCTCCCGGCGAGCAGGATCGCCAGCGAAGCGCCCCACCCGGACACGCGGGCCGTCGCGGATGCAGTCATCTGCTGATGTCCTCCTGGAGCATGTCCCGAATGGCCACGGATCGAGCGGCGCCGGCGGCCGGCGCCGGTCCTAGGTGCGAGTGCGTGACTCCGCCCAGGCTCGCCAGAGCACGATCAGGCCAATCGCGACGATGGCGACACCCCAGTAGTCGAGCAGGTTGACCGCCTGGCCCCCGATCAGCAGGACTGCGCCGACCGCGGTCAGGATGCCGCCCGGGATGATCGGCCACCAGTGGTGCCGCTCGACGTGCGCGATCGCGCCGATCACCCAGATCGACAGGAACCCGAGCCCGAGGCCGAGGACGATGACACCGCCGGTCTGCTCGTCCACCAGCGTGAGGGTCTGCGAGGCGATGATCCCGGCGCCGAGGCCGGTCATGATCCCGCCCGGGACCAGGAAGCCGTACTGGCGGGTGAACGCGAATGCCACCAGGAACCCAAGGCCGATGAGCGTCACGACCACGCCGCCCAGGTCGGTATTGAGGTCGAGTACCTGGCCGGCGAGCCCGACCACGCCGACGACGATGAGAATGACGGCGACCGCCATGCGGTCGCGCCCACCCGTGCCGGCCCCCCGTCTCGTGCCGGTCATACGGCTCCCTCCTTCCCCTGCGCTGCCCCGCGAGCGACCCGGGGCCGCGACGTCTTGGGGTAGGAGGCTCCTTGGCGCTGCGACCGGTGAGTGCCGAACGGCCCCTGCACATCGTGCCAACCAGCCCGCGCGAGGCTGCAAGGCGGTCATTCGCGAGAACCCGCGAAAATGCCTCTTGACATGTGACTTATTAGTCGCTAAGTTACGCCTATGAGCACCCGGATGAACGCAGACGATCGCCGAGCCGAGGTCATCGCCGCCGCCACAATCGAGTTTGCGGCCGGAGGATACGCCGGCACATCGACCGGTTCCATCGCGCAGCGGGCAGGCGTGTCGCAGCCCTACCTGTTCCAGCTGTTCGGCACCAAGAAGAACCTGTTCCTCGCGACCGTTCTCGACTGCTTCGCCCGGACCGCCGGCCGGTTCGAGGAGGCGGGCCGGCGGGCGACGGCCGAGAACCTGGACCCGATGCGGACACTCGAGCTGATGGGTCACTCCTACATGGAGCTGCTGCTGGTCGACCGCGACCTGCTCCGGGTCCAGCTGCACGCCTACGCCGCCTGCAGCGATCCGGACGTCCAGGCCCTGGTCCGGCTCGAGTACAACAACCTGTGGCAGACGGTCGCCACCGCTTCCGGAGCCGATGCCATGGCCCTCCAGACCTGGTTCGCCAATGGCATGCTCCTCAACGTCATCGCCAGCCTGGGCGAGCCTCGCACCGTCGAGGAGTTCCTCGCCCTGATCCCGGGAGGTAGTGCCCCTGGGCGATGAGCTGGGCCCCCTTTTTGACCTCTGAACTTTGTGACTACTCAGTAGATAACCGAAAGGAATCCTCAGATGACCACCCAGGCTTCGGCAACATCCACCTCCCCCGCCTCGCTCACGACCAGGGCCCGCAACCAGCTGGCAGCCGCCGCGACCTTGATCTCGATCGGCGCTGGCTCCCTCGCCCTCCGCGCGGCCGAGACCGTCCCGGGATCGGGCTCCTGGATCGTGCTCGTGGTAGGCATTGCCTTCATGGTGGCGCATGCGGTGACCCGCAAGTACGCGCTCCTCGTCCCCGGCGGGATCCTCACCGGCCTCGGGGCCGGGATCGCGATCTCCCAGCAGCTCCCGGTCACCGATCAGATGGTGACCGGCACCGTGGTCCTGGGCCTCGGGCTCGGGTTCCTCTCGATCTGGGCGGTCGGCAGCCTGTTCCGCGTGACCGGGAACCACTGGTGGCCCCTCGTGCCGGGCGGGATCCTCGCCCTCGTCGGCGGATCGCTCCTGGCCGGTGGCCAGACGGCCCAGATCCTCGACTACTGGCCCATCGTCCTCGTCGGAGCCGGGCTCCTGGTCCTCTGGCGCGCCCGGGTCGCGGCCCGCGTCGCCGCCTGACCCCAACACCCGTGCCACGAAGGAGGCCGATCGTGAAGGCAGTGATCCTCGATGGCTCCCCGATCGCAGACGCGACCGGAGAGCGCATCTCAACCGCGCTGGCGGCCCGCCTGCGTGAGCAGGGGTGGGACGTGGAACCGGTCCTCCTGCGTGCGTGCAGGATCGGCGCCTGCGCCGGGGACTTCTACTGCTGGGTCCGCAGCCCGGGCGTGTGCAACGTCGACGACGACAACCGGCGCATCGCGGCGCAGCTCGCCGCCTGCGACCTCATCGTGTATCTCACGCCGGTGACCTTCGGGGGATACTCGTCGGCGCTCAAGCGCATGGTCGACCACCAGATCCAGAACGTCCTGCCGTTCTTCGCCATGGTCGACGGCGAGACCCATCACCAGCAGCGCTACGCCACCACCCCGGATCTCCTGGCCGTGGGCTGGACGGACACCCCCGACGCGGAGGCCGCGCTCGTCTTCCGCCAGCTCGTCAGGCGCAATGCCATCAACTTTCACGCCGGCCGGTTCTCGGCCGTGGTCGTGCCGTCAGGCCTGCCCGAGAGCGGGCTGGCCGAGGCCGCGGCAGGCTGGCTAGACGACCTGGAGCCCTGTGCCGCGTCCGTTGATGCGGGCCTTCCCGCCGTGACGGCCTCCCCGAGCGGCGTCGCGAGCATCCGTCGGGCCCTCCTGCTCGTCGGCAGCCCGCGGACCCGGCACAGCACCTCGGGCTCGCTCGGCGGGTACCTGCACGAGCGACTCGCTGCGCAGGGGGTCGAGACCGAGACGATCTACCTGCACACCGTCGTCCGCTCCCCCGCGAGGCTGCGGCAGATGCTCGACGCTGTCGAGGCCGCCGACCTCGTCACGCTCGCCTTCCCGCTGTATGTCGACACCCTGCCGGCGCCGGTGATCGAGGTCCTCGAGCGGATCGCCGACGATCGCCGGGATCGGGCGCGCCGCCCCCAGCTGTTCGCGGCGATCGCGAACTGCGGGTTCCCCGAGGCCTCCCAGAACGCTGTTGCGCTCGCAACCTGCGGGGTCTTCGCACGCGAGGCCGGGTTCGAGTGGGCAGGCTCCCTGGGGCTGGGCGGTGGCGAGGCCGTGGGTGGCCAGCCGCTCACGGGCGGCAAGACCGCTCGCATCCGCAGCGCGCTCGACCTCGCGGCCGAGGCGCTCGCACGGGGGCTGGCGATCCCGGATGCGGCGAGGGACCGGATGTCCCGGCCGATCATCCCCAATTGGGAATATCGGCTTACCGGAACCCTGCGCTGGAAGCGCTCAGCCGGGCAGTACGGCGTCCGCAACCAGCAGACGGGACGGCCCTACGCGCGCGACGCGACCGACGTGGGTGCATCGCGCAGCATCTAGCGTGACCCCGCGCGCTTCATCAAGGATCACCGCGATGGTCGGGCTTCTTGTTCCTGCGCGCCCGAAGCCCTCCGGGAGCGCCGCGGACTCGCGCCACCGGCGCTTGTCTGCCTTCGGCGAGCAGCCCGGCACGGGTGGCGCAACACGCTCGCGGGCAAGGTCGCAGCGTTGAGAGGCACCGCCGGGCTGCAAGTCCGTCTCTCGAGCTTCATCGAACAGGAGGCGGAAGAGGAGGATGCGCCAGCGCCGGCCACCCCCATCACGCCCACGTTCGTGCCCGGGAGCCCGCTCGACGGCAAAACGGTCCTCTCGCCGGACGTGACGGTCAACCTGGGCAGCGCAGGAGCACCCCAGAACGAGACGGCGATCGCGGTCGATCCCAGCAATCCGAGCCGGATCGTGGCCGGCGCCAACGACTATGTCTCGCGAACCTGGTCCTGCTCGATCAGTCGGTGACCTGGTTCGACGGACTCGAGTTCGCCCCTACCCTGATCAACCAGGAGGACGTCGTCACGGCCAGCTGCAGGTTCTGGCCGTCCCCGGGTGACGAATCCGGGCCCGCCACCGACACGTTCGGTGGCGGGCCGACGCGTGCCGGTCGTCCGGTGAGAGATCGGCCCACGGGGCGGAGCCGCCGGCGCGCCCAGGAAGATGCCGCTTGGCGGACGGGCCCATTGCGCCCTCGTCCTGCCGCGCCTACGCTGGTCCCGCCAGTGATGGCGGGTACCTGGACAGGCAAAGACATCCGGGTCATGGGGCGGGGCTGGGGGACGCGGCCCGGGGAAGTGACGGAGACGCCGATGCGCGTCGTGCTCGTGGCCTGCGGCAGCCGGGGCGACGTCCAGCCGATGCTCGCGCTGGCGGTGGGCCTCCGGGATGCCGGCCACGACGCCGTCGTCTGCTCGTCGCCGGACAACGGCGCATGGGCCCGGAGCCTTGGCTGCACCTTCAAGGCGATCGGGGAACCCCTGAGGGACAACCCAGCCCTCGCCGGCTGGGGATTCCGGGCGTTCAATCGCTTCATCCGACGCCAGCTCTACCTGCAGGTCCGGGACCTGCCGCGTGTCGTCGAGGGTGGTGACCTCGTCGTCGCGTCCGGCCTCGTGTGGGGCGTCCGGCCGGTGGCCGAGCATCTCCGGATCCCGTACCGGTACATCGCGTTCACGCCGGCCGGTCTGCTCGGTACGACCCGAGATCCAGCGGGCATGCGGGTCGCGCGGGGGATCGCGGACCGCTACGCCGACCTCGCATACGGGCCGGCGCTCAACCGGGGACGCGCCAGGCTCGGGCTCCCGCGCGTCCGCCATGTGATGGCACAGCTGATGGGACCGACCACGATCGCGGCCACCGACCCGGCCCTCACGGTGCTTCCGGATGGCGCGCGGCTCCGGGTGACGCAGACGTGCTACCCGCTTCTGGCAGATCGTCGCGAGCTGAGCGATGAGCTCCGCCGGTTCCTCGCCGCCGGCCCACCGCCGGTCTACGCCGGCTTCGGGAGCATGCCGTACGGAAACCGCGAGCGCGTGGGCAGGCTCGTCGTGGAGGCGGCGGACCGTGCCGGGCAGCGGCTCGTGGTCTACCGCGGCTGGGCGCGGATCCCGGACGTCGGACAACGGGGCACATGTCTGTTCGTCGACGAGGAGCCGCACGGCCTCCTGTTCCCCAAGGTGAGCGCCGTGATCCACCACGGGGGCGCCGGGACGGTCGCCACGGCGGCCCGCGCCGGTGTCCCACAGATCGTGCTGCCACAGGCGGCCGACCAGTTCCTGTGGCGAAGCCAGGTCGTCGGACTCGGTCTCGGGCCGCGCGCGCCCATGCTGCGCCTCGCCTCCGCGGCGTCGCTGGCGAGGGTGATCATGGCTGCAACAGGCGAATCGGCCTACCGGGACAACGCGGCGGCGATGGCCGCCAGACTCGAGGCAGCACCGGACGGCGTGGCCGAGACGGTGGCCGAGATCATCCGCCCGGACGAGGCCGCGCCCTGAGACGGGCCATCCGTGGCGCGGCCTCTGTCCCAGCCCTCACCTGTGTTGTTCCTGCGCGCCCGAGACCCGTCGGGCGCGCCAGTACCCACTTCCCAGGCAGGGTGGTGGCTCCGGCCCCCGCGATGACGTCCGGAAGGCTTGGACCGGCGGCTAGGAAGCGTACGCAGACACGTACACAACGGGCATTCCCCATCGGGTCGTCATGACGCTAGGTTGGCCGAGTGCCAGCCCGTCAGCCGATCCATGAGACCGCCGCCCAGCCTCGCGTGTCCGCGTTCGAGGCCGCCCTCGTGCGCCTGATCGAGGCCGCGGAGGCCTGTCGGCTGACAACGGCTGTTCAGGGTTCGGTTATCATCGCTAGTGGGTACGCACCACCTGAAGGAGCGCACCGTGCCGAGACGCACGACGCGCCGGCGGATCGGCGTACCCGACGCGTTCCGGCGGCTGCCGATGGACGAGGAAGACCTGGCCGGTCTCCCGTCGTTCCGGGTCATCCGGGTGTCGACCGAGGCGCAGGACTACCGGGGCGGACCCGAGGGTCAGGCGCACGAGCTCGATCTCGCCGAGCGCCGGACGGGAACCGCACCGACGGGTCTCGAGCTCCGTGACGCCTCGCCGGGCTGGGACGCGGGCCGACTCGAGCCCGCGCTCGCCTGGGCCGCCGAGGGCCGGGTCAAGGTGGGCCTCGTTCCCTACTTCAGCCGGTTCATGCGCGACCCGGCCCTCGCCTTCGCGTTCCGCGATGCCTTCCACGCCCGCGGCTGCGTCCTCTACTTCGCCGACCGCCGGCTCCTGAGCTCAGACCCTGCCCGCCAGGGCGACTTCGGCGAGCAGGCGGTCAAGGCGCAGATCGACAACCTCGACCGGGCCCGCTCGATCGCCGGTGGCATCGCCGCCAAGTTCCGCACCCATCGTGACCCGGGCGGTCACCCGGCGCTCGGCTTCCGCCGGAGTGGTGGGCTCCGTCCGGTGCTCGAGCCCGACCCCGCGCACATCGGCGAGGCCCGTGAGATCTTGGGTCGCCTCGGGGCGGTACAGCGACGACACGCTCGCGCTCGAGGCCGCCCGCCGCGGGTACGTCTCGGTCGGGACCGGGCGCCCGCTCACCGCCGCCGGGATCGCGGAGCTCCTCCGCAACCCGGTCTACAACGGCTATCTCGTCCGGTTCCGCGGCTTCTCGGACGAGGAGCGGGTCGAGGCCCCGTGGCGACTGCGACGCGACGAGGACGGCGACGTCGTCGACCCGCCCGTCTCGGACGACCTGTGGGACCGCGTGCAGGCGATCCGAGCGGAACGCTCGACGCCTGGGACCCGCGGGGCACGTGACCGCATCTACGTGCCCCACCTCGTGTGCCACGGTTGCGGGCTCGCCCTGTTTGGGCACGCGAGCAACCGTCTGCGGCGGATGACCCACCCGGCCCCGGTCTGCGCGAGCTGGATGGAGGCCGCTGGGAATCGGACGAGCTTCCGGGCCGAGGTCTACGAGTGGCAGATCGCGGCGTTGCTCGCAACGGCCAAGCTGGACGAGGCGGCGAAGCGGCGGATCGTGGCCGCCCTCTCGGGGACCGCCGTGCCGGCGGACACGCGCCGCATCGGACGCCTGGAGCAGGAGCTGCGCAGCCTCGCGCTCGACAACGCCTTCGGTCGCGTGGGCGACGATGACTACCTGCGCCGCAAGGGCGCACTGACGGCGGAGATCGACGATGCCCGGCAGCCGAGACCATCACCGGGATCCGTCGATCCGGCGCGGGCGATCGCATGGCTGGAGGACCTGCGGTCGCTGTGGGAGGTCGAGCTGCCGGAGGCGTCGGAGCACGGGACCACTCGACGCGAGTACGAGCTCCGACGCGCGGAGGCGACAGCGAGTGCGTTCGACCAGCTGGAGGTCCTGGGGCCGGTGATCGTCGAGGCCAAGGTCGCGGACGACCTGCTCATCGGCAGGTCGCTGGTCCTCGCGCTGGCCCCCGAGCGGGCGGAGTTGACCGGGGAGAAGGCCGCGGTGATGCAGCAGTTGATCGGCGGGAGGCGCTCGCGGCTCATCCGGTCCGACACGGCTGAGGCACGCAAGAAGCGGCACCAGCGATCCCCCGAGGGGACATTAAGGTGCATTGGTCGGGGCGAGAGGGATAGCCCCGCCCTAACTCAGCGATCGCTCAGCTTCCTGATGGTCAACGCCACGCCGCGGAAACCGCCGGTGCCCGTCGAGCTGGTCCGCAGCGCATGACGCGACGGCCGTCCCGCCCTGGCGAACGCGCGACCGACCGTGAGGTCGGGGTGGTCGTAGCAGTCCTGGTTGCGGGTTCGGAGAAGGCGGCCGCCCACCGCCTCGGCCTCTCGCACTCGACCGTCAAGCACCACCTGGCGAACGCGCGGACCAAGGTCGGGGCGACGACCACCGCCCAGCTCGTGTGGATCCTGGCCCCGCGGCTGCCGGAACCCCAGGATATGGCGCTGTCAGACGAGGGATGACCCCGAGAAGAGACGGCATCCCGTGGCCCCGCGCCGCGGATGAAGCCACGACCCAGCGGGTGGGGCTAGAAGCGTCCCGCTTTGTATGGGTGGGAGATCCACCTCGACTTCGGGAGCGCCGGAAGTCCGAGCGCCTTCCTGAGCGAGTTGGCGTACCTCTGGGCGCGGGCTTCGTCGGCCATGATCCATTTCGGCTCGATCTGCGCGTACGTCTTGCCCCTCGCTGCCTCGGCAATCTGGTCTCGATAGTCAACGGCCGACGCTCTCAGCATGCACACATATCCGGCGAGATTCAGGGCGTCTATGTCTCCGGACGAGACTTCGACTGAGTGGAGGCACCAATCATCCGGGGAGAGCGCCGCCATTGGGAAGCTGATCGCGTCGAGGTCTTCGATGAAGGCCGAAATCGCGTCGGCCTGCTTGGCCAAGCTCGTCTTGAACGCACGAATCGAAGCCTTCATCACGGACGGTTTGTCGCACGGGTCGGGGCCAGTTGGAATCCTTATACCGCACCACACCGCAGGCCACGCAGCGTCGGCCGCCTTCATGGCCTTCGCATAGGTTTTCGCGGCCGCGGTGTAGGCCTTGGCAGCTTCTGCGATCGTGAGCGGGGCCGGTGTTGGGCTGGGGCTCGGCGTCGGAGAAGCGGTCGGGCTCGGCGCGGTGGTCGGCGTCGGCGTGGGAGCCGGAGCGGGCGGCGACGTGACGGCGGCCGCAGCCAGCGTTGGCGAAGCCGTCGGTGTGTCTGTTCCCGCGGTGCAGCCGGAAAGCACAACGGCGACCAGGACCAAGGATCCCGTCACGCGCCGCGTCTTCGCGGAACGACTTCCGGACAAGACGGACCATCCGTCGAGGAAGGGCAGGCTGAGTAACCGTCGTGTACGCATCGGCTCTGGCAGCATCGCAATTCAAGCGTGGAGCGGCCACAATCCGAAGGTCACAGTCCTCATGCCCTTTGGGGACTACCCACTTGTGTCACACCCCCTTGATCGGCCTCGTTGCCGTCTCTCGTGAGTTGCTGGTCGGCGGACCCAAGACCGTGATCGACATGGCCCAATCGGCCAAGTAGCCAGCCGGGATCGCCGCCCGCACCCTTGAGCGCATGACGGCGCGCTGGTCCGATCCAGATCGACTCCCGGTTCCCCCCACCGGGTACGTCCGCGCCGTCAACTCCTGCGGCGGCCCGATGAGCGGGGTCGAGCTCGTCCTGGCGTTCCTCGCCGGCGTCGTCATGGGCGGCGCCCTCGACCGCTTCGTGCTGCCGCTCCTCGTCGATGCCTGGATCGACCGACTGCGCCGGCATGGGCGATGAGCGCGGTGACGATGCGGACCGACGCGCCGGGCCGACGTCTACTCCTCGGCCCGGATCGGCGCGGCTGCCGCGCTCACGCTCGTCCTCGTCGTGCTCCTCGTCCTCGACGTCGCCGTCCCCGACTACGACATCAGCCCGGGCATCCTCCTGCCGCTCCTCGGCGCGATCCTCGCGCTCCTGGGCCTCGAGGCCTCGGCGCGTCTGGCGGGGCGTGAGGTGACGATCTACTGGGTCGGCTCACCCAAGTTCACGGCCGGCCACCCGGCACCGCTCATCGCGCTCGTCCATCACCGCATGGTCGGCACCCTCCGCTCGACCGACGCCGCGTTCACCTCGACCGACGGACGCGAGGCCTCGACCACACTTCGGCGTCGGCTACGGCTGCGGCCGCGCCGGCCACCCGACGTCGGCCCACGTCCACCAGTACGTGCGGCTCGGCGACCAGGCCTGGGGCAACGGCAACTGGGACCCCTCGGGCGCCTGGGACGACCGCTACCCGACGACGCTCGTCAACAGCCGCACGGTCAGCATCGAGCACCACGACAACGGCGGCCGCACGGCAGGCTCCGGCAAGGGCGTCGTGCCCGAGGCCGTCATCGCCGCCTCGATCGCGCTCGATGCCCTGCTGCTGCGCGGCGACCTCGCCGAGCTCAAGGCCGCCGGGATCCGGTTCCGCGCCGGCACCGAGACCGCGATCACCCGCGAGCTCCGGGCGATCCCGATCGACCGCCACCACCTCATCGACCACCACTACATCGCCGGGCGGCTCAAGCCCTCCTGCTGGCGGCCCTGGGCGGACGACCCTGTGGGCTTCCCGCAGGCCCGCTACCTCGCCGCCCTGGCGCCAGCGCCGCCCGCTCCGGAGGAGACCGTGAACAGCTACCCCGTGCCCAAGGTCCCGCGCGTCGCCACCGTGCCCGCGGGCACCTGGCTGTACGCGACCTCCGCGCTCGAACCCTCGCCCGACAACATCCAGGTCGACCCGGGGCGCGACATGCCCTACCTCGGCCAGCCGGCGAGCACGGTCCGCATCGTCGAGTACGTCGATGCGAAGGGCGTCCATCAGGGTCGCTCGATGTTCGCGAAGGCGACCGAGGTCACCAACATCCGCCCGGCGCCCGACCCCACGCCGTTCAGCCAGGCGCAGCTCGACGCTGCCGAGAAGACCGCGGCCGCGGCGGTCAAGGCGGCCGCCGACCGCGCGGCCGCCGACGTACGGAGCGTGACACGTGATGGATAGCCAGCCCGGCACGATCTGGGGCCGGGAGCCCGCGATGGTCCTCGCCCTCGTCCAGGCGGTCATCGCCCTGGTCGTGGCGTTCGGCCTCAACCTCGCGCCCGACCAGATCGGCGCGATCCTCGCCGTCACGGCGGTGGTCCTCGGGCTGATCACCCGCAGCCGGGTGAGCCCGGCGTCGTGAGGGACGGGTACCTGCGAGGCACGCTCCCGCGGACGCCGACCGCCCGCCAGGTCGACGTCCTCGCTGCCTTCGTCGCCGCTGGCGGCTCCGTGGCAGAGGCGGCGGCGCGGGTCGGCGTCCGGCCGAGCACCGCGAAGCGCCACCTCGCCGACCTGCGGGCGCGGTCGGGCCTCACGACCGAGCAGCTGATCTACCGGGGGCGGGCGGAGGGGTGGCTGGTGGTGGCGGGGCTGGAGCCTGGCTGAGGGTCGGTACGGCGCCTAGCCGAAAGCCGGCTGTGGCCACCCGCTACGACACCGGACGCGTCAATCGGCGCCGGGAAGCTCCAGCAGGAACGTCGTGCCTGTCGGTCCGGTCGACTCGACCGCCAGGGTGCCGCCGTTCGCGGTCGCCAGGTCTCGGGCCACGGTGAGGCCGATCCCCGTCCCGCCGGGTTGGCCGGGTGTCCTGCCGCGCGCCGGGTCTGCCCGGTAGAACCGCTCGAAGATGTGCCCCACGTGCTCCTCCGGGATGCCGGGCCCCGTGTCGCGGACACGCACCTGGGCGATGGACTCCCGGCTGGAGACGCTCAGGGAAACCGTGCCCCCACTCGGGGTGTACGTCGCCGCATTGGTCAGCAGGTTCACGAGCACGCGTTCGAGTTGGCGAGCGTCGGCGTCGACTTCGACCGGGGCGCCCGCATCGAGCCCGGACAGGTCGACGGCCACCCCTTCGGCGTCGAACAGTGCCTGCGATGAGGCGGCTGCCCGAGCCACGATATCGCGCAGGTCGACGCGGGACGGTGACCGGCGGAGCGCCGCTCCCTCGGCGGCGACGAGGTCCTGGAGGTCGCCCACCAGTCGGCGCACCTCATCGGCAGCGTCACGGGCGGCAGCGAGATGCTCCGGGTCCGGGGGGACGGCCCCGTCCGCGAGCGCCTGGAGGCGACCCGTCAGTACGGTGACCGGCGTGGCGAGTTCGTGGGCCAGATCGCTCGCCGAGCGCTGCCGGAGGGCCTCGGACCGCTCCAGACCCTCGGCCATCGAGTTGAAGGCGACAGCGAGGTCATGGCTCTCGGCGTCTGCCGGGAGGGGCACGCGAACGGCGAGGTCGCCCGCCTCCACCCGCCGCGCGGCAACCGCGAGCCCGCGCAACGGGCGGGTGAGCCTCTGCGCCAAGAGGAACGTAACGAGGATCGACGCGAGGACGACGCCAGCACCGGCCAGGGCGAGGATCCGGACGGTCGACTCCCTGAACACCGCGGGGGCCGCTGTCGTGCCCGCTGGCGCCGTCCCGGTGAGGGGCAGCACCTCCAGCGTTCCCACGAGCTGGCCGTCGATCGTGATCGGGAGGTCGACGGGAGGTCCGGCGGCCGTCGCGCCCCCTCCGGTGCCGGGCAGCGAGTCGATGCGGGTGACCTCGTTGCCGTCCACGTCGCGCAGGACGAGGAGGCCACCGGCGAGGACCGCAAGCCGCCGCAGGTCCTGCTTGCGAAGCCGCAGGTCGCCCTGCTCCTGGACCAGAGTCGCGGTGGCGGCCACGACCTCCGCGTAGCGCTCCTGACGGACGTCGGCCAGGTAGGCGTCGAAGCGCTCGACGACGGCGACCTGCACGGCCAGGCCGGCGATCAGGATCACGACGGCCACGGCGAGCCCGATCGCGAACGCGAGCCGGCTCCCGAGCCCGAAGCGCCGCGCGGACGCCTTGGTTCCGGTCACCCTGGGCCTCGGGAGTGCCGCACGGAGGCGGCCGCTTCGCCCGCGTCCAGGTGATCCGCCGGGGCGATCCAGCGGTAGCCGGCATCGGGGATCGTCTCGATCGCCCAGGGGCCGGCCGGGTCGTCGCCGAGCTTGCGGCGCAGGTTCGCCACATGGACGTCGATCGTTCGCGTCGTCTCGCTCGTTCCCCGGGTGGCGGCATGGAGCAACTGCTCTCGATCGAGGACGGAACCAGCACCTGAGGCCAGAGCCACCAGGATGCGTGCCTCGGTGGGCGTCAGGCGGCCGGCGCGCCCGTCACACACGAATCGCCGAAGTCCCGGCTCCACCATCAGCCTGCCGGCACCGAATGAGAGCCGGCGGTCCATGCGGCCCGACGCCGGGCGGGCACGCCGAAGGACGGCACGAACGCGCTCGACGAGCTCGACCGGGTTGAAGGGCTTGGTCACGTAGTCATCGGCGCCGTCGCGCAGGGCACCGATCCGGTCATCGTCGCCCCGCTTGGCGCTGGCGACGATGATTGGCACGTCCGATACGTCGCGGATCGCCCGCACGAGCGCCTCCCCGGTCAGGCCGGGCAGAAGGAGATCCACCACGACGAGGTCGGGCGGATCGGCGTCGAATGCCACCAGCGCGGCGTGGCCGTCCGCTGCCTCGATCACGTCGAACCCACCGCGGTCGAGGTAGAGGTGGACGATCTCGCGGATCCGTGCCTCGTCCTCGACCACGAGCACCCGCTGCCGCGTCGGCACCGGCCGCGCTTGGGGGGAGTCCGCGCCGTCGAGTCCCATCTTGGGATCATCCTATCGGCCGCTGTGAAGGCTGGATACAGAAGGGTGCGTCCCGGCACCGGACCGCTACCAATCTTGACTCGCCCTTCACATCCCCGTCCGATCGTGGTAGGCGGCAACCTGGAACCGACCGATACCCCACGCCTACCGCGGCGGACACGGAGACCCTCATGCGCAACCAGAAGACACGCCTCCTCGCCATCGTTGGCGCCGCGGCCGTGGTGCTGGCCATCGCCGGTGCCGCGCTTGCCGCGGACCCCTCGGCATCCCCAAGCGGCTCGCCCGAGGCCTCGGCCAGCAGCGAGGCCACCAGCACGCCGGCGCCGACCCTGAGCCCGGCATCGCCAGCGGCGCAGAGCACGCCGGCCCCGACGCCGAAGGCGGCCGCGACACCGGTCGCGCCGAAGACGACCGAGACTCCGGACACTGAGCCGGCACCCGCGACGCTCAAGGGTGTTCTCACGACTGGCACGGACGCCGATGGTGACCCGGCCTACTTCATCGGCGCGACCCGGATCGGCGTCGGCCCGCCCTGGTTCTGGGGCGACAAGAACCCTCTCGCCCCCTACGTCGGCAAGACGGTCACGCTCACTGGCCACATGGACGAGGGCAAGCCGGCATCCACGAACCCGAACGGGAAGGCCAAGGCGGCCGAGGGGCCTGAGTTCGAGGTCTACACCGTCAACGGCACCACGGTCCGCGCGCCTGGCAAGCCACCGTGGGCGGGCGGGCCCAAGGTCGTCGGTGAGAAGCACCCGGGCTACAAGGGTTGGTCACAGGGTCAGGCCGGCAAGGATAAGGCGCCGAAGCCGTAGGATGGTGGCGCCACGGCGCAGAATGGGTACCCGTCGGGGAAGACGAAAGCCGGCCGCAGGGCCGACTTTCGTACGTGACGGGTGACATCGTCCGCGAGGCGTAGCACCCGGGGCGAATAGACCGCGCCACCCCACCCGCCGACGATTCGGGCGTGAAGCTGTGCACGGTCTGTGGTATTGCCACCAGTCGCGCGGGTAGTCGCTGCACCGAGCACTCCCGCCAGTCCAACCGCAGCCGGCACAACGCCCTCTACAGCACGCGGACCTGGCAACGGCTCAGCGCCCGCGTGCTTCGCGCCTGGCGTGGCGAGCACGGCAACTGGTGCCCTGGCTACCTGCGTCCAGCCCACCCTGGCGTCGACCTGACCGTCGATCACGTCGTGCCGCTCGCCGCTGGCGGTGCGCCGTTCGACATCGGCAACACCGCGGTGCTCTGCCGCTCGTGCAACTCGACCAAGGGTGCGTCGACCGGGGGTGGGGTAGCCCATAGGGGCACGGCGATCGCCGCTGACCGCGCCTCCCAATCGTGTGCACGCGGCCGAGTTTCGCCAGAAATGTCCGTGGGCGCCGCGGCCCAGGTTCGCCCACGGTCGCCACAGGGCGCCGGAGTGGCCCGATGAGTCCGCCCGCGGCCACCAAGACCACTGCGCAGTCCACGGCCCCGACGTGGCGCGACCGGATCACGGGGTCCGGCGAGGAGGCACCTGACCAGCTCCTCGCCAACCCGGCGAACCGGCGGATCCACCCGAAGGCGCAACAGGACGCGCTCGCCGGCGCGCTCGATGCGGTCGGCTGGGTGCAGCAGGTGCTCGTCAACCGTCGCACCGGCTTCGTCGTCGACGGCCACGCCCGGGTCGCGCTCGCGCTCAGCCGCGGCGAGGCGACCGTGCCGGTCCTCTACGTCGACCTCGCCCCCGAGGAGGAGGCGCTCGTCCTCGCGACCCTCGACCCGATCGGCGCCCCCTACGCGACCGCCCAGAGCTCCGACAGCACCTCGGCCTGCTCGAGCACGAGCTCCGTCGCCCGGGCCTGCTTGTCGGGCGGATAGCCGTGCTTGCGCAGGATCCGCTTGACGAGGACCCGGAGCTGCGCGCGCACGTTCTCGCGGACCGTCCAGTCGATCGTGACGTTGGCCCGGACCTGCTCGGTGAGCTCGCGGGCGATGGCGAGGAGCTCCGGCTCGCCCAGCACCGCGACCGCGCTGTCGTTGGCCTCGAGGGCGTCGTAGAAGGCGAGCTCGTCGTCGGTCAGGCCGAGCTGCTCGCCGCGGGCGGACGCCTGGCGGATCTCCTTCGCGAGCGCGATCAGCTCCTCGATCACCTGGGCCGTCTCGATCGCCCGGTTCTGGTAGCGGCGGAGCGCCTGCTCGAGGAGCTCGGCGAAGGAGCGCGCCTGGACGACGTTCCGCCGGCCGCGGGACCTGATCTCGCCCGCCAGCAGCTTGCGCAGCAGCTCGACCGCCACGTTGCGCTGGGGCAGGCCGCGGACCTCGGCGAGGAACTCGTCGGACAGGATCGAGATGTCGGGCTTCCGCAGGCCGGCCGCGGCGAAGATGTCGATCACCTCGTCGGACACGATCGCCTGGCTCACGATCTGGCGGATCGCGTGGTCGAGCTGCTCGTCGGTCCTCCGCTCGCCCGCGACGCTCTTGGCGAGCACCGCGCGGACGGCCTGGTAGAAGCCGACGTCGTCGCGGATCGCGATCGCCTCGTCCGCTGGAACGGACAAGGCGAACGCCGCCGAGAGCTCGGTCACGGCCTGCGAGCAGCCGTGCCTTGCCGTCCTCCTGGCGCGAGGATGTGCTCCTGCGCGGCCGGGAGCAGCGCGAGCCGCTCCTCGGCGGCGCCCGTCACCCAGGCGCCGTGGTCGAAGCCGTGGAACAGGCCGGCGCAGATCTCGTGCTTCTCGAGCATGAGCGCGACCGCCTCGGCCTGGTCGATCGCGGCCTCGGCCGGTCCCGCCGGACTCCGTGTACGCCGCGAGCGCCTTGCGCAGCTCGTCGGCGATGCCGAGGTAGTCCACGACGAGCCCGCCCGGCTTGTCGCGGAACACCCGGTTCACCCGCGCGATCGCCTGCATCAGGCCGTGCCCGCGCATCGGCTTGTCGAGGTACATCGTGTGCAGGCTCGGGGCGTCGAACCCGGTCAGCCACATGTCGCGCACGATCACGACCCGGAACGGGTCCGCCGGGTCCCGGAAGCGGGCGGCGAGCGCCTCGCGCCGCGGCTTGTTGCGGATGTGGTGCTGCCAGTCGAGCGGGTCCGAGGCCGACCCGGTCATCACGACCTTGAGCGCGCCGTCGTCGTCGCTCGTCGCCGACCCACTCGGGCCGGAGCGCGGCGATCTCGTGGTACAGGTCGACCGCGATCCGCCGGCTCATCGTGACGACCATCGCCTTGCCGTCCATCGTCGCGAGCCGGTCCTCGAAGTGCGCGACCAGGTCGGCGGCGACCAGGCGCGACCCGGTGCTCGGCGCCGACGAGGGCCTCGAGCTGCGCCCAGCGGCTCTTGAGCTGCTCCTTGCGGTCGACCTCCTCGCCCTCGGTGACCTCCTCGAAGGCAGGGTCGATCTTGGGGCGCTCGGCCTCGGCAAGCGCGAGCTTCGCGAGCCGGCTCTCGTAGTAGATCGGGACGGTGGCGCCGTCGCGGACCGAGCGCTCGATGTCGTAGACGCTGATGTAGTCGCCGAACACCGAGCGGGTGTTGGCGTCGGTCGAGCTCGATCGGCGTGCCGGTGAAGCCGATGAACGACGCGCCGGCAGCGCGTCGCGCAGGTGGCGCGCGAAGCCGTCGATGAAGTCGTACTGGCTCCGGTGCGCCTCGTCCGCGATGACCACGATGTTCCGCCGGTCGGACAGGACCGGGTGGGTGTCGCCCCGCTCGTCGGGCAGGAACTTCTGGATCGTCGTGAACACGACGCCGCCCGAGCCGACAGCGAGCTTCGCGCGCAGGTCGGCGCGGTCCTGCGCCTGGACCGGCTCCTGGCGCAGCAGCTCGTGGCAGCGGGCGAACGTCCCGAACAGCTGGTCGTCGAGGTCGTTGCGGTCGGTGAGGACGACGAGCGTCGGGTTCGCCATCGCGGGCTCGAGGACGATCCGCCCGGCGTAGAAGGCCATGGTCAGGCTCTTGCCCGACCCCTGCGTGTGCCAGATGACGCCGACTCGCCGGTCGCCGTGCTCGCCGCCCGGGCTCGACGGCGTCTCGTACCGGCCGCGCTCCTCGGCGGCGCGGAGGTGCCCGGCCGTGAGCGCGCCGGTCGCCCGGATCGTCTCCTCGACCGCGGCGTTGACCGCGTGGAACTGGTGGTACCCGGCGATCTTCTTGGCGATCGCCCCGCCGCCCGCGTCCTCGAACACGACGAAGTGGCGCAGCAGGTCGAGGAACCGGCGGTGCTCGAAGACGCCCTCGAGCAGCACGCGGAGCTCGGGCATCGCCGGAGGCGCGTCCGCCGTGCCCTCGATCGTCCGCCAGGGCTTGAACCACTCCTCGCCCGCGCCGAGGGCGCCGATCCGGGCCGTGGTCCCGTCGGAGGTGACGAGGACGGCGTTCGCCTCGAACAGCGCCGGGATCTGGGCCTGGTAGGTGACGAGCTGGCGGTACGCCGTGTGGATCGTCGCCTGCTCGTCGGCCGGGTTCTTGAGCTCGATCACCGCGACCGGCAGGCCGTTGACGAACAGCACGACGTCCGGCCGGCGCTCGTGGCCGCCATCCACGACGGTGAACTGGTTGACCGCGAGCCAGTCGTTGGCCTCCGGGCGTCTCGAAGTCGATGACCTGCGCCTGCGCGCCGGCGATCGAGCCGTCGGGCCGGCGGTACTCCACCGTCACGCCGTCCACGAGCATCCGGTGGAGCGCCCGGTTGCGCTCGATGAGCGTCGGTCCGGCCACCCGGGTCAGCTTGCGGAACGCGTCGTCGACGGCCGCAGCCGGCAGCCCGGGGTTCAGGCGGGCGAGCGCGGCCCGCAGCCGCCGCTCGAGGATGACGTCGCGGTATCCCGGGTCCGAGCGCTCCGCGGCCGCCGTCCCGACGGCGATCTCCGGACCGTGGAGGACCGCCCAGCCGAGCCGGCCGAGGACGGCGAGGGCCGCCTCCTCGACGATCGACTCGGTGAAGGTCGTCACGACTCTTGCTCGTCCCAGAGGGTCGCGTCGTCAACCTTCGACCCCTGCCGCTTCCGTGCGGCTCGGGCGCGATGCGGGAACTTCGATCCCGGTCCGTACTCCACGCCGGGTCCCCGCTGCTGGACGGACGTCTTGACGAGGATCTCCCGGCGCACGAGGTCATCGATGATGGCGTTGGCCGGGTGCACCGTGACGTCGAACAGGTTCTGGACCGTCCGGTTGGTGATCTTCCCGTACTCCACGACGTGGGCGACGACCTTCCTGTCGGTGTCCGAGATGCTCCGGACCTGGTACGTCACGGCTGGCCCGAGGGCGGCCAGGGCGGGCCCGGACAGCTTGTAGGCCGGACCGGCACCCGCCCGCGCCGGACGCGTCCGCTCGATCATCGCGGGCGGATCCACCGCGAGCCGGCCGAGGATCGTCGCGGCCTCGGCCTCCGACCGCTGAAGGAGGGGCGCGACGGTCTGCGGCGTGACCACCCGAGTCGAGCACAGGCGATACAGGACCAGAAGGGCATCCGTGTCGTCCCGCTCGACCGAGGGCAGTGACGCCACGTACCGGGCGATGTGCACATTGGGCGCGCCCCCGACCATGCGGACCGCGACCTTCCCGGGATCGTTCTCGATGACAGGGAGGCCCCTGCCGGCCCGGATCAGCGAGATGTAGATCCGGTCGATGCCGCGCCCAAACTCCTCCGCGAACCCGAGCTTGCGCGCGGCGTTCGCGAGCGTGCGGTTCCGCGGCTTGGGCGGGTGGGTGAGGATGTTCTCGGGCGTCACGCCCGCCACGAGCGGCCCGGGTGACGTGACCGCGAACACGGCCGGCGAGTGCTCGATGGCGACGGCCCCAGGTAGCCGGTAGTCGCGGTGCACGAGTCCGTTGGCGATCGCCTCGCGGACCGCCAGCTCAGGGAAGTCCTGGAGCTGGATCTGCTGCCCGTCGGGGAGGTTGAGCGGCGCGCTGTTGAGCCGGGTCCGCACGACCTCCATCACCCGCGCGAACGATGCGACGAGCGGCCCCTCGAGGCGCTCGGAGAACGTCGGCTCGCCACCGGGCGTCGGCCGGAACTGATACACGAGCCGTGGTCGCTCCGCATCGGCGGGCAGCAAGAGGAGCGCGCCCGCGCGGTTCAGCCGCTCGCCGGCCAGCAGGTCGAGGGCCCGGAGCAGGTCGAGGTCAGACATTGAAACGAGGCGGCGCCGGTCGTCGGGAAGCGCGGACAGGACGGACCTGACCGTCTCGAGGATGGCCGCGGAGACATCGCCCGGCGCGCGATCCGACGCCTCGGCCGACCAGTCGTGCCCGAGGCGCTCCTCCCGGAGCCGCGTCGCCTCGGCGACCGGCATCGGCTGGCACTGGTTGCCGATGCGCTGGTATGGGCGGCCCTTCGAGTCGGCGTAGACGTCGATCCCCTCGGGCACCTGGATGACGAGCAGCCGCACCCCTCGGCGGATGAGCTCCCGAACCTCGACAAGGAGGCCCGGTTGCGTCGAGGCGTAGATGGACTGGCGGAGTCGATCGATCGCGAGCGCAGTGCCCAGGAGAGCGTCCGGGCCTGTGCGACGATCCGCGACGCCGAGCACGATCGTCCCGCCGGCGCCGTTCGCAAAGCACACCGCGGCCTCGGCGATGTCCCGCTCGGTCTCCTCGGGCAGGCGCTTGTCCTGCTTGAACTCCAGGATCTGGCTCTCGAGCTCCGCCGCGGGTCGCCCGTTGTCGAGCTCGGCCAGGATCCGCGCGATGTCGACGGCCACCATCCCCTCGCCAGCAGTTTCGCCGGAGTTTAGCACCCTTGCGCTGCATGCGCACCCACTAAACTCGCGACAAACCTGCCGTCCCGGCACCACCTCAGGGCGCGTACGGCGGAGGCCGACGCCGGGATCTGGACCCTGCAGCCGCCGAGGGGGGCGCAGCGCATCTCGGCGACACCGGAGGCACCCGAGAGGTCGCGAAGTGGCGAGCTCCCGCGCCTCCCCGGGACCCGTCCTTTACAGAATCGCCGTTCTTCACCCTGGCTGTAAAGAACGGCATGGCCCCGGTGACGTCCCCCCAACAGCGGCCGATCCGTGCGACGGCGGAGAGGTCTCTCTAGCGGCCGCTGGCAGGCCGATCGGGGAACCGTCCGGCTCTGGCCTGGGCCTGATATGACTGCCCAAGGAAGACCGCCACGGTCGTCGCCGCGTTGACAACCACCTCCGCATGGTGACGAGCTGGCATGCGCACGCGAGCGTGACCATCGCTGAGCTTGTTGCGCAGAGGCGCGAGGCCGTTCACGACCGTCACGAGCCCGCGAACAACATCCTTGAAGCGCGCGTCCAGATCCTCCCGCTCGTCGTCGAGTCGGAGCATCCGGGACACCGCCTTGTACTGCCGCGGGAGGTCGCCGGCGTAGTCGCTCCGGGCGCCGGTCAGGGCCTCTTCAAGCTCGCCGAGCACCACCTCCAGCAGCGTTCTTGCGTTCGTGATCGCCCCGTCGTAGTCGCCGGTCTCCAGCTTGACCCTGCACTTGTCCGCGAGCTCGCGGACGTAGTCGTCGGACAGCGGGTCACCACGTTGCGCTGCCGGCAAGTCGACCATCGTTCGGCCCACGAGCCTATAGCCAGTCCCGACGCGAATGAGCTGATAACCCTCGGCCTTCAACGCGCTGTTGAGATACGTAACCGCCGGTCCTGGCTCCATCGACGAACCCGCGAAGCTCGCGGGTCCTACCACCGCCTCGACGATCTTCGCGAGCTCATCCGTTGCGTTGTATCTCCTCAGCCACGCTTCCGCCCGCTGCTGCCGACTGCCACCCTCCAGCTCGGCCGACTCAAGACCGAGGTCCTGCTCGAAGAACGCATCGATGTCCACATAGCGCCGATAAGGCGAGATGCTGACCTCGTCTGCACCCGCGTTCCCGCACACGACTTCGGCGATGATGCTCAGTGTTCGGACCGAGAGTCGAGGAGCCGTCATCGCATCTCGGGCCCACCGAACAGGCGCGGAAGGAGAGCATCGCGGAGTGACGCGAGTGTTCGCGCCGCAGAACGGGCGACCGCGATCCGATCATTCAGGAGCTCAAGACGCCCTGCCACGGAGCGCCGGACGTCCGCTCTGGGCGCAGCAACAAGATGACCGGTCAGAGCAGACGTTGGGAGGACACCGGTTCCGTGCCCGGAACTCTCCACCCGGGCAAGAAGCACCTCCTGAGCGTCGAGGACCGAGAAGAGCAGCATCGCAGGCTCCAAATCCACAGGCGTCAGCGACTTCACGTCCTGGTTGAAGGTGACATCTTCGCGTGCCTGACTGACGCGGACCCGTTCGTGGAGGCCCATCCCGCGCACCATCACGAGCGTGCTGCCTGCTGGCGCGAGACGAGTACCGCGCCCGATCGCGGCCGGGCTGACCCACTCCTCCGGTTCATCGCAGTGGATGCTTGTCATTACCTTGGGGCTGATCCACGGAATCGGCCCCGCCCACAGCTCCTCGGTCCGCCTCGCTGGAGTCCCGCCGGACGACACCTGGCAGACGTCACCGATCGGACAGAAGTCCGTCTGCGGCAGCGCTTCTCGCCACTCACGGTACGTGAACCGCCCGAGAGTCTCGAGCGTGGCTGCCATTCGCTCGTTGAGCGCGATCCTGTCGTCGAGCGCGCCGAGCATGTCGGCGATCCGACGTTGGACCGGTAGCGCCGGGACTGGCACATGGAGCGTCTCGAGATCTCGACGCTTGACCCTCATGCGCGTCGTGCCCGTCGCAAGGCCATCGACGAATCGGAGACACGCTGGCGAGTTCAGGAAGTAGGACAAGTAGCGGCCGTCGAGGACGTTGGCCTTGGGCCGAAGTATCGCGACATCAACGGCGGTGACAGCTCGCCACGGAAGGCGATCGATCCACCAGGCTCTACCGGTAGGCTCAGGCATTCGAGCCACGAGCACGTCCCCAACGGCCAGCTCAGTACAGTTCAACCGTGTGAAGGTCTCCTGTGAGATCGAGCGGAAGTTGCCTGTCTCCACAAACCGCCCGACGCCGATGTTCGAGATCTGGAGCAGCCGGAAGGCATCCCCACCCTGGTCCTTGGTCTCGATCCAGTCGCCGTCGCGAACGAACTCGCAGAGACTCGCGATGGTCTCGGTTGCCCATCTCTCGGGAGTCGCCCCGGGCAACGGCTGGTTGACTGGACCCACTTCAGTCACCGAAGCCAAGCTCCCGGAGGTTCGCGTCGATGAGCGTGTCGAGCCGCTGGCCCTCGGCGACCTGCTCTCGGAGCGTTGCCGCCAGCCGGCGCATCTTGTCCTCGAACGGCTCGTCGTCCTCCTCGGCATCGGCGGCGCCCACGTATCGGCCCGGCGTGAGGACGTGGCCGTGCCCGCGGATCTCGTCGAGCGTGGCCGATCGGCAGAAGCCGGGCTCGTCGGCGTAGTCGACGGCGCCAGGGTCACCGCGCCACGCGTGGTAGACGCCGCATATCCGGGCGATCTCCTCGTCGCTCAGCTCGCGGTGGGTCCGGTCCACGAGCGAGCCGAGCTTGCGGGCATCGATGAACAGCGTCTCGCCCCGCCGGTCGCGGAAGCGGCCGTTGCGCTTGTCGCGGGCGAGGAACCACAGGCAGACCGGGATCTGGGTGGAGTAGAACAGCTGGCCCGGCAGCGCGACCATGCAGTCGACGAGGTCGGCCTCGACGATGTTCTTGCGGATCTCGCCTTCGCCCGACTGGTTCGCGCTCATCGAGCCGTTCGCCAGCACGAACCCGGCGATCCCGTTCGGCGCGAGGTGGCTGATGAAGTGCTGGACCCAGGCGAAGTTGGCGTTGCCTGCCGGCGGCACGCCGTACGCCCAGCGCCTGTCGTCCTTGAGGAGCTCGCCCCGCCAGTCCGAGTCGTTGAACGGCGGGTTGGCGAGGACGTAGTCGGCCTTGAGGTCGGGGTGGCGGTCGTTGTGGAACGTGTCGCCGTGCGCGATCTGGGCGTCGATCCCGCGGATCGCGAGGTTCATCTTGGCCAGGCGCCAGGTCGTGTAGTTGGACTCCTGGCCGTAGATGCTGATGTCGCCGATGCGCCCGGCGTGGGCCTCGATGAACCGCTCGCTCTGGACGAACATGCCGCCGCTGCCGCAGCACGGGTCGTAGACGCGGCCCTTGTACGGGGCGAGCATCTCGACGAGCACGCGGACGACGTGACGCGGCGTGTAGAACTGGCCGCTCTGCTTGCCCTCGGCGGACGCGAACTGGGCGAGGAAGTACTCGTAGACCCGGCCCAGGGTGTCCTTGGCCCGATCGGCCGGTGCCCCGAGCGCGATGTCCGACACGAGGTTGATGAGCTGGCCCAGGCGCGCCTTGTCGAGGCCGGGCCGCGCGTAGTCCTTGGGCAGCACGCCCTTGAGCGACGGGTTGTCGCGCTCGATGGCAGCCATCGCGTCGTCGACGAGGGTGCCGATCGTCGGCTGCGGCGCGGCGGCCTTCAGGGCCGTCCAGCGGGCCTCCTTGGGCACCCAGAAGATCGTGGCGGCCCGGTACTCGTCGGGGTCCTCGGGGTCGGCGCCGTGTGCCCGATCGGCGTCGAGCTCGGCGTGCTTGGCCTCGAAGGCGTCGCTGATGTACTTGAGGAAGATCAGGCCCAGGACGACGTGCTTGTACTCGGCGGCGTCCATGTTGTTGCGCAGGGCGTCGGCGGCCTGCCAGAGCTTCGCCTCGAAGCCGAGGTTCGCGCCCGTGTCCCGAGTGCCCGCCGTCCGAGATCGCGCCAAGTCAGCTCCCCACTTCTATCGGTGAGGCGAGTCTAGCCGGGAGCGCACAGCCGCTTCCGCCGCTCGCGCCGTGAGAAGTCGGAGTCGCCCCCGCAGCATCCACCGCCCATCCGCATCACTGCCCAACATGTGGACAACGCCGCGCCCACCGGCCGGATCTCGTGGATAGAACGTCTGTTCACACGGCAGCTGACGGCCTAAACTGAGCTGCTCGAAGCACCTCTGCTCGCCGGCCAGCCTCTCGGCTGAAACGTCATCCCGGAGGGCCGCTCCCCGTGTCCGAACCCGCTAGCGGCGCAGCCGCGCCCAGCGCCGCTCGCGGCCGCCCATCGCAGGGGCGGCGGGGCGGCAGGTGAGCCGAGTTCGACCCGGTGCTCATGCACGCGGTCGTCACGCGCGTGGAGGCCGAGCGGCCCGTGCTCGACCTAGACCTGGTCGTCGCCCTCTACCACCACCTCACCGGGCTCGAGGGCCCCCAGCCGACGTTCGAGGCACTGCTCGAGTACCTGGACCGCGTCGAGCCCTGGCTCGGCGAGGGCGGGCTGCGCGAGCTCCTCGGGCTGGCGCCCGACGCTCCGCGCCGGCGGCGGGCAGCCGAGCGGCCGGGCGGCGACTCCCCCGTGCCCGGGCGCGGGCGCCCGAGGGGCACGGGCCAGCTGACGGCCAGCGCGGTTCGGGCGGCGCACGAGGCCTTCCGAGTCGAGCGCGGACGCCGGCCGACCCAGGCCGAGCTCGCGTCGCGGATGGACGTGGCGACACGTTCCCTCCAGCGCTTCCTGCACGACCACTGCCTGGGCTGGCCGCTCGAGGGGTAGCCGCCTCGCCGCGGAGCGGATGGCGCATTCCTGGCGCATTGATGGCGTGTTGTTGTCGCGTTCGCCTCGTTTACCTGGCGTGTGGAGCGGACGTTCAATCGGGACATGCCCACGATCACCATCCGCATCCCCGAGGACGCAGAGGCGGCCTTGCGCGACCTCGCCCGGGCCGAGTGCCGCACCCCGCGCGACCAGGCCTCGTTCCTGGTCGTCCAGGGCCTCCGCGCCCGCGTCCGCGCGGCTGCTGGGCGCCGCGGCAGCGCGTCCACGTCGCGGCCGGGCGCTCCCGCGGATCCCACGCCGTGACAGGCTCGCGCCCGACCGCCGAGGACCGCATTCGCGCCGCGACCTGGTTCGCCGACCGCGGCTTCGGGGTCTTCAGCGTGTGGAGCGCGGACCCCGACGGCACCTGCCGGTGCACGAAGCGGGCGGCGTGCGGGAGCCCCGGCAAGCACCCGATCGGCCGCCAGGGCTTCCTCGAGCACACGCGGGACCCCGAACGCATCCGGACGCTGCTCTCGGCGGCGTCGGAGCCCAACTACGGGCTCGTGTGCCCCGACGGCGTGTTCGTGCTCGACGTCGACGGCGACGGGGTCGCGCGGCTCGCCGAGCTCGAGGCGCGCCTGGGGCCGCTGCCGCCCACGCTGCGGACGAACACCGCGCACGGCCAGCACGTGTTCCTGCGCTGGCCGGCAGAGGCTTGCCGCGGCCCGCCGGACAGCTGTTCGGCTACGTGACGCGCTGGGGGTCCGGCCCCGGCGCGGGGTACGTGATCGGACCCCGCAGCGTCCACGCCTCGGGCGCGGTCTACGACGCCGGCCGGGCCCGTCCACCGACATCGCCGAGCTGCCCGACGCTTGGGCCCGCGCGGCAGTCGCGCCGGCGCGAGGCCGCGACGAGGACGCGATCGAGGTCTCGGGCGGGTACGAGCTGCCGCCGGCGGGCTACCCCGAGGCCCGCTACGACCAGATCCGCGACTACGTCGCGTCGCGCTACATGCGCGGCCTCGCCAGGGAGGAGATCTGGGCGGGCGTCCGGGCGTCCTGGCGCCCCGGTTCGCCGCGCCGCTCGCCGAGCCCGAGCATCCGGGAGCGCTTCGAGCGGGCGTGGCGGGGCACCCGGGAGCGCCTCGGCGAGCCGATGGCGGACCCCGGGGCGGACGCCGCGATCATGGCCGCGGCCGCCGCGGCGCCGGCAGAGCCGACCGCGGCGGATTGGCCCGCGCCGCCCGACGACGCGGTCTACCACGGCCCGCTGGGCGAGATCGTGCGCGCCGTCGCCCCGCACACCGAGGCCGACCCGGTCGGGCGTGCTCGGGACGCTGCTCGCGTCCGTCGGCGCCGCCATGGGCGGCCTCCGCTTCATCTACCAGGGCAGCGCCCAGGCGCCGAACCTGTTCGTCGTCCTCGTCGGCGACAGCAGCACCGGGCGCAAGGGCACCGCGGGCTCGATCGCCCGCGAGGTGATGAACCGCGGCGTACCCCGACTGGAGCCAGCTGATCGTCGCCGGCCTGGGATCAGGCGAGGGCCTCGTCAGCTACCTCAAGGCGCACGAGACGCTGGGCGAGCACCGGGCGCTCGTCATGGAGAGCGAGTTCGGCCGCCTCCTCACGGTCATGGGCCGGGAGGGCTCGACGCTCTCCCCGGTGGTCCGCGACGCCTGGGACGGCGTCCCGATGGGGCGCGTCCTCGCGCGCGAGCACGCGATCGTCCACGGGCACCACGTCGGGGTCGTGGCCCACGTCACCCCGGTCGAGCTCCGAGCGAAGCTCTGCGGCACCGACGCCGCGAACGGCTTCGGCAACCGCTTCATCTGGCTCGCGGTGCGGCGCACCCGCCTCGTGCCCTTCCCCGTGTCGCCCGTCGAGCGCGTCGACCAGGGACTCCTCGCCGCCGTCGGCGCGGCGATCGCCGAGGCCCAGGCGCCAGGCGAGGTGCCCTGGTCACCCGACGCGCGCGACGCCTGGGAGGACCTGTACCTCGAGCTCTCGCTGCGGCGACCGTACGGGCTGCTGGCCGCCATGACGGCGCGGACCGAGGCGCAGATCGTCCGCCTGGCGCTCGTGTACGCCCTGCTCGACCGGTCGGCGGTCATCGACGTCCCGCACCTGCGCGCCGCGCGCGCCCTGTGGGACTACGCCGAGCGGTCGGTGCGCCACGTCTTCGGCGACTCGACCGGCGACCGCCATGCCGACGCGCTCCGGCTGCAGCTCGCCGACGGGCCGCTCCAGTGGGAGGAGGCGAAGCGGGCGTTGGGCGTCCGGAGCGCCGCCGAGCTCGAGTCCGCGGTCGCGCTCCTGGAGTCCCTCGGCATCGCCGAGCGGACGAAGGTGCGGCTCGCCACCTCGAAGCGGCCGGCGACCGTGATCCGCCTCGCCGGAACAACCACAACAACCACGACAACCACGCTAGCGCCCGCGCACGAGATGGGGGCCTAGGACTGCATGGAAGCTGTGTGGTTTACGTGGTTATTGGCTTGGCGCGTAGGGATAGGGGTGTGCGCGCGACCCCTGTGTGGTTGTCGTGGTTCTCGCGGTTGTTCGGGCTGATGGCCGAGCAGGTGCGGCGGCCGGTGGAGCGTGATCCGCTCGTCGCCGCCCTCGCCCGCTACGTCGAGGCGCTCCATCGGCGCTATCCCGACGGCCCCGACCAGCTGCGCCGGGAGCGCCTTGACGGCAGAGCAAAGGTGTCCGGCATGGTCAGGATCGCGAAGGCCGGCGCGGCGTGACGCCGCAAGCGCCTGCCGCGCTCTCTCGACGACATCCGGGGTCTGCGGGTCGCCCGCTGGATCCGCGAGTCGACAGCCGGCCAGTACGACCGCTACGGCCCGGCCAGCCAGCGCGAGCAGCAGGACCGCTTCATCGAGCGCCACGGCCTCGTCGACACGGGGCTCGTGTTCCAGGTCGCCCACAGCGGCACGCACCGTCTGGCGCTCGGCGACGATGACCGAGATGCTCGCGGAGGCGCAGGCCGGGGCGTTCGACCTCCTCCTGGCCGGGTACTCCGACCGCTGGCAGCGCAACCTCCGGCGGACGCTCGAGCTCCTCGAGGACGGCCTCCATCCCGCGGGCGTCGCCCTCGTCATGTGCGACCGGCGGATCCTGTCCTCCGACCCCCACGACTGGGACGAGCTGATCTCGGAGGCCGCCGGGGCGGAGAAGTACAGCCGGCGCCTGTCGGAACGGATCACCGACGGCTACGCCGCGAAGTTCGACCACCGCGACGACCCGGGCGGCCACGCCGGCCTCGGCTTCCGGCGCTGCCGCGAGCCGCCGCACACGTCCTCGAGATCGACCCGGAGCGGATGCCGATCGCAGTCGGCCTGTTCGAGCGGTACGCCCTCGGCAACGTCAGCGCGAGCGAGCTCGAGGCGGAGACCGGGCTCGCCGCGACGGGCATCCGGATGATCCTGATGAACCCGCTCTACAACGGCTGGATCCGCCGGCACCGGCGGAAAGGACGAGACGCGCCGCAGCCGGCGCCGTGGCGCTCGAACCCACCCGTGTCAGACGAGCTGTGGGCGCGGGTCGAGGAGGTCCGGCGCGCCAAGACCCGTGGCGGGGGACCGAGCGACCGTGACCGGGTCGACCTGCTCGGCGGCCTGCTCTAGTGCGTCTGCGGTCGGCGGCTCCGCAACGACGGGACGTTCGCCGATGGCCGCCACCGCAAGCTCCACCCCAACCCGTGCGAGGCCTGGGGCCGCAAGGCCCGCCTCGGCGACGAGACCTGGGAGGCGCCGGTCCTGGCCCAGGTGGCCGGCATCGCGCTCGACGACGACACCATCGCGTCGGTCGTCGCGGCCCTCGGCTCGAGCCGCCAGCCGGTCGCGATCGACCGCGCCCGGATCGAGCGGCAGATCCGCGAGCTCGCGCTCGAGCACGCCGCCGGCCGTCTCGGCGACGAGGCCTACCTCGCCCGCCTCAGGGTGCTCCGCGAGCAGCGGGACGCGATCGCCGAGCGGACGGCCGCCGGGCTACCGGCCGAGCGGGCGGTCGAGTGGCTGCGCGCCCTCGGCGAGTCCTCCAAGCCGGCAGACGTACCGAAGGAGAAGGCAGACCTGATGCACGCCATCTACGAGCGGATCACGGTCGCGGGCCCCGAGATCGTGGGTGTCCGGCTGACCCCGGCGGCCTACGCGCACGGATTGGCGCTGGCACTGCCCGAAAAGGTTGAACTGGCGCGCCCGACAGGATTCGAACCTGCGACCTTCGGCTCCGGAGGCCGACGCTCTATCCACTGAGCTACAGGCGCGCGCGGCCCATAGGGTACCGCACGACCGGCCGGGCTACCGCCTGTCGCCCCGGATCAGCGTCGGCCTCCGGCCGGTGCCGAGAGCACGCGGGCCAGCACGTCGGCCAGCTGGGCCGTCGCGACGCCGATCACCGTGTCGGCGCCCCCGTAGTAGACGGAGAGGGTGCCGGTCGCGGCGTCCAGCGTCCAGCCGCAAGGGAACACGACGCGGCCCACGTCACCGGTGAGCTCGTACGGGGCGCTGGGGCCGAACACCCACTCGTCGGTCCGCCGGAGGACGCGGGTCGGGTCCTCCAGGTCCAGCAGGGCGAGGCCGGCGCGGTAGATCGGACCGTCCGAGGTGGCGTGGACGCCGTGGTACAGCACGAGCCAGCCTTCGGTCCGTCTCGAGCGGCGGCGGCCCGAGGCCGATCTTGTTGGCGTCCCACCAGGCGCCGGCGCGGGCCTCCAGCAGCAGCTGGTGATCGCCCCAGTGACGCAGGTCCGGTGAGTACGAGATCCAAATATGGGCGCCGCCGCGCAGCGGCGAGGGGCGGTGGATCATCGCCCAGCGCCCGTCGAACCGCCGCGGGAACAGGGCGGCGTCCTTGTCCTCGGGTGGCGTGGCGGGGCCCAGCCGGCGGACGGTCCGGAAGTCGCGCGTGGTCGCGAGCGACACGAGCGGCCCGCGACGGCTGTAGGCCGTGTAGGCGATGACCCACTCCTCGCGCTCCGGGAGCCAGGTGACGCGAGGGTCCTCGCAGCCCCAGGTCTCCTCCGGATCCTGGTCCACGTCGGCGCGCAGGAGCGGCTCCGGGTCGAACCGCCAGCCCGTGACGCCGTCCGCGCTGCGCGCGACGTGCAGCTGCGAGATTCCCCGCATGTCCTCGACGCGGGCAAGGAGCACGGTCTCGCCGCCCACCCGGGCGGCGCCCGGGTTGAACACGGAGTTGGCCTGGTAGGAAAGGTCCGCGACGGTCAGGATCGGGTTCAGGTCGGAGCGCTGGAACAGCTCCTGCGGTCGGGTCACGACCCGGTTCCCACGGCCACGCCGGCGTGCCGTGCGTGAGCGGACGTCGTCGAAGCGGTCGTCGTCTCCGGTGCCGCGCCGGCCGCCCGCACCCGGCGGACGTGCTCGGCGGCGGTCAGCCACATGAGCGTGGACTCGGCGCCCTGGTTGGCGTTGACACCGCCCGGCGTGAGGCCGTCGTGACACGCCCCGCGAGCGGGGTCGGCCACGGGCACGCCGAGGTCGTTGTCGCCCAGGAACCAGGCGTACGCCCGCTCGAGTGCGACGAGGTAGCGGCGTTCATGGGTGACCTCGTACGCCACCTCGGACGCGAGGAGCAGCGCGGTCGCCTCGATCGGCTGCTGGTCGAAGCGGGCCTTCTCCCCGCCCCGCGGCCACCACCCGTTGCCGACCGGGGAGAGGTGACCCCCCGGCGCGATCTGGACGTCGATCAGCCAGTCCAGGACGCGCAGCCCGGTGCCGACCATGGAGGCCGACCGGAGCTGCCGACCGCCGGCGATCAGCGCCCTGGGCGGCAGGGCGTTCTCGTAGGTGAGCACCGGCTCCGGCCAGGGCCACGCCGAGCCCCGCAGGGCGACGAACCGCGACTCGAGACCGCTCGCGATGCCATGGGCGGCCGACTCGATCCCGTAGCTCGGCCGCACGGCCAGCACCGCGGTGCAACCCAGCAGCACGGATGCCTGCGCCCGGAGCGCGGTCAGCTCTCGCGTTGCCGGCAGGGCACTGGCGAACAGCTCGGCCGCCTCGTCGGACATCGCCGGGTCGGTCCCGTCGGCCACGAGATCGCCCAGGGCGTGCATGGCCCGGCCCTGGCAGTCCTCGGAGGCCTCGCCCCCGAGCCACGACCCGTCCACGGCCCGGAAGTTGCGGAACCGCCCCGTGGAGGGATCGAAAGCCGCGACGAGGAAGTCTAGGCTCCGCCGGGCGCGCCCCGAGACGGCGGGCCAGCCCAGCTCACGCCCGTGGAGCAGGTCCACCTGTAGCGCGCGCGCGACGTCGTCCGTGCAGTAGCCGTGTGCGGGGTCCGGGACCGGCCCCGCAGCGTGCTGCATGATCCCGACCGCGTCGGTGAGGACGTCGAGGTGCAGGCGGCTGGCGGGATGGAGCGGTGCCAGCTCACGCATTGACGGCGACCGGGGTCGGGACCCGAAGGGTCGTCGGCGGCATGACGCTGACCCGCTCGAACAGGCGGCGGTACTCGGCGCCAACGGCGGGCCAGGCCATCCGCCGGCTGTGCTCCCAGGCGCGCCGTCCGATGGCGGCGCGCAGCATGCGATCCCCGAGCACCTCGTTGAGCGCCCCGGCGAGCGCCGGCGGCGAGCCGGGCGGCACGAGCACGCCCCGGCCGTCGGCAAGCAGCTCCGCGGCATAGGCGTACGGCGTGGAGACCACGACGCGGCCGGCGCCCATTGCGTATGACAGGGTCCCCGAGACGATCTGGTCCAACTGCGGGTAGGGCGTGACGAACACGTCCGCCGCCTCCAGCCAGCGCGAGAGCTCGGCCTTGCCCACGAAGCGGTCCACGAACCGGACGTGATCCTCCATGCCCAGCCGGCGGACCTGCGCCTCGAGGCTCCGCCGGTAGGCCTCGCCCTCGTGGCGGACCAGCTCCGGATGGGTCGCGCCAACGACCACGTAGAGCGCCGTCGGGTGGGTCGCGACGACGGCGGGCAGGGCGTCGATCGCCAGTTCGTAGCCCTTGCCCTGCCCGAGCAGGCCGAAGCTCAGGATGACGGCGCGTCCCTCGACGCCCAGCGATGGCTTGACGGTGTCCGAGTCCACGAGCGGCAGGTCCGGCACCCCGTGCGGGATGACGTCCAGGCGCCGTCCGTCGACGCCGTAGGCCGTCGTGAGCAGCTGGGCCGCGGATCGCGACATGACCACGGTGGCCGCGGAGCGGGCGACCAGGGCGGAGAGGATGGACCGCTGGCGGGCCGTGGGCTGCCGCAGGACCGTGTGGAGCGTGGCGACCGTCGGCACGCTGAGCGCGCGGACGAAGTCCAGGACGTACTCGCCGTCGTCCCCGCCCCAGATGCCGTACTCGTGCTGGACGGAGACCACGTCCGCGGTCTCCCCGAGCGTCCGGGCGACGGCGGCGTAGTCCGCGCGCACGTGCTTGCGGATCCGGTGCCGGACCTCGAGCGGGTACGGGGACCCCGTGTCGTCCGGGTGGAGGGCGACGATCTCGCCCCCGCCGGTCGCGCGCGCCAGGTCCTGGGTGAAGGACGCGATGCCGCAGCGCCGGGGCGGGTAGGTGGAGACGAAGGCGGTGATGCCGATGGCGGTGCTCCTCTCGAGCGGTCCCGCGGGACGGCGAGGCGGGCCTGCGCAGGGCGCGCGGACACGCGGGCCGTCGGTAGGACAGCCGGCCCGGACCTGGAGCCGCGCCGTCGCTGCTGGTGGGGGGATGCCGGCGGCTCGCCCGGATGGGCGAGCCGCGGATGGGTCAGACCGCGCGGACGCGGGCTGCCCGGGCGCCCTTGGGGTTCGACTCGATGTCGAACTCGACGCGCTCGCCGCCGACAAGGCGGTCGAAGTCCATCGAGGAATCGAGGGCGTCGCGATGGAAGAAGTAGTCCTTCGTATCCTCGCCGGTGATGAAGCCGAAGCCGCGATCGGCGACGATCTTCTTGACGGTACCGGTGGCCATGATGACCTCCACGCTTCCCGAACTGGGATGGCTGAACGCACGGTCCGTTCGAGAAGGGGGTCGACCACACGGAGCATCGTCGCGAGTCGCGGCGAGGGCGCGATCGTAGCACAGGTGTTCGAGATCCGGTGACGATCGTCTTGGTCCCGCTCGCCGATTGGGGCATCGACGCGCGTGCGAGGCGCGGCCACGATCGCGGGCACGAGGCGCCGGTCACGGAAGCCGACCGACGCCCACGGGAGACGAACGATGGCCACGGAAGCACGCGACATCGCGCTACCGGGGTCGCGTGGATCGCTACGAGCGCCGGCACGAGCAGGGGCTTCGCCGTCTGCAGCGCCGGCTGGACGCGGTGCGCGAGATCGAGGAGAAGCGGTCCCGCCAGGCAGCGAAGGCGCATGAGCGCGGCGCGGCCCGCAAGATCCAGGCAAAGCGGTCCCGGCAGGCGGAGGAGGCCCGGCGCCGGGCGGCCGCGATCGCAGCGGCAATCGAAGGCCTGCGCGCCGCCGCGGCGGTCGCCGAAGCCCTCGGGGCGCCGGTTTCCGACGTGCCCGACGCCACGGTTCCGGAGGCCGGGGCGCCGGTGGCGGCCACTGCCCCGGAGGCCATCGATCCGGCTGGGGTCGCCGATGCGCCGAGCACGGCCATCTCCGGGCCGCGCGGCTACTGCCTGCGCGAGCGCGAGTCCGTCGAGCTTGCGGGCGCGAAGGCGGTCGTCATGCGCAACGGGCGCGCCGGCATCGAGGGCACGTGCCCCAACTGCGGCACGCGGATCGTCCGCTTCGGCCGGCTGTAGCCCGTCGCCGCGGCCCGTCACCGCGGCCCGGCCACCAGGCGCGCCCCCGCCCGCGCCCCGATCCCGCCGCACAGACCACGGATAAACGTACGAGGCGGCTCCAGAAGGAGCCGCCTCGTGGCTGTCCCGGTGAAGGTGTCCGCCTAAGCTGACCTTCTGCCACGCTCCAGGATCATCTATCGCGTCGGCTTAACCGACTACCCTAACCCAACCTACCCATGATCCTGATGCTGGGGCAGCGCGCTGACTAGCAGCATCGATATCCTAGCGGGCAGGTGCGGATTAGGGAAGGGTTTTGTTCAACCCTTCGGTGAAAATCCCTTAACCTTCGTGCGCGGACGTCATGGACCGGGACTGCAGCGCGGGACGCGTCAGCCCTCGTCGAGGATCGTCACCGAGGTCATCGCCACCGGCGCGTCCGGCAGGTCCTTGCCATTGCGCGCCGCGGTCGCGATCGCGTCCACCACCTCGAAGCCCTTCGTGACCTGGCCGAAGATCGTGTACTGCTTGGGCAGCTTGCCCGTCAGGTCCTGGTGGCAGATGAAGAACTGCGAGCCGTTGGTGTTGGGACCCGCGTTGGCCATCGCGAGCGTGCCCCGGTAGTACTCGCCGGAGATCGGCTCGTCCGCGAACTTGTACCCGGGTCCGCCGGACCCGACGCGCCCGGCGTTGAGCGACGCCTTCTTGCCGAACTCCCCGTCGCCGCCCTGGATCACGAAGCCCGGGATGACGCGGTGGAAGATGACATCGTCGTAGAAGCCCTGCTTCGCGAGGTCGATGAAGTTGCCGGCGGCCTTGGGCGCGCCGTCCGTGAACAGGTCGAGCTCGATGTCGCCGGCCTCGGTGGCGATGATGGCGCGGGTCATGGGCGTTCTCCTTGCTGGGGCGGGGGTTCAGGTGCGGTGTGCGTCACGGCCTGGTGACCGTGACCTCGGCCATGGGCAGCGGCTCCAGCGCCGCGTTCGTTGGCGGGCCCGCGTTGGGCATGGCCGCGATGGCGTCCACCACGTCCATCCCCTCGGTCACGTGCCGATGATCTGGTAGGTGTTGTACTGGGCAAGCGCCTCCTCGGCGCCGTCGTCGAGGATCACGAAGAACTGCGAGCCGACGGAGTTCGGCTGCGAGGTGCGGGCCATCGCCACGACGCCGCGTCCGTACTTCGCCGTGACCGGCTCGTCCTGGATGGTGTAGGGCGGGCCGCCGGACCCCATCAGTTCCGGGATCACGTCCGGGCTGCGGCCGAACTGGCCGTCGCCGCCCTGGATGACGAAGCCCGGGACCAGGCGGTGGAACACGACGTTGTCGTAGTAGCCGCAGTCGGCGAGGGTCACGAAGTTGCCCGCGGCGATCGGCGACAGCGCGCCCTCGACCTTGATGTCGAAGGAGCCCTTGTCGGTGGTGATCGTCACCGTGGCCGTCTCGTCCGCGCCCATCGCCGCGGGCTGCTCCCGCGGGCAGCCGGGCGGGAAGGTGGGGCCCGGGTGCGTGGGCGCGGCCGACTCGATGCCGCCCGATGGCGTGGGCGTCGCAGGCGGGATCGTCGGCAGGCCGGCCGAGCCGCCGCCCGAGCTGCACGCGGCGAGAAGGATGGGGATCGCCAGGGCGGCGAGGGTCCGGGTGGCGAGACGGTGACGGGTCATGCGGCGGCCTCCAGCGCACGGGGGAAGTCGATGGCCCCGGAAAGCAGCGCCTCTCCGAGGATGAGCCCGGCCACGCCGGCGTCGCGCATGCGGCGGACGCCGTCGAGGTCGGTGACGCCGCCCGCAACGAGCACGTCGGCGTCGTGACGGCGGACGAGCGATTGCAGCAACCCGGCGTCGGGCGCGCCGGCGCCATGGGCAAGCACCAGTCGGCGCACGCCGCGCGCCACGAGCTCCTCCACCAGCGCGTCCAGCGGCGGCGGCTCGGGACGGCGCCACGGGAACGCGGCCAGCCGCTCCGGGCGAGGGTCCAGGCCCACGGCCAGCCAGTCCCCCGCGACCGCGAGGCACTCGCGCAGCGCGTCCGGGCGCTCCACGATCGCCACGGACAGCACCACCCGCGTGGCGCCCGCGGCGAACGCGAGGCGGACGTGGTCCGGCTCCTCAAGGCCACCGGCCACCTGGAGCGGCACGGCGACCCGCGCGGCCACGGCACCGACGGCCTCGAGGTTGGCCGGAGCGGCCCGCCGGGCGCCATCGAAGTCCACGAGGTGCAGGATCCGGGCGCCTTGGGCGACCAACAGCTCCGCGATCCGCTCCGGGCGGTCGGTCGGGGTGCCGGTGCCGGCGGCGGCGCCGGGCCAGTAGACGAGGCGGGAGCGCCCGCCCGCGAGGTCGATCGCGGGGATCACGTCCATCGCCCGGAGACCCCGTCCTGGAGCAGGCGGCGGTGGAAGCTGATGGGCAGCGAGCCGTTGCGCAGCAGCGTGTCGTGGAAGTCGCGGAGCGAGAACGCGCCGCCCCGTCGCCGCCCCTCCTCCTCGCGCAGCCCCAGGATCAGGACCTTGCCCAGCAGGTAGCTCAGCTGGTAGCCCGGCGTGTACGTGTAGCGGCGGACCTCCGCGCGGGCATTCGCAAGCTCGAAACCCGTGTGCTCGACCATGAAGTCGGTCGCCTCCTGGGGCGTCAGCTCGCCGCGGTGCATGCGCACGTCCAGCACGATCCGGCAGGCGCGCCAGATCGCGTCCGTGTACATCGCCGTCCGGAAGGCCGGGCCGTCGTCGAAGCCCTCCTCGCGCATCATCTGCTCGGAGTACATGCCCCAGCCCTCGACGAACTCGGGGGCGTCGGTGAGCATCCGGGTCAGCGACGGGTGGCGCGCCGCGACCGCCAGCTGGAGGTGATGGCCCGGGTACGCCTCGTGGACGCTGGTGTTCGAGATCGAGGCGCGGTAGTGCTCCCGCATCGCGTTGGGGTCGTCGTCCACCGCGGACGTGACGACGTAGATGCCCCGCTGATCGGCATCGAACCGCGCGGGCGAGAAGTACGCCGCGAACGGCATCACCGAGCGCAGGTACTCGGGGGTCTCGATGACGTCGATGACCTCGCCGTCCGGGATGGTGACGAGGTCTCGCTCCAGCAGATGCGCCCGGGCCCGGCGCATCGCGTCCCGGTACCCCTCCAGCGCCTCGGCGAACGTGGCCGGATGGTCGGACTTGAGGCGATCGAGAATCGCGGGCAGGTCCGCGTCCGGATCAAGCTCCCGGGCGGCTGCCCGCCGGGCCTCGAGGTTGGCGTGGAGCTGCTCGAGCCCGATCCCGAGGATCGCGTCCGGATCCAGGTCGCCGAAGGCACGGCGGCGGATCAGCTCCTCGTACAGCTCCGTGCCCAGCGGCCAGTCGTCCGTCGCGTCCGCGAGGGTCTCCCGGAGCCATCCCCGGTGCGCCTCGAGGGCCGAGCCGGCGCCCGCGATCGCGCGGTCCAGGCGCCGGAGCTCCGCCTCGCCGAGCACCCCGTCCGCCGCGGTGCGAACCTCGCCGAACAGGGATGGCAGATCCGTGGCGTAGCGGGCGTCCACCTGCTGCCAGATGCCGACCTGGGGTCCGGCGGCACGCGTCCGCGCCTCGAGCAGGAAGGCCGGGGCCTGCTCCAGCCGTGCCGTGATGTGCTCGAGCCGTTCCGCGAGGGGGGCGGCGCCGCGCGCGAACAGGAGGAAGACCGCGTCGCCCAGCTCGCCGGCCGCGGTGGAGCGTCGCTCCCAGCGGCGGATATCGTCCGCCTCGAGCAGTCCCAGCCGGACGTTGTGGATCTCGAGGTCCCGCTCGAAGCGCGCTCCGGCGGACAGCCCGGCGGGATCCAGCGCCTCCACGGCGGCCAGGTGCGCACGCTCGGCGGCGATCTCCGCGAGCACGGCGTCGCGCCCCGGATCCCCCAGGCGGTCGTCTTCGGTGTGGATGCCGAACCCAGTCGCGAGGACGGGGTTGTCCGCCAGCAGCCGGCGGACGCGCGCCTCGACCAGGTCGTACAGGCGCGCGTCCAGCGGACCCGCGTCGGGGGCGGGGTCCGGTCGCGGGAGCTCGACGCCCGGGAGCTGCCGGGTCATCGGGCCGTGGGCGTCATCGGGTCGCGCTCGCGGCCGGGGCGGGCGCCGTGTCGCGGAGGGCGCCGGCGACGGCGAGGATCACCTGCTCGACGTCGCGCCCCGTGACGCCATGGTGGGTGACCGCTCGGATCTGCCTGTGCGGGTAGGAGACCATCGCCACGCCGCGGGCCCGGAGGGCTTCGAGGAATGCTGATCGATCCCGGTCCACCCGGAACAGGACGAAGTTCGTCCGTACCCGGGCGGGATCGAGCGGCCCCGTCCCGCCATCCGGCTGGGCGATGTTGCCCGGCGATCGGATCCCGTCCATGGTCGAGATCGCCTCCGCCAGGCGCCGCGCGTTCACGTGGTCCTCGGCCAGACGGTCGATCATGCCGGCATCCCCGTCCCGCAGCGCCACCAGGCCCGCCGCCGCCAGCACGCCGACCTGGCGCATGCCGCCGCCGACCAGCTTGCGCGCGCGCCGCGCCCGGGCGACGAAGTCCGAGCGGCCCACGACCAGCGAGCCCACCGGGGCCGCCAGCCCCTTGGACAGGCAGAACGAGACCGAGTCCGCCGGCTCGGCGAGCTGCCGGCCGGACACGCCCAGCGCAACGGCGGCGTTGAAGAGCCGGGCGCCGTCCACGTGGAGGGGCACGCCTCGCTCGTGCGCGATGGCCGCGATCGTGCGTGTGTAGTCCACGGTCAGCGGCTGTCCGCCGGAGTGGGCGTGCGTGTTCTCGATCACCAGCAGCCCGGTGACGGGCTCGTGGATGTCCTCGCTGTCCCGGAACGCATCCGCAACCTCGGCCGGGTCCAGCGTGCCGTCCGGTCGCTCGCGCAGCGCGCGGATCGGCGCCCCGACCACGACCGCGTGGTTGCCGGCCTCGTCCACGACGGTATGCGTCTGGTAGCCGGCGATGACCTCGTGCCCACGTGCGACGTGGGCCATCATCGCGACGAGGTTGGCCATCGTGCCGCTGGCGACGAACAGGCCCGCCTCCTTGCCGAGCAGGTCGGCGGCGCGCTCCTCCAGGGCGTTGACCGTGGGGTCGTCGCCGAACACGTCGTCGCCCACCTCCGCGGCCGCCATCGCGCGACGCATGTCGTCGGTGGGGTGCGTGACCGTGTCTGAGCGCAGGTCGATCATGCCCATGGCCGGGCGAGCATAGCGCGGGTCGCGCGCACGGGAGCCGGCCGGGGTCCTCCCCGCGGGTGTCCCGCCCGGAGTCGCCGCGCCGTCAGCCGGTCGGGGTGCGCCCGCTCCGGCCCGGTGCGGGAGCGGGACTCGTTTCGCTCGCACTGGCGGGGTTTGGGACGGGATCGGCGTCCGTCGCGATCAGCAGGTTGCCGCTCACGTCCGACCCGCCCAGCGACACGATGGCGCGCGTGTTCCCGGCGGCCTGCTCGGCCACCCGGAGACGTGCCAGCTGCAGGTCGAACTGCGCTGCGGCGGGGTACGCCGCCAGCCGGGCCTCCAGCTTCGCGAGCCGCAGCTCCTCGACCTCCGCCGCCTTCTGCACCGCCGCGCGGCGGCCTTCCTGCTCCTCGACCTCCAGGCGGGCCTGGTCGGCGATCCGGCGCTGATCGAGGGCAGTCTGCTCCACCTGCTCCGCGAGCTTGACCGCCGCCAGGCGCCGCGCCTCGAGCGACGCCGTCAGCTCGGCCGGCAGCGTGACGTTCGTGATCGCGACCGACGGCACGTTCAGCCCGAACGACCCCAGCCGCTCGTCGATGATCGCCCGCAGCCGGTCGGTCGCCTCCGGTCCAATGTCGAGCGTCGCCAGCGCGTCCATGCCCCGCACCAGCTTGCGCACCGCGTCCTGGCTCGTCGCATGGACGAGCTGGTCCAGGTCGCCGGTCGAGATCGAGCGCACGAGCTGCTGGGCGTCGGTGACCACCAGCGTGAGCAGGGCGTCCACGCTCACCCCCACGCCGTCCGAAGAACGGACCGCGACCGCGGGGACGTCGAACGCGAGCTGGCGGGTGGACACGAGGTGCGTCAGCGCGATGATCGGCAGGACCGTGTGGACGCCCTCGCCGAGGGCGCCGGCCGGCCGGCCGCCCCGGACGACGACTCCGACGGCCCCGACCGGCACGCGGATGAAGATCCGGGCCAGGAGCCCGACGACCAGCGCCATGACCGCGCCGATGATGATCAGGAGTCGCAGGAACAGGTCGAGCGTGGGTACCAGGATCCCCGATGCCACGAGCGCGATCGCGACCACGATCCACACGGGCTGGATGGGCGGCTGGGCGCGGATCCGGGCGATCAGCGGCACGCGCCCGTAGGCGTCGCGCTGCTCGAGGAGCGCCGCGGCGCCCACGATCCCGGTCTCCACCTCGGTGATCTGGATGTATGCCTGCGCGAGGGCCCGGGCGGCCTCGCCGGCCGCCTCGACGGATTCGATGCGCGCCGGGTCGTCGCTCACGGAACGGCACTCCTCGTGGTGGTGGTGGCAGTGGCGGTGGTCGCCGCGGGCCTCGCGGCGGCGGTGCGGTAGACGGACGGCACGACGGCGGACATTGCCTGGCGGCTGCGACGCCGCTCACCGGGCAGCACCCCGGCAGGCGCCGCGGGCTCGGACAGCCGGCCGTGGAGGTAGCGGACGACGTCGCGTGCAATCGCGATGGCGGGGGCCGCGAACAGCAGCCAGCCGATGCCGAACTCGCTCAGGACCACGATGCCGGGGATCAGCAGCCCCGGATGGACATCCAGGATGCCGCGGCGCACCCGGCCGCCCACCGCGGCGTCCGCGATCTTGACCGCGCCGACGTACACGATGGTGATCACCAGCGCCGGCCCAGGCCCGGCGATCGCAAGCACCAAGAGGATGGGCAGGAAGCCGAGGAAGAAACCGAGCTCCGGGATGAGCTGCAGGATCCCCAGCAGTGCCCCCCCGGTTGCCGCATACGGGAACTCGCCGATGCCGGCCGCGGACGCGACCTGGAGCCCGAGCCAGATGAGGACGCCCGACGTGAGCGCGAGGAGGACCTGGCCGCGCAGGAACGACGACAGCGCCCGGTCCACGATCCGGACCACGGCGATGACGTCCGGGCGGATCGCCGGGGCGATGAGCCGGCCCGCGCGGCGCTTGATGTTGCCCTCGTCGGCGACGACCGTCAGGATCCAGACCGGGATCACGAGCAGGCCCACCACGAAGCTCACCGTGCCGAGGATGCCCAGCATCTGGTCCGTGATGAACGTCGCGGCCCCCGCCACGAGCCCGTCGATCGCAGCCGAGAGGCGGGCGACGACCTCCGTGCTGACGTCGAGCACGATGCTGCGCATCGGCTCCGGCAGGTCGCCGAGCTGCGTCTCGAGGCCGGTCAGCTGGCCCCGGATCTCGTCCGCGGTGGGCAGCCGAAGCGCCACCTGGACGAGACCGCGCAGCACCGGCGGCACGATCACCGCAAATGCGCCGACCAGGACGGCCAGCGCCACGACCTCGGCGAGCAGCGCGGCCAGGACCCGCGGCATCACCGCGTCGAGGCGGTTCGCGATCGGCAGGACGGCATAGGCCAGCACGGCGCCCACGATGAACGGCAGCACGGCGGGCCAGGTGGCCGTGACGACCCACCCCGCAAGCGCGAGGGTGGTGATCGCCAGCACGGCCCGACCCACCGCCTGCGGCGTGGTGGTCCGCGCCCGTGCGCCGAGATCGGCCCACGCGCGTCGCGCGCGCGCCTGGGCGCCGGCCTGTGCCCGGGCTGTCGGTGACATCGTCATGACGGGGATCCTGGCAACTGCGCCTGCCTACTGGAGCGTGAGGGAGAGGGACGCGGCGAGTATAGGCATCGTCGGCCTCCCCGGCCGCCGCGGTGGCGGCATCGGGGAGCCCCTGCTATGATCCGCCACCGGCCGAGGACCCGTGGTGTAGCGGCCCAACATGCCAGCCTGTCACGCTGGAGATCGCCGGTTCGAATCCGGTCGGGTCCGCCACCAACCCCGCTTCTTCCCTACGCCCCGTCCGCCCGCCCGGACGGGGCGTTCCCTTTCCCCGGACCGGCCACCGAGACCGGCTCGGGATCGATGCGCGGCTCTCGGGTACCCTCCGCCTGCCATGTCCGTCCGCGATCCCGGCTTCGACCCGCGCCGAGCCCGCCGCCACCCGCGGAGCGGCGCTCACCGCCTCCAGGCCGGCCCGTCACGCCCCGCCTGGCTGCTGCCCGGCGCGGCCGTCGTCGCGGTGCTGGCGGTCCTCGTGCTCGGCTTCGGCAGCGGGCTGCTCGCCGGCAGTGGGTCCTCGCCGTCGCCCGGTGGCATGGCCGCCGCACCGGTCGCGCCGACGACGACGCCGGCCTCCGGGTCGCCGACCATCACCGACCCCTCGCCCGAGAGTGCACCCCCGGCCGCCGAGCCCCCGGCCGCCGAGCAGCCGTCCGAGGAGCCCCCCGAAGCGGTGCCGCCGGTCACCGTGGACGCGGACGTCGCGATCGTGCCCGCCACGAGCTTCCGGTCACCGCGGACGAGCGTGCGCCCCGCCGACGTGCGGGCGATCGCCGCCGGGGACGGTGCCTTCGAGGCGCTCGTGCTGGTGGACGCCGAGGCGGATGCCATCCTCTCGGCGCTCGGGCGGGACCGGGCAGCATTCGGCAAGCGGCTCGTCACCGTGGCCGATGCGGCCGCGCTCCGGACGCACCTCACGAAGCGGGCGACCTCGCTCGGGTTCCTGCGCGCGGACGACATCGACGCATCGGTGCGTGCCCTCGGGTGGGGCGACAAGTCCCTGTTCGGCGTGGACCGCGTCGCGTCCCTGGCCGGCTGGCCGCTGACCGCGCAGCTCCCCGTCTCCTCCGGAGAGGTCCCCGCCTACGATCCCGGCGCGTCATGGACGATGGTCGCCGGTGGTGACGTCCTCCTGGACCGGGGGGTGCACCTCGCCATCGAGGACAGCCGGCGCGGCGCCAACTTCCCGTGGGACGGGGGCACCGTGGATATCACCGGGCGGTGCAAGGACTGCTCCGTCTTCGGCTGGGACCTGCCGTACACGAAGCGGACCGGCAACGGCGGCGCGGTCCGCGACCTGTTCAAGAGCGCGGACCTCGCCATCGCCAACTTCGAGAATCCGGCGCCGGACCGCTGGCGGTTCCACAGCAAGGGAACGGTGTTCTCGGCCAACCCGGCCCACCTGTCCGGTCTCGTCAACGCGGGCATCGACTGGGTGTCCCTGGCCAACAACCACATCGGCGACGCGGGCCGCAACGGCATCCTCCAGACGATGGGCAACCTGGACGACGTCGGGATCCGCCACGGGGGCACCGGTCGGGACGCGACCCGGGCGCACCGGGCGACCCTGATGGAGGTCGGCGACGTCACGGTCGGGATCCTGGGCTACGACACGATCGCCGCCTACTACCACGCGGACGCCGACACGGCCGGCAGCGCGAACATGACCACGAAGGGTCTCAGGCGGGACATCGCCGCCGCGCGCGAGGCGGGGGCGGACGTGGTGGTCGTGTTCCCGCACTGGGGGGTCGAGTACCAGGCGAAGGCGACACCCAAGCAGCAGCGCCTGGGCCGGGCCGCCATCGATGCCGGCGCGGACCTCGTGATCGGCAACCACCCGCACTGGGCGGGTGCCATGGAGACCTACAAGGGCAAGCCCATCTGGTACGCGCTGGGCAATCTTCGTGTTCGACCAGACATGGTCCGAGTACACGATGGAGGGCCTCACCCTGGAGCTCACCTTCGACGGGGCGGATCTCGTCCAGGCGCGGATGCGCCCGCACCTGATCCTGGGCAGGGCCCAGCCCAACTTCCTTGACCCGGCCGGCGACGGCAAGTTCGTGATGAACCAGGTCTTCCGCGCCTCGGAGGGGCTCCTGGACTGGTAGCGGTCCCGCGCGGGCGGGCTCAGGCCCAGCCGTACGGGCCGGGTGCCAGCCCGTCGAGGCCGGCGAACAGGTCCGTCTCGTGGTCCGGGGCGTCGATCCGGCACTCGCGCCGGACGAACGCCTCGCGGTTCCAGAACTCGGCCCATGCCTCCTTGCCGAAGCGGACGAACGGGTTCCCGTCCGAGATCTGCGTGACGTGGGCGCGCATCGCGTCCCAGCGCTGGTCCAGCACGGCCGACACGTCCACCCACGCCGTGATCGTCTCGTCGGGCACCAGCATCCGGGCGGCGTACGCCTCGAACTCCGCCCGCTCCTCCTCGGTGGCGTCCTCGGGTGGCGTCCAGAACGAGCGCTCGCCCACCGCCTCCATCCGGTCCTGCAGCGCCGTGCGGACCGAGGCGGGCAGCGCCTGCTCGTACAGCTTCGCTGGCGCCCACGGCGCCAGGCCGCCCTCGCCTGCGGGCGCACCGGTTCCCCCGTGCTCGGGCGCGAGCTGCCCCGGGTACCAGGCGGGATCGCCCGCCCGGGCGAACGCGCCGACGGCCACGACGTGCGTCCGGATATGGTCCGGGTGCCCGTAGCCGCCGAAGTCGTTGTAGGTCGTCATGACGTCCGGGCGGTACCGGCGGACCATCCAGGTCATGCGGCCGATCGCCTCGTCGATGTCGGCCTGCCAGAAGCAGCGCGGATCGTGGTTGCCGGGCCGGCCCATCATGTCCGAGTCCCGGTAGCCCAGCGTGTCCCACTCGGTCACGCCCAGGGCGGCGACGGAGCGCTCCAGCTCGGCGGCGCGCAGCTCGCCCAGGCGTCGGTGGTTGTCCTCGGTGTCCATCTCCGGGACGACGATGTCGCCCATCTCGCCGCGCGTGCAGGTGATCAGCACGACGCGCCGGCCGTCGCGCACCGCGCGGGCCATCGTGCCCCCGGTGCCGATCACCTCGTCGTCGGGGTGCGCGTGGGTGGTCATCAGGGTGGGAACGTGGGTCGCCTGGGACGTCGCGGTGCTCATGGGCGGCAATGCTAGCCTCCCGGGCGGTCACGGTCGCGTCACGGACCATCCGGCATCATCCGGTGGCTCCGCCGCCCGCCACCCCACCAGAGGTCGCCCATGATCCGCTTCGCCCGCCCGCACCGTCCCGCCGCCCGTCGGCGCCCGCCTCGCCGCGGCCCTCGTCGTCGCCGTCATCGCCGTGGGCGCATGCGGCGGCACCTCTGCCACGGACGAGCCCGCGGCCACCGCCGCCCCCGCGGCCACCGACGCAGCGCCGGCACCCGCCACCGACGCGCCGGCCGCCTCACCGGGTGCCTCGCCGGCCGCAGGAGCCCCCTCCGCCGCCCCCTCCGCGGCCCCCATCGCGAACCCCGCCGCGGCCGCCCTGGCCGGCAAGGCGTGGGCGACGGCCGAGCTCACGGATGTGGCGACCGGGCAGCCGTTCCGGATCGCGGACTTCGCCGGTCGCACCGTGTTCGTCGAGACGATGGCCATCTGGTGCGCCAACTGCCGGGCGCAGCAGGGCCGCTTCACCGAGGCGCTCGGCCGCCTGGACCCGGAGCGCGTCGCGTACGTCGTGCTCACCGTGGAGCCGTCCGAGACCGCGGACGACCTCGCCCGCTACCGCGAGAAGCAGGGCTTCGCCGGCTCGTACGCGGTCGCCGGGCGGGACGTGTCCGCGGCGCTCGACGCGGAGTTCGGGGCCAACGTCCTCAACCCGCCGTCGGTGCCCGTGATCGTGATCGCCCCGGACGGCACCGTGTCGTTCCGGACCGGCGCCGAGAGCGCGGACGAGATCGTCAAGCTCGCCGGCGGCTGACGTTGGGCGAGCTCGCGGCCGTGTTCCTGGCCGGCCTGGCCAGCGCCGCCAGCCCCTGCCTGCTGCCGCTCTACCCGGGCTTCATCGCCTACCTGTCGGCGAACGCAGGGTCCTTCGCCGGGCGCCGGGCGAGCGGCCTCCTGGGCCTGCTCGTGCTGCTCGGCGTCCTCTCCACGATGGCGGTCGTCGGCCTCGTCCTGTTCCTGGTGTCGGTGCCCATCGGCCGGGTCGCGAGCCTGCTGGTGCCGGTCATCGACGGCGTCCTGATCGCCCTCGGCGTCCTGCTGCTCCTGGGGCGCAACCCGTTCAACCGGCTGCCCGGGATGCGGGTCCCGATCGTGGCCAACCCGTACCGCCAGGCGTACCTCTACGGGGTCATGCTGGGGCCCATCGCGCTGCCTTGCGCGGGGCCGTTCCTGGCCGCGCTGCTGGCGGTCTCGGTGGGCTTCGGCGACGCCGCCTGGCGGATCGGGACGTTTCTCGTGTTCGGCCTGGGGTTCGGGCTGCCGCTGGTGCTCCTGTCGCTGGTGGCGGGCGCGCGGCAGCGGACGGTCGTCCGGTTCGTGCTGGACCACCACCGGGCGATCGAGATCGTGTCCGGCGTGGTCCTGATCCTGGTGGCGACCTGGGACCTGCGCGAGAACTGGGACGGGATCCTGTTCACGCTGGGGCTGTAGGCTTCGCCGTCCGATGACCGAGCCGTTCACCAGCCCGGCGATCGCGGCCCTCGAAGCCGCCGGCATCCCGTTCCGCCTCGTGCGCACGGAGATTGCCCGCAACGCCGAGGAGAGCGCGGCGTTCCAGGGAATCCCCGTGGGCTCCCTGCTGCGCTCGATCCTCGTGCGCCGCGCCGCCGACGACTACCTGTTCGTGCTGGTCCCCGGCGGCCGTCGCTTCGACTGGCCGAAGCTGCGCGCGCACCTGGGCACGAGCCGCCTCTCGCTCCCGGACGCGGACGAGGCGAAGGCGATCACCGGCTACGAGCGGGGTGCCATCACGCCGTTCGGGGCGCTGCGCCCCTGGCCGGTCATCGCGGACGCGTCGATCCTGGGCCTGGACTCGGTGGCGATCGGCGGCGGCGCTCGTGGCGTCAACGTGCACGTGACGCCGGCGGACCTGATCGCGGCAGCCGGCGCCGAGGTCCTGGACATCAGCGTGCCCGAGCCACCGGCGGGCGGCTGACCCCGCGGCAGGGCTACCATCGATGCTGATGGCCGAAACCTCCTCGCCCGCCCCCGGTCCCGGCCCGCTGGCCGGCATCCGCATCGCCGACTGCTCCACGGTCCTCGCCGGCCCGCTGTGCACGATGATCCTGGCGGACCTGGGCGCCAACGTGGTCAAGGTGGAGCCGCCGGAGGGCGACGCGACCCGCGGCTGGGGTCCTCCCTGGGTGGGGGACGAGGCCGCCGGCACGCTGACCGCCGCCTACTACCTGGCCGTCAACCGCAACAAGCGCTCGATCCGCCTCGACCTGCGGCAGCCGGCCGGACGCGAGGTGCTGGGGCGCATCCTGGCCTCCTCGGACGTGCTGGTGGAGAACTTCCGGGTGGGCGGGCTGGAGCGCCTGGGCCTGGGCGACGACGTGCTCGAGGCGATCAACCCGGACCTCGTTCACCTCGCCATCTCCGGCTTCGGGCCGGACGGGCCGGACGCCGCGAAGCCGGGCTACGACTTCGTGGTCCAGGCCGTGGGCGGCCTGATGTCCATCACGGGCCAGCCGGACGCGGACGGCGGGGAACCCACCAAGGTGGGCGTCGCGATCAGCGACGTGGTGACCGGGTTGTTCGGGGCGGTGTCCGTGCTGGCCGCGCTGCTGGGCAGGAACCTCTCGGAGGCGGCCGAGGCGGGAGGCGTCGGCCAGCGGATCGACGTGTCGCTCCTGGAGTCCACCCTCGCCGCGCTGGTCAACCAGGCGCAGAACGCGTTCGTCACCGGGCGCGCCCCGGGCCGCATGGGCAACGCCCATCCCAACATCGCCCCGTACGAGACGTTCCGGACCGCGGACGGCGAGCTGGTGCTGGCGGTCGGAAGCGAGCGCCAGTGGCCGCGCCTGTGCGAGGCGATGGGGATGCCCGAGCTGGCCGCGGACCCGCGCTTCGTGGCCAACGGGGACCGGGTCGTCCATCGGGCGGAGCTCCGCCCGATCCTGGCCGAGCGGTTCCTCGCCCGCCCCACCGCCGAGTGGCTGGCGGACCTGGATGCGGCGGACGTGCCATGCAGCCCTGTCAACGACCTGGTGGCGGCCTTCGCCTCGCCGCAGGCGCAGGCGCGGGGCATGACCGTGGACGTGGAGCACCCGGTGATGGGCACGATCCGCCAGGTCGGCCCGCCGTTCCGGTTCTCCGCCACGCCCGCCTCCATCCGGACCGCGCCGCCGATGCTGGGCGAGCACACGGACGAGATCCTGGAGCAGCTGGGCTACGAGGCCGACGAGATCGAGGAGCTGCGGGCGGCGGGAACGGTCTGACCGTGCGGCGCGGGATGATCACCTACCCGACGGGGCGCCTGCTCGCCGTCGTGGATCGCCCGGAGACGGCGGCCGCTGCGGCGACGGCCCTGGTGGAGGACGGTGTGGTGCCCGCGGCGGACGTGGAGATCCTGGCCGGCCCGGACGGGAGGGAGCGCCTGGGACGGCTCGGCTCGCGGCCCAACCTGCTGTCCCGCACCGTCCGGCTGTTCCAGTTCATGAGCATGGACCAGCTGCCGGACTTCCTGGTCTACGAGCGCGCGATCGACGACGGCCGGGCGGTGGTCGCGGTCCGCGTGACCGGACGCGAGGCGATGCTCCGCGTCCGGGACGTCCTGGAGCACCACGGCGCGCACTTCCAGAACCACTTCGGGCGCTTCCAGACCGAGGAGGTCTCGATGTGGCGGGGCCCGGAGCCGGACATCCCGGGCCCGCTGCGCCGCTGAACCACCTCGGCCTCGGCCGTTCCGCCGCGGCACCCATCAGACCTCAGCCCCCGCCGGCCACGCGCGTATGCGTACTGGGCTTAGCGGATACGGTTCCAGGCCCCGTCGGGAGTTCGGACTGGGACGCACCCCGGCTTCGGCCCGATCCACGCACGTGCATCCGTGCCACGCATCTTCCGCTCGTATCAACACCGATGCCCGTGCCCGCCGCCGGAGCCTGCGGCGAACGAAGCGTGGTACGCATAGCGGACGCGGTGGAGCCGCCCGGGGGCGATGGACGCCGTGGCCGCACCCCGTGTTCGTGGGCCTCCTCAGCGTTGCCGCAGCCCACGGCGACGCCTCGAGGACGGGGCCCGAGGACCGCAGCCGCGCCTCGCGGGCGCTGGCCGGAGGGCCGCAGCAGCAGGCGCACAGGTCTATCGTTGAACCGTGAGCCACGACCCTCTCCCGCCGATGGGCCCTTCGGACCCTCCGGTCGCGCGCATCCTCGAGCGCGCCTGGCGTCTCACGCCCAGCGAGGCAGCGTTGCTCGACGCCGCCGTCCGCAGGAACGTCGGTGTCGGCCTCACGGCCCGCCGTGCCCTCGATGCGCATCATCGATTCCTGAACGCCACCGCCATGTTCACCGACTGGCCGGACCCGGCACCCGAGATGATGGAGGCGCGTCGGCGGGTCGCGGTCGTGCTTGGCGCGCCCCTCCGACCCTTCGATCCGATCGAGCCGGATGACGGCAGCGTCCTATGGGGCGCATCGACCGCCACCGCCTACGCCGTCCTCGGGTCCGGGCGGGCCGCGTCGTCGGCGGAGCTTCGCGCTGCCTGGGAGGAGGTCATCGGCAGGTAGCCTGAAGACCCTGCCGGACGCTCCGTGGCACAGGTCGGTGCCATACCGTGGTGGTTCACGCAGTACTGGCGCCGGGAACCGGGGTGTTCGACGCGGGAGCCACGCTCCTTGGGCCCGCTGGTGGCACCGAGGCGTGCCACGCAACGGTGGAACGAACGGGCGCCGGTACGCCGGGCGGCAAAACCGCGGTGGAACGAACGGGCGCCGCTACGCCGGGCGGCGATCCCGCGGCTGGTCCGATCCCGTCGCGAACAGGCGATCCTGCGTGTACCGGTAGTGGGCGCCCACTGCCTCGACCGCCCCGGCCGCGTCCCGGGCGGCGATGCTGGTCGCGATGTGGCGGTGGTACTCCACCGGTGGGGTCCAGCCCAGGGACTCGCGCGTGGCCAGGGCCGTTCGCATCAGGAGCACCGTCTGCGACGCCAGCCGGTCGAACAGCTCCAGCAGCCGCCCGTTGCCGGACAGCACGCAGTAGCTCCGGTGGAAGGCCATGTCGGCCTCCCAGGCGGCCGGCAGGTCGCCCCGCCCATAGGCCGTCTCGGCCTCGGCGAGGGTCGCGAACACCGTCTCGAGGTCCGAGTCGGCCGCGCGCTCGATGACCAGCCGGACGGCCGCCTCCTCGATCGCCCGGCGCAGGACGTAGACCTCGTCCAGGTCCGCCTCCGTCAGGCTGCTCACGAAGGTGCCTCGCCGGGGGAGGTCCACGACCAGCCCGCCGCGCGACAGCTCGGCAAGGGCGTCGCGGATGGGACCCCGCGACACGCCGAACCGCCCGGCCAGGTCCGTCTCGCGGAGGCGCGATCCGGCCGGCAGTCGTCCGTCCAGGATCTCGTCGCGCAGCTGGTCCGCGATCGACTCCCAGAGCTGCTTGTGCTCGAAGGGGGCGTGCATCTCGGGGGCAGAATGCGTGTTGACATGACGATTGTCAACAGTTAGCCTCGCGGCAACTCCCGCGTGGGCGTCCCTGCCCGCGCGCACCCACACCGGCATCGACAGCGCGACAGGAGCAGTCCCCATGGCCAGCTTTCCGACCCAGGCGAAGGTCGTGATCATCGGCGCCGGCATCGTCGGCAACAGCGTGGCCTACCACCTGGCCAACCTCGGCTGGAAGGACATCCTGCTGATCGACAAGGGGCCGCTGCCCAACCCTGGCGGCTCCACCGGTCACGCGTCGAACTTCCTCTACCTGGCCGACCACAACAAGGAGATGGCCGAGCTCACCTTGGAGAGCGCGCGCCAGTACAAGGAGTGGGGCGTCTACACCGAGTGCGGCGGGCTCGAGGTCGCCCGGTCCGAGACGCGCATGAACGAGCTCCGCCGCAAGGTGGACTCGTCCAAGAACTGGCACATCGATTCCCGGATGGTGACGCCGGCCGAGATCAAGGCGCTCGTGCCGTTCATCAACGAGGAGATCCTGGTCGGCGGCTTCTACTCGCCCGGCGTCGGCGTCTGCGACTCGCTCCAGTTCGGGACGCTGTGCCGCGAGAAGGCCGAGGCGATGGGCGCCCTCACGGTGTTCGCCAACACCGAGGTCACGGCCATGGGCGTGGAGGACGGGCGCATCCGCAGCGTCACCACCACCCGCGGCACCGTCGAGGCGGAGTACGTCGTCATCGCCTGCGGCGTGTGGGCGCCGCTGCTGGCCGAGATGGCCGGCGCGCTACATCCCGCTCACGCCGGTCGTCCACCAGATGGCCGACTACGGCCCCGTCCCGCTGTTCGAGCGCTCGTCCAAGGCGATCGAGTACCCGATCGTGCGCGACATGGACGTCCTGATGTACGAGCGACAGGACGGCATCGGCTTCGAGGTGGGCTCCTACGCCCACCGCTCGATCCTCCATGACCCTGAGGAGATCCCGTCGGTCGAGCAGGCGGCCCTCTCGCCCACGGAGTTCCCGTTCACCCAGGACGATTTCGATCCGCAGCTCGAGGACGCGCTCGAGATCTTCCCCGAGATCCTGGGCGACGAGCGTGTCGGCCAGAAGTACGCGATCAATGGCCTCATCGCGCTCACCCCGGACGGCATGCCGCTGCTGGGCGAGACCCCCGAGGTCCAGGGCCTGTGGTCGGCCAACGCGGTGTGGGTCAAGGAGGGCCCGGCCGTCGGCAAGTCGATCGCCGAGTGGATGGTCCACGGCGAGCCCGAGATCGACTGCAACCAGTCCGACATCAGCCGCTTCCACGCCCACCAGAAGACGCGCCGGCACACGAAGGAGCGCTCGTTCGAGGCGTTCCCCAAGACCTACGGCATCGTCCACCCGGCCGAGCAGTACCTGTCCGACCGCCCGCTCCGCAGGTCGCCGATGCACGAGTGGCACGCGGCGCACGACGCGGAGTTCTTCGAGCTCGCCGGCTGGGAGCGCACCCAGTGGTTCAACTCCAACGCCGGGCTGGTGGAGAAGTACGGCCTCGGGACGCGGCCCAACGAGTGGGACGCCCGCTGGTGGAGCCCGATCATCAACGCCGAGCACCTCGCGATGCGCGAGGCGGCGGGCATCTTCGACCTGTCGTCGTTCATGATCTTCGACATCGTCGGACCGGGTGCCCTGGCCTCCGTCCAGCGGGTCGCGATGCGCCAGATGGACGTCGCGGTCGGGCGCGTGGTGTACACCCCGATCCTGGCCGAGAGCGGCGGCTTCAAGAGCGACCTCACGATCATGCGCCTGGCGAAGGATGTGTTCCGGGTCGTCACGGGCGCCGGCCACGGCCCGGCCGACCTCAAGTGGTTCCGCGATCACCTGGCGGCGGACGCCGCCCTGGTGGATCAGACGACGGCGTTCACCACGATCGGGATCTGGGGCCCGCGCGCGCGGGACATCGTGCAGTCCATCACCCGCGCCGACATGTCCAACGAGGCGTTCAAGTTCGGCACCTGCCGGACCGTGGAGATCGGCTCGCAGCTGGTGCTGGCGTCGCGGATCTCGTACGTGGGCGATCTCGGCTGGGAGCTGTACGTCCCGATCGAGCAGGGCCGGCGCCTGTGGGAGGAGCTGTGGGCGGCCGGGCAGCCGCACGGGCTGACCGCCTGCGGGATGGGCGTCTACGGCACCACCGGCCGGCTGGAGAAGGCATACCGCCTGTTCGGCGCCGAGCTGGACCTCGACTACACCGTGGTCGAGGCCGACATGGCCCCGCCCAGGGTGAAGGCCCAGGACTTCATCGGCAAGGCGGCCGTCGTGGCCGCCATGGCCGAGGCGCCCGCAGCAACGCTGTGCACCCTCACCGTGGACGACCACACGTCGGCCGGCGGCGAGCGGCGCTACATGCTGGGTCGCCAGCCGATCGTGGCCGATGCAGTGGGCACCCCGATCACCGACGCCAAGGGCCGCCGGTCGTATGCGACCTCGGCCGGCGCGGGACCGTCGCTCGGCAAGCACATCCTGCTGGCCTACCTGCCGCCGGAATACGCGGTCGAAGGGAACCGGCTGTTCGTGGAGTACTTCCAGGAGCACTACCCGGTGACCGTGGCCGTGGTCGGGGCGCGCCCGCCATTCGATCCCGACAACACGCGCATCCGGGCCTGACGCGATGAAGGTCCTCGTGTGCATCAAGCGCGTCCCCGCGGTCGCCGGCCGGATCACCCTCACGGATGACGGCCGGGCGATCGACGTCAAGTACCTGGGCTTCGCCATCGGCCCGCACGAGGAGTGCGCGGTGGAGCAGGCCGTCCGCCTGGTGGAGGAGCACGGCGGCGAGTCCGTGGTGCTCACCCTGGGCCCGGCCGAGGCCCTCGAGCAGCTGCGCGAGGCGATGTCCCTGGGCGTCTCGCGGGCGATCCACCTCGTCACCGACGGGGAGGAGTGGGACCCGGAGTCCACGGCGGCCGCGATCGTGGACGCCGTCCGGGTGGACGAGGCGGAGTCCGGCCCGTTCGATGTCCTGCTGATGGGCAACGAGGCCGGCGACACCGGGGGCTACCAGGTGGGCGTCCGCGTCGGGCGTGCCCTGGGACGCCCGGTGGTGACCGGCGTGAAGGGGATGGCCGTGGCCGGCGGCGTGGCACGCTGCGAGCAGGAGGCCGCCGGCGGGCGCGCCGTGTTCGAGGTGCCGGTTCCGGCCGTCGTGGGGGTCCTGGAGGGGTTGAACCTCCCGCGATACCCGTCCGTCCCGGGGCGCATCCGGGCGAAGAGCAAGCCGGTCGCCGCGTCCAACCCGGAGCGGCCGCCGCAGCGGCTGGAGATGATCCGCCTCGAGGTGCCGGAGACGGCGGCCAAGGAGGCCACGATCCTGGGCCACGGGGCCGCGGCCGCACCGGCGGTGGTGGACGTGCTGGCCGGGGCGGGGGTGCTGTGATGGCCACGGTGCTGGTGCTCGTCACGACCGGTGACGATGGCGTCGACAAGGTCGCCCTCCAGGCGCTCACCCTGGGCCGGCAGGTCGCCGCCGGGGGTCCCGTCCATGCCCTGCTGGCCGGCGGGGAGGACGACGCCGGCCTCGATGCCGCCGCCATCGGACTCGGCGAGTGGGGCGCCACGGGCGTCCACGTCGCCCGCCACCCCGCGCTGGGCGGGGGCGCGCCCGACGCGCAGGCCCGGGTCCTGCACGACCTGGCGGATCGGCTGGGTGCGGACATCGTCATCGGACCCGGGACCGACGAGGGCAACACCGTGGTCGCCCGCGCGGCCGCCCGGGCCGGGCTCCCGTTCGCCGCCAACTGCACCGCCGTCACGACCGGGAGCCCGCTCACGGTCACGCGGCAGCGGTGGGGCGGCAGCCTGCTCGAGGATGCCGCGATCCACGCCCCGCGGGCGATGCTCACCGTGGCTCCGCACGCGATCGTCGCGGAGCAGGGCGGTGGCGCGGCCCCCGCGGAGGCATTCACGCCGGAGCTGGACGACGCGGACCTCACCGTCCGGGTCGTGGGCCGGATCCCCGCGCCGGACACCGGCGTCTCGCTGGCCGAGGCGAAGGTGGTCGTGACCGGCGGGCGTGGCGCAGGGTCCGCGGAGGGCTTCGCGCCCGTCGTGGAGCTGGCCGGGTTGCTGGGGGCGGCTGTCGGATGCTCCCGGGCGGTGACGATCGCCGGCTGGCGCCCGCATACCGAGCAGGTGGGCCAGACCGGCACCAAGATCGCCCCCGAGGTGTACATCGCCGCCGGCATCAGCGGCGCGACCCAGCACCTGGCGGGCTGCAAGGGCGCCAAGCGGATCCTGGCCATCAACAAGGACCCCGAGGCGCCGATCATGTGGTCCGCGGACTACGCCGTGATCGGGGACCTCCACGAGGTCCTGCCCGCGATCAGCGCCGAGATCCGTCGCCGGCGCGGCGAGTAGCGGCGGTCCGTCACGTGCCCCACGAGGATGGACGCATGACATCGGCATGGGAGGTCATCCGGCGGCAGACGGAGATCCGGGCCGATCGGTTCGACCTCGTCCCCGGTCGCCCGACGATGAAGGCCGTCGTCACGACCGGCAACGGCGGTCTCGACCGGCTGGTCTACCGAGACGTGCCGGTGCCGGTGCCGGGCCCGGGCGAGGTCCTGGTGCAGGTCCTGGCCGCGGGAGTGAACAACACCGAGATCAACACCCGCCTCGGGTGGTACTCGGCGACGGTGACGACGGACACGGCCAGCGCCTCCGACGCGGAGGAGCGGGAGGCCAGGGCCAAGGCCGACGGCGGCTGGAGCGCCCCGACGCCCTTCCCGTTCATCCAGGGCACGGACTGCTGCGGACGGGTCAGCGAGGTTGGGCCGGAGGTCGACCCGGCCATCACCGGCCGTCGGGTGCTCATCCGGTCGTGCATGCGTCCCCGGGGGTTCGATTCCCTGGACAACATCTGGATGGCCTCCGACTTCGACGGCGCCTTCGCCCAATACGTCAAGGCACCGGCTTCGGAGGTGTTCACCGTCGACAGCGACTGGACGGACGTGGAGCTCGGCACGATCCCGTGCGCGTACGGGACCGCCGAGAACATGGTGCACCGCGCTCGCGTGGCGCGGGGCGACCATGTCGTCGTGACGGGAGCCTCGGGCGGCGTGGGCTCGGCAGCGGTCCAGCTGGCCAGGCGGCGCGGCGCGGCGGTCACGGCGGTCGCGGCGGGTGCCAAGGCGGCGCAGGTGCTGGCGATCGGGGCAGACCGGGTGCTGGACCGCGACGACGACGTCGTCGCCGCGCTCGGCACGGAGTCCGTGGACGTGGTCATCGACAACGTCTCGGGCCCGGGCTTCGGCGCGCTCGTGGAGGTGCTGCGGACCGGTGGCCGGTACGCATCGTCGGGCGCCATCGCAGGCCCCATCGTGAGCTTCGACAAGCGGACCTTCTACCTGCGCGACATCACGCTCATCGGGTGCACCGCCTGGGACGAGCCCGTCTTCCCGAGCGTCATCTCCGCGATCGAGCACGGCGAGATCCGCCCGCTGGTCGCCGGGACGTTCCCGCTGGAGCGGATCGCCGACGCCCAGCGCGAGTTCCTCGAGAAGCGGCACGTGGGCAAGCTCGTGCTGATCCCGCCCCCCGTGGACTGAGCCTCCGCCGGCCCAGGGTCCGCCGCGTCGAGCGCTACCAGCGGTCGGACCCGGGGGCCATGGACTCGCGCGGCAGGCGAATGTCCCACAGCGCCCGGATCTGCTCGTCCACCAGGGGATCGACGCTCGCGGGGTAGTGCTCGGCCAGGATTGCCCGCACCCTGGCGCGCGCGCGCTCGCGCACCTGGGCTCGGCCGCCCTCTTCCCAGGCGGACGGAGCGTCCCGGTTGCCGACCTTCGGGTACACGAAGTCGCGACGCATGCGCGCCCTGGTCTCGGGGCGACCGAGGTAGTGACCGTCCTCGAGGACGGCGCCGCGGATGGCCTCGACCGACAGCGTGTCCTCGTTGACCTCGATGCCCCGGACCGTGCGCTGCACGGCGGCGAGCATCTCGTTGTCGAGCACGAACGCCTCCAGCGAGACGCCCATCAGGCTCGCCTGCATACCCGCCGACTCGAGGATCATCGACGCGCCGGCGTTGGCCGTCAGCGCGAGCGACAGCGCCTTCTCGGCTCCGGCCTGCACGTCAGGCTCCTTGGAGTCGGTCATGCCCGCCGCGATGCTCGCCGGGAGTCGCCAGAAGTGCGTCAGCTGGGCGAAGCCCGAGGCCAGGAGCCCCTGTTCGGCCGCGCCGGCGGAGCTGGCGCCGGTCCGCAGATCCGAGACAAATGGGAAGGCGGAGAGGTGGACCCGGCAGTTGGGGTCGAGCAGGTAGGCGAAGACGAGTCCCGCGAGGCACTCCGCCGCCGTCTGGGCGATCATCGCGGCGAGCGTGACGGGACTGGTGCTGCCGGCCTGGCCCGCCGAGACCACGCCGACCGGCATGCCCGCGACCACCGCCGCCTCGAGGGCGTCGCACGAGTCGGCGGCGAAGCGCAGCGGCGGAATGACGTGGCAGCATGACGCCGAGCAGAACGGGCGCTCGCGGAACCGGCCCTCCCCGCCCAGGACCATGTCGAACATCCTGACGGCTGAGCGCACGGAGTCGCCGTTGACGAAGCTGGCCGTGAAGTGCTTCGTCGTGCCCTGCATACAGGCGTACGCGGTGTTGATGTCAAGGACGGCTGCCTCGGCGATGTCCGCGGCGGCGATCGATCGCCAGAAGAAGTGGATGTTCTCCATGCGGTCGACAAGCCGGGCGACATCGTAGAGGTCGGCGATCGAGGCCTGGCGGTAGCGGCCCGTGGCGAAGTCCACGATGTTGGGCGATGCCCCACCCGTGCCGGTGTGGAGTCGCCCTTCGCCAACCTGCAGGTCATGGCGCGGATCCCGCCCTGGCAGGACCAGCGTGCGCGGGGCGTTGGCGATCACGTCCTCGACAAGGCTGCTGGGAAAGCGCAGCCGTCCGTGCTCGTCCACCCAGCCGCCCCTGGCGCCCACAACCTCGATCAGCCGGGGTGTCGGATCCGCGAATCCGACCCACTCCATGATGTCCAGAACACCCTGGTGCATGCGGGCAAGCTCGTCCGGCGTCATGGGCATGAAGCGTCCGCTGGGGATACCCGGCCAGACAGGTGCCCCAGCGTCCGGGGCCGGTGACTGGTAGGTCTGAGGTGCAGATTCCATGTGACTCTCCTTGCCCCAGTTGAGGGTTGGTCAGGCTCGGCTGCCGCTCGGCTGCCGGTGGGTCAGGCCCTGATGCGGGCGTTCGTGGGGTCGTACGGCGCCCGGAGCGATGCCGTCGCCGGGATGCGTTCGGTGGCGACCTCGACCTCGTAGGTCCCCGCAGCGATCCAGTCGGGAGTCGCGAGCCCGTCCGGACGCTGGACATAGCCGAGCCCGATCGAGCGCCCGATGGTGTGCCCGAACATCGCCGACGTGATCCGGCCGACCAGCTCGCCGTCGCGCAGGATCGGCTCGTTGTGGTACATGAGCGGCTCGGGGTCGTCCAGGACGAACACGGCCAGGCGCCTGCTGACGCCGGCGTCGCGCTGGCGCAGCAGTGCGTCGTGACCGATGAAGCCGCCCCGCTTGTCCCAGGCAGCCGTGAACCCGAGGCCCGCCTCGAGCAGCGTGTCCTCGTCGCTCATGTCGTGGCCCCAGTGGCGGTACGCCTTCTCGATCCGGAGCGAGTTGAGTGCGTGGTAGCCGGCGTGGCGCAGGCCGAACGCCTCGCCGGCGGCGACGATCTCGTCGTAGACGTGGGTCGCGAACTCGGTCGGGACGTACAGCTCCCAGCCCAGCTCGCCCACGTACGTGGTCCGGGCGGCCCGGGCGAACGCGTAGCCGAGGTCGATCTCGCGCACGGCTCCGAACGGGAACGCCTCGTTGGTGAGGTCGGCGTCGGTCATCGACGCCAGGAGCTCCCGCGAGCGGGGGCCCATCGCCGCGATCACCGCCTCGCCCGAGGTGACGTCGGCCACCGTGACGTGTGCGTCGGGCGGTATCTCGCGCCGCAGCCAGTCGAGATCGCGGATCGTCTGGGTCCCGGTGGTGACGACCAGGAACCGACCCTCGTCCAGGCGGCTGACGGTGAGGTCCGCCTCCACGCAGCCACGGTCGTTGAGCCACTGCGTGTAGACGATGCGCCCGGGCTCCACGTCCACATCGGCGGTGCAGATCCGGTTGAGCGCTCGGGCCGCGTCCCGCCCCTGGACCAGCAGCTTGCCGAATGATGTCTGGTCGAACACGGCCACACCCTCGCGGACGGCGCGGTGCTCCTCGGCGGAGTACGGGAACCAGTTCTGGCGGCCATAGCTGTACTCGTACTCAGGCGTCGCGCCAGCGGGCGCATACCAGTTCGCCCGCTCCCAGCCACCGACCTCCCCGAAGCACGCATTGCGGGCCGCAAGCCGGTCGTGGAGCGGCGAGCGACGGATGCCACGGGCGGTCGTCATCTGCCTGAACGGCCAGTGGGTCGCGTAGACGATCCCCACCGTCTCGGTCGTCCGCTGGTACAGGTACCGGCGGTTGCGCTGGAACGGCATGAACCGCCGGATGTCCACCTCCCACAGGTCCATCGGCGGGCGGCCGTCCACGATCCAGTCGGCGACTGCCCGGCCGGCGCCGCCGCCGGTCGCGAAGCCGCTGGAGTTGAACCCGGCGGCGACGAAGTAGCCGCGGTTGCCCGGCGCCTCGCCCATGATGTAGCGGCCATCCGGCGTGAAGGCCTCCGGACCGTTGAAGAACAGCTGGATGCCCCTCTCGCCGAACACCGGGATCCGAGTGGCGGCCTTGAGGATGTAGGGCTCGAGATGGTCCCAGTCCGCCGGCAGCGTCAGGAACTCCGCGTCGGCAGGGATCCCCTCGGTGGCCCAGGGCTTCGCGCGCGGCTCGAAGAACCCCACCATCAGCTTCCCGGCCTCGTTGCGCACATAGGTGGCGTCGTCGGGCATCCGCAGTACCGGCAGGTCCGGCATGAGCTCGTCGATCGGCTCCGTAACCAGGTAGAAGTGCTCGGCCGCGTGGAGCGGGACCGCCACGTCGTCCTGGGCGCCCAGCTCGCGCGCCCACATGCCGGTGCAGTTGACGACGTACTCGCAGGTGATCGTTCCATGGTCGGTCTCCACGCCCGAGACCCGGCCGTCGCGCCGGAGGATGCGCGTCACGCTCGTGTTCTCGAGGACGCGGGCACCGCCCAGCCTTGCCGCCTTGGCGAGGGCGAGCGTGACGTCCACCGGACTGGCCATCCCGTCCTTGGGAATGAACGCCGCGCCGACGACGCCCTCCGTGTTCATCAGCGGCCACATTGCGCCCAGGCGCTCGGGCGTGATGAGGTCCATCTCGATCCCCGTGGTGCTCGCCATGGACGCGTTGCGGCGGATCTCTTCCCAGCGTCCATGGGTGTGCGCGACCAGGACCGAGCCGTGCTGCTCGAAACCGGTGCTGTCGCCGGTCCGTCGCTCGAGCTCTCGGAACAGGTCCTTCGCGTAGCTCGCGAACGCCGTCATGCTGTGTGACGCGCGCAGCTGGCCCACCAGGCCGGCGGCATGCCAGGTGGTGCCGCTGGTGAGCTTCCGGCGCTCGAGGAGGACCACGTCCCTCCAGCCGCGCTCCGTCAGGTGGAAGGCGACGCTGGCGCCGACGATGCCGCCGCCGATCACGACGACCCGCGCGGCGGACGGACGGCCCTCCGCGATGCTTGTCCGGATGGGCGCTTCGTCCATCGCCGATGTGACTCCTCGGTGCAGTGGCGGCCGGGCGGCTCGACCTGCTCGGGTGCGCCCAGTGTAGGACAAATGTACCGCAAGAGGTCGCAGTATGGTACATTCAGACTGTCGACAGCACGACGGTGCCGCTCGGCCGCGAAGGACGGAGGTGAACGCGGATGGGGCAGGACATCGGCAACCCGACCGCGCTGCCCTCCGATCCGGAAGCGATCCTTCGGCTGCTGTCCGCGACGCTGGACGAGCTTCCGCCCCAGGTCCGCCGGGCGGCCACCTACGTCCTCGAGAACCCCGGCAAGATCGCCGTCTCGTCCATGCGCACCGTGGCCGACACGGCGGGGGTCAAGCCGAACACGCTCGTGCGAATGGCCCGTGCCGTGGGGTTCCCGGCGTACGAGGAGTTCCGCGCGCCGTTCCGCGACCACGCCGCGGAGGGAGCGGTCTCATTTCCCGACCGCGCGCGATTCCTCCAGGGGCTGGGACAGGGGACCAGCCACAGCGACGTGCTTGCCGGGATGGCCGGCGCCGCTCTTGCGAACCTCGAGACGATGTTCTCGGGCGTCTCCACGGCGTCCCTGTGCTCGGCTGCCGACCTCGTCAACCGCGCCGTCCACGCCTATGTCCTGGGCGTGGGGACGTCCAAGCCGCTGGCCGAGAACTTCGCCTATGTCGCCGGGATGGCGCTCGACAACGTCACGGCCATCCCGACGATCGGGCTCGCGATCGACGACGTGGGCCGAATGACCGGGCGTGACGCCCTGGTCGCCATCACGTTCAGCCCCTTTCGGGTGGAGATCGTCGAGGCCGTCCGGCTCGCCGCAGCGCGGCGCGTCCCGATCATCGCCGTCACCAACACCCACGCGTCGCCGCTCATCCCGCTCGCTGAACACGCGTTCGTCGTCCCCAACGACTCGCCGCTGCCGTGGTCGTCGAACGTCGCCGCCACGGCGCTCCTCGAGACGATCCTCGCCTTCATGTTCGCCCGGTCCGAGGGGGATGTCGCCGGCGCGATCGACCGGTTCCACGCCAACCGGCGCGCCGTCGGCATCTACACCGCCAACCCCGGCTGACCAGCACCCGGCAGAGCCCGAAGGAGACCCGATGCAGCTTGCCCACCCCGGACTCGCCGATCCCGAGTACTACGTCGCCGGCCTGCCGGCCGATTACGTTGCCACGCGCTATGGGATCGACCCCTCCCGGGTCTCCAAGCTGGGGTCGGCCGAGAACCCGTTCGGCGCGTCTCCCAAGGCGATCGAGGCCGTCTCCGGGGCGATGGGCAGGCTCCACCTGTACCCGACCTGGACCGCCCAGCCGCTGCGCGAGAAGATCGCCGCCGTGTACGGCTACTCCCCGGACCAGGTCGTGTGCGGGTCGGGCGAGACCGAGGTGATCTCGCTTCTCATCCGGTCGTTCTCGGAGCCGGGTGGCGAGGTGCTGATGCCCGCGCCGTGCTTCCCGATCTACCACCTGTTCGCCGAGGCCGAGGGCCGCCAGGTGGTCCTGTCCCACCGCTCGACGAACCCGGCGACGATGGCCATCGACCTCGACGCGTACATCGCGGCGATCAAGCCCACGACCCAGATCGTGTTCCTCACCAACCCGCACAGCCCTTCGGGCACGTGGCTGGAGGAGGCCGACGTGCGGCGGGTGGTCGAGGCCGCGCCCAACGCCCTCGTTGTCCTGGACGAGGCGTACGTCCACTACAGCGAGACGCCGGGCTACATCCACCTCGCGCGCGAGTACGAGAACATCATTGTGCTGCGCACGTTCTCCAAGGCGTTTGGCCTGGCCGGCCTGCGGATCGGCTTCGGCGTCGCGCCCGTCCCGGTCATCCGCGCCTTGCTGGCCGTGAAGCCGACCTGGAACATGGGCCAACTCCAGATCGCAGGCGGCATCGCCGCGCTCGACGACGACGCCCACGTGAACCGGACCGTGCAGGCGATCGTGGCCGGCCGTGCCCACGTGGCCGAGCGGTTCCGGACCCTCGACCGGTTCGAGATGATCCCGGGCAGCCGCTCGAACTTCTTCCTGATCCGGATCCTGGACCCGGCCACGGACTCCACGAAGGTGTTCAACGGCCTGCTCGAGCGGGGGGTGATCGTCAAGGACGGCTCGGTCAGCTTCCGCGGGCTCGCGGACCGCTACCTGCGATCCGACGTGAACCTCCCGGAACACATGGACCGCCTGATCGCCGCGCTCTCCGACCTCCCGTGACCGGCGCGCCGACTGCCTCGCGGGCACTCGCGGACTTCCTGGCCGGACTCCCGGGCCGGGTTGACGAGCGCGTCGTCGGACTGGCAGTGGACCGCCTCGTGGACACCGTCGGCGTGATCGTTCACGGGTCGCGGCAGCCGTGGTCGCGGGCTGTCGCGGCCCATGCCCTGGCCACCGGAGCCGACGGCGCGTCCACGCTCGTGGGTGTCGGCGCCGCGCGCTCGGCGCCGATGGCCGCCCTCGCCAACGGGGCAGCGGCACACGCGTTCGAGCTCGATGACGTGCACGAGGAGGCCATCAGCCACCCGGGCGCCGTGGTCGTGCCGGCGGCGCTCGCGCTGGCCGAGGAGACCGGCGCCTCGGGGCGCGACCTGCTCGAAGCCGTGGTGATCGGATACGAGGCCATGGGGCGGGCCGGCATCGCGGTCGGTCCCGCGTCGCACATGCTGCGCGGCTTCCACCCGACCTCGATGTCAGGGGTGTTCGGCGCCGCCGCGGCTGCCGGGCGCCTCCTCGGGTTCGACGGCGCCCGGCTGAATCACGCCTTCGGCCTCGCGGCGTCGATGGCCTCCGGCACCATGGAATTCGCGGCCTCGGGCGGGATGGCAAAGCGCCTGCATGCCGGTCGAGCCGCCGAGGGCGGGCTGCTGGCCGCCCTGCTCGCCGCGCGCGGCCTCGAGGGTGCGGAGGACGGTCTCGCGGGCAGGTACGGGTTCTGTCGCGTGTTCACCGAGCAACCGCAGGTGGATCTGCTCACCGCCGGTCTCGGCTCGCGCTGGATGATCGACGAGATCACGACCAAGCCCTACGCCGCTTGCAGCGACATCCATCCCATGATCCAGGCGGCAATGGAGCTCCGGGAGAACCACCGACTCGACCCGGAGCAGGTGGTCTGGATCGAGGCCGAGGGACCCACGAAGGCCGCCGTCCAGAACAACCTGGACGGGACGACCTCGGTGATGGCGGCGCAATACTCCGCGCAGTTCAACATCGCGGCTGCCCTGCTGGCCGACCCGCGCGAACCGGCCACGTACGCTCCGGAGCGGATTGCCGACCCGCGCCTCGCAGCCATGCAGGCGCGCGTGCGCTCGGTCGCCCCGGCGCCGGAGTTCGACGCCACCTACGCGTGGAAGATGGGCGGCCGCGTCCGGATCGGCCTGGCCGACGGCCGCGTGCTCGAGCGCGAGGTTCACGGCCAGCTCGGGTCGATGCACGACCCGCTCGACAGCCGCCAGGTGGACGACAAGTTCTCTCGCCTTGTCGATGCCGCCGGCGACCGAGCGGTGGCCGCGGGCCTGCTCGCCACGCTGCGCACCATCCACGGGGGTCGGGTGTCCGACCTCACGCGACGCCTGCTGCGCGTGCCGCCGGGCGCGCCATCGGCCGGGGGCCAATACGAGATCGTAGGCCGCCGACCCGCGGCCAGAGGAGGCGACTGACATGGTCACGAGCGCGCGGGTCGTGGTCGTCGGTGGCGGTGTCGTCGGCACCAGCGTCCTGTACCACCTGGCGGAGCGGGGATGGACGGACGCCGTGCTGTGCGAGAAGGACCAGTTGACCTCCGGGTCCACCTGGCACGCGGCGGGACACGTCATCGCCTACGGTCTCAACCCCGCCAACTGCCGCCTGAACGAATACAGCTGCCGCCTCTATGCCGACCTCGAACGGCGAACGGGACAGCCGTCGGGGTTCCACCAGGTGGGGAACCTGCGCTTGGCAACCGCCCCCGGCCGACTCGACGAGTACCGCCGGTTCATCGGGCTGGCCGAGACGCTGGGCATCCAGGCCGAGCTCCTCGACGCCGATGGCGTCAAGGGCGTCTGGCCGCTCGTGGACACGACCGGGCTCCTGGGCGGCCTGCTCACCCCGGAGGACGGTCACGCCGACCCGACGGCACTCACGATGGCGCTTGCGGCCGGAGCGCGCCAGTTGGGTGCCACGATCCTCCAGGGGACGGAGGTGACGGGGTTCTCGGAGCGCCCCGGCGGCTGGCGCGTCCACACGAGCGGCGGCGAGATCGACTGCGAGCATGTCGTCTCGTGCAGCGGCAACCAGAGCCAGCAGGTCCTCGGCATGGTCGGCCTGCCGTCGCACGTGATCTCGATCCGGCACCAGTTTCTCGTCAGCGGCCCGATCCCGGCATTCGCCGAGCACCGCCGTCTCGGCCTGCCCGAGATGCCCGTCATGCGTGATCCAGAGCAGCTGTTCTACGTCCGGCCCGAGGTGGACGGGGTGGTGCTCGGGTTCTTCGGCGGGCGCGGCGAGTCCGTGTTCATGAACGGAGTCCCACGGAACTTCGTCCGGGCGCTGCTCGGGCCCGACATGGAGGCCCTCCTGCCGTACGCGGTCGCCGCCGCCGAGCGCGTCCCCGCGCTCGAGGATCTCGAGATCCGGAGCATCGTCAACGGGCCCATGCCGTACTCGCCCGACGATCTCCCGATGGTCGGGCCCGTGCCGGGCCGTCGGAACTTCTGGCAGGCCGAGGGGACGCCCAATGGCATCACCCTGGCAGGCGGCATCGGCTGGCAGCTGGCGACGTGGATCACGGAGGGCGAGCCCTCGATCGACCTTGGTGCGCTCGACCCGCGCAGGTTCGGCTCCCACGCCACCCGCACCTGGAGCGCCCGCAAGACCGAGGAGGCCAACGAGCGGACCTACCAGGTGCCCCTGCCCGACGAGGAGATGGCAGCCGGTCGCCCGCTCAAGACCACGCCGATCCACGACATCCTGGCGGCGCGCGGCGCCGTGTTCGGTGAGGTGCACGGCTGGGAGCGCCCCAACTGGTTCGCGCCCGCGGGTACCGAGCCGGTGGAGCGGTACGGCTTCCGAGAGCAGTCGTGGGGCGATCATGTCGCCCGGGAGTGCGCCGCCATCCGGGGCGGCCTCTCGGCGGCCGACGTGTCCCACGGCGCCAGGATCGAGGTGGCGGGCCCCGGCGCGCGGCCGCTGCTCGAGCTGCTGGTGCGGCCGGCCGTCCCCGACGCCGGCCACGCCGCGAACGCCTGGATCCCGACCGGGCGCGAGACCGTCGCCCTGATGATCGGCATCCAGGCCGACGCGGACGACCGGTTCGTCGTCAGCTCCGCGGCCGGCTCGGAGCGCCTCTGCCGCGACCTGATCGATCGGGCCGCGGGCGGCCGATCCGACGTCCGCCTGGCGGACCTCACGGGACGCGAGGGGTGCCTGCTCCTGTCCGGGCCCGCGGCGCCGGCGATCCTGCGGGGTCTGTCGCGGTCCGACATCCGCGACCTGGACCCGGTCGAGTTCGACGAGCGGCGATTCCCGGTGGGCGCGCTGCGCCACGTCCTCGTGAACTTCGCGCCGGTGCTCGCCGTCAGAACCGACGCCTTCGGGCAGCCGGCGTGGGAGTTGCACACCGCGTCGGAGTTCCTGCGCCACGTCTTCCTCGAGGTGGCGGCTGCCGCCGACGGCCTGATGCTCGTCGGCGCACGATCCCTCGAGGCGATGCGCCTCGAGCTTCGAGCACCAGCGTGGGGACGGGAGATCGACGGCGACACGATGCTCGCCACCGACGGCTGTGCGCGTCGGGGGGACGAGCCCTGGCCTGTCGGTCTCCACAGGGCAGGCAAGCCGGCCGGCCCTGTTCGCCGCCGGCTCGCGTCGGTACGCTTGGATGCCGCCCCGCCGTTCCCGCTCTCCTCCAGCCAGCCGATCCGCGAACCCTCCGGCCGACTCGTCGGCGTCGCCACATCGGCGGGCGTGGACACGTCGTCAGGCCTCGGCGTGGCGCTGGGCTACCTCGACCCCGACGTCGAACCCGGCGACGCCGTGACCCTCACCGCCCTCGGCCAGCGCCTGCCCGCCGTCGTCGAGCGCTGGCTGCCCAACCCCTACGCCGCCCCGTCCAAGCCGTAGCCGCACGACCGGAGGACCCGCGATGACCACGACCGATCTTCCGTACACCAGGAACTTCATCGGCGGCACCTGGGTGGATGCCGCCGACGGCCGCCGCATGGTGACGAGCGACCCGGCCACCACAGCACCGATCGCCGAGGTGGCGCGCTCGTCGGCCGCCGATGTCGACCGCGCGGTTGCCGGCGCTCGCGCCGCCGTCCGGGCCCGGACGTGGTCGGGCATGCGGCCGCTCGCGCGGGGACGGGTGCTGGCCGAGATGAGTCGCATCCTGCGATCACGCAAGGAGGAGTACGCCCGCCAGCTGACGTTCGACTGCGGCAAGCGGATCTCCGAGGGGCGGGCCGAGATCGAAGGCGCCGCCCGGTACCTCGAGTACTACGGCGGGCTGGCCGCGGCGTTGGAAGGGAGGTACATCCCGCTCGGCGACGGGTACATGGACTTCGTGGTGCCCGTCCCGCACGGCGTGACCGCCCACGTCATCCCGTGGAACTACCCCGCGGGCATGGTGGCGCGATCCCTCTCACCGGCGCTCGCCGCCGGCAACACCGCGGTTGTCAAGACGCCGTCGCTGGACCCGCTGTCGGCGTTCATCTTCGCGGCGGCCGCGCTCGAGGCAGGCCTGCCCGAGGGCGTGCTCAACATCGTGTCCGGCGCCGGCTCCGAGGCGGGCGCTGCCCTGGTCTCCCACCCGGACATCGACCACATCGTGTTCACGGGCTCGACCGAGGTCGGCCGCTCGATCATGCACGCCGCGGCGGACCGGGCCGTACCCGTGATCCTGGAGCTGGGCGGCAAGTCGGCAGGCATCGTCTTCGCGGATGCGGACATGGAGAACCTGGAAGCCAGCATCGTCGGCGGCCTGTTCGAGAACTCCGGCCAGGTCTGCGACTCGATGACGCGCCTGATCGTTGAGGACGCAGCCTACGATGAGGTCGTGGAGCGTGCCACGACCCTCGTGGCGGAGTTCTCGGTGGGCCCCGGCATCGACGACGCTCAGATCACACCCCTCATTTCGGCCGAGCACCTCGATACGGTCGAGGGCTTCGCCTTTCGCGCGAGGGACTACGGCGCCCGGATCACCACCGGCGGCGCCCGCCGCGCCGACCTGCCGGGCCACTTCATGGCGCCGACCGTCGCCGCCGACGTGACGCCCGAGATGGAGCTCAACCGGTCGGAGGTCTTCGGCCCGGTGCTGACGATCCTGCGGTTCTCGACGGCCAGCGAGGCCGTGGAGATCGCGAACGGCACGGACTACGGCCTCGCGGGTGGTGTGTTCACGGCCGACCTCGACCGGGCCCTGTGGTGCGCCGAGCGCCTCGAGGCGGGACAGGTCCACGTCAACGAGTGGGGCGTCGGTGGAGTCGAGACGCCGTTCGGCGGCTTCAAGCAGTCCGGCCTCGGTCGGGAGAAGGGCCTGGAATCGCTCGAGAGCTACACGCAATCCAAGAACGTCGGCATCCGCCGGCTCACGAACCCCTGAGGTCGCGTCATGGGCAAGGTCTACACCGTCGGACGGGGCCAGGACGTCAGCGGCATCCCGCTCGGCGTGATCGTCATGGACGACTACATCCCATACCCGCCCGGCACGCCCGGCAATGCCCGGACGTTCGACCACCCGGTGCTGTACTCGGTGGTCCGCGGCGCGGACATGGAGAACCTCATCTACAACCCGAAGCCCGAGCTGACGGAGCGGTTCCTCGAGGCCGGGCACGAGCTCGTCCGGCAGGGCGTGCAGGCGGTGACGGGCAACTGCGGCTTCATGATCCTCTTCCAGGACCAGCTGGCGGCCGACCTACCGGTACCGGTCTTCATGTCGAGCCTGCTCCAGCTTCCGTGGATCGCGGCCGCGCTCCGGCCGGGGCAGCGGATCGGGGTGCTCACGGCCTCGGGGCAGTCGCTGACACCGCGCCACCTGGAGATCGCCACCCGGGGCGCCCCGGTTGACATCGTGGTCCGCGGGCTCGAGCACGGGCCTGCCTTCAAGGCGGCGATCCACGACCAGGTCGGCACGCTGGACTTCGACGCCGTCGAGGCCGAGGCGGTTGCGGCGGCCATGGACATCGTCCGGACGGAGGGCGACATCGGCGCGATCCTGTTCGAGTGCACGGATCTGCCGCCGTACGCCCACGCGGTCCAGCAGGCGACCGGCCTGCCGGTGTTCGACATCACGACCCTGATCAAGTTCGCGATGGCGGGCTTGGAGCGGCGACCCTTCGGCGTGTAGCGGCGGCCACCCGGAGCGAACCGCACCCCGGAGCGAGCGCGCCGCGGCTGGATCGTGCCGCGCGTCAGGCCTTGACGCGCACGTTCTGCGGGTCGTAGATCGGGCCGGCCAGCACCGTCGCCGCCCGGCGGTCGCCCAGCAGGGCCACCTCGAGCGCCGTCCCGGCCGCATCGAAGCCGCTGTCCACATACGCGAACGCGAGGCTGGTACCGGTGGCGTGCCCGTAGCCGCCCGAGGTCGTCACCCCGATCGCCCGATCGCCCGAGAACACCGGCTCGCCGCCGGCGACGTCGAAGTCCACCGCGTCCACGGACAGGCAGACCAGGTGGGTCGTCGCCCCCCTGGCCATGGCGGCCTCGACCGCCGCGCGGCCGCGGAAGTCATGGTCCAGCTTGACGAACCGCATGTGGTTCGCCTCGACCGGCGTGACCTCGTTGGTCAGCTCGGAGCCGAGGCCCGCGTACGCCTTCTCCATGCGCAGGCTGTTCATCGCGTACAGCCCGAAGTCGGCGATGCCCAGCGGCTCGCCGGCCGCCCACACGGCGTCGTACAGCGCGACGGCGTCGGCCATCCGGACGTGGAGCTCCCAGCCCAGCTCGCCGACGTAGTTGACACGCAGGGCCCGCACGCCGATGCCGGCGACCTCGATCTCCTGGCCCGTCAGCCACGGGAAGGCCCCGTTGCCCAGGTCCGCCGAGGTCAGCGTCGCCAGCAGGTCCCGTGACCGCGGCCCGGCCACGATGAGCACGGTCCACTGCTCGGTCAGGTCCTCGATCGTGACGTCCTCGCCGTCGCCCACCTCGGCGCGCAGCAGGTCCCCATCCCGCTCGTGCGCGGTCGAGGCCGAGAGCAGCATGTACCGGTCGGCGGCGATGCGGGTGACCGTGAACTCGGTCACGTAGCGGCCGTTCTCGGACAGGGCGTGGGCGAGCACGATCCCGCCGACGCGCCCCGGCATCCGGTTGGCGCACAGGCGGTTGAGCACCGTCTCGGCGTCGCGCCCGGACACGTCGTACCGGGTGAAGCCCGGCAGCTCCATCACGCCCACCCGCTCGCGGACCGCCGCGCATTCGGCGGCCATGACCGGGAACGTGTTGTTGCGGCGGAAGGTGCCTTCCTCATCGGCTCCGTCGGGTGAGAACCACTTCGGTCGCTCCCAGCCGAAGCCCTCGGTGAACACGCAGCCCTTGGCCAGCAGCCGGTCGTACAGCGGCGAGGCCTTCGCCGGGCGACCCTCCGGCCGCTCCTCGCCGGGCGGGATCAGGCGGTACATGTCCCAGTACTCGCGGTGGGCCTTGGCCGAGGCGTACTCCTGATCGCAGAAGTCGCCATAGCGCCGCGGGTCCATGCCCGCCATGTTGATCTCGGCGTCGCCGTGGACCATCCACTGCGCGAGGTACTTGCCGCACCCGGGGCCCTGGGCGATGCCGATGCCCGTCCCGGTGGCCAGCCAGAAGTTGCGCACCCCTGCGGCGGGCCCGACCAGCGGGTTGCTGTCCGGGGTGTGCGAGATCGCCCCGTTGACGACCTTCTTGATGCCGGCGTCGGCGAAGATCGGCATCCGCTCCATGACCCGCTCGAGGTAGGGCGTGATCCGGTCGAACTGGGCCTCGAACAGCTCGTAGGTGGACTCCCAGGGCGGCCCGCCCTGTGCCTTCCAGGCCTCCTCCGTGTCGCTGCCCTCGTAGATGCCGATCAGCCCCGACTCCTGCTCCTGGCGGTAATAGGAGGAGCAGTGCGGGTCGCGCATCACCGGGATCTCGCCGTCGCGGCCCAGGAACTCCTTGACCGGCCCGGTGACCACGTACTGGTGCTTCATGTTGGCGAACCGCGTGGTGACACCGAGCCAGGCGCTCACCCGGTCGGCGTAGCAGCCGGCGGCGTTGACGACGTGCTCGCAGGTGATGTCGCCCTGCTCGGTGGACACGCGGAACTCGCCGGAGGGGAGCTGCTCGACGCCGAGCACCCGGTTGTGGCGCACGATCGTGGCGCCCAGACCCCGGGCCGCCTTGGCCATCGCGTTGCACGAGCTCGAGGGATCCACGTAGCCATCGTCCAGCGTCCAGGCCCCGGCCAGCACCCCCTCCGTGGTCACGAACGGGTTGATCCGCCGGATCTCCTCGGGGCTGATGACCTGCATCCGGAAGCCGATGTTGGCAGCCACGCCCTCGACGCGCTTGAAGTGGTCCAGCTCCAGCTGGTTGGTCGCGAAGCGGATTCCGCCGGTCGCGTGCCAGCCGGTGGCCTCCCCGGTCATCGCCTCCAGCCTGGCGTACAGGTCGTTGCTGTAGGCGTGGACCTTGGCCAGGTTGTAGTTGGCGATGAAGCTGGGGCACTGGCCTGCTGCATGCCACGTCGAGCCCGACGTCAGCTCCCCCTTCTCGACCAGGATCGTGTCGGTCCAGCCCTCCTCGGCGAGGCCGTACAGGAGCCCGATCCCCATGACGCCGCCGCCGATGATGACGACCCGTGCCGTTGACCGCATCTCGTCTCCTCCCGGTTCTTCAGCTACCAGCGACCATTGCCGGGACGCATGGCCTCACGGGGCAGCAGGATGTCGAACGCACCGCGGATCCGGTCGTCGACGTCCATGCCGACGTGATCGGGGTAATGGGTGCCCAACGTCTCTCGCACCCGCCGCCGCGCCCGCTCCCGGGCGTCCATCGATCCACCTTCCTCCCAGGCTCCGGGGCTCCCGCGATCCCCGATGGCCGGGTAGACGAAGTCGCTTCGCATCCGGCGGCGGGTCTCCGGGTGGCTGAGGAAGTGACCGTCGCCCTGCACCACGTCGCGGATCATGTCGAAGGCCAGCGTCTCGTCCGTCACCTCGATGCCGCGCACCGTCCGCTGGACGGCCGCCAGCATGTCGTCGTCGATGACATACGCCTCGAACGCCGTGGCCATCAGGCTGGCCTGCATCCCGGCGGCCTCGCAGACGAGGCTGGAGCCCGCGTTCGCGGCCATCAGCGCGGTCGACGCCTTCTCCGCTCCCGACTGGGCGTCGGGGAGCTTGGAGTCGGTCATGCCGGCCGCCACGCTCCCGGGCAGGTCGTAGAACCCAGCCATCTGCGCACAGCCCGCCACGATCAGCCCGTTCTCCGCGCTGCCGGCGGACATCGCCCCGGTGCGCAGGTCGGACAGGAACGGCCAGGTGCCGAGGTGGGCGCGGCAGTCGGGATCGATCAGGAAGCAGAACACGAGGCCGCCGAGGCACTCCGCCATGGACTGCACGATGGTGCCCGCCAGCGTGACCGGGCTGGTCGCACCGGCCTGGGGCGCGGACACGATGCCGACCGGCATGCCGGCTCGCACGGCCGCCTCCATGGCCTCGCACGAGTCTTTCGCGAACCGGAGCGGCGGCACGACGTGGGTGCACGCCATGGAGCAGAACGGGCGCTTGCGGAACTCACCCTCACCGCCCAGGCGCATGTCCAGCATGGCGACCGCATTCCGGACGCTGGCACCGTTGTTGAAGCTGCCGGTGATGTGCTTCGTCGTGCCCTGCATGCAGGCGTAGACCGTGTTCAGGTCGTTGGCGTCCCAGGTCGGCATGTCGCGGGCGACGATCGACCGCCAGTAGAAGTGGATGTTCTCCAGGGTGTCCACCAGGCGGGCGATGTCGTACAGGTCCACGGTCGTCGTGGGCCGGTGGAGCCCGGTCTCGAAGTCGACGATCAGGGGCGCCGCACCACCCGTGCCGAGATGGACGCGTCCGCCGCCGATCTCCAGGTCGTGCGACGGATCCTGGCCCGGCAGGACGAAGCTGCGCGGCGCACGGGCGATGACGTCCTCGACGAGGGCGCGGGGATAGTGCAGCCGCCCCTCGTCGTCCGTCCACCCACCGGCGGCGGTCACCAGCTCGACCATCGAAGGGATGGCGTCGGCGAACCCGATCTGCTCCATCACGTCGAGCACGGTCCGATGGATCTGCTCCATCTCCGGCTGCGTCAGCGGCTGGTACCGGCCGCCAACGAGCCCGGGCCACACCGGCGGCGTCACTCTGCGATCCGGTCGGTGCTCAGATTTCATCGGTGGACCTCCAGGGCGGTGAACCCGCGGCTGCGCTCGGCGGGCACGTGCTCGGTCACGAGGGTGGGAACGACGGGCGACCGGGGTTCATCACGCCGCACGATCACGGATCGCGCGGCGCCGGACATGCGCCGACCACCGGCGCCGGAACCGCCGACTGCCCGGCGTCCGGTCACAGACGCCGCGCCCCGGACGCCGCGCCCGCATCGATCACGGACCGGCCCACTCCCAGCAGAGCCCGGGCCGTCCCATGGAACACGCGCCGGAGCTGCTCGGCCGACACCCCCGGGGCCTCGAGCGAGACCGCGACCGACGCCCCGTCGCCGAGGATCACGAACAGATCGACGATGTCCTCGACCGGCGCTGCGGGATGGAATGCCCCGGATTCGATTCCCGCCTCGATCACCTCCCGGAACGGCGGCCGCCAGGCGTCATAGAACCGGTCGAGCTTGGCCCGCAGCTCGTCGTCGCGGGCCATGGCGCAGAACTCGATCCAGACCCGGCTGCGCCACAGCAGCGGCTCGGGCAGCGACGCGTCGAGGAGCGCCAGGAGTCGCTGCAAGGGGTCGCCGTCAGTGGGTGCCGCGGCCTGCCAGGCGCTCAGCCGGCGCTCGTTCGACCAGTCGAACAGCTCGGCGATCAGGCGGTCCCGGGTGTCGAAGTAGTGCTGGACGGTGCCGATCGAGACCCCGGCGGCCTCGCTCACGTCACGGAGGCGGGCCCGCTCCACGCCGTGGGTCACCAGCAACCGTTCGGCGGCAGACAGGATCCGCTCGCGCTGCGCCGCGCGGAGCGCCTCGTTGTTCGTCGATCGCCCGCCCACGCGTCCCGCCCGCCTCCATGATCGGACCGAATTCCACGGGTCGGCCGGAATCTGGCCCGGCCTGCTGTTGGCGCCTTGCGTCGGGGGCCGCGGCAGCGCAGGATTGGCCTGCGCAGCGCCGGCGACCCGACTATCCTGCGGGCATCCTAACACTCCATTCGTAATACGCCATTATGACCAATGGACCGCTGGGCAGGGCGGGCCGGACCCTGACGCTGTGCCGATCGCGTGGCGTGACGATGTACAGGGAAGGCCACGACCGAACCAGGCGTCCACGCATGCCGGGACCGGCACGCAGACAATGGGATTGAGCGTTGGCAAGGAGGAGAAGGCGCATGACCAGTGATATCCGGCGGCACATCGGCTTGGCCGCCGTGGTCGCCCTCGTCGTCGCGGCGTGCAGCAGCACGGCCGCGACCCAGGCGCCCACCACACCTGAGCCGGCGGCCTCGGCGCCGGCGGCCTCGGCGCCGGCCGCATCGGGCGGCACGGGCTGCACCGAGCCCGCTCCCGCGACGATCAAGCTCGGCATCTCCGGCCCGTTCACCGGCGCCAACGCCCTGACCGGCGAGGAGATCAAGAACGGCATCAACATGGCGTTCGAGAAGGTGGGCTGGAAGATCGGCCCGTACACCGTCGAGCCCGTCTACATCGACGACCAGTCCGATCCCGCCAAGGGCACGCAGGCCTACGAGCAGGCCGCGTCGGCCGACAAGATCGTGGCCGGCCTCCTCGGCTGGCACAGCTCGGTCGCGGTCGCCCAGATGGAGGTCACCTCGAAGTACAAGATCCCGCACTTCTTCGCGCTGGGTGCCGCGAACACCATCGACGCGAAGTTCCAGGGCGACCCGGACAAGTTCGGGTACTGGACCGCCAAGGGCTGGCCGACCCCCGAGAAGCTCACCATCGGCTACGTCGAGGCGATCGAGGAGGCGATCACCGCCGGCACCTTCGCTCCCGCCGAGAAGAAGGTCGCCCTGTTCGGCGAGGACACCGACTGGGGCCGCTCGCTGGCCAAGGGCCTCAAGGATCAGCTGACGGCCACCGGCTGGACCGTTCTCTACGAGGACTACTTCGCAGCGGACCAGATGGACTTCTCGGCCCTGGTCTCCCGCTACAAGTCCGACAACGTGCCCCTGATCGCGGGCACGACGACGTTCGCCAACTCGCTGTCGGCATTCCTCAAGGCGATCTCCGACAGCGGCGTCAAGTCGCTGGTCGTGGCCGACGGCCTGGGCTGGATCGGCAACTGGTACGAGCTGAGCGGGTCGGCCTCCGACTATGTCGTGGACCAGATTCCGCAGTTCGCCTCGGACAAGGCCAAGCAGTACGCGGCCGACTACGAGGCCAAGTACGGGAGCAAGCCGAGCCCGTCCTCGGCCGGCCTGTCCTACGACTACGCCAACTTCTTCATGAAGATCGCTGAGACGGCCCTCGCGGACTCGTGCGAGATCTCCAGCGCGTCGCTGTACAAGGTCGCCCAGGAGAAGCTCTGGACCGGCCAGCTGACGTACACCGACGGGATCATCATGTCGAACTACGACTACTCCACGGACACGATCCCCGATCCGATCGTCGGCGGGGGTCACTTCACCTTCCCGGCCCTCCAGTACATGGGCGGCGAGGCCACCGTGGTCTGGCCCTCGGACGTCGCGACCGGGACCCTCAAGAGCAAGCCCTAGCACCATCACGACCGAGGTGGGGAGCCGGCTCCGCCGGCTCCCCACCTGTGCCTGAGAGGAACCCCGCGGGCACATGGCGCTCCTCGAGATCAGCGGCGTCACCAAGCGTTTCGGTGGCCTGACGGCCGTCGACAACGTCACCTTCTCCGTCGAGGCGGGCGAGATCTTCGGTCTGATCGGCCCCAACGGAGCCGGCAAGACGACGCTGCTCAACTGCCTGGCCGGCGGATCGCCGCCGAACGCGGGCACGATCCGGTTCGACGGCCGGGACACGACCGGCATGTCGGCCGAGCAGATGTGCCGGCTGGGCGTCGGCCGCACCTTCCAGATCCCGCGGCCGTTCCCGCGCATGACCGCGTTCGAGAACGTGGTCGTCGCCGCCACCTTCGGCGATCCGCACCTGGCCCACGCCGACGTGGCCACCCGGGCGCTCAAGATGATCGAGTACGTCGAGTTCCCGCGGCCGGTCGGAACGATCGCGTCACACCTCAACGCCTCCCAGCTCAAGCGGCTGGACCTGGCCCGCGCCCTGGCCAGCGGCCCCAAGCTGCTGCTGCTCGACGAATTCGCCGCCGGCCTCACGCCCAGTGAGCTGGTGGACATCGCCAAGCTGCTGCGCCGGATCCGCGACGACGGCGTCACGATCGTCATGGTCGAGCACGTGATGCGGCTGATCATGGACCTGTGCGGCCGGTTGTCGGTGCTCCAGTACGGGCAGCTGATCGCCCACGGCGACGCCGCAACGGTCGCGCAGGACGATCGGGTCCGTGAGGCCTATCTGGGCCAGAACTACATCCTCTGACGGGACGGAGGCACGCGTGCTCCAACTCACCGGCGTCGAAGCGGGCTACGACCTCCTCCAGGTCCTGTGGGGGGTCGACCTGCACGTGGACGAGGGCGAGTTCGTCGCGCTGCTGGGCCCCAACGGGGCGGGCAAGACGACGACCCTGCGCACGATCGCGGGCTTCCTGCCGCCGATCCGGGGTTCGGTCATGTTCCGCGGCGCGCATCTCGACGGCGTGTCCCCGCACCGGGTGAGCACGACCGGCGTCGGCTACGTGTCCGAGAGCCTCAACCTGTTCCCGGCCATGTCCGTGTACGAGAACCTGCTGGTGGGCGCCTACGCCGTGAGGGACAAGGCCACGATCTCGTCCACGATGGACCTCGTCTTCGAGCTGTTCCCGCGGCTCCTGGAGCGGCGGGACCAGCTGGCCGGCACCCTGTCGGGCGGCGAGCGGAAGATGCTCGCCATCGGGCGCGGGCTGATGCCGTCGCCCTCGCTGCTCCTCGTGGACGAGCCGTCGCTGGGCCTGGCCCCGATGGCCACCCTCACCACGTTCGAGGCGCTCAAGGCGCTGCACGCGACGCGGCGTGACGATCCTGCTCGTCGAGCAGAACGTGAACACCACGCTCCACCTGGTGGATCGGGCATATGTGCTGGAGCAGGGGCAGATCGTGCTCGAGGGGACCGGGCAGGAGCTGCTCGGCAACAGCCACGTCCAGGAAGCCTACCTGGGGATCTGAGCGAGCCATGACCACCGCCACCAACGTCCGCGCCGTCCCGTTCGCCAGGCGGTTCATGTCGTTCACGTGGATCGTGATCGGCATCTTCGTCCTGGCCATGATCGCGTCCGCGTTCCTCAAGCCCTCGATCCTCGTGGACACGCTCATCACGGGCGGCATGTGGGCGCTCATGGCCGGCGGCCTCGCACTGGTGTTCGGGGTGATGAACCTCCCCAACTTCGCCCACGGCGAGTTCTTCATGATCGGCTCGCTGGTGGCGATCACGGTCCTGCGCCCGATCCAGGATGCGCTCCGCGCCGACCCGGAGAGCACGGTCCTCAAGGTGTTCAGCCCGTTCCCGGGCATGATCGTCGCGGTCGCGGTCGGCTTCATCGCCGGGGTGCTGCTCGAGGTCTTCCTGTTCCGGGCCCTGCGCCGGCGAAGCAGCGAGCAGTGGGTCATGAACACGTTCCTGCTCACCGCGGGCGTGTCGGTCATCCTGATCAACGGCAACCGGTTGCTGTTCGGCAACGATTTCCAGGGGATCAGGGCCTACTGGGACGTGCCGCCGATCGAGATCCTCGGCGTGGGGGTCTCCGTCGACCGCGGGATGGTGTTCGTGATCGCCATGATCACGATCGCCGCGTTCGCCGTGTTCCTCCAGCGGACGAGGACCGGCCGGGCCATGCGGGCGGTGGCCCAGGACGAGACCGGCGCCCAGATGGCGGGCATCGAGCTCAACCGCGTCTTCATGCTGACGATGGGCCTCAGCTGCGCCCTGGCCGCCCTGGCCGGCGCGGCGCTGCTGTTCATGTACCCGTCGTACCCCAACGTCGGCCTCCAGCCGCTGTATCTCGCCTGGTTCGTCGTGATCCTGGCGGGTCTCGGCAACGTCCAGGGCGCGATCGTCGGGGCGTTCATCGTGTCGTTCCTCCAGACGCTGACCGTGTACTACATCGGCATCGGCTGGGTGGACGTCCTGCCAACCGCAGTCATCATCCTCATCCTGCTGTTCAAGCCCTCGGGCCTGTTCGGCAGCGAGGTGAAAGGGGTCTGGGAGCAGTAGTGAGCGCCGAGCCCGCCACCCCGATCAGCGTCGCCAACGGCGCACGCACGCGCGCCCGCCGAGCGGGACGCGTCGCGTCCCTGGCCGTGGTCGTGCTCGCGATCCTCCTGCCGCTGATCCCGCCCTTCAGCGACCAGGCCTACCAGCGCTGGCTCATCGGGGCGGCGCTCATGGGGGCGATGGCCGTCGCCTTCGACTTCACGGCCGGCTACATCAACATCGTGAACTTCGGCTTCGCGGCCTTCGTCGGCGTGGGCGCCTACACCTCGGGCCTGCTGGCAGCCAACCTCGGGATCTCCCCCTGGATCGGCATGTTCGTCGGCGCCGTCGCGGCCGGGTTCGTCGGCCTGCTCACGGGCATGCTCACCCTCCGGCTGCGCGGGATCTACGCGGCCGTCATGACCTGGTTCGTGGGCCTCGCGCTGCTGGGCCTTGCCCGGAACCTGACCGAGGTCACCCGCGGGTCGCTGGGGCTCAACGTGCCGCTGCTCCTCGAGACATCGGACAACCTGCCCTACTACTACGTCATCCTCGGCATGCTGCTGGTGACGATCACGGTGCTCACGATCGTCATCCGCTCCGACATCGGGCTCGCCTTTCGGGCGATCGGCCAGAACCTCCAGGCCGCCCGGGCATCGGGCATCAACCCCACCCGGTTCCTGGTCGTCAACTTCACGCTCTCGTGCGCCTTCGCCGGCTGGCTGGGCGGGTTCTACGCCCACTACTACGGCATCCTCACCCCGGACATCATGCTGACCTCCCACACGGTGGAGGTGCTCGCCGTCGCCTACATCGGGGGACGCGGGAGCCTGTGGGGGCCGGCGATCATCGCGTTCCCGCTGACGATCGCGGTCGAGATCCTGCGCACGCAGTTCGCGAACCTGCCGGGACTCCACCTCGTGCTGTACGGCGTGGTGCTGATCGTCGTGATGATCTTCTGGCCGCGAGGCGTGGCCGGCGTGGTCCGCGACATCGGGGCGAAGCTTGAGGCGCGCTGGGCTCGAGAGGGCAAGGCCGCCGACCCGGCTTGACCCTCAGGCGCCGAACCGGGCGGGGCTGAACGGGGCGAGCACCTCCGGGGAGCCACCGTCCAGGATCATGTCCGCCAGCAGGGCGCCCGTGCGCGGGGCGAGCGTCAGGCCCAGCATCGCGTGCCCGCTCGCGACGTACACGTCGGCGTGCGGCGCCAGCCGGCCGATCACCGCGATCCCGTCCGGCGTCATCGGCCGCAGCCCGGCACTGGGGGCGAGGGCCGGGGCGTCCGGGTTCCAGTCCCGCAGGTACCGGCCGGGCGCCCGCTGGATCGCCCGCAGCCGGGCGGGCGCCATGCGCTCGTCGAGCCCCCCGAACTCCATCGTGCCCGCCACCCGCGTTGCGCCGTCGAGGGGCGTCAGCACGCAGTGGGCCTCGGCCATCATGATCATCATCCGTGCCGTCAGCTGCGGTGGCACATAGTCCACGCTGTAGCCCTTGCCGGGTCGGATCGGCAGCCGCGATCCGAACAGGCGCGCGACCCCCGGGCTCCAGGCGCCGGCGGCGATCACGACCGCGTCGGCCGCGACGGCGCCGAACCCGCCGCGCACCTCCGTCCGTCCGTCCGTGCCCCGTCCGCCGCCCGTCACGGCGCCGTCGAGGAGGGTGACGCCCAGCGCGCGGAGCCTTCCCGTCAGCGCCTCCACCACGGTGGCGGGCCGGACGTGCCGCTCGTGGGGGAAGAACACGGCCCCCACGATGGCGTCGGCGAGCTGGGGCACCATCGCCCGCACCTCATCGCCGGTCATCACGCGCGGATCGAAGCCGGCTCGTCGCGACCGGTCCAGCTCCGAGACCGCCGCGTCGAGCTCCTCACGAGTCAGGAACACCTCGAGCTCGCCCTCGGCGTGCATCTCGAAGGTCATGCCGTCCGCGGCCCAGGCGTCCACTGCCTCCATCGTTCCGCTGCCGAGCGCCGCCGTCGCCGACCACGAGCGGGCGTACCTGTCGGCGTTGCAGGCACGGAGCATCCCCCACATGAACCGGACGAACGAGGGCGCGAGCGACGGCCGGACGTAGACGGGGCTGTCCGGCCGCAGCATCGAGCGCAGCGTCTGGAGCACGATCCCCGGTGCGGGCACGGGGCCGGCCAGTGACGGCACGACCCAGCCGGCGTTGTTGGTCGAGGCACCGCTGCCGGGGGCACGGTCGCCGATGACGACCACCTCGGCGCCTCGCCGGGCCAGGCTGTACGCGGTCGCGAGCCCGATGATCCCGGACCCGACGACAACGACCTTCACGCCCCGGCCCCGAGCATGCGCGCGTTCTCCGGGTCGAACACGCCGGTCGGGCCGGCCGCGAGCACGGTCACCGGGTAGAGCTCGCCGATGTACTCCACGGCAAGCCGGTTGCCGACGACGGCCTCCTCGATCGGCAGGTACGCCATCAGGAGGTGCTTGCCGACCGACGGGCCGGAGGCTGCCGTGGTCACGAACGACCGGCGGCCGCTGCGGTCCGCGAGGACCGTGCCGTCGGGCCTGCAGATCGGCTCCCTGCCCAGCATGTAGCGCCTCTCGCCGGAGGCCGAGGTGTGGTCGTCCACGCCGAGGGTGCACAGCAGGTTGGCCGGCGCCGCGGCACGCTGCGCGAGGTACGCCGCCTTGCCGATGAAGTCCGCCTCCTTGACCCTGGGCCGCGCGAGGCCCGCCTCGACCAGGTTGCGGTCGAGCTCGAGCTCCGCGCCCATCAGGCGGTAGGACTTCTCCACGCGCAGGGTCCCGCCGTAGGCGGCGAGGCCCACCGGCGCGATGCCGAACGGCTTGCCGGCCTCCATCAGGACATCCCACAGATGCGCGCCCTGCTCGAAGGGGACGTGGAGCTCCCAGCCCAGCTCGCCCGCGTAGCTGATGCGGACCGCCAGGACCCGGACGGACTCGATGTCGATCCAGGCACAGCTCGCGTACGGGACCCCGGCGTCGGAGACGTCGTCGTCGGTGACCGAGGCCACCACGTCGCGGGCGCGCGGGCCCCAGACGGCCAGCATCGACCACGAGGTCGTGACGTCGGCGAAGTTGACGGATCCGTCCGCCGGCAGGTGGTCGGTCATCCACTTCCTGTCGGAGCTGCCGGCGAAGCCCGCGTCAACCACCCGGAAGAGCCGCTCACCGAGGCGCAGGACGGTGACGTCGGCCTTGATGCCGCCGGCCTCGTTGAGCATCTGGGTGTAGACGACCTTGCCCACCGGCACGTCGACCTGGCCGACCATCATGTGCCCGAGCCACGCGACGGCGCCCGGACCGGAGATGTCCCACTCGGCGAAGGCGGGGTTCTCGATGAGGCCCACCCGCTCGCGGAGCGCCAGGTGCTCGGCATTGACGATGGGGCTCCACCAGCGGCGGTCCCATTCGTGGGTGCGGTCCATGACCCGGTCGCCGAACTCGGCCAGCAGCGGCCGGTTCGACTCGTACCAGTTCGGCCGCTCCCAGCCGGAGATCTCCACGAACTCGCCGCCGAGGGCGACATGCCGGTCGTGGGCGGCGCCGAGGCGCACGTTGCGGTCGGTGGCCCACTGCTCGAAGGGGTGGACGATCCCGTAGAACTTGGGGAACAGCTCGCCCACCCGGTTCTCGACGTGGAACCGGGTCTTCTGGGTGTCGTAGAAGCGCGCGATGTTGACCGATGCCGGGTCCATCTCCGGCTTCCCGTCGGTCATCCACTCCGCGAGCATGCGACAGATGGACGGCGCCTCCTTGATCCAGATGGCGGAGCAGCACCACAGGCCCTTGACCTCGGGGGTCTCGCCCACGAGCGACATGCCGTCCGGGACGAACGACATCAGGCCATTGATCGCGTGCTTGATGCCGACGGCCTCGTTGCCCACGATGGAGGGATAGAGCTCCAGCACCGTCTCCACGTACGGGTCGAAGTGCTCCGGCGTGAAGGGCAGCTCCGTGGGCGAGAGCCTCGCCTCCGCGTTGGACGGGATGTCGCGCGGCTGGACGATGAGCACCTCGTGCGCGTACGAGCCGATCTCGAGATCGGCGCCACTCTGGCGCGCGTACATCTTGGCGTCCATGTCGCGCACGACCGGGTAGGCGAGCGGGTTGTCGAGTGCCTCGAACTCCGGCACCGGGCCGATGTCCACCATCTGGTGGACAGCGGGCACGAGCGGGATCGTGGCCCCCGCCATCGCAGCCACCTGGCGGCTCCAGACGCCGCCGCAGACGACCACGACCTCCGCCGCGATGTCGCCGCGCGTGGTCCGCACGCCGGTGATCCGCCCGTTCTCGACGTCGAGGCCGGTCACCTCCGTGCTGGCGAAGCTCTGGAGCGCTCCGAGCCCCGCCGCCTTGTCGCGGTACAGCGTGCCGGAATGGAGCGGGTCCACGACGCCCACCGCCGGCGTGTGGAAGCCGCCCAGGATCCTGGACGTGTCCATGTACGGCACGAGCTCGCCGACCTGCGCGGGGGTCAGGAGCTCGGAGTCGATGCCCCAGCTGTGGGCCAGCGCGAGGCGGCGGCCCAGCTCGTGCGCTCGCTCGGGGGTCCGGGCGATCTCGATGCCGCCGGTGCGTGTGAAGGTGCCCTGGTCCTCGAACTCGTGGATGCTCTCGATGGACCAGGTGGACGTCTGGCGCGAGTGGTCCACGGCAAACGTGAACGACGAGGCGTGGCCGGTGGAGCCGCCGGGGTTGGGCAGCGGCCCCTTGTCCACCAGGACGATGTCCCGCCAGCCAAGGCGCGCCAGGTGCCAGGCGAGGCCGTTGCCGACGATGCCGGCCCCGATGATGACCACGCGGGCATGCGAGGGCAACGCGCTCATGTGCTCTCCTCGTTCGTGGGACGCAGGTTCACATCCACGTCGAGCAGCGAGCTGCTCCGCGCTGGTGGGCGATCGCCCCGGCAATCTCCCTGGTGCATGGCTGTCGACCCCTAGATTGCGCGATCCGCCGGTTCGATGCATCCGGTTGCCGGTGCCGGCCTGCGGCGTCGTGCGACGGAGCCGATGATCGCGTAGCCATCGCCGACCGCTGCCACCCCGACGCCCGCGGCTCCGGCCCCTACGCAGGATCCCCGGCTGCCTCCCGCTCGGTCAGCCCGGCAAGGTGCTCGTCGTCGTGGTCCGCGGCGATGCCCAGCAGCGCCGCCACGTCCAGCCGGCCGTACACCGCGTGGGCGCCGGTCCGGGCCCAGCCCGCCTCGTCGAGGGCCGCCACGCGGGCCAGCGTCGCTTCGCGAGCCGCGGCGAACAGCCCCAGCGCCCCCTCCAGCGTGGCGGCCGCGGGATCCGTCACGGGCGCGGGCTCCCACCACGACCAGGTGGGCTCGGCCGGATCTGCCGCGAGCTGCTCGAGGCGCGCCTGCCACACGGCACCCTCCACGGCGACGAGGTGCGCCACGACCTCCCGGGCCGACCACTCGCCCGGCGGCGGGCCGTCGATCGCCTCGGACGAGGCGGCGTGCCCGGCGACGACCGCCAGGCGCGCCGGGAACCCGGCCAACCTCGCCACCACCTCCGCCCGCACGGCGTCCATCGCTAGACGTCCGAGTCCGGCTCGGACGCCTTGCGCATGGCGACGAACTCCCGCAACGCCTCGTCGACGCCGGGGTCCAGCGGCGGCTGCTCGTACTCGGCGAGCATCCGCTTCCAGATCGCGTTGGCGCGCTGGGCGGCATCGAGCGAACCGCCCTCGAGCCACTGCTCGAAGCTGTTGTTGTCGGCGATCTCGGACCGGTAGAAGGCCGTCTCGAAGTTGGCCAGCGTGTGGGCGGTTCCCAGGAAGTGCTGGCCGGGGCCGTTCTCCCGGATGGCATCCAGCGCCTGGCCGTTCTCGGACAGGTCCATGCCCTCCACGAACACGCCCATCATCCCGCACTGGTCGGCATCGAGGATGAGCTTCTCGTAGCCCATCGCCAGGCCGCCCTCCAGCCAGCCCGCGGCGTGGAGCACGAAGTTGACGCCCGCGAGAACCGTCGGCTGGAGCGTGGCCGCGGACTCGTACGCCGCCTGGGCGTCGGGGACCTTGGACGCGCACAGCGACCCGCCGGACCGGAACGGAACCCCCAGCCGGCGGGCGAGGGCGGCCATGGCGTACAGGATGAGCGCGGGCTCCGGGGTGCCGAAGGTGGGGGCGCCGGACTGCATCGAGATCGAGCTCGCGAACGAGCCGAACACCATCGGGGCGCCGGGCCGGACGAGCTGGACGAAGGCCATCCCCGCCAGGGCCTCGGCCAGGGTCTGGGCACAGGCACCGGCCGCGGTCACGGGCGCCATCGCCCCGGCCAGGATGAACGGCGTGATGAGCGTCGCCTGGTTGGCCAGGGCGTAGTTGCGGGCCGCGCCGACCATGCTGGCATCCCATACCAGCGGGGAGCTGGCGTTGATCAGGCTGAGGATGACCGCGTGATCCTCGAGGTAGTCCGCCCCGAACGTGATCCTCGCCATCTCCACCGTGTCCTGGGCGCGCGAGGGCGCGGTCACCGAGCCCATGAACGGCTTGTCGCTGTACCGGAGGTGGGCGTCCACCATATCCAGGTGGCGCTTGTTGACCGGCAGGTCCACCGGCTCGCACACCGTGCCGCCGCTGTGGTGGAGGTACGGGCTGGCATAGGCCAGCCTCACGAAGTTGCGGAAGTCCTCGATGGTCCCGTACCGGCGGCCGTTGTCCAGGTCGCGCACGAACGGCGAGCCGTAGGCCGGCGCGAACACCGTGGCGTTGCCGCCGATCCGGACGCTGCGATCCGGGTTGCGAGCGTACTGGACGAACTCGCGCGGGGCCGATGCCTGGACGATCCGGCGGCACATGCCGCGCGGGAAGCGCACCAGCTCGCCCTGGACGTCGGCACCGGCGTCGCGGAGCAGCGAGAGTGCCGCGGGGTCGCCCCGGAACTCGATCCCGACCTCCTCCAGGATCGTGTCCGCGTTGTGCTCGATGAGCGAGAGACCCTCCTCTCCCAGCACCTCGAAGGGCTTGAGGGTGCGGGTCAGGAACGGGATGGTCTGGGCATGCGCGAACGCCCGGGCCGCCTGTCGCGCGGCGCGGCCGCCCGACCGGCGGTGGGTGGCGTGGTCGGTCATCGGGACTCCTCCGGGACGGGTGCGGGCTCCATGGTCGGGGATCGTCGGCTGCGACGGCGGGTGCCGCCGGGGCCGGTCGGCGCGGGCCGGACGGGGAGCGCGACGGCACGCGCGAGGCTCGGGTTGGGGGCGCTGCGGTGGGGGATGGCCAGGGCCTCCACGAAGTGCTCCTGGAAGCGTGGCTCCACGGCGGTCTCCACCTTCTCCACGCGGCGGACGACGGCCTCGATCTCCGCCCGGGCGTCCCGCGCGAGCAGCGCGATCAGGGCCCCGGTTCCGGCCGCGTTGCCGATGGACGTCACGCGGCGGAGGTCGCAGTCGGGGACCAGGCCCAGGACCATCGCATGCATGACGTCGATGTGACTGCCGAAGGCGCCCGCGAGGCGCACCTCGTCCACGGCGTCCACGCCCAGCTGGTCCATCAGCAGGCGGGCCCCGGCGTAGAGGGCGGCCTTGGCCAGCTGGATCGCCCGGACGTCCTCCTGGGTGATCGCGATCCGCGGCGTGCCCTCGTGGAGCAGGTAGGAGAACGTCCGCCCCTGCTGGACCACCCGCGGAGTCCGTGCGGCCGCCGCCCCGTCGATGACCCCGTCCGCGGTGATCACGCCGGCCAGGAACAGCTCGGCCATCACCTCGATGATCCCGGACCCGCAGATGCCGGTGACCCCCACGTCCGCGGACGCCTCCGCAAAGCCCGCATCGTCCGACCAGCGGTCGCAACCGATCACCTTGAAGCGTGGCTCCAGGGACACGGGGTCGATCCGCACGCGCTCGATGGCGCCCGGGGCCGCTCGCTGGCCCGCACTGACCTGGGCGCCCTCGAAGGCGGGTCCGGTGGGACTGGAGGCGGCCAGGAGCCGGTCGCGGTTGCCCAGCACGATCTCCGCGTTGGTCCCCACGTCCACCAGCAGGCGGACCGGCGCCGCGAGGTGCGGCTCGTCGGCCAGGATCATGCCGGCCGTGTCGGCCCCCACGTGCCCGGCGATGCACGGCAGGACGTAGGCGCGCGCGCCGGGGCGGAGATCCAGCCCCAGCTCCGCGGCCGTGGTGCGGACCGGCCCGTCCGTCGCCAGCGCGAACGGCGCGGTTCCCAGCTGGACCGGGTCGATGCCCAGGAACAGGTGGTGCATGATCGGGTTGCCCACCAGGGTGAGCTCCAGGACGTCGTCACGCGCCACCGCGGCGTCCGCCAGCAGCCGCCCGATCAGCTCGTCCAGGGCGGCCCGCACGGCGCGCGTCATCTCCGCCGCGCCTCCCTCGGTGAGCATCGCGTAGGAGACGCGGCTCATCAGGTCCTCGCCGAACCGGATCTGCGGGTTCATCAGCCCCGCGCGACGCGAGCACCGCGCCCGTGCCCAGGTTGGCCAGGTGGCCCGCGATCGTCGTGGAGCCCACGTCCACCGCGATGCCGAACACGGCCTCGTGCAGGCCCGGCCACACGGCGATCACGTCGCGCCCGTCGTGGACGGCCACCGTCACGCCCCAGCCGCCCGCGCGCAGGGCCGGCTGGAGGTCGCGGACCACGTCCAGGTCCACGTCCAGGTCCGCCAGGCCCCACTCGCGCGCCAGCGCGTCCCGCAGCCGGGCGAGATCCCCGCTGGGCGAGGCGAGGTCCGGCTGGACCACCTCGACGTAGTGCAGGCGGACCACCGGATCCACGCGGAACCGGCGCAGGTCCAGGGCCTTGCGCACGACCTGGCGGTGGACCTGGCTGTCGGCCGGGACGTCGATGACGAGGTCGCCCTCGATGATCGCTGCGCAGGCCAGGCGGCGGCCGTCGGCCATCCCCTTGCGATCGCGGTAGGCGGCCTCCTTCGCGTCGAAGGGCGACAGGTTCGCGGCTGCGGAGGTGATGCCGTGCTTGGGGAATTCGCCCACGGACTGGACGACCTGGCAGCGCCCGCAGATGCCGCGGGTACCGCACACGGAGTCGATGTCCACGCCCAGCGTGCGCGCCGCGTCGAGCACCGTCGTGCCCCGGGGCGCCCGGCCCCGCCGCCCGGACGGCGTGAACACGATCAACGCGTCGTCGGTCACCGATCCGCCCCGCCCAGCCCGACCGCCTCAGCCCGCCGGTCGGCGGCGGTTCACCCGGCGGCCCTGCTCGCCTTCCGGGGGCGCCACGCGGAAGGCCCGGATCCAGCGCGCGGCGTCCCGGTCGTTGCCCACCAGGACGTCCGCCGCCATCACGGCGTGCTTGACCCCCTCCGCGATCGGGTTGGTGATCGCCGAGGTGAGCCCGCTGGCGATCGCCATGGTCAGGAACGCGCCGTTGATCCCCTCGCGATTGGGCAGCCCGAAGCTGACGTTGGAGGCGCCGCAGGTGGTGTTGACGCCCAGCTCGTCGCGCAGCCGTCCCAGGAGCCGGAACACCCCGCGGCCGGCCGTGGACACGGCGCCGATGGGCATGACCAGGGGGTCCACCACGATGTCCTCGCGCGGGATGCCGTGGTCCGCCGCCCGCTCCACGATCCGCTTCGCCACCGCGAACCGGACATCCGGGTCCATGGAGATCCCGGTCTCGTCGTTGGAGATCGCGACCACCGCGGCGCCGTACTTCGCGATCAACGGCAGGACGCGCTCGAGGCGCTCCTCCTCCCCGGTCACGGAGTTCACGAGGGCCTTGCCCCGGTACACGGACAAGCCGGCCTCCAGGGCCTCCACGATGGACGAGTCGAGCGACAGGGGCAGGTCGGTGAGCGACTGGACGAGCTGGACGGTGCGGGCCAGGATGGCCGGCTCGTCGGCGAGCGGGATGCCCGCGTTGACGTCCAGCATGTGGGCGCCGGCCTCGACCTGGGCGATCACGTCCCGCTCCACGCGGGAGAAGTCGCCGGCGGCCATCTCCTGGGCAAGGACCTTGCGGCCGGTGGGGTTGATCCGCTCGCCGATGATCACGAACGGGCGGTCGTCGCCGATGACGACCTCGCGGGACGCCGAGCTGACGACGGTGTGGACCACGGGATGACTCCTCGCTGCGTGCCGGCGTCAGGCCGCGGCGCGCCGCTCCTCGACCAGTCGCTTCGCGGTCTCGGCGGCGACGGCGGCATCGCGACAGTAGGCGTCGGCGCCGACGGCCGTGGCGAACTCCTCGTTCAGCGGTGCCCCGCCCACGAGCACGATGTAGTCGTCCCGGATCCCGCGCTCCCGCAGGGCGGCGATGACCACCTTCATGTACGGCATCGTCGTGGTCAGCAGCGCGGACATGCCCAGGATGTCCGGCTCATGTGCCTCCAGCGCCGCGAGGAACTTCTCGGCATCGGTGTTGATGCCCAGGTCGACGACCTCGAACCCGGCGCCTTCGAGCATCATCCCGACCAGGTTCTTGCCGATGTCGTGGATGTCGCCCTTGACCGTCCCGATGACCACCTTGCCGATCGGCTTGGCGCCCGTCTCGGCGAGCAGCGGCCGCAGGATCGCCATGCCGGACTTCATCGCGTTGGCCGCGAGCAGGACCTCGGGCACGAACAGGATGCCGTCCCGGAAGTCCACGCCGACGATCCGCATGCCCTCGACCAGGGCCTCGTTGAGGATCCGGTCCGGGCCCCATCCGCGGCCCAGGAGGATGTTCGTCCCGGCGGTGATCTCGTCGGCCAGGCCGTCGTACAGGTCGTCGTGCATCTGGCCGACGAGCTCTTCGTCGGTCAGGCTGGCCAGGTCGAGCTCGTGATCGTCGCTCATGCTCCCCTCCTCGTGCCCTGCCCCGTCCGGCGGTGGGGACGCTCGCCGGGTGGCGGTCGGCGGGTGGGGGCACGCCGGTGATGATGGTGTTCCACGATACGGCACGGTCCCGTATCATGGAACGTGCGGCAGGCGCAGCGTAGACCATGGGGTGCCGGGTGTCCAGAGTCCAATCCATCGAGCGGGCGTTCGCGGTCCTGGCCGTCCTGGGAGACGGCCCGCTGGGGGTGACCGAGGTGGCCGAGCGGGTGGGCCTGCCCAAGAGCACGGTCGCGCGCCTCCTGGCGGCGCTCGCCGCCGAGGGTGCCGTGGCGCAGGTCCCGGACGGCACGGACTACCGCATCGGGGACCGCCTGGTGGCCCTGACGGCCGGCGTCCGGCCGACGCGGGGCCTGGTCGCGCTCGCCCATCCCCACCTGACCCAGCTGGCAGAGGCGATCGGGGAGACCGCGGGGCTGTCGATCCCGGACGGGTTCCTTGCCCACTACGTGGACCAGGCAGGCGGCCCGCACGCGGTGGGGATCCGGGACTGGACGGGGACGCGGCTGCCGATGCACGCGGTCTCGTCTGGCCTGGTGTTCCTGGCGCACCTGCCGCCCGCCGCCCTGGAGCGCTTTCTCGCCACTCCCCTGGAGCGCTTCACGGCCTCGACCTTGATCGACCCTTCCCTCGTGCGCGAGCGGATCCGTCGCGTCAGGCTGGACGGCTTCGCCTGGACCCGTGACGAGGTGGCCGACGGCGTCAGCTCGGTGGCCGCGGCCGTGGCCGACGGTGACGGCGAGGTGGTCGCTGCGATCCACGTCCACGGACCGTCGTACCGGTTCCCCGGCACGGATGGGGCCGCGGGCGGCGACGATGCCCGCCGGCGGATCGCGGCTGCGGTCGTGGAGGCCGCGGCGCGGGTCTCGGGGAGCCTGCGCCAGGCCGGCTGATCCGCACTCCGCCGGCGCCGGCGCCGGGCGCGCGAAGGCGCCGGCGGCCGCCCGGGGTCGGCGGCCGCCGGCGAGGACAGGAGTCGAGGCTAGTTCTTGGGGTCGCCGTCGCCCGCCTGGAACAGGCCCAACGCACCGCGGCCCACGAAGTTGAAGGCGTGAGTGACGATCGGGTAGAGCCCGTCCTCGGCCATCGTGAACTCGACCATCGCGCCCTGGGCCGGGGACAGGTCCACGGCCTGGCTGCCCCAATTGCCGGCGTTGCCGACCTTGAGCTCGACACCCTCCTTGATCACTCGGTCGAAGATCGTTCCAACGATGTGGAACGAGCTGTCGATGCTGGGACCGGCGTCGAGGATGAACACGCGTACGCGCTTGCCGGTCTCGATCTGGATCGGGTTGTCCAGGTACTGGTTCGCGACCCCGTTGAACAGGACGTAGTCGGGCTCCGGGGCGGCGGCCGCGGCCTTGGTCAGCGAGGCCGGCTCCTTCTGGGGGCCCAGGTACCACTCGCTCTGGACGAGGGCGAACTCCTGGTCCACGGGATCGAGGCCGCCCCTGGGCTCCACGATCATCATCCCGTACATGCCGTTGGCGATGTGGTGGAGGGCCGGCGAGGTGCCGCAGTGGTACATCCACACGCCCGCGAACTCGGCCTTGTACTCGTACAGCTTCTCCTCGCCCGGGTTGATCGAGGTCATCTCGTCGTTCCAGGCCACCAGCGAGGAGTGGAAGTCCACCGAGTGGGGAAGCTGGTTGGTGGCGGGGTTCTTGAGGTGGATCCGGACGGTGTCGCCGACCTGCACCCGGATGACCGGGCCGGGCACCGAGCCGCCGAAGGTCCAGACGCGCTGCACGAAGCCCTTGGCGACGGTCATCTCCTTCTCCTCGATGACCAGGTCGATGTCGTGCGTGGTGCCGCTGAGGCGCGCGGGGGCCTGGGGGTCGAACACGGTGTAGGCGGGCGCGGTGTCGTCGGGCTGGACGTCGGTCGCGGGGGCCGGACCCCCGTGGTCGCCGCCAGAGCCGCCGGACGCCGCGCTGCCCTCGACGCTGATGGTCCCGACCATGCCCGCGTCCTTGTGGCCCGGGATCGAGCACAGGAACGCCAGACCGTCGGCTGGAACCTCCACCACGCCGGAGGCGGACTGCCCGGCCTCGGCGCTGATCGTCGAGCCGTCGGGGAACGTCAGGTCGTGGATGATGGAGCCCGTGTTGGTCAGCCTGACCTCGTACGCGCCGGGCTCGGCGACGGAGAACGTCGCGGGCTCGAAGCCCAGGTCCACCGCGGTCACGTCGATCGCCCCCAGGACCTCGCCGGGGTTCGCCGCGGGTTTCGTGGTCGCCGCGGGTGCCTGTGAGGCCGCCGCCTGGCCCGCACCGGCGGGGGCGGCCGCGGCGGGGGCCCAGGTCCAGTTCGGCTTGGGGGCGGAGCCGCAGGCGGCGGTCACCAGGGTGAGCAGCGCGGCCGCGGCGAGGAGGCGGGTGCGATCCATTCCGGTCGTCCTTTCCCTTCCGGCTCCGGTACGTTTCCCCGTCGGAGCCCTTGGGCACCGCCGCCGGTCGTCCCTCATGCCGTCCGGCGGCCGCGGTACCCTGCTATAACTATCACTAAGTTAGTTGCTATTTGCGCAGATGACAATGGTCCCGAGTCCACCGGGCCAGCCGGCCCATTGCGGAGGGCGCTCCCGCAGCCCCGCTCCGGTGATGTGTCCATGACCGGTGGAGCCGGCGCTCCGCGCATGCCGCCGGGGCTGATCCACCCGCCGCCGGGCCCGCGCCGCGCCGACGACCGTCGGGTCGCCGTGGCGTCGATCGTGATCGCCGCCGCGTACCTCGCCGCGGCCGTGCTCGCGACCGTGGGCGTCGCGCTGCCCGGGGGCGCCGCCGTCTCCGTGCCGCCCTGGCTGCCGCTCCATCTCGCGCTGGCCGGGGGCGCGTCAACGGCGATCGCCGGCGTCATGCCGTTCTTCGTGGCGGCCCTCGCGGCCGGTCACCCGGCACCGGCCCGGCTGCGGGCGGCGGCCGTGACGCTGGTGGCCCTCGGAGCCGGCATGGTCGCGCTGCGGGGGATCGTGCCGGCGTGGACGGCGGCGCCGGTCGCCGGCGGGCTGACCTACCTGGCGGGAATCGGGCTGGTGGCGCTCGCCCTGCAAGCATCCGGTCGGTCCGGGCTCATGGTCCGTCGCCCGATCGTGACCCACGCCTACACGCTGGCCCTGCTCAACGTGGCCATCGGGGCAACGCTGGGCATCCTGATGGTCACCGGCTGGCCGCCGGTCCTGGAGCGCTATGGGCAGGTTCGGCCGGCCCATGCGTGGACCAACCTGCTGGGCTTCGTGTCGCTGATGATCGTCGGGACGCTGCTGCACTTCCTGCCCACCGTGGTGGGGACGCGGATCGTTCCGCGCGCGAGCGCCGCCGTGGCCGTGCTGGGGTTGGCGATGGGGTCGCCGCTGGTCGTGCTGGGGCTGCTGCTGCCGTCCGGCCCCGTGACGGGCGCCGGGGCGGTGCTCACGCTGATCGGCGTGCTGAGCATGGCGGTCGAGGCGACGCGCACGTGGCGGTCGAGGGGGCGCTGGACCACGGATGCCGGCTGGCACCGGATGACCGGCGTTGGGCTCCTCGCCGGCGTCGCCTGGTTCGTGATCGGGGCGGGAATGGCCTCGCTGCGTTTGGCGATCGCCGGGGCGTCCGGGGGAGCGGCCGACGACGCCTGGATCCTGGCCGTGGACGGAGCGCCGCTCGTGCTGGGCTGGGTCGTGCAGGTGCTGATCGCGTCCTGGACGCACCTGCTGCCGGCGATCGGGCCCGGCGGGCCGGTGCTCCACGCGGCGCGGCGGGCCGTGCTGGGCCGCTGGGCGACGCCCCGCCTGGTGACGTTCAATGCCGGCGTCGCGCTGATCGCCCTGGGCTGGCCGGAGGAGGCGAGCTCGGTGGCCGGCGCGGGCCTGATGCTGGTGGCGGGCTCGGTCCTGGTCAGCGTGGCGCTGGCCGTCGTGGTGCTGCGGATCCGCGAGGCGGCGTAGCGCGCCGGCTCTCTCGGACGCGCGCCCAGCGCCGCCGCGGCCGCTTCCGTGCGGCCGTGCCCGGCCGCACACCGACATCCCGCGTCCGACGTGCAGGATTTCACTGCGAGTGAACAAGCCCCGTCCGCCGCGCCACCTCTGCTGTGGACCGCGACCTCAACAACGTCAAGGCATCGTTGGTGGCGTACGGGTGACGCACGATCGCGGGTGTCGGACCGGGCCGTGACTGCGCCGGAGCGCCCGATAGGGTGCTCTCGACCCCTGTCTGTTCACTGCGAGTGAAATCCTGCGTCGATCCCTCCGCGCCGATCCCGCACCGCGCCGGAGCCCTCAGTCGGCGGAGGTGGCCTCCAGTGCCTCGGCGGTCGCCGTGCCGGCGAGATCCGCGAGCGTCGATGCGGCGAACGTGCTGCGCAGGGCCTCCTGGCCCGCGAAGAACACGTCGTGCACGTCGCAGTGGCCGTCGAGCCCGCACGGCCCCCCGCGCAGGACGCAGCTCCGACGGCGGCCGTCGCCCTCGACCGCCTCGATCACCTCGAGCAGGCTGATCGTGTCCGCCTCGCGGGCCAGCCTGTAGCCGCCCGAGCGACCGGGCGCGGCCTCCACCAGGCCGGCCCGCTGGAGATCCGCCAGAACCTGGGGCAGGAAGCGGACCGGAATCACCATCGCGTCCGAGATGCGGCGCGCCGACAGCAGCCCGTTGTCGGAGCCGCGGGTCAGGGCGAGCATGGCGCGCACGGCGTAGTCGCCGCGCTTGGTCAGTTCAAGGCGCATCGGCCGGAGTATCGCGCACCTTGCCGATACGTGATCCCGGTCCGCACCCGCGCAACCGGTAGACTGCGGCAATGCCTCGCTTCACCTACGGCGGCCAGGCGCTCATCGAGGGCGTCATGATGCGCGGCCGCGACACCGTCGCGGTCGCCCTTCGCCATCCCGACGGCCGCATCGTGTGGGCCTCCGAGCGTCTCGATTCCGGGCTCGTGCACGGTCACCGGGCAGCCCGCTGGCCGTTCGTCCGCGGGCTCGTGGTCCTGTACGAGACGCTGGTCATGGGCACCCGCTGGCTGATCCGCTCGGCCGGCCTCCAGGCCGAGGAGGAGGGCGTCGAGATCGGCAGGGGTGCCGTCGCCCTGATGCTGGGCATCACCGCCGTCCTGGGCATCGGTCTGTTCTTCCTGCTGCCGCTGGTCATCGCCACCTTCACCGCCGGCGACATCGAGAACGACCTTGTCCAGCACCTCGTGGAGGGCCTGGTCCGGGTCGCGATCTTCATCGGCTACCTCGCCGTCATCGCCCGGACCCCGGACATCGCGCGCGTGTTCCAGTACCACGGCGCAGAGCACATGACGATCCATGCCCTGGAGCACGACGACCCGTTGCGCCCGGAACAGATCCGCAAGTACCCCACGGCCCATCCGCGCTGCGGCACGGAGTTCCTGGTCGTGGTGATCATGCTGTCGATCATCGCGTTCAGCCTGGTCGGCAGGCAGTCGCCGCTGATGATGGTCGCCAGCCGGATCCTGCTCATCCCGGTCATCGCCTCGATCGGCTACGAGCTGCTGCGCCTGGGTGCTCGCCACCGCGGCAACCCGGTGGTCCGCGTGATCATGTGGCCGGGCATCCTGGTCCAGAAGATCACCACCAAGCAGCCGACGGACGACATGATCGAGATCGCCATCGTGGCGATGGAGGAGGCCCTCCGCGCCGACGGCGAGGAGATCCCACCGGGCGGCCTGGACCTCGAGCGGGCCCCCATGCCGCTCCCCGGCGAGACCGCCGCGGATGTGCGGGCCGCCGCGGCCGCGGTGTCCGGCACCGCCGCCGAGGGCGAGGCGAGTGCGCCCGTGTCCGCGGACCCGCCGCTCCCCGGCTGAGCCGGCACGCAGCGCAGCGCCATGAGCGATATCGACACCCTGGACCAGAAGCTGGTCGGGCTTGCCCGCCAGTACGACGACGTCTCCGCGCAGCTGGCCACGCCGGAGGTCCACGCCGACCCCGCCGCCCTGCGTCGCCTCGGCCGGGAGCTCGCCCGCCTGGAGCCGGTCGTGGCGGCGTACCGGGAGCTGGGGGACGTCCGGGCGCAGCTGGCCGGCGCCCGCCAGATGCGGGACGCCGAGACCGACGACGACATGAAGGCGCTCGCGCGCGAGGAGATCGCGGCGCTGGAAGCGCGCGAGACGGCGCTCGTCGACGATCTGCGCGTCTCGCTGATCCCCCGCGACCCCAACGACGACCGCAACGTGATCGTGGAGATCCGCGCCGGCGCGGGCGGGGAGGAGGCCGCCCTGTTCGCCACCGAGCTGCTGCGGATGTACACCCGCTACGCCCAGGAGCACCGGTTCGGGACGGACCTCATGAGCCTCAACGAGACCGGCATCGGCGGCACCAAGGAGGCCATCCTGGAGGTCACCGGCGACGGGGCCTACAGCCGGCTCAAGTTCGAGGGTGGCGTCCACCGCGTCCAGCGCGTCCCCACCACGGAATCCAGCGGCCGGATCCACACCAGCACCGCGACCGTGATCGTGATGCCCGAGGCGGACGAGGTCGAGGTGGACATCGACGAGGAGAAGGAGCTCCGGATCGAGGTCAAGCGCAGCTCGGGCCCCGGCGGCCAGTCGGTCAACACCACGGACTCCGCGGTCCGGATCACGCACCTGCCCACGGGGCTGGTGGTCGAGATCCAGGACGAGAAGAGCCAGCACAAGAACAAGGCCAAGGCGATGGCCGTCCTGCGCTCGCGCCTCTACGACATGAAGCTGGCGGAGCAGCGCGAGGCCCAGAGCGCGGAGCGCCGGCTGATGGTGGGCGGGGGCGACCGGTCCGAGAAGGTCCGGACCTACAACTTCCCGGACAACCGGGTCACGGATCACCGGGTCGGTGTCACCATCCACAACGTGCCGGGGGTCCTGGAGGGCCAGCTGGACCCGCTGATCGACGCGCTGGTGATGGCGGACCAGGCCGACCGCCTGCACAACCTCACGGAGGCCGACGATGGCCGAGAGGCCGGCGCCCCCGCCCGGGGCTGACGGATCCGGGCACGACCCCGCGTCCGGCGATCGGCCGGGCGCCTCGCCCGCGGGTGCCGCGGGTGTCTCGCCCGCCGACCCCGGCGTCACCCGGTTCATCGAGCCCGTCGTCAGGCCGATCGTCAAGGCGACCGACCTCGGCAGCGTCCACGTCCTCAAGCAGGGGAACCTGTACCTGCTCACGGACCCGTTCGGGGACGTCCACCCCGACACCCGCGGGCTCGGCCTGTACGCCGGCGACACCCGGCGGCTGTCGTGTTCGATCCTGCGGATCGGCGGACTGCGCCCGGTCCTGCTGCAGGCGTCGGCCGGCGGCAACTACCGCGGCACGATCCAGCTCACCAACCCGCGCATGGAGCGGAACCCGGAGGACAAGCTCCGCCCGGAGGACGCGCTCGAGACCCAGAAGCTGGGGATCGGGCGGACGCGGACGCTCGCCGGCGACGTGCTCGAGGAGCAGGTCCGGATCGTCAACTACGCCGAAGGCTCCGAGGACGTCACGCTGGAGCTGGAGCTGGCGGCCGATGCGGCGGACATCTTCGAGGTTCGCGGCTGGAACCGCCCGCGACGCGGCCGCCACCTGCCGGCGGCCCTGGGGCCCGACCGGGTCACCTTCCGCTACGACGGGCTGGATGCGCTGCGGCGCGCCACCCACGTGGCGTTCTCGGAGCCCGCCTCGGCGTCCGGGCCGGTGGACCGTGGCGAGGCCGGGTCCGCGAACCCGGGCTGGATCCGCCTCGCGTGGTTCTGGCGGCTGGCCCCGGGCGAGGCCCACGAGCTGGCCTGGGTGGTCTGGCCGCAGGACCGGGCGGTGCCGCCGGACGCGGAGGCGCTCGAGCCGGACGACGTCCTGTTCCCGCCCCGGCCGCGCCTGGCGGCGACCTCGTCGCCGCCTCGTACCACGCGTGGAACCGGGGGATCGCCGAGTACCGCACCGACAACGAGCTGTTCAACCTGGCCATCGGCCGCTCGTCCGGGGACCTGCGCCTCCTGGTCAACGACGGCCCCGGCCCCGACGAGCGCTACATCGCGGCCGGCGTGCCCTGGTTCGCGACCCTGTTCGGCCGCGATGCGATCATCACCTCGCTCCAGGCGCTCTCGGTCCGCCCGCAGCTGGCGGTCGAGACGCTGGAGGTCCTCGCGGCCCGCCAGGCCACGGACGAGGACCCGGAACTGGACGCGGAGCCCGGCAAGATCCTCCACGAGCTGCGGACCGGCGAGATGGCCCGCGACGGCGAGATCCCGCACCGGCCCTACTACGGCTCCGTGGACGCCACGCCCCTGTGGCTCGTGCTCCTGGGTGCGACGTTCGACTGGACGGGGGACCGGGCGCTGGTGGACCGCCTGTGGCCGAACGCCCTGCGGGCGCTGGAGTGGATCGACCGCTTCGGCGACCGGGATGGCGACGGGTTCGTGGAGTACGGGCGGCGGACCGCCGGCGGGCTCGTCAACCAGGGCTGGAAGGACTCCGCGGACGCGATCCGCGACGGCCGCGGGGTGCCGGCGCGGTCGCCGATCGCGCTGGTCGAGGTGCAGGGCTACGTATTCGATGCCAAGCGGCGCATGGCCGCTCTCGCCCGGATCCGCGGTGACGTCGCGCTGGCCGATCGCCTGGAGATGGACGCCGAGGTCCTCCGGCTGCGCTTCGAGTCGGCGTTCTGGCTGGACGAGCCGGGCTACTACGCGATGGCCCTGGACGCGGACAAGCGGCCGGTGGATGCGATCGCCTCCAACGCCGGCCACGCCCTCTGGTCCGGGATCGCGTCGCCGGACCGGGCGGCGCGTGTCGCGGAGCGCCTGATGGCCCCGGACCTCTTCTCCGGCTGGGGGATCCGCACCTACGCCGCGGGCCAGCCGGGCTACAACCCCATCGGCTATCACACGGGGTCGGTCTGGCCCCACGACGTGTCGCTGATCGCTGCCGGCCTCAAGGCGTACGGTCACCACGAGACGGCGAACCGGCTGGTGGGGCGCGTGTTCGAGGCCGCCCAGCACTTCGCGGACTTCCGGCTGCCGGAGCTGTTCTGCGGCTTCGACCGCGAGCTGTCCCCCGTGCCCGTCCCGTACCCGGTCGCCTGCTCGCCGCAGGCCTGGGCCGCCGGATCCACGTTCCTGTTCCTGGAGACGATGCTGGGCCTCCGGCCGCACGCCCACCACGGCGAGCTGGAGCTCGCCCGCCCGGAGCTGCCCGAGTGGCTGGCGAAGGTCACCGTTTCGAACCTGCGCGTCGGCGATGCGGTCGTCGACCTGCTGTTCCACCGCTGGCGCGGGGGCACGTCCGCGGAGGTGCTGCGCAAGGGCGGCGACCTCGACGTCACGATACGGATGTAGCGCCGATGACCGCTGCCGGCTTCACCGTGTCGGAGCTCGTCCGCCTGGGAGCGGCACGCCTCGAGGCATCGGGTTCCTCGTCGCCCAGGCTGGACGCGGAGCTGCTGCTGGGCCAGGCGCTGGGGATCGACCGGATCGGGGTGCTGGCCCACCCGGACGCGCCGGTGGGCACCGTCGGCCACGAGCGGTTCGAGGGCATGCTCGCCCGACGGGAGCGCGGCGAGCCGGTCGCCTACATCCGCGGCTTCCGCGAGTTCCATGGTCTCGTCTTCGTGACCGACGCCCGGGCGCTCGTCCCGCGGCCGGAGACGGAGCTGCTCGTGGACGCGGCGCTGGCGGACGTCGTGCGCCGCCTCACGGCCGTGCCGAGGCCCGCCGGCACGCCGGCGCTGCGGATCGCGGACGTCGGCACGGGGACGGGCGCGATCGCGATCAGCCTGGTGATGGGCCTGCGGCGGCGCCGGATGGACGAGCAGGTCCTGGTCATCGCGATCGACGCGTCCGAGGAGGCGCTCGAGCTGGCCCGCGAGAACGCGGTGGGCCACGCGGTGGCGGACCGGCTGGTGTTCGTGGTCGCGGACCTGATCCCGCACCACGTGGAGCCGCCCTACGCCGTGGTGTGCGCCAACCTGCCGTACGTGCCGACGAACGACCTGGAACGCCTCTCGCCGGAGCTCGAATGGGAGCCGCGGCAGGCGCTCGACGGCGGCCCGGACGGCCTGGACGTGATCCGCAGGCTGCTCGACCACCTGCCCACGTCGCTCGCCGCGGACGGGATCGCGCTGCTGGAGATCGGGGCCGACCAGGGCGAGGCGATCGTCCGCGAGGTGACGGCCCGCCTGCCGGGCTGGCGCTGCACCGTGGCGCCGGACCTCGCCGGCCGGGCGCGCCTGGCCCGCATCGAGCGGCCGTCGTGAGGGTCGGATGCCCGGACCGGGACGAATGCCCGTCATGAGGGACCTTCGCCCGGCCTCTCGCCCGGAGGCCGCCTTCCCGATCCGCATGGTCGCCCTGGACATCGACGGGACCCTGGTCGGCAACGACTTCCGGCTCTCGGACCGGACGCAGGCCGCGATCAGCGAGGCCGTCCGCCGGGGCGTCCGCGTGTCCCTCGCCACCGGGCGCATGGCCAGCTCGGCCGTGGTGTACGCCAACCAGCTGGCGCTGGTGGAGCCGATCATCGCCCACCAGGGGGCCGCCATCCGGGAGATGCCGGCCCGCCGCGAGACGACGGTGCGCGCCATCCCCGACGGCCCGCACCCGCTGCCGTGGCGGGGTCGTGTCGGGCGGATCCTGCACCACGAGACGATGACACCCAGGGTCGTCCGCGACGCGATCGCGTGGTGCCGCGAGCAGGGCCTGGACCCCCACGCCAACGTGCTCGAGAAGATCGTCGTGTGGCGCGACGACCCGTCCTTCGAGGATTATTCCGGGTACCTGGGGCCGGACGCGGAGATCGTGCCGGATCTGGCCGCGGCCATCCGGCGGCCGATGAGCAAGGTGATCGCGGTGGGCGAACCGCCGCTTCCGATGGAGCTGCTGGCGGCGGCGCGCCGGACGTTCGCAGGCCGGGCGGACGTGACGGTGTCCCACCCGCGGTTCCTGGAGTTCGTGGCCCCGGGCGTGTCCAAGGGCCGGGCCGTGGCCTGGCTTGCCGACCGCGCCGGGATCCCGATGGGCCAGGTGATGGCCATCGGGGACGCGCTCAACGACCTGGAGATGATCGTGGACGCCGGGCACGGCGCGGCGATGGCCACGGCGCCCGAGGCGGTCCGGGCTGCCGCGCGCTACGTGACGGCGCCGGTGGACGAGGACGGCGCGGCCAGCTTGATCGAGGCCCTGGTGCTGACGTCGCCGGGGCGCGCGGCGCGCAACGCGGCCCGGATGGCCGTCCGATGAGCGCGTCCCGGCCGAGGATCCTTCCCGATGGTGACGCGGCGCGCGCGGAGGCCATCGACCTCCTGCGTGCCGGCCGCATCGTCGCCGTCCCCACCGACACCGTGTACGGCATCGCGGCGGACATCGCGCTCCCCGATGCCATCGAGCGGTTGTTCGCCGCCAAGGCGCGCCCGCCCGAGAAGGCCGTGGCGCTCCTGCTCTCGGACGCCCGGCAGGCGGAGGTGCTGGGGGTCGTGGGGCCGGCTGCCCGGGTGCTCGCCGAGCGCTTCTGGCCGGGCGGCCTGACGCTCGTCCTGCCGCGACGACCGGGTGCGCGGCTGCCGGACGTGCTGGCCGCCGGCGCGCCCACCGTGGGCGTCCGGGTCCCGGACCACCCCGCGCCGCGCGCGCTGGCCGCGGCGCTGGGCCCGCTGCCCACGACATCCGCGAACCGGTCCGGGGAGCCGGATGCCCGGGACGCCACCGAGGTGGCCGCGGCGCTGGGCGATGCCGTCGCGCTGGTGCTCGACGGCGGGCCGATCCACGGCGGTCCGGGGTCCACGGTCGTGGACTGCACCGGTGAGCGGCCGGCGATCCTGCGCGCCGGGGCGATCCCGCCCGCGGAGATCGCCGCAGCGCTCGACGAGGCCGGCATCGCCCGATAGCGCGGCGCCTTCGGCGCCGAGGACGATCGAGCGGCGGTCCGACATCGTCGTCAGGGGCATCGGGAAAGGGGTCCTCCCGGTTCGGCAGATCGGCATCGGTCATCCGACCCGAGCCGGCACGACCCGGACGGCTTCAGTCGCGGATGAGGATCCCGATGCCGGCCGCCAGCTGCGGCGACAGGTCAAGGAGCTGGACCGAGGTCAGCGTCGCCCCGCGGAGGCCGGCGATCCCGCGGACGATGCCGAGCTGCGCACCGGCGAGGTCCACGTCGATGAGGCGGGCACCCTCGACGGAGAGGTCCTCGATCGAGCTGCGCTCGACCCGAATGGCCCGGACGTCGGCGCCTCCGAGGTCCAGCTCGCCGAGCTCGCAGCCCTCGAGGACCACGTTCGCGAGCCGGGCACCCCGAAGGTCCAGCAGGTTCGCCTTGACGCCACGGAGCCGCACGAGGTCCCAGGTGCTCCCCGCGGCCATGAAGGCGCCAACCCGGAGCCCGGCGACCAGGGTGTCGCGCCAGGTGGTGTCGGCCGCCTGGATCGCCGTCGCCGCCAGGTCGGAGAGCCGGCACTCCGCGAACCGGGCACCATCCAGCCGGACCTCGTCCAGGCCGCATCGCTCGAGGCGACAGCCCAGGAAGACTGCCCCTTTCGCGGAAGCCGGCCCGAGGGTGAGGCCGGTGAAATCCATCGCCTCGCAATCGGCGCCGTCCGCAAGGCGTCCCACGAACGGAAGCGTCCCCGAAGGCACGATGTCCTCGGCCGGCTCATGCCGCCGGGCCTTCGAATGCACCACCGGCCCATGGTAGGCCGGGCGCCCGTTGCCGTCGCCAACGGGCCGTCGCCAGGCACCCCCGTTCGTGATCACCATCGACGCATCACCGGGGGCGCGATGCGCGGAGGGCAATCACAACCAGGCGTGTTCTCGCGGCACCTGCCCTCACGCCGGCCGTGACCCCGCGACGGCGAGCCGTGGGAGAATAGCCCTCCCACCCGTGCCGAGCTCCAGGAGGTCCCCGCCGTGACTCAGGTCGCCATGCCGTCCGCCGCGTGGTCGTCGATCGCCGAGGTGGACCCGGACCTGTGGGAGGCGATCGAGGCGGAGCGGCATCGCCAGGCCGACAAGATCGAGCTGATCGCGAGCGAGAACTACGTCTGGGCGGCGGTCCTCGAGGCCCAGGGCACCTGGCTCACCAACAAGTACGCGGAGGGGCTGCCGGGCCGCCGCTACTACGGCGGCTGCGAGCACGTGGACGTCGTGGAGGACCTGGCCCGCGCCCGCGCCCTGGCGCTGTTCCCGGGCTCCGACCACGTCAACGTCCAGCCCCACTCCGGTGCCCAGGCCAACATGGCCGCCTACTTCGCGGTGCTGCGGCCGGGCGACCGGATCCTGGGCATGAACCTCGCCCATGGCGGGCACCTGACCCACGGCTCCCCGGTCAACTTCTCCGGCAAGCTGTACGAGGTGCACGCCTACGGCGTCACCCGCGAGACGGAGCGGATCGACTACGACGCGCTCGAGGCGCAGGCGCAGGACGTCCGGCCGAAGGTGATCGTGGCCGGCGCCTCGGCCTACCCGCGCACCTGGGACTTCGAGCGGATGGCGGCCATCGCCCACGGCGTGGGCGCGCTGCTGTTCGTGGACATGGCGCACTTCGCGGGGCTCGTGGCGGCCGGGCTGCACCCCAGCCCGTTCCCGCACGCGGACCTCGTCACGACCACCACCCACAAGACGCTGCGCGGCCCCCGCGGCGGCCTCGTGTTCGCGCGCACGGACCTTCCGGACGGGGTGGACCGGGCGGACTTCCCGGCCCTGGGCAAGGCGACGCTGGCGCAGGCGGTGGACAAGTCCGTGTTCCCGGGCGTCCAGGGCGGGCCCCTGATGCACGTGATCGCCTCCAAGGCCGTGGCCCTCCACCTTGCGGCCGGGGAGGACTTCCGTCGCGACCAGGCCCGCACCGTGGCCAACGCCGCGGTCCTCGCGGACACGATCTCGGGAGCGGGCGCCCGCCTGGTCAGCGGCGGCACCGACAACCACCTCGCGCTCGTGGACGTGACGCCGCTGGGCGTGACGGGACGGGAGGCGGAGACCCTGCTCGACGAGGTGGGCATCACCGTCAACAAGAACGCGATCCCGTTCGACGCCAACCCGCCCAACATCGCGTCCGGGATCCGGATCGGCACGCCCGCCACCACCACGCGGGGCATGGCCCCCGACGAGATGCGGCTCATCGGGCGGTGGATCGTGGACGCGATCCGGGACCGGGATGACGCCGCGTCCACCGAGCACATCCGGACCGGGGTGCGGGAGCTGACGGCGCGGTTCCCCGTCCCGGGCCTGCCCCGTGACCGCGCCTGACGTGCGCGACCATCCGGACCCACCAGATGCCTGAACCGCCGATGCGGCCGGACCGCCGATGCGCCTGATCCCGAGCTTCGGCGAGATCCTTCCGTACCTGGTCGTCGTGTTCGCCGCCGCCGCCGCGCTGTCGCTGGCGCTCACGCCGCTGGTTCGGCGGTTTGCCGTACGGCTCGACAACATCGACCGGCCCGACCACCGTCGGGTCAACCGCAACCCGATCCCGCGCGGCGGCGGCATGGCGGTCGCGTTCGCGTTCCTGGTCGTCGTGGCGGGCTTCCTCGTCGTCAACGACCGGTTCTCCCTGATCGTGGTGCCCCGGTCCATCGAGCCGGTCGAGCTGGCCGCGCTGCTCGCGGGCGGCGCCCTTGCCACGCTCCTGGGGGTCCTCGACGACACGTTCCAGCTGCGCGCCCGCTGGCAGCTGGCGGGCCAGCTGGCAGTGGCCCTGGTCGCGGTTGGCGCGGGCATCACGGTCACCAACGTCCAGAACCCGTTCGCGCCCGGCGGCATCCCGATCGGGGAGCCGTTCGCGCTCGGGTTCACCCTGCTGTGGATCGTGGGCATGATCAACAGCATCAACTTCATCGACGGGCTCGACGGGCTGTCGTCGGGGATCGCCCTGATTGCCGCCGTGACGCTGGGGCTGCTGTCGTTCACGACCCCGAGCCCGCAGCCGATCGTGGGCCTGCTGTGCTTCGCGCTGGCGGGGTCGCTGCTCGGCTTCCTGCGCTGGAACTTCAACCCGGCATCGATCTTCATCGGCACCAGTGGCGTGATGTTCGTGGGCTATACGTTGGCCGTCCTCGCCATCCTGGGCTCGGCCAAGGTCGCCGTGGCCCTGCTGGTGCTGGGCGTCCCCATCATCGACACGTTCTGGATCATCGTGCGCCGCCTGGCCACCGGCCACTCGCCGTTCACGCCCGACCGCGGCCACATCCATCACCGGCTGCTGGACCTCGGCCTGTCGCACGGGCAGACGGTGCTGGTGATCTACGCGATCTGCATCGGGCTGGCGGTCCTCTCGTTCGTGCTCTCGGGCACGGAGCAGCTCTACGCGTTCCTGGGTCTCGTGGTGGTGTCGGGTCTGCTGCTGTTCGCCCTGACCCGCGGCGAGACCGGCGACGCGCTGGAGGCGGACACGTACGAGGAGCCACCGCCGGGGCTGACCCCACCACCATCCTGACCATCACAAGCCCGTAGGGACCGTCATGTGCGACGCGAGACCCGGCCCCCTTGGCCCACCCGTGGCCTCTGGTATAGTCACCCGCGCGGTGATCGGTCGGCCATGAACGACGGCCTCGGATACCTCGCCCTGTTCTCCGAGATCGGGCTGGTCCTCCTGGTGACGACCCTCGCCGGCGTGGCGGCGGGCTACTGGCTTGACCAGCGGCTCGGAACCCTGCCGATCTTCGTCCTCGTCGGCTTCTTCGCCGGCGCCGGGATCGGGGCGGTGGGGATCTACCGCCTCATCACGCGGTTCCTGAAGCGGTTCGAGTAAGCCGGCCACGGAACGGGCTCACGAGCGTGGACCCAGGCCCGCGCTCCTGCTGGAGGAAACGTGACGCGCAAGTCCCGGGCGACGGGAGGCGGCCGATGAGGCGCCGCGACCGCATCATCATCGCGCTCGTCGCGCTCGCGTTCGTCAACATCCTGGGCTTCCTGCTGTTCCCGCCGTTCGACCCGACGCCCGCCGAGGGCGCCGACCCGAACGCCTGCCCCTATCCCGTGTGCTTCATCGAGGGCAACCTGGAGCTGCCCGCCCCGCACGTCGTGTTCCCGCCCGGCCACCACTCCCCGCCGGGCCTGATCGTGTTCGACGTCAGCATCTCGTCCACGATCTTCACGATGTGGATCGTGGGCGCGCTCGTGCTGCTGACCCTGATCCTGCTGAACCGGGGCGCCCGGATGGTCCCGCACCGACGCCAGAACGTCGCCGAGTGGATCTACGAGTCGGTCGAGAGCTTCGGCATGTCCCTGGGCGGGCCGGGCGCGAAGCCGTACATCCCGCTGTTCGCCGGGTTCTTCCTGTTCATCCTGTTTAGCAACTGGAGCGGCCTGGTCCCGCCGGTGGGCAAGGTCGTGTTCCTGCGCGCGCCGACGAGCGACGTCAACGTCACGATCGGCCTCGCGCTGGTCGCGTTCGCGTTCTTCGAGTACCAGGGCTTCAAGCACCTGGGCATCGGGGGCTACCTGTCCAAGTTCTTCCCGCTGGGCGAGTTCCGCAAGGGCATCGGGGCCGGGATCATCGCCCTGTTCGTGGGCCTGGTGGAGCTGCTGCTCGAGTTCGTCAAGCCCGTCACGCTGTCGATGCGACTCTTCGGCAACATCTACGGCGGCGAGGTCGCGCTGGGCGTCATGACCGCCCTCACGATCGCGTTCATCCCGGTCGCGCTGTACGCCCTCGAGGTGATGCTCAACCTCGTCCAGGCGCTGATCTTCAGCACGCTCACGCTCATGTTCACCCTGGCCGCGATCGAGCATCACGGCGACGACCACGACCAGAAGCACGCCACCGGTGCCACGCCCGCGGAGGCCCACGCCGCCGCGGCCGCGGCCCACTGACCAACCACAGGCACCTGAACCCGGGGAAACCCCGGGTCGAACGGAGGGAAGCTCACGATGGAAGCAATTGGCGCCGGCCTCGCCGCTCTCGGCGTCCTTGGCCCCGGCATCGGCATCGGCATCCTGGCCGGCATGTCGAGCAGCGCGATCGGGCGCAACCCGGATGCGGCGGGCCAGATCCGCGGCCTCGCGATCATCCTCGCGGCCTTCGCTGAAGGCCTCGGCGTGCTCGCGATCGTCGTCGGCCTGCTCGCCATCTTCGTCCTCGGCGGCCAGGGCTGACCGTGGACATCCTCGCCGTCGTCCGTGACGGCGTGCGGCAGGTCGTCGAGCTCGCAGCGGAGGGCGGCGAAGCGGCGTCGGAGCCGTTCCAGATCAACATCTTCTGGGTGATCGTCGCCGCGAGCACGTTCGTCCTGTTCTTCCTGCTGGTCAAGGAGTTCGCGTTCACGGGCCTCGCCAAGACGCTCGAGGACCGGCGCGCCCGCATCGAGCAGGGGCTCCAGGACGCCGAGCAGGCACGTCGGGACCGCGAATCCGCGGAGCAGGAGCGGCTGGCTGCCCTCCAGGAGGCCCGTCGGGAGGCCAACGAGATCATCAACCGCGCCCAGAAGGTCGCATCGGAGACCCGCGAGCAGGACATCGCCGCCACCCGCGAGGAGCTGGGCCGCATGCGCGATCGCGCCGCGGCCGAGATCGACGCGGAGAAGCAGCGGGCCATCGCGGAGCTCCGGGCGGAGGTCACCGACCTCGCCCTCGCGGCCGCCGGCCGCGTGGTCGGTGATTCCATGACCGGCGATCGCCAGCGCAAGCTGGTCGCCGACTTCCTCGCCCAGTCCGGCACCGCCGGGGGTTCGCAGAACTGATGTCCAGGCCCGTCACCGCCGCCCGGCGCTACGCGGAGGCCGCCTTCGAGGTTGCCCTCGGCGAGAGCCAGCTCGACGGCTGGCGGGACGACCTCGCCACGGCGGCGGACATCCTCGCCCGGCCGGAGGTCGGTCCGATCGTGTCCAGCCCCGCCGTCCCGCTCGCGCAGCGCCAGGCACTCGTCGCCGCGCTGCTCGAGGGCCGCGTCCGCCCCGGCGCGCTGCGGCTCGTCAACCTCATCGTGCAGCGCGGTCGGGTCGGTGCCCTGCCGCGTGTCGCAGAGGACTTCGTCCGCCTGCTCAACGCCCACCGCGGTGTGGTCATGGCCACGGTCACCAGCGCCGTGCCGCTCACCGCAGACGAGACCGCCGCGATCCAGAGCCGGGTCGAGGCGATGGCCGGTGCCACCGTGGACCTCCGCTCGGAGGTCGATCCGGACCTCCTGGGCGGCCTGACCGTCCAGGTCGGCGACCGGCTGCTCGACGCCTCGATCCGCGGCCGCCTCGAGCGGCTCCGCGACCAGCTACACGCTGGGGCACGCCTGCGCTAGCCCCGCCCGAACGGAGACGCCATGGCCATCCGGTCAGACGAGATCATCAGCATCATCAAGAGCCAGATCGAGTCGTTCGACGGCGCGACGGAGACCCGCAGCGTGGGGACCGTCGTCGAGGTCGGCGACGGGATCGCGCAGATCTACGGCCTGGACGCGGCGCTCGCCTCCGAGCTGCTCGAGTTCCCCGGCGGGGTCATGGGCATGGCGCTCAACCTCGAGGAGGAGACGGTCGGCGCGGTCATCCTGGGCGACGCCACGGCGATCAAGGAGGGCGACCGGGTCCGGACGACGGGCCGGGTGGTCGAGGTCCCGGTCGGCGCGGCGCTCCTGGGCCGGGTCGTGGACCCGCTGGGCAACCCGATCGACGGCAAGGGCGACATCCCGCGCACGAAGACCCGCCCGGTGGAGCGGATCGCCCCCGGCGTCATCTCGCGCAAGGGCGTGGACACGCCGGTCCAGACCGGCATCAAGGCCGTGGACGCGCTGATCCCGATCGGCCGCGGCCAGCGCGAGCTGATCATCGGCGACCGCCAGACCGGCAAGACCGCCATCGCCATCGACGCGATCATCAACCAGAAGGGCGGCGACCTGGTCTGCATCTACGTCGCCATCGGGCAGAAGCTGTCCACGGTCCGCCAGACCGTGGCCACGCTCGAGAAGTACGGCGCGATGGACCACACGATCGTGGTCGTGGCCGGCGCCGAGGATCCTGCCCCGCTCCAGTACCTCGCCCCGTACTCCGGCGTGGCGATGGGCGAGGAGGTCATGGAGACCGGCGTCGAGCTCAACGGGCGCCTGGTCAAGGACGCCCTGTGCGTGTACGACGACCTGTCCAAGCACGCCTGGGCCTACCGCGAGATGGCCCTCCTGCTCCGCCGGCCGCCCGGTCGCGAGGCCTACCCCGGCGACGTGTTCTACCTCCACAGCCGGCTCCTGGAGCGCGCCGCGCGCATGAACGACGACAACGGCGGGGGCTCGCTCACGGCGCTGCCGATCATCGAGACCCAGGCCAACGACGTGTCGGCCTACATCCCGACCAACGTGATCTCGATCACGGACGGCCAGATCTTCCTCGAGACGGACCTGTTCAACGCCGGCCAGCGGCCCGCCATGAACATCGGCATCTCCGTGTCCCGGGTGGGCTCCGCGGCCCAGACCAAGGCCATGAAGAAGGTCGCCGGACCGCTCAAGCTGGACCTCGCGCAGTACCGTGCCCTGGCCGCGTTCGCCCAGTTCGCGAGCGACCTGGACAAGGCCACGCGGGATCAGCTGAACCGGGGCGAGAAGCTGTCCGAGATCGTCAAGCAGCCGCAGTACCAGCCGCTGCCCGTCGAGAAGCAGGTGGTCATCCTCCACGCCGCCACCACCGGCAAGCTGGACGACGTCCCCACTCCCCGGGTCAAGGAGTTCGAGAGCCAGTACTACCGCTTCCTGGAGACCGAGCGCCCGCAGATCCTGACGGACCTCGCCACCGGGAAGACCCTCACGGACGAGATCTCCACGGCCCTCGACGAGGCGGTGGATGCGTTCCGGGAGTCCTTCCTGGCATGAACATGAGCACCGCCGGGATGTCCGATGGCGGCGTTGCCCCCTCCGCGCGCTCACTCACGCACGCTCATGTGCGCTCGCTCGCGTGCTCGTGGGCGCCTTGCCCTCGGCGCATCCGGGCGGCGCTCGGGGTGATTGCCGATGCCTAGCCAGCGCGAGATCCGGCGCCGCATCGGCAGCGCCCGGAACATCAAGCAGATCACCCGGGCGATGCAGTTCGTCGCGGCGTCCAAGCTGCGCCGGGCGCAGGAGACCACGCTCGCCTCGCGGCCCTACCGCGACAAGCTCGACGAGGTCATCGCGGACCTGGCCACCGTGCTCTCCGGCGAGGATCACCCGCTCCTCGCCGAGCGCAACATCGAGCAGTCGCACAACCGGCTGATCATCCTGCTCACCTCGGATCGCGGCCTCGCCGGCGCGCTCAACACCAACACCATCCGCCACGCCGCCCGCGAGATCACCGAGCACCCGGGCGACCTCAAGGTCGTCGCCGTGGGCCGCAAGGGCCGCGATGCGATGCGCCGCGCCCGGGTCCCGATCGCCGCCTACTTCGAGGGCTTCGGTGACCGGCCCAGCTTCGCCGACGTGCTGCCCATCGCCCGCCTGGTGGCGGACGATTTCGTGGCCGGCACCTACGACCACGTGGACATCGTCTACTCCAGGTTCGTGTCCACCCTGGTCCAGCGGCCGGTCCTTGACCAGCTGCTGCCGGTGGAGACGTCCCCGGACACGGACGGCGTGCCGGGCAACCAGTTCCTGTTCGAGCCCAGTCCGGACGCATTCCTCCGGGCGCTGCTGCCGCGCTATGTCGCGACCCGCCTCTACCAGGCGGTCCTCGAGAGCACGGCCAGCTTCTTCAGCTCCCAGATGGTCGCGATGAAGAACGCCACCGAGAACGCGGAAGAGCTCATCGACGACCTCACCCTCAGCTACAACAAGGTCCGTCAGGCCAACATCACTCGCGAGATGATCGAGATCGCGAGCGGCGCCAGGGCCCGCTAGGCCGGCGCGAACGAGGAGGCAATCCCCACCATGGCGACCGCCGCCCCTTCCGCCACCGGCCGGGTCATCCAGATCACCGGCCCGGTCGTGGACATCGAGTTCCCCGCGGGCGCGCTCCCGTCGATCTTCAACGCCGTGGAGATCATCCGCGAGGGCCAGCTCCCGCTCGTGTGCGAGGTCCAGCAGCACCTGGGCAACAACTGGGTGCGCGCCGTGGCCATGACCACCACGGACGGCCTCGCTCGCGGCACCCAGGTGCGCGACACGGGCGCCCCGATCTCCGTCCCGGTGGGCGAGGTCACCCTTGGGCGCGTGTTCGACGTGCTGGGCCGCACGATCGACGGCAAGGCCCAGATCGAGGGCGCACCCACGCTGCCCATCCACCGCGCCCCGCCCACGTTCGAGGACCAGACCACCGAGGTCGAGGTGTTCGAGACGGGCCTCAAGGTCATCGACCTCGTCTGCCCGTTCAAGAAGGGCGGCAAGATCGGGATCTTCGGCGGCGCCGGCGTGGGCAAGACGGTCATCATCCAGGAGCTGATCCGGAACGTCGCCCAGGAGCACTCGGGCGTGTCCGTGTTCGCCGGCGTGGGCGAGCGCTCCCGGGAGGGCAACGACCTCATCCACGAGATGACGGAGTCGGGCGTCATCGCCAAGACCGCCTTCGTGTTCGGCCAGATGAACGAGCCGCCCGGCGCCCGCCAGCGGGTGGGCCTGACCGGTCTCACGATGGCCGAGTACTTCCGCGACGAGGAGGGCCGCGACGTCCTCCTGTTCATCGACAACATCTTCCGCTTCACCCAGGCGGGCTCCGAGGTGTCGGCGCTGCTGGGCCGGATGCCGTCCGCGGTGGGCTACCAGCCCAACCTGGCCACCGAGATGGCCGGCCTCCAGGAGCGGATCACCTCCACCCACCGGGGCTCGATCACCTCCCTCCAGGCGGTCTACGTTCCGGCCGACGACTACACGGACCCGGCCCCGGCCACGACGTTCGCCCACCTGGACTCCACGATCCGCCTCGAGCGGTCCATCGCGGAGCTGGGCATCTATCCGGCCGTGGACCCGCTGACCTCCACCTCCCGGGTCCTGGACCCGCTGGTCGTGGGCACGGAGCACTACGAGACCGCCCAGGAGACGAAGCGCGTCCTCCAGCGCTATCGGGATCTCCAGGACATCATCGCGATCCTGGGCATCGACGAGCTGTCCGAGGAGGACAAGTCCACCGTCGCCCGGGCGCGCCGCCTGCAGCGCTTCATGAGCCAGCCGTTCTTCGTGGCCGAGGTGTTCACCGGCCGCTCCGGCAAGTACGTCCCGATCCGCGACACGGTCGCCTCGTTCAAGGAGATCCTGGAGGGCAAGGCCGACACGCTCCCGGAGCAGGCGTTCTTCCTCGCCGGCACCCTCGACGACGTCCGCGAGAACGCGGCCAAGCTCCAGGGGTGAACTGATGCCGCTCCACCTGGAGATCGTCACGCCCGAGCGGATGGCGTACTCGGACGAGGTCGACATGGTGCTGGTCCCGGGCATCGACGGCGAGCTGGGGATCCTGCCCCACCACACGCCGCTCGTGTCGCTGCTGGGTGTGGGCGAGCTCAAGATCCGCAAGGGCGACAGCGAGGAGAGCTTCGCGATCGTCGGCGGGTTCCTCCAGGTGCGGCCGGACAAGGTCGTCGTCATGGCCGAGACCGCGGACCTGGCGGCCGAGATCGACCTCGAACGCGCCCAGGAGGCGCGCCGGGAGGCGGAGCGGGCGCTCGAATCCGGCTACCACGAGGGCGCCGACCTGGCCTCCGCGCGTGCCGCCCTGCAGCATGCGCTGCTCCGGATCCGCGTCGCCGAGCGCCGGCACCGCGAGGGTCCGCGGCGCGGCGGCTGACCATGGCCGACGCGAGACCCTTCCAGTGGGAGTACCGCCCCGAGGCGCCCCGGCCCGAGGCGTTCCGGATCGAGGGAGGCCGGCCGCTCACGGGCACGGTCCACGTCAGCGGCGCCAAGAACGCCGCCCTCAAGCTGCTCGCCGCCGCCACCCTCACCGGGGAGCGCTGCCGGTTCGAGAACATGCCCGAGATCGAGGACGTCCGGGTCATGGCGGAGACGCTGACCGACCTGGGCGTGGTCGTTGACCACCCGGGGCCCGGCGTCTACGAGGTGGCCTCGGGGGACGTGGACTGGCTGTTCGTGCCGCTCGAGGCGGCCGCCAAGATGCGCGCCTCGTTCATCCTCCTGGGTCCGCTCCTGTCCCGCTTCGGGCGGGTGATCATCAGCAACCCGGGCGGGGACCGGATCGGGCGGCGACCGGTGAACCTGCACGTGGACGCGATGCGGGCGCTGGGCGCCGAGATCGAGTACCGCAACGGCTACTACTTCGCCCAGGCCCCCGGCCGCCTCCGGGGCGGCGAGGTCACCTTCCCCCAGGTCACGGTGATGGGCACCGAGAACGCGATGCTCGCCGCGACCCTGGCCGAGGGCCACACCATCATCCGCCCCGCCGCGCGGGAGCCCGAGGTCGACGACCTGATCGCGTTCCTGCTCAAGATGGGCGCCGAGATTGCGCGGACCGCGCCGGACACGATCGAGGTCCACGGCCGAAAGCGCCTGCGCGGCGCCGACCATGTCGTCCTGCCGGACCGGATCGAGACCGGGACGTTCCTCGTCGCGGGCGCCGTGACCGGTGGGCGGCTGGTGCTGGAGAACGCGGCCTGCGAGCAGGTCGGCGCGCTGGTGGAGGTGCTGGGCCGGGTGGGGGTGCCCGTCGCCTGCGGCACCAGCTCCATCGAGATCGACGCGACGGGGTTGCGGCCCGGCGACCTGCGTCCGTGCGACATCGAGACGGCCCCGTACCCGGGCCTCGCGACGGATGTCCAGCCCCCGACCTGCGTCCTGCTCACCCAGGCCAACGGCACGTCCCGGGTCCACGAGGCGATCTTCGAGGACCGCATCGAGTGGCTGGCGGAGTTGCGCAAGCTGGGCGCCGGCATCGACATCGAGGACGCCCACCACGCGTCGATCCACGGCCCGGCCAGGCTCCACGGAGCGGAGGCGTCCATCGGCGACCTGCGCGCCGGGGCGTCGCTGATCCTGGCGGCCCTCGCGGCCGAGGGCACCTCGCTCATCCACGGCGCGCACCACGTGCACCGGGGGTATGAGAACATCGACCGCAAGTTCCAGCAGCTCGGAGCGAGCATCACGCGTACGGCCGACCCCGGCTGACGCCCACCCTTCCCCGTCCCCGCCGTGCCCGGCGGCCCCCGAAGGGGCCCGGGGCGCCCCCTGGAGTACAGTCAGCGCCGTCATGAAGATCGGAATCGACCTCGGCACCGCGAACGTCATCGTCTACGTCAAGGGCAGGGGCGTCGTCATCACGGAGCCCTCCGTCGTCGCGGTGGGCGAGGACAACCGGATCGTCGCCGTCGGCGAGGAGGCCCGGGAGATGATCGGGCGCACGCCCGGCAACATCCAGGCCATCCGCCCGATGAAGGACGGCGTCATCGCCGACTACGTGATCACGGAGGCGATGCTGCGCTTCTTCATCGGCAAGGCGATGAAGGGCCGGATCGGCTTCTCGCGACCCGAGGTCATGATCTCCGTGCCGGCGGGCGTCACGTCCGTCGAGAAGCGCGCGGTCCGGGATGCGGCCCTGAAGGCCGGCGCCAAGGAGGCGTTCCTGATCGAGGAGCCGCTGGCGGCGGCGATCGGGGCCAACGTCCCGATCAGCGGCCCGTCCGGGAACATGATCATCGACATCGGCGGCGGCACCTCGGAGATCGCGGTCATCTCGCTGGGCGGCATCGTCGTGTTCAACAGCCTGCGCGTGGGCGGCAACAAGTTCGACGAGGCGATCACCTCCTACATCCGCAAGAAGTACAACCTGATGATCGGCGAGCGGACGGCGGAGGAGGTCAAGATCCAGATCGGAACGGCCCTGCCGCTGGAGCGCGAGCTGACGATGGAGGTCCGCGGCCGGGACCTGATCGCCGGCCTCCCGCGCACCATCCCGATCACATCGTCCGAGGTGATGGAGGCCATCGAGATCCCGCTCCAGCAGCTGGTGGCCGCGGTCCGCACGGTCCTGGAGCAGACCCCGCCGGAGCTGTCGTCCGACATCATCGACAAGGGCATGGTCATGTCCGGCGGCGGCTCGCTGCTGCGCAACGTTGACAAGCTGCTGACCCAGGTCACCGGCGTTCCCTGCCACGTCGCGGAGAACTCGCTCAACTGCGTCGCCCTGGGCACCGGCCAGGCGCTCGAGCACTTCGACGCCTTCAAGAAGTCCCTGGTCCAGCAGATCTAGCCGCGTGGCGCGGGCCTTCGTCGACCTCCACTGCCATACCTCCGCCAGCTTCGATTGCCTGGCGAAGCCGGGCAGCGTGGTGCGGGCGGCGGCGGAGCGGGGGCTCACGCATCTCGCGATCACGGACCACGACCGCATCGACGGCGCGCTTCGGGCGCGCGACGCGGCCCCGGACGGCCTGACGGTCATCATCGGCGAGGAGGTCCGCACGGCGGACGGGGACCTCATCGCGCTGTTCCTGGAGCGGGCCGTGGCACCCCACCGGCCGGTCGCCGAGACGATCGCGGAGGTCCGCGCACAGGGCGGCCTGGTGGGCATCCCGCATCCGTTCGACCGGTTCCGGGGCTCGATGCTCAAGGATCCGCGCCTGGAGGCGATGGCGCCGCTCGTGGACTGGGTGGAGGCCCACAACGCGCGCGTCGTGGGCGGCCAGCGCAACGAGCAGGCGGCGGCGTTTGCGCGCGAGCATGGACTGCCCGGCGTCGCGGTCTCGGATGCCCACAGCACGCTCGAGGTTGGCGTCGCGTACAACGTGCTCGAGGGGGACCCGTCCACGCCGGAGGGGCTGCTGACGGCGCTGGCCGGTGTCGACCTGGTGCGCGGGCGGGCGACGTACTTCGTGCGCCTGTGGACACCGATCGCCAAGGGGGTCAACCGGGTGCGCGGCAACGGGCGGGTGCGGCCCACGGGACCGGGTGGCGCGGGCGGTCCGGTGCCCTCCGGGGGCGCCCGATGACCGGGCCCGGACGCGGGGGAGAGGTCCCCCAGCAGGAATCCGGGGCCCCCGACACGCTGGTCCCGGCGACGGCGCCGGCGCCCGGGGACGACGCCGTCGACGACGCGGCCGCCGTCGACGACGCGGCCGAGCGCGTCTCGCTTAGCAGGCGGCTCCGCCAGACGCGGACGATCGTCTCGATCCTCGTCCCGCTCGCGATCATCGCCTACTTCGTGGCGCTCAACTGGCAGGCGCTGTCCAAGGTGCCGGGCCTGATCGCCGCCGCCAACCCCCTGCTGGTCCTCCTCGCCTTCCTGGTCTTCTACCTGGGCTTCCCGCTCCGCGGCGTGCGCTGGAAGATGCTCCTGGCCGGGACCGGGTTCCGGATCGGCGGCCGGGACTCCACCGAGATCCTGTTCCTCTCCTGGCTCGTCAACTGCCTGGTGCCGGCCAAGCTGGGCGACGTGTACCGCGCCTACCTGCTGCGCATCAACAGCACGGCGTCCCTGAGCCGGACGTTCGGCACCGTGTTCATCGAGCGGGTGCTGGACATCTTCACGATCGCCCTGATGGGGATCGCCGCCGGCTACTGGAGCTTCCGGAGCGGCCTGCCCCAGGAGATCCAGGTGCTGTTCGGCGTCGCCCTGGTGGTGGTCGCGCTGCTGGCCGTAGCCCTGTTCACGCTGCGGAACTTCGGCCGGCGAATCGTGACCGCGCTGCCCCTGCCGCAGCGGATCTCGGAGTTCTACGACCGCTTCGAGCAGGGCGTGTTCGGCGCCATCCAGCGCCGGCAGCTGCCGCCGCTGGGCGTGCTGGGCGTCACGATCTGGATGACCGAGTCCCTGCGGCTGTACTTCGTGGTCCAGGCCCTTGGGTTCACGGACGTGGAGCTGGGGATCTCGGGTGCCGTGTTCGTGGCCCTCATCGGCTCCCTGCTCACGGCGGTCCCGCTCAGCCCGGCCGGGCTGGGGATCGTGGAGGCGGGGATCGTGGGCATCCTGACCCTGGTCTACGGCGTGCCGCTGCCGGAGGCCACGGCGATCGCGCTCCTGGACCGGGTGATCAGCGTGTTCTCGGTGATCGCGTTCGGGGCGATCCTGTACGCCGTCTCGCCGCTGCGCCGCGGCGCCGGGTTGCAGCACACGCCGCTGGCGGACGCCGCGCCCGGCTGAGAGACCGTGAACGGCGCGTCGGCGAGGTGTCGCCGACGGGCACCGGGACCCCATCCCCCGATCGGGTCATGCACGGACCGCCCGGGACCGCACCAGACGTCATGAGCGTGGAGGCGGGCGGGCAACGCTCGCGAGTACCAACGGGTGATTGGGACGTCGCTGCTCGCCGGTGACACTGCTGTTGATCCCGCGCAAGGTTCGCGGGACCAGCCCAAGGCGAACCATGACGACGCAGAACGGCCGCGCATTCAACGAGTGGCTGCGGGCCCAGCTCAAGGCGAAGAAGATGTCGCAGCGCCAGCTGGCGCAGCAGTCGGGCGTGGACCACTCCACCATCTCCCGGCTGATCCGCGGCGATCGGATGCCCTCGCTGGGGACCGCCACCAAGCTCGCCCGCGGGCTCCGCGAGATCCGGGACGACTCGGACACCTCGGTCGCCCTGGGCGTCGTGTCCGTCGGGCCCCAGAACCCGACGGCCCGCGTGGAGTACGCCCTTCGGGCAGACGAGTCGCTCTCGGAGCCCCAGGTCCGCCAGATCATGGAGTACTACCTCGCCGTCCGCGTGCGCCGCTTCGGCCGGAGCTACTCGCCGATCGGCGGCAACGAGATGGGCGTGGGCAACGGCTCATCGGGTGGCGGCGGCGGCAACGGCGGCATGTACGGCCGGCCGGCCGGCGGACCGGGGGCCTTGACGGCTCCGGCCGTGGTCCGGACGGTCCCGGCCGCCCCCCGGTACGGCGCGCCGCGCAGCGCGATCCGACCTCCGGTCCGCACGCCGGGACGATCATAGAACGCTTCCAGGGCACGACCTGAACGTCCCTCCACGTTCGGGTCTCGGGGACAGCGAACGCCGGTCCGCAGGGACCGGCGTTCGCGATTCCGCGGGGCGTCGCCGTTGGCCGCACCAACGCCGGCCCGCAGGGGCCGGCGTTCGCGATTCCGTCAGCCGTCGTCGTCCGCGGGTGCGCTTCGGCTGCGCGGGCCGCGGGTGTGGAACGCCTCGGGCGGCAGATCCGCCAGCGGGCGTCCCGCCACGATGTCCCGGACCCGTGCGAGGTTCACGGCGTCGTAGCCGTCGTCCATGCCCGGTGTCTCCAGGATGTACGCGACGTGGTCCAGCCCCGGGTGCTCCAGGAGCCGCCGGAAGCCCTCGACGCCGATCCGGCCACCCCCGATGTGCTCGTGCCTGTCCGACCGCGATCCACGCTCGGCGCGGGAGTCGTTGAGGTGGACCATCCGGAGCCGGGCCAGGCCCAGCGAGGCGTCGAACGCCGCCAGGATCTCGTCCACGCCGGCCGCCGTGTCCACGGCGTAGCCCGCGCCCCACAGGTGGGCGGTGTCGAGGCAGAAGCCGATGCCGTCACCGGTCACGCCTTCGGCCGCCATCGCCCGGTCGATCATCGCCAGCTCCTCGATGGTGACGCCCAGCCCGAACCCGCCGCCCGCGCTGTTCTCGAGCACGATCGTCACGCCTGCGGCCTCGCCGTCCAGTCGCTCCCGGACCACGCGCAGGCCCGCCGCGAGGAGGCGCGCCCCGTTCTCCTGCCCCTCGCCCCGGTGCGAGCCGATGTGCACGTTGAGCAACGCCGCCCCGTACGCGGCCGCCACGCGCAGGTCGTGCTCCATGACGTCGACCGATCGCTCGTGGAAGGCCGGGTCCGGTCCGGCAAGGTTCACGAGGTACGGCGCGTGGATCGCCAGCGGGGCGATGCCGTTCGCCGCGAGGCGCTCGCGGAACGCCGGCAGCTCGGCCGGGAGCGATGGCCGCCGGCGCCAGGACGTGGGGTTGTCGCTGAATACCTGGAGCGCGGACGCCCCGATCTCGGCGGCGCGGTCGGCGGCGCGGACCATCCCGTCGCCGAGCGGGAGGTGGGCGCCCAGGCGTCGTCCGTTGGGGAGCATCCCCGAAGACTAGCCGAGGGACGCCCGCGGGGGGTCCGTCGCGGGCCGCGATCTCGGTCGTGGCACTGCCATGTGCCACCAAGAGGCCGTCCACGCACAGCTCGACGGCCGAGCCCGCGCCTCAGGGCCCCAGCCGCTCGGTGACGGGGGCTGCCCGCCACGGTGGTGTGCCAGGGTGGGGACGGACGAGGGTCGGGCGCAGGCCCCGCCCGGGCTCAGCCCCGACGCTGCGTGCCCGACCCTGCGTGCCCGACCCTGGGTGCCCGGCCGGGATTGTCTCCGGCCGGCATTGCCCCCGCCCTGCCCAGCCCCGGCCGTTCAGCGGCCGTTCTTGCCGCCGGAGCCCTTGCGATCCTTCGTGTACTCGCCGCCGACCACGGGCTCGATCAGGCCGTAGTTGCCGTCCCGGCGCCGGTACAGGACGCTGACCCGCTCGTTCTCCGCGTTGACGAACACCCAGAAGTCGTGCCCGGTGTCCTCCATCGCGGAGACCGCGTCCTCCTCGAACATCGGCTCGATCGCGAAGCGCTTGGTCTTCACGACATGGCGCTCGGTGACCGGCTCCGCGGTGCCGTCGGCGATCTTGCGCAGGATCGCCTTCTCCTCCTCCGGTCTCGCGCGGATCCGCGGCTTCTCCTTGTGGTCGATCGCCTGGCGCTCGACCTTGTCCACCACCACGTCCAGCGCCGCCTGGTACGAGGCGCCGGTCGCGCGGCTGCGCAGCGTGCGGCCGTCGATCACCAGGGTGACATCGACGATGTGGGCGTCCGCGGCGCTGCGGTGCGCCTCGTTGGACAGCTCCACGACGGCGTCCGTGCGGTCATCGAGGAGCCGCTCGAGGCGGGCGAACTTGCGCTCCGCGTACTGCCGGACCCGGTCCGGGACCTCGAGGTTCTTGCCCCTGACGATCGTCCTCACGGTTGACCTCCCGGCGCGGTTCGGGCGCCTGGCTGCGGGGGGCGGGCGAGGCGGCAATCGGCCCCGCTCGGAACCCGAGTATAGCCACGGGTGATGCCCCCTCCCAAGGGCTGCACGTCCCGGCCGGCGGGCACCCAGCGGCCTTTCCGGGCGCCACACGGCCCGCTTCGCGCACGCACCTCCCCGGGGAGCTGTGGCGGTGTGGTCGGCCCGACCTCACCGCTCCCGGGCCACGGTCACCGCCGAGACCGCCGCGACGCCGGCGTCCAGCAGCGCGTTCGCCGCGGCGCACAGCGTCGCCCCGGTGGTCACGACGTCGTCCACCAGGACGACCCACCGGCCGCGGACGGCGCCGGCAGCCCCTGGGCGCACGGCAAATGCGTCCTGCAGATTGGCCGCGCGACGCCCCCGGTCCAGCCGGAACTGCGGTGCCGTGGCCCTCTGCCGGTGGAGCGCGGACATCCACGGAAGGCGCAGCCCGGCGGCTGCCACCGCGGCGATCAGCTCCGCCTGGTCGTAGCCCCGTTCCGCGCGCCGCCGGGCGTGGACGGGGATCGGCACGAGGATCTCGCCGCCCTCGCCGGCACGGCGCCACCGCGCGGCCACGGCGGCGCCCAGCGGCTCCGCCAGGCGCCGCTCGCCCGCGTACTTGAGCGCGTGGAGCGCCCGGCGCGTCGTGCCTGAGAACGGCGCGCACCACTCCAGCTGCAGCAGCGGATCCGGCGGGCCGTCCGGCAGCCCCATCGGCGTCCCGGCCGGCAGGTCCCGCCGCACGTTGACCGACGGGAGGCACCGGCCGCAGATCGCCGCGCCCTCCTCACCGCACCCGGCACATGTCGCCGGCAGGGCCAGGTCCAGGAGACGGCCAACCGGCCGCAGCAGCGAGGCCATCGATGCTCAGAGCAGGATGATCCCACTCGCCGTTGGCACGCGTCCCCGGCGCAGCGCCCGGGCGATCGCGGCGCCGTCGAGCGGGAACTGCGTGCGCAGGGCCTCCCGGTGCGTGGCGAGGACTCGCCGGTTGTGCGCCGTGCGGTTCACAACGAGGATGACGACGCCCGAGTCCGGGTCGTCGCGGGCCTTGAGCTCGATCTTCCGGCTGAGAGCCTGCAGATCGTCCAACTTGGACTCGGCCTCGATCGACGCGGTGCGCTCGCCGTCGGAGATCCGTCCATCCCACGCCCGCCGGTCGGACGCGATCGGCAGGCCGACCTCCCGTCTCAGCCGCAGCGGCATCGCCAGGAGGGCCTCGAAGCGCGCGAGCAGCGAGAGTTGCGGGGCGTCTCTGACCCCCTCGTCATCCGGGTAGAGCTTGAGCCAGGCATGGAGGCCGACGGCGCGGGCGGCGCGGCAGAGCTGCTCAAGGGTCGGTTGTGCCAGGCGGCCGCGTTCCAGCCTGCCCAGCTGTGACCCGGACATCCCGCCTCGCCGGCCGGCTGCCGCCAGGCTCAGGCCGTGTCGCCGGCGGGCGCCACGGATCTCAAGCCTCGCCGCGCCCAGGAGCTCCTGGGCGTCGGCGAGGCCGCGATCACCGGGGCGTTCTCGTGTGGCCACACGACCATCATGCGTGTCGTCACTTCACGCCCGCTTGTCGGGTCCCGGCCTGCGTCCCGTCGCGCCGCTTCGGGGGTGCCCGAGCGTCCGCCCGGGAGAGCCCTTGGCACCCAGTTGGCGGCCTCCACACGCGCCCGGTCGCCCGATCGGTCGCCGGTTGCTCCTATGTCAAGCCGCGAGGGCCTGGTGAGCAGACCGGACGGCCTCGTCGGCCCGGAGCCGGCGGTAGATCTCGTCGCTGATGCGCCGGCAGAGGGCACGGATTGCCTCGGGCTTGGTGTCCCCGAGCTCGCGCCGGTGGGCGACGTAGGCCTGGCCTCGCGGGTCCATCCGCAGCTGCGTGATGGCGATCCGGTGCAGGGCGGCGTTGAGTTGGCGGTTGCCGCCCCGGCTCAGGCGGTGCCGGGTGTCGTTGCCCGACCAGACCGGGACCGGCGCCGAGCCGTTGTGCCGCGCGAACGCCTCCTTGGACCGGAACCGGGTCATGCCCGCCGTCTCGCCCACGATCTTGCCGGCGGTGAGCCCGCCGCATCCCGGCAGGGCGAGCAGGGACGGAGCGAGCGCGGCCGCGAGCCCCTCGATGTCGTGACCCAGGACCCGGATCGCGGACGACAGTTCGCGGATCCGCTCGACGAGGTCGCGGGCGATCCGGGCGACGGCCTCCGTCCGCCCGGCAAGCGCCGTCGCCAGGCGGTCCTGGACAACCACGCGGTCGAGCGTGCGCGGACCGGGCTCCGCGATGCCCAGCTCGTGGAGGTGCCAGCGCAGGCGGCACTCGTGATCGGTCCGGTCCGCGACGAGATCGTCGCGGTGGTCGACCAGCAGGCGCAGCTCGCGCTCGGGTCCGTCGAGGGTCGCGGCCGGGAGGTCGGGCTCGCGCAGCGCCGCGCGGGCGACGGCGAGGGCGTCGATGGGGTCGCTCTTGCCGGGCTCCCGGCCCGAGGGGCGGACCGCCGCCATGAGCTTGGGGGGCACCCGCACGACCGCCTCGCCGGCCCGCACGAGATCGCCCTCCAGTCGCCGCGAGAGGTTGCGGCAGTCCTCCAGCGCCCACCGCCGGTCGGGGTATCGGGCCGCCCAGCGGCGAAGCTCGAGGTGGCCGGCGGGTGTCGCGGCCACCGTCTTCTCGGCGAGCTGGCGTCCCATGTCGTCGACCGCGACGACCGTGTGCGTCCGCTTGTGCAGATCCGCGCCCAGGATGACCATGTGCCTGTCTCCTCGATGCATGAGGTGACGACGGGCCGGTCGGCGGACACACCTGAGTCGGGGCGGAGCCACGCTCCTATCAAGTCACGTCGGCCGGTCCACCCTGTGTCCGCAGCCGGCAGAACGAGCGATGGCCACGCCATGTCGGGCGGGCAGCGACCCAAGGAGCCAAGCCGCGGACAGACCAAGGATCACACTCAGGCGACCCAACCAGCGCAGCGCGGAACGAGTCGGCCGGACAGCGGCGCGTCCGTTGCGCGGGGCCGCCCGCCCACGTGACGCTCGGGGCGCTCAGCGCACGAGACGTTTCAGGGAGAGCCCGTTGGTGCGCCCAGAGACCAGGGGACGCATGCGCGGGTGTGGGCTGCCGGCGACTCGCCTCTACCCGCGCCTACTACCCGCGCTCGTGGACCTCCACGCGGTCTCCGACGGCGGTGCCCGTGGCGTCGATCGTGCCGACCGGCAGCTCCAGCACCCCGTCCGCACCCCGGATCAGCGGCACCAGCCCGATCCAGGCGCGCAGGCCGCGGTGGACGGACCGCACCCGCCGGACACCGGACGCATCCGGCCGCGACACGAACACGGCGTCGATCGGGAAGCGCATGAACATCATGTGGATCCCGTTGCTGGCCGGCAGCCACAGCCCGTGACCGGCGGGCAGCGACGCCCGCCCCATCAGGCCCATGAACTTGGCCCACAGCGAGGCAGCCGTCTCCAGCCGCTCCGCCAGGACCGAGCCTCGGTCCAGGTTGCGGGCAACCCCAGGGCACGTGCCGCGGACCCGGGCGACGGCGCCTCGGTGCCTGCCGGCGCCTCGGAGCCCGCGCCGCGCCCCGCCGGATCAGCCGGATCCACCCGCGCGCTCAGACCTGGAGGTTGATCACGATCAGGATGATCGCCGGGCCCAGGATGACGATGAACAGCGAGGGGAAGATGCAGCCGACCAGCGGGAACAGCATCTTGATCGGCGCCTTCGCCGCCTGCTCCTCGGCGCGCTGCCGGCGCTCGATGCGCAGCTGCTCCGACTGGACCTGCAGCACCTTGCTGATCGAGACGCCCAGCTGCTCGGCCTGGATGATCGCCCCGATGAAGTTGGTGAGCGGCGGCACCTCCGTGCGCGGGACGATGTCCCGCAGCGCGTCCCGGCGCGCCTTGCCCACCCGGATCTCGGCCAGCGCCCGCCGGAACTCCTCGGTGAGGGGTCCCTTGAGCTTCTCCACCACCTTGGCCAGCGCGCCGTCGAAGCCGAGGCCGGCCCGCACGGAGATCGTCAGCAGGTCCAGCGTGTCCGGGATCTGGAGCAGGATCGCCTTCTGGCGCTTGCGCACCCGGCCGCCCAGCCAGAACTCCGGGATCGTGTACCCGAAGATCAGCCCGATCGGGAGCATCACGAACCTGAGGAACAGCGGCAGGTTCAGCACGCCGACGATGAAGAACAGCAGGAAGAAGAGCACGACGCCGACGATCGCGCCCACGGCCTTGATGCCCAGCCAGTCCGCCGTCCGCAGGCCGCCCGGGTTGCCGGCCAGGGCCAGGCGCTTCTCGGTCTGCTGCGTGAAGGACGTGCTGGTGATCCGGGCGGTCGCCCCGGAGAGTCGGTTCGCCAGCGGCCGGATCGTCCGCTCGAACAGCGGCTGCTGGAGCTCCAGCTCCTCCAGGTTCTTGGCCTGCATCGTCCCCAGCTGGGTCAGGCGGGCCTGGACGGGGTCCACCGGCGCGTTGCCGGCGAGGCCCAGGACAATCAGGATGACCGCTCCGGCCGCGACGGCCGCCACGATCAGGGGCAAGGGGTCCATTGGCTAGACCTCGATGTCGACGATCTTGCGGATCAGCATGAAGCCGATGAACATCGCGAAGCCGCCGATGGCCAGGATGATCACGCCGCCCGGCAGCCCGATGATCGAGATGCGGTCGTCGAACATCGGGGTCATGAAGCCGGGCGCGGCGATGAACAGGAAGCCGGCCAGGCCGATCGGCAGGAAGCCCACCACGTAGCCCGACAGCCGCTGCTGGGCGGTGAGGGTGCGGATCTCGCCCTTGATCCGGACGCGCTCGCGGATCGTGTACGCGATCGAGTCCAGGATCTCGGCCAGGTTGCCGCCCACGGTGTGCTGGATGGAGATGGCCGTGGCCATCAGCTCCAGGTCGTCCGACCGCACGCGGCGGACCATGTTCTCCAGCGCCACCTCGAACGCGAGGCCCAGGTTGACCTCCCGGATCACGCGCCCGAACTCGGTGGAGATCGGGGGGCGCGACTCCCGGACGACCATCTCGATCGCCTGGAGGAACGAGGAGCCGGCGCGCAGCGCGTTGGCGATCAGGGTGATCGTGTCCGGCAGCTGCTTGTCGAAGGAGTTGAGACGGCTGGACTTGCGGCGGCCGAGCCAGAAGCGCGGCAGCATGAACCCCACGAGCGCGCCGATGAGCAGCACCAGCGGGTTGCGCAGCCCATCGATGGCGACCGACAGCAGGAGCATCAGGATCGGCACGCCGACGGTCACGCCGGCCCAGATCACGAGGTACTCGCTCACCTTGAGCCGCAGGTCCGCGCGCGCGATCTCGCGGGCGAGGTTGGTGCCGAAGTCCCGCTGCTCCACGACCTTGTTGAGCTGGGCCATGGCCTGGCTGGCCTGGAACGCGTCGGCCAGCCCCGTGCCCTCCTTGGCCGTCGCCGCGGGCTTCTCCTGGCGGCCGGACGCGTAGCGCTCAAGCCGGGCGTTGACGCCGGAGCCGCCGCCGGAGGTGGCGACGCCCACCGCGATCAGGAAGATCGCGAGGGCTGCGATGCCGGCGATGACGATCGTCATGTTCTCCATGAGCAGTCTCCCCGGTTCCCGCTAGAAGCTGGCGCTGAACAGGCCCGGCGGCAGGTGGATGCCCTGGACCTCGAACTTCTCGACGAACTTGGGCCGGATGCCAGTGGGCTTCAGGCGGCCCTGGATCTTGCCCTCCACGATGCCCGTCTGCTCGAACACGAACACGTCCTGCATGACGATGACATCGCCCTCCATGCCCTGGACCTCGGTGATGTTCGTGATCCGCCGGGAACCGTCCTTGAGGCGGGCCTGGTGCACGATGAGGTCCACCGCGGAGGCGATCTGCTCGCGGATGGCGCGGACCGGGAGGTCCACGCCGGCCATCAGGACCATCGTCTCGAGGCGGGACAGCATGTCCCGCGGGCTGTTGGCGTGGCCCGTGGACATCGAGCCGTCGTGACCGGTGTTCATGGCCTGGAGCATGTCCAGCGCCTCGCCGGAACGGCACTCCCCCACGATGATCCGGTCGGGCCGCATGCGCAGCGAGTTCCGGACCAGCTCCCGGATGGGGATCTGCCCCTTGCCCTCGATGTTGGGCGGGCGGGACTCCAGCGTCACCACGTGCTCCTGGCGGAGCTGGAGCTCGGCGGCATCCTCGATCGTCACGATGCGCTCGTCGTTGGGGATGAACGAGGACAGGACGTTGAGGGTGGTCGTCTTGCCGGAGCCCGTGCCGCCGGACACGAAGACGTTCAGCCGCGCCTCGACCGAGGCTCGCAGGAACTCGAACATGTCCGGGGTCGCGGTCCCGAAGCGGATCAGGTCGTCCACGGTGAAGGGGGAGGCCGAGAACTTCCGGATCGTGACCACGGGGCCGACGAGCGACAGCGGGGGGATGATCGCGTTCACGCGCGAGCCGTCGGTGAGGCGCGCGTCCACCATCGGGCTGGACTCGTCCACGCGGCGGCCGATCGGGGCGATGATCCGGTCGATGATCCGCATCACGTGGTCGTCGTTCTGGAACACGACGTTGGTCAGCTCCAGCCGGCCGGAGCGCTCGATGTAGACCTGGCGCGGGCCGTTGACCATGACCTCGGAGATGGACTCGTCGCGGAGCAGGGGCTCCAGCGGCCCGAGGCCGATGATCTCGTCGGTGATCTGCTCCAGCATCCGCACCCGCTCGGCGCGGGTGAGTGCGAGGCCCTCCTCGTCGATGACCTTGCCGAAGATCTCCTCGATCTGCCGGCGGACCTCCACCTGGTTGGACAGGTCCAGCTTGGGATCCAGGTCCTGGATGACGCGGTTCTGGATGCGGAACTTGACGTCCCGGAACGACTCCCGGGTGGGCGTCTGCGACATCAGGCGCGGCGCCGCCGGCGCCGCGGGCACGCCGCCACCACCGCCGCCACCCGGCGCCGGGACGGGCACGTTGGACCCGTCGGGCGTGCCGCCCGCGCCGGGACGGGCGCTTTCGATTCGCTTCAGGAGGGACATCGCCTACACCCCTTCAGCCCCGAGGGCCGCTGCACACGCTGCCGCGTCATCGCCACGCGAACAGAGACTTCTTCTGGGTCGTCTTCTTGCCGGTCTCGCCTTCCTCGGCAGACCGGTTTCCGACGACTGCGGTGGCGAGGCGGAGGATGTCCTGGGACACCTGGGCCTCGCGGTTGGACAGGAAGAACGGCACGCCCCGGTTGAGGGCGTACACCACGCTCCGACCGTCGGAGACGATCGTGTGGTCCACGCGCCGCCCGATCGAGTGCTCCACGTCCGCGACGCGGATGCCCAGCGACGAGTCGGCGCGGTTGAGCACCAGCCGGACCTTGTCCTGGCCGTAGCCCAGCTGCTCCGCCACCTCCAGGAACAGGCGGATGTTCTTGATGGACGTGATCTCCAGGGACAGCATCGTGAGCACGGTGTCCGCGAGATCGAGGATCGCCAGGGTGGTGTCGTTGAAGGAGGACATGCAGTCCACGATGACCAGGTCGTGGTTCATCGCGAGCGCCTCGACCATCCGCTTGGCGGCGACCGGCGTGATCAGCTCGGCCACCTCCGGGGACGGTGGCGCCAGCAGCACCCGAATGCCCGCGGAATGGTTGATGACGAACGTGTCCACCGACTCCGGCTCGCCACTCTCCAGCTCCGGCAGGAGGTCCGCGATGGACTTGTTCTTGGGGTTGAGGTTCAGCAGCACGCCCACGTCGCCGAACTGGAACGAGGCGTCCACCAGGCAGGTGCGCTGGCCGAGCTCCGTCGCCGCGGCAACCGCGAGGTTCACGGCGAGGGTGGTCCGGCCCACCCCGCCCTTGGGCCCGAACACGGCGATGATGCGGCCGGGCTCCCGCTCCTCGCCGTCCGAGGCCGCGCCCCGTGCGCCGGGGGAGGAGCCGTTGCCGGACGGCTGGAGGATCATCCGGGAGAGCTTCTCGCGCTCCCGCATGTACACCTGCCGGATCGAGGAGGTCAGCTCGTCCGAGGAGAACGGCTTGACCAGGAACTCGCGGGCGCCCGCCAGCATGGAGCGGCGCAGGTAGTCCGCCTCGCCCTGGACGGACATCATCACCACGGCCGCGGTCGGGACCTCGGCGGCCATCCGTTCCGTGGCTGCGATGCCGTCCATGTCCGGCATGTTGATGTCCATCAGGACGACGTCCGGCGTCAGCCGGGCGGCCATCTCGAGCGCCTCGCGCCCGGACGCCGCCGATCCGACGACGTCGATGTCCGTCTCGAAGCCGAGCAGCTTCGCGAGGTGATCGCGGGTCTCCGGGATGTCGTCCACGATGAGGACGCGGATCTGGTCTGCCATGAGTGGTCCGGTCTGGCCTCGGTGATCGGGTAGGTGTCGATTGACGGTGGCGGGCAGGGCGACGGGCCGGAGCTGCCGGCCCGTCGGGTCGCCCGCGCGGGTCACACGCCCGCGGGGAGGGTGCGGGTTACGGGGTCGGCTGCCTCGGGAGGATGGCCTCGACCAGCTGCGGCACGAGGACGCCGTACTCGTCCACGAGGCTCTTGAGGATGATGCCGTTGGTCGTGGCGGGAATGATCAGCGTCGGGTCAAGGGGCAGGCCGGTGGCCGGGTCACGGAAGTCATCCGCGCTGCGCAGCACCAGCGAGATGCTGCCCTCCACCTGGGCGTACTTGATGACCTCGGCCTGCTGGGCGTCCACCGCGACGATGACGATCTGCTGCTGGCCGGTGAGCGCCGTGTCCGGCTGCCCGGTGGTCTCACCCTCCGCGTTGTTGCCCGTGTCCTGGGGCGGGGGCGGCAGCAGCGTGCCCAGCACCTGCATGCCCTGGAGCAGCAGCTTGACGCTGGTGCTGTTGAGGCCGGACACCACGCTGATGGCGTCCGTCTCCGCGTCGAGCGTCACCACCGGGAACTTGTCGCCCGTGAGCGCGATCAGCATGTCCACGTGGTCCCCGGCCTTGGTGATCGTGCCCACGCCGGACACCTGGTCCACCTGGATCGCCATCGCGACCTTGCCGGCCGGCACCTCGATGTTGGCGATGCTGCCGGAGGAGCCCGACAGGATGGCCGTGGAGATGTACTGGCCCTGGGTGACCGACTGGCGCGCGGTCTGGCCGATGACGTCAGACGGCACGGCGTAGCCGTCCGGGGGCTGGTCCTCCACTTTCCGCTGCTCCGTGGTGACCATCTCGGCGGTGATCTTGGATCCCAGCGGGATGTCCGTGGCCGCGATCACGACGTCAACGGTGGTGGGTTCGCGGACCGGACCGCCGCTGCCGCCGTCGCCCTGCTGGAACAGGAGGAGGACGCCGACAAACGCGACGATGGCGAGGAAGACCCCGATAAGCAGGACCAACCGGTTCGAGCGCTTCAAGTTGGATTCTCCCCGACTCGTGTGACAAGTGGCACCACTCTAGCACCGGGTTCCCGCCCCGCGACCGCCCAATAGGGCTAGGACCGTTGGGAGGAAATGGGCAGAGCCCCCGCGTAGCGTAAGGTCCGCTGCAAGGGTGGCAAGCGGTGCGTGTGCCGTATCGGCGGCCCGGACCGCCCCGGACACGCAAACGACCCGCCGGCGTGGCCGGCGGGTCATTGCTGGTTCGCTGCGACTGGTCGTCTAGATGGCGGCGTCCACCGACTCGCCGACCATGTTGAACACGTCGCTGATCTGGCTTGCCCATGAAGATCAGGGCAATGATGGCGACGATGGCGATGAGCGCCAGGATGAGTGCGTATTCGGCGAGCCCCTGGCCGTCCTCGCGGGATGAGATCCGCGACACGACCCGGGCGATGAGCTGGAATGGCTGCATGGTTGGTCCTCACCTCCCTTCTGGGCGGCAGCCCCCGGACGGACCGATGCCCGCATCCGGTTCAAGCTGGACCCTAGACGACGCGCGGGCGACGTCACAGGCCCCGATGGTCCGGTGCGCGCGATCACAAACGACGAGACGGCCGCCGGGCAATCCGGCGGCCGTCCGCGCATCGTGTCTCGAGCGGCTAGACCGAGTTCGCGACCGTGTCGAGGATGTCGGAGACCTGGTTGCCCAGGAAGATGAGGGCGATGATCGCGACGATCGCGATGAGCGCGAGGATCAGCGCGTACTCCGCGAGACCCTGGCCCTCCTCGTCACGGCTGATGAGCGAGATGAGTGCATCGAACATTGGTGGGTTCACCTCCTTCCCCGGAAGCTCGCCATCGACGGCGGCGGGTTGACGGTATGCACGTTGCGGCAGGCGTGTCAACTGCGCACAGACCGCCCTCCACGTCCCGGTGGTGCGCCCGGGAAACGAAGAAGGCCGCCGGTCGCCCGGCGGCCTCGCATCCGTTGTCTCGAGCGGCTAGACCGAGTTCGCGACCGTGTCAGGATGTCGGAGACCTGGTTGCCCAGGAAGATGAGGGCGATGATCGCGACGATCGCGATGAGCGCGAGGATCAGCGCGTACTCGGCCAGGCCCTGGCCTTCCTCGTCGCGGATCGAGGCGAGGAACGAGTTGATGAGCGCCATGTGCTGCCTCCCTGAATGAGTCCGCCCCGAGATCCAGGGCGCGCACAACGTACGGGCTCGGCCGTGGTGCCTCAATGGGACGAAAGTCCTGGGTCGGGCGTCAGCGACCGCCGTGCGCCGCGTCCACCAGGAGCCCGATCGTGTCGGCCAGCGTGCCACCGGCGAGGTTGACGATGGCGAGCGCCAGCAGCGCCGAGAGCCCGAGGACCAGTGTGGTCTCCAGGATCCCGGGACCCGTCTCACGGGCCCGCCGCCCGGAGCTCATCCGCCGCCGCCTTCCCGGCCATCGCCGGCACCACCGATCGGCACCAGGAGGCGGACCTCGCTGCCCCCCTCCAGGAACTCCACGATGGCGCCGATGGACGCGGCACGCTCCAGCGGCGTCCCGCCGGGTGGCGGCGGGGAGCGAGACGACCGCCGCCGCCTGCGCGGCGTCCTTCGCCGCCTCCCGGGCGTCGTGGCGGTCCTGGATCATCTGCTTGATCGCGTCCGGGACGTCCTTGCCGGTGGGCACGTCCGGCAGCGGCTCATCCCCCTCCGGAACCGCGGCCGCGCGATGCGCGGTCAGCCGTGCCTCCAGCTCCGCATCGGACCAGTCCAGCCGCAGCGTCACCCGCTCCGGGCTCTCCGCCGCGTACGCGGCCAGGGTCTCGTCCAGGAGCCGGAACACCGTCGTCTCGATCTCCATGCCCAGGCGCCGGTCCCGCCCCCGGGAGTCGAACTCCACCGGCAGCCGGGCCCGCCGCCCGCGCTCGCGGGCCGCACGCTTGAGGGTGGGCACGAGGCCCAGGTCGTCGAGGACCATGGGCCGGACATCGAAGATGAACGTCTTGGTCGCGTCCAGCGTCTGCTGGACCATCGACACCAGCAGCCGGAGCTCCCCCTTCGCCTGGTCCGGGTTGCGCTCCAGGAGCCGCTCCACGATCTCCGCCTGGAGGACGATGTTGGTCAGGGACTGGGCGGGCCCGTCGTGCATCGTCCGGGCGATCTCGCGGCGCAGGTCCTCCTGGGCGTTGAGCACGACCCGGGACATGCCCGGCGATGGGGCATCCGCGGTGGCCGGGCCGCCGGCCGCAAGCGCTCCCGCACCCGCTCCCTCGAGCGTCTCCGCGATGGCCGCCACGGCGGTCCGGTGCCGCGCCAGGGCTCGACGCTTGCCCTCCAGGAGATCGACCTGGGCCTCCATGAGCACGGCGCGCCGGGTCAGGGTGACCACCTGCGCGTAGGCGTCCGCCAGCTCCTTGGCATCCGCCTTCTTGTCCGGAGTGCCGAGCCGCTCGGCTGCCTGGGCCCGCTTCTGCTCGTGGCGGCCGGCCTCCGTGCGCGCCTGGCCGATGAGCATGTCGATCTCGGCCAGCTCACCGTCGAGCGTGGCCACGTCCTTCGCGAGGCGAGCCGGCAGGTTCTCCCCGGGGCTCGGCAGGGCATCGGGATTCGTCATGGCGCCGGTGGATCCGCCCCGATCGGGGCGCAGGGGTTGCTCAGTCCTCCGGCATCCGGATCCAGCCCTGGCGCATCGCGTACACGACGGCCTGGGTCCGGTCGTTCACGGACAGCTTGCGCAGGATCGAGCTCATGTGGTTCTTGACCGTCTGCTCGGAGATCGACAGCGCGTAGGCGACCTGCTTGTTGGTCATCCCCTGGGCGATGTTGTCCAGGATCTCCACCTCGCGCGGCGAGAGGGGCGCGAAGATCGGGGCCGCCTCCTGGCCGTAGACGGCCAGCTCGCGGAACTCCTTGAGCACCCGCGATGCGACCGCCGGCCGGCTGAACACCTTGTCGTTGATCAGGAACTCGCCCGTGGCCACCCGGCGGATGATCATCACCAGGTCCTCGGGGGCGATGTCCTTGAGGATGAACGCGGCGGCGCCGGCCTTGATGGCGTCGAACAGGGCGTCCTCGTCCTCCTCGGTGGACAGGACGATGATCGCCGTCGCCGGCAGCTCCCGCTTGATCCGCTGCGTCGTCTCGATGCCGCCCGGCGACGGCAGCGAGAGATCCATGAGGATGACGTCCGGGCTGGTGGAGAAGGCGGCGTCCAGCGCGGTCCGAGAGTCGTCCGCTTCGGCCACGATCTCGAGGTCGGGCTCCTGCTCCAGGATGTTCCGGATGCCAACGCGGAACAGCGCGTGATCGTCCACGATCAGGATGCGCATCCGCTCGAACTCCTGGTTCCGGCGATCCTGCCCGCCGCGTCGACGCTCCGGGCCCTCGTACTCGGTCATTCGTTCTCCTTTCGCGTCAACGGGATCGCGAGCCGCACTACCGTACCCGCCTCCGGCCGCGAACGCACCTCGAATTGCGCGCCGATGAGCTCGGCCCGCTCGCGCATGAACTGGAGGCCGAAGTTGCGGCGTCCCCGCGCGGCCACGGCGCCGGTGTCGAAGCCCCGGCCGTCATCTCTGATCTCCAGCACCCAGCTGCCATTGTCCAGCATGGTGGCCACCACGGCATCGGTCGCGCCCGCGTGCTTGCGGACGTTCTGGAGCGCTTCCTGGACGACGCGCAGGACCACCGTCTGGGCGGCCTCGGTCAGCCGGGCGGATGGCGCCCGCAGGTCCGTCGCGATCCGCAGCCCGGACAGGGCCGCCTGCGTCGTGACGGTATCCACGATGGACCCGTCCAGGCCCAGCTCCACCAGGACCGGCGGCCGCAGGTGGCCGATGAAGCTGCGCACGTCGCCCAGCTCCCGGCGCAGCAGCTCGCGCAGGAAGCGCAGCTCCGTGCGTGCCAGGGGTGGATCGGACTCGAACACGCGCTCGATGAACTCCACCTGGAAGATCGCGTTGGACAGCGCCTGCGCGGGACCGTCGTGGATCTCCTGGGCGAGGCGCGCCCGCTCGGCCTCCTGCGCCTCCACGATCCGCATCTGGACGTCCGCCCCCGCGCCCGGGCCCTCGCCGGTGATGAGCGACGCGTCCCCGCGCTCCAGGAACAGCCACGTGCTCTCCAGGTTGCGGATCGCGAGCTCCATGCGGGACAGCTCCGCCTCCCGCCGCCCGACCTCGCTCCGCGAGGACTCGACCTCCGTGCGCGTGTGGCGGAGGCGGTGGTCCGCGGCGCCGGCCTCGGCCGCGGCCGAGGCATGGCCGAGCTCGTCGTCCGGGGCCGGACCGTCCGGACCGTCCTGGCCGGGGGCGCCGCGCTCCAGCTCGTCCAGGGCGTCGCGCATCGACTCCCACTGGGCGAGGTCGTCCAGGTACGCGATGCGGTACCGGTCCCGGACGGTGCGCAGCGTGTTCGCGCTGTACGCGAGCGCCTCGGCGGCGTCCGCGCGGAGCTCGTCGTAGCGCGTGCTGGCGGGCTCACCCCGGCTCGGGTCCATCGGGGCGAGTGTAGCCGCGTCGGGGGTCATGGCGCGTCACACGTGATGCGGTAGACGCGCACGTCCGCCAGCGGGTCCTCGCCGGCGCCGGGCGCGCCGGCCCGGAGGTCCAGCGGCTCGAAGCAGCCAGCCGCCGGATCCTGCCCGGCGAGGACCGCCGGCCACTGCCCGCGCGTGGGATCGGAGATGATCACCAGCCGGGTGCCCGGGAACGTCCGGGCCAGGTCCAGCACCGACGACGGCGACTCGTCCGGCAGCGCAAGCGACGGGACCCGGGCGGTCTCCGCAAGCCAGATCGGGAAGTCGTGGATCACGGGCACCCCAGGCCGCAGCGGCTCGCCGGCGGCCGCCAGGCGCTGCGGGAGCGCTCGGTACATGTCGGCGTTCGCCCGGCTGCCGGCCCCGAACGCGGGCAGGAGGACCAGCGTGAAGGCCGCGCTGGTGAACACGGCCAGCGCGGGGCCCAGCCAGGCCACCGGCCGGGTCCAGCCGCGCCAGCGGCCGATGCGCACGATGGCGGCGTCCAGCGCCAGGAGCGCCGACACGATCAGCAGGGCGTGGACGGGCGCGGCGGCGTGGAGGAACGTCCCCCAGGTCGTGGCCACGGGGAACAGCAGGCTGGTCACGAGGAAGGTGATGCCGGACAGGAGCACGAGCGGGCGCAGGGCCGGGCGCGCACCACCCACGGCAGCGCGGCCAGCCCGATCAGCGACACGGGGAACCCCGGGAACAGCAGGACGGCCCCCAGGTTGTGCCACAGGCCGGTCACCCGCAGGCCCACCAGGCCCGCCGGACCGAGCGCCAGGTGGCGCGCCAGGGTCGGCGGCTCCGTCCAGGCGAAGATGTCCATGCCGCTGGTGTACAGCGCGTTGGAGATCGCCTGCCCCGGCAGCGGCGTCCCGAACGCGGACATGTTGCGGAGCGCCCAGGGCGCGAACACGAGCAGCGCTCACGGCGGCCACGACCCCGACGAGGCGCAGGCGCGTCGCGCGGGACTCGCCGGCCAGCCGCAAGGCCAGCCACGCCCAGATGAGGGCGAGCCAGATCGCCTCGTTGCGGGTGAGGGCCGACAGCCCCAGCAGCAGGCCGATGCCCAGCAGGCGCGGGTCGCGGAAGCGGGCGCCCCGCGGATCCCGGAGGACGCGGACCATCAGCAGGCAGGCGCCCAGGGCCAGCACCCCGAACAGCATCGTGGAGTCCGGCAGGACGGAGTGGAGGACCAGGGGCAGGTACACGCCCGCCGTCAGGCCGGCAGCCGATCGCCAGCACGCGCGTCCGGCCCGACCGGGACGCCGCGCTCCGCGGCGACATCGACCGCCAGGCGCCAGGTGAGGACGGCGACCACCGCCCCCAGCGCCACGGACACGACCTGGGCCGCGCGCAGCGCCGCCTCAAGGGTGATCGGCGATCCCCCGAGCAGGGCGATCGGCAGCGCCGCCAGCAGGGACGGCAGGGGCAGCCAGACCTCGAACGCGGGACGCGGGAACACCAGCGGCGGCGTCCCGTAGCTCCACAGCGCGTCGGAGACGAGGCCCCGGCCCTCCACCAGGTTGCGTGCCACGCCCACGTAGTACGCGGTGTCCTCGGGCTGGGGGAACGCGAGCCCCGGTGCGGCGACGATGCGGACCAGGAGCGCGAAGGCGAAGATGCCCAGCGCGGTCAGCCAGCCCTCGCGGCGCGTCACCCGCTCGCACCTCGGGTCGTCGTCCGTCGTGCACACCGGGTAGAGCGCCAGCTCCTGCGTTCCCTCGCCGCCGCGGAACACCTCCGGGCCGATCCAGGCCGGTCGCTCATCCTCGCGAGGAGCACGCCGCTGCAGCGCCGGGACGATCTCGTCGCGCTCCAGGACCAGCCAGCGGATCTCGTACGCCCGCGCGACGGCCTCGATCGTCTCGATCGGGTCGTCCACGGTCACCACGCCCGGGCGACCCGTCCAGTACCTGAACGCCGCCGCGTCGATGCTCATCAGGCGATCTGTCGGCGCCAGCTCCGACCGCGTCGAGGGCCTCCGCGGTCATCTGGCGTCGGTCCCGCTTCATCGTCCCACGCGTTGTGCACCTGGACGGCGCCCAGCACCGACGACACGGCGGCGATGGCGACCGCGATGGCCAGGAACGAGCCGGACGCGCGCTCCGGTCTCCAGGACGGCCGTCGGGCCGCGAGCCAGAGCGCCGTCGCCGCGACGCCCTCCGCGACCAGCACGTACGCATGGGGCACCAGCGCGACCGACCGAGTGGATGAACTGGCCGCCGGGCACGTGAACCGGCGACCAGCGTCGCGCTGAAGGCGAGCAGCAGGCGCCAGCGAACCAGAACGCCGGGCGCGAAGGCGAGGTCACGCCGGCGCCGCCAGCCGCCGATGAGCAGGAACGGGACCAGCACGAGCCCGCACACCAGCACGCTGAAGATCGAAGAGCGCCTGGCCACAGCGCCTCGACCCGCGTCGCGATCAGCGGACCGATGCCCATGCCCAGGAGGTGCTCCAGCGTCGCCGGTGTGGTGATGCTGTTCCACTCGGAGAAGTCCCGCATGTACAGCACCTTGCCGGTGGCCGTGGACGGCGAGATGGACCCGAACACCGCCAGCTGGCGCAGCCACCACGGTCCGATCGCAAGCAGGTACAGCGCGACGGCGCCGGCCGTCGCGCGCAGAGGGATGCGGGGCTCCGTGGCGCCGCCGGCCCGGCCGGCGCGCCACGTCCGCAGGCGGTCCCAGGCCGCAAGGCCCAGCAGCACCAGCAGCATCAGGCCGCCCTCGGTGCGGGACAGCGTCGCGAGGCCGGCCAGCAGGCCGGCCAGCGCGAAGTCGCGCGGATGGCCGCGCAGCCCGCGCGCGGCCAGCCAGAGCGCACGCCGCGACGAGCACCTCGAACAGGGCGAAGTTGTCCGGCTGCGGCATCCACACGAAGTGCAGCGTCGGCAGCGCCACCAGCACCCCGGCCGCGACGCGACACGCGATCGCTCGCGCCCGGCGTCCCGTCCGATCGCCCAGGCCATCGGCGCCGCAAGCGCCCCGATCAGCACGAACGGGAGCGCGGAGGCGAATGCCGTCGGCCCCAGGAGCCAGATGAACGGCACCTGGACGATGGACGCCAGCGGCGCCCAGTGGGCGTTGGACGGGATCGGCAGCACTGGGTTCGCCGGGATCCGCCCGCCGACCTCGGCGAAGATCCAGACGACGTCGGTCGTGAAGCCGTGCCCCGCGGCCAGCTCGCGGGCGACGTTCACGTAGTAGGCGGAATCCGGGTAGGCAGGGTCCGGGAAGGCGACCACAAGCGCGAGGCGGGCCGCCAGGGCGAGCGCGTACAGAGCGAGCAGGGTGCGCACGGCCGGTGCAGCCTAGCACCACGCTCCGTCCGCGCGGAGGGGTACGAACGGGCTACCCGAGGGCCCGGCCGGGGTCCTCGCCGGGTGCCGGGCTGGGGCAGTATGGTTCGAGCCGTGGAACAGCCCGGCGCCGTCGCGCCCCCCTCCGCGCGGCCATCGCCCGGCTCGGCCTGGCTGCGGCGCGGGCTGCTGGTCGCGGCCGGGCTGGGGCTGCTGGCGGGCGTCGGGGTCGCGCTCATGCACCTGGGCCAGGACCCGTTCGTGGATGCCCGCGCCTACTACGACGCCGGCGATCGCCTGAACAACGGACTCCCGCTCTACGACCCTTCGGCCGAGTCCAGCACGGGCCTCTACCTCTACCCGCCGGCCCTGGCGATCCTGTGGCGGCCGCTGGCGCTGCTGCCGTTCGAGGTGGCCGCCGCGATCTGGGCGGTGGCCATGGTGGCCTCGTTCGGGCTGGCCGTGCGCCGGATCGGCGTCAGCGAGCGGACGCTCATCGCCATCGGCCTGCTGGGCCTGCCCATCGGCTGGGCGCTGTCCGTGGGGCAGGTGGAGCCGCTGCTGACGCTGCTGCTGGCCGCCGGCAGCCCGTGGAGCATCGCGCTCGCCGGGCACCTCAAGCTCCTGCCGTGGCTGGCGGCCGCCTACTGGGTGGTGCGGCGGGACCGGCGTGCCCTGGTGGTCTTCGGCGCCTGGGTGATCGCCGTCGGCGTGGTCCAGCTCGTCCTGGAGCCGGAGGCGATGCTCGCGTACCTGCGGCTGGAGTGGGTCGGCCCGGCGTTCAACGTGCGCAGCTTCTCGCCGTATGCGATCCACCCCCTGCTGTGGGTCGCGCTGGTCGCCGGCCTGGCCGGGTCCCTGTGGTATGCCCGCCGGACGAAGGCGGCATGGCCGATCGCCGTGGCGTTGGCCGTCGTGACCTACCCGCGCCTGCTCTCCTACCAGCTGATGTCGCTGCTGGCGGCGTTCGGCGGCCCGCGTGAGCCGGCCAGGCCCGTGGAGCACGGGAATGAGTAGCCGCCCGGCATTCCTGGACCCCGCGGTGATCGCCGCCGTCGCCGGCTCGCGCGCGCTCGTGCTGCTCGCGGCCTGGGTCGCGGAGAACCTCGTGACTCGCAATCCGCGCCTCAACGCTGGCGACGCCGGCCCCAGTCCTCCAGAGCCTGACGACCTGGGACGGCTGGTGGTACCTGGGCATCGCGCGGGACGGCTACCACGCGGCGCCGCTGGCCGGCGGCTACCAGGACTTCGCGTTCCTGCCCCTGTACCCGATGCTCGTCCGCGTGCTGGCGGCGCCGTTCCCGGGCCACGAGGGGCTGGTCGCGGTGCTCCTCTCGAACGTCCTGTTCGTGGTCGCGATCGCGCTGCTCGTCCAGCTGACGATGATTCGCTTCGGGCGGGACCTGGCGATCCGCTCCGCGGTGATGCTGGCCATCTTCCCGTTCTCGGCCGTGTTCTCGATGGCCTACCCGGAGAGCCTGTTCCTCGCGGTGTCCCTGGGTGCCTTCATCGCCGCGGAGCGGCGGCAGCCCGTGCTCGCCGGCCTCCTGCTCGCGGTCGCCACCCTCACCCGGCTCCAGGGCGTGGTGCTGGTCCTGCCGCTCGCCTGGCTCCTATGGGGCATGGAGCGTCCGCGGCCGCGCTGGCTGGCGCTGCTGCTGGGTCCTGCCGCGGCCGTTGCGGCATTCGCATGGGTCGTCTGGCTGACGGGGGACCCGGGATCGTACGGGGCGGCCCAGGGTGCCTGGGGACGACTGGGCCTGGGCGGCGATCCGCAGGGAACGCTGGCCCAGGGGCTCACGGGCCCGGTCGCCTTCGTCCATGCCGTCAACTTCACGGTGCTGCTGAGCTCGGTGTTCCTGCTCGTGTTCGTCCGGCGGGACCGGATCCCCGCGCCCTACGCCGCGATCCCGGTGCTGTTCCTGGGCATGGTGTTCCTGAGCGGCTCGATCCAGTCCATCGGCCGGCTGCTCGCGCCTGCGTTCCCGTACGACTGGATCCTGGCCGGGCGCCGCGGATGGCTGGGCCGGGTGGCCTGGCCGGTCGCGTCCACCGCCCTCCTGTTCGGCCTCAGCGTGGTCATGTTCGCGGGCTGGTTCGTGCCATGAGTGGTATCCAGCGACCGCCGGACCCGGTAGGCTCCGC
>CAWGWF010000007.1:0-15930 GCA_963826225.1 uncultured Chloroflexia bacterium
CAGGAGGCCTGGGGCGCTCCGACCGTCGTCAGCGCGGCGGGCTCAGACTGGGCCTTCGTGCGCGACCAGATCCGGTGCATCGGGTCCACCGCCACGAACGCCGCGACGGCGGCGGCGAACACCGGCCCGGCCAGCTCGGGCAGACCGAGCATCCAGGCAAACACGTTCCACGCGTACCAGGCGACGTAGAACCAGAGCAGGGCAGCTGCGATTTGCTCGACCATGCTGCGCAGGCTCGGCCATGGCCCCGTCTCGCGCAATGGCATCTTCGTACCGGGACCCACCCTCACCTTACCGGTCTGCGCCACCTGCAAGGCGAGCCGCAAGGTACTAGGACGATAGTCCTAGTACGTCGGGGGACGAGTTGTCGGGGAGTGTCAGCAATTGCGCATTTCCATTAAGGGACGAAGTCTCAGGTTGCCCGCCTCTGAGCGCCACGGACGCGGTCAGGCAGTAACCGAGTTCGCGCTGATCGTGCCGGTGTTCCTTTTGATCGTGTTGCTCGTGCTCGACTTTGGCCACCTGTTCCTCGGGTGGGTGAACCTGCAGAACACGGCGCGAATTGGGGCGGACTTCGCCGCAACCCACCCCGACGCTTGGGACGTCGGGGACCCCGACGCCGATGCTCAGGCCCGCTACGAGGAACTGATCCGGCGTGATGCCACGACGATCAACTGCGAATTGCCTTCGCCGATCCCGGTCCCGATGTTTCCTGACGGCACGACCACGTTCAACGGGCGAGCCCAGGTACGGTTGACTTGCGACTTCGAGATCCTGACTCCGATCATCAACCAGCTGATCGGCAGCCCCCTGGAGCTCGGCGCGAGCGCGGATTTCCCGATCCGCGTCGGTCTGGCCAACGTCGCACCTCCTCCCCCCCCGGTCCCGACGCCGACACCGGTGCCTACGCCGACTCCCACACCCGCGCCTAGTCCTACCCCGACGCCGGCACCGTGCGTCGTCCCCAACCTCCTCAACAAGACGCCCAACAACGGGCTTCAGAATGCGTGGATGGCTGAGGGCTTCACTATCCCGTTCAACGTCACGGTCGGCACGCAGAAGGTCGGCAGCGAGTACTACCTCGACGCGAGCCACAACCGGATCGATGGCCCATTCGATGGATCGATCCTCCCATGTGACGTTGAACTGACGGTTGGGCCCTAGGAAATGCGAGGCAACCGCCAAGTGCCGCCATTCGAACCACGCGCGTGGGGCCAATCCCTCGTCGAGTTCGCGCTCGTCCTGCCTCTCATCCTGCTCTTGCTCATGGCCGTCTTTGACCTCGGGCGCTACATCTTCGCCGACAACGAGATCAACAACGCCGCCCGTGAGGGCGTCCGAACGGCAATCGTGAACCAGCACCCCCCGGACATCAGGCTGAGGGCGATGGCCCAGGCGGTTGCACTAGACATCCCGGCATCCGCCCCGTCGGCCTGCGATGCCGACAACGTGCCGGCGGACCCCAACGGGATCTGCGTCAAGTTCGTGGATCAGGGCACGCTACTGAACACATGTAGCCCGATCACGGTTGGTTGCGTGGCGATCGTGACGGTCAAGTACACCTATGAAGCCCTCACGCCGGTCATCGGCAACGTCTAGGCCCGCGAGCAGTCGTCTCGACGAGCAAACAACCGATCGAGAGCGTCTGCACCGCGACAAGCGGATGCCCAACGAGGTAGTGATGGAGGGTGCGGCCCAATGATCCCGTGGCAGTCGATCCGTCGTCGGCGAGGCGGCGAGAACGGTCAGTCGTTGGTGATGTTCACGCTGGCGGTCGTCGCCTTGCTGGCGATGGCATCGCTGATCCTGGACGCCGGAAACGCCTTCGCGCAGCAGCGCGTGACCCAGAACGGCTCGGATGCTGCGGCGGAAGCTGGTGCGGTAGTGATCGCCCAAAACCTGATGGCCGCGGGGAGCAATGTGAGCCCACTTCCTATGACCGATCAGGACGTCCTTGACGCGGTGAATGCCGCGGCCGCGAGCAACGGAATCGCCCCGGCACCGACGGCCTTTTACACGGGCATCAACGGTGACCGCCTGTCGCCTGAGGTGGTGGTGGGCTCGCTGGGAGGGGCTCGACCACCGGCTGCTGCGTACGGAGTGGAGGCGAACGGCTCAAGAACCTTTGCTACCTTCGTCGGCGGCGTCTTCGCTCTCGTGAACGGCGGCAACGGGATCGCGCAGCTAACCGCCAACGCAACGGCGACGGCTATCGCGGGCCAGGTGCAGGGTGTCTGTCCCTCGGATGCCCCCTGTGGCTTCCTCCCTGTCACGTTCCCGATCAACCTGACCCTCTGCGACGGGTCGAACAAGCAGATCAACTTCGGGCAGGAATACCCGTACGCATTCGGGAATGTCGGCGATCCGGCGAGTGAAGTGATCCTCCCTCTGTGCCAGACAGGCCCCGGGAGCGTTGGCTGGCTCGACCTTGAGCCGCACCACCCGGACTGCAACGGGAACGGCTCGGCGTTCCTTGCCTGCGAGATCGAGAAGCCTGGAAACACGGGTCTCGAGATCCCGATCTGGATCCACACCGTGCCGGGAAACACGAACAGCGTCTTGGTGCAGGACGCCATGGATGAGTTCATCGGGAAGCAGGTCCAGATCCCCTTCTACGAGTGCATGAGCGACAACGTCGGCCAGGTGGGGCCGGCACCGTACTGCCCGGGTTCGACGATCGACCCCGGCACGCCCGTGGCCCCACCGGGCACGCATGGGAACAACAGTTACTATCGAATTGTCGCGGTCGGAAACTTCGTGCTCGACAAGGCATACATCCAGGCGAACAACCCGGAGTGCAACGAATTGCCCGGTCAGCCCCTCGCCGGCGGCAACGGATCGACAGGGTGCCTGAAGGGGTGGTTCGTGCAGGCCTTGAACTTTGGCGCCAGCATCGGCTTGCCCAACAACAGCGTCCCTTGGGCGGCATATGGAACCCAGCTGGTCAAGTAGACCCTCGGCGCCACACACCGAGCGGAGGGCACCAGCCCTCCGCTCTTCGATTCCCGGGGCCGGTACTTCTTCGCCCCCGGCGGCGGAACCGAGGGGCTATGCACGGGGGCACCGTTTCAAGCCACGCTGCAAACCGTGACGCCGAGCATCTGGCTCCGTCACCTCCGCAACGTGTGGTCACATGCGCAACACCCTGTCGTCCCTCGCCAGCGCCGCCCGGCACCGGATCCCCGGCTGGGCCGGCGATGCCCGCGGCCAGTCGCTCGTGGAGCTGGCGCTCACGATCCCCGTGATCCTGATGCTGACCCTGATCGCGCTCGACTTCGGGCGCGTGTACCTGGGCTACATCAACCTCCAGAACATGTCCCGGATCGCCGCCAACTTCGCGGCCAACAACCCGGAGGGCTGGGGTGCGGTGCCGGACGCTGACATCCAGGAGCACTACCGCAACGAGATCCTGGCCGACGCCGCCGCGACCAACTGCGAGCTTCCCGAGTCGGGCGGCGTGCCCGTCGTGCCGGCGCCCACCTTCACGGACATCACCAGCGATGGCGCCGGCGCCGTGCTCGGCGACACGGTCACGGTGCGCCTCACCTGCACCTTCGGGGTGATCACGCCGTTCATCGCGAACGTGGTGGGCGGGTCGGTCAGCGTCGGCGCGGAGTCCAGCTTCCCGGTCAAGGCCGGGATGAGCGCGATCGCCGGCGGGGGATCGGTCCCGGTGGGAACCGCTCCGAACGCGGCCTTCAAGGCGAACGAGACCATCACCCCCACGGCGCTCGAGGTGATCGGGCCGGAGGTGGACGTCGAGTTCCGCGACACGTCCGGCGGCAACCCCACCTCGTGGAAGTGGGACTTCGCCGACGGCACGGACGTCAAACCTCCAGGACCCCCTCGGCCACCACTTCTCGTGCGCGTTCGCCTCGTGCTCGTTCGTGGTCAAGATGAAGGCGTCGAACCTCGCGGGCGAGAGCGAGACCAGCATGACCGTGACGGTGGTCGGCGACTCCGACGTCAACTTCACGGCGGACACGCAGTCCGGCAACGATCCCCTGGCGGTGGAGTTCGCGGATGCGTCCAGCCCCGGCGGCACGGCCTGGGCATGGGACTTCGGTGACGGCGACTCGGGAACGGGCACGACGCCCTCGCACACGTACACGGCCCCGGGCACGTACGACGTCTCGCTGACGGTCACCTACCCGGCCCCGGTCGGTGACGTCACGACCACCAAGACCGCGTTCATCACGGTCGGCTCCGGGGTGTGCACGGTGCCCAGCCTCAACGGGGTGCGCTTCAACGACGCCCAGGCGGTGTGGCGGGGCGCGCCGTACAACTTCACCGGCAGCGTGATCCGGGACACGGGCGCGCCCAGCGGCAACTTCATCATCACGGCCCAGTCCCTGACCGCCACGTCCCTGGCGGCGTGCACCAGCGACGTCCTGGTGAACCGGCCATGAGCATGTTCCTCCGCAGGTCGCGCAAGCCGGCTGGACGAGGCCAGGCCCTCGTCGAGTTCGCGCTGGTGATCCCGATCTTCCTGGTCGTGATGGTCGCGCTGTTCGACCTCGGCCGGGCGGTGTTCGCCTACAACACGCTGACCAACGCGGCCCGCGAGGGCGCCCGGACGGCGATCGTCAACCAGCACATCCCGACGATCACGGCCCGGGCCAAGAACCAGACGGCAATCGTCGAGCTGAACGATCCCAGCGTGAGCGTCGGCTTCTACCAGGTTGCCGACGACGGCTCGCCCGACTACTCGGACCCCTGCAGCCCGGCTGCCGTCGGCTGCCTGGCCGTCGTCTCGTTCGAGGCCACCTACCTGCCCATCACGCCGCTCATCGCGAACATCGTGTTCGGGGATGGGGTCACGTTCACGGCCCAGTCCGTCCTCAGCGTCGAGTACTCGTGTCCCAACTCCAAGTTCACCGCCAGCCAGTGCCCGAAGCAGCCATGAGCCTTCTTCGGCGGCTCCGGCCGCGCCCCGAGGTGCCCGCCATGCGCCCAGCCACCGCCACCGCGCGACCGGCCGAACGCGGCCAGGTGATCGTCATCGTCGCGATGGCCATGGTCGCCATCGTCGCCGGCGTGTCGCTGGTCATCGAGGGCGGCAACGCCTACGCGCAGCAGCGCGTGACCCAGAACGGGGTCGATGCCGTGGCCAACGGCGGCGCGACGGTGCTCGCCCAGCGCCTGGGCGGCGCGATCCTGGACGATGCCGATGTGCTCGACGGGATGGACGCGCTGGCCGCGGCGAACGGCCTCGGGTCGTACACGGCGCACTACACCAACGTCACCGGCGGCCTGCTCACGACTCTCGGCGCGGTCACGACCGACATCGCGACGGCGGCCCAGGTCGGCCCGGCGGACGGCGACTCGACGATCCCGCCCGGCACCCAGGGGGTCCGCATCCGCGGCAACCGGACGTTCGAGACGACCTTCGCGCGCGCCCTGGGCATGAACCAGTTCACCGCCGGCGCGGACGCGACCGCCGTGACGGGCGCGCTTACGGGCGGCAACTTCCTGCCCGTGGTGTTCCCGGTCAGCCTCGCCGACTGCGACAGCACGGGCGGCCAGACCGTCCAGGTGGACGCCCCGTGGCGGATGGCCAACCCGGGCAAGCCGCACCCCGTGGGCCAGGAGTTCCTGGTGCCGCTGTGCAAGTCGGGTGCCGGCTCGTTCATGATCCTCGACCTCGACCCGGACAGGGACTGCTACGAAGAGGTGGTGGATCCCCCGGCGATCCAGTTTGCCGACTTCCCGGTGGACGTCCCGGTGGATACCGGCAACGACTGTGCGAAGAAGGTTGAGCAGGGCGTCATCGATCGCGGCCTCCAGGGCAAGGTGGTCCTGATCCCGATCTGCGACGGCGAGTGCTCCACCGAGAGCGGCAGCAACGCGGACTACCACATCATCCGGATCGCGGCCTTCTACCTGGACTACCTGTCCTACTCGAACAACGCGAACAACTCCGCCTGCGCCGCGACGACGTCGCCCACGTACGGCACCTCGATCGTCAACATCGTGGGCGGCAACGGCAGCTCCAGCTGCATGGCCGGCTGGTTCGTGCGCTACGTGACGTCGGGGCCGGTGGGGACCGGGACGCTCAACAACGGCGAGGCGATCGGCGTCCAGCTGATCCGGTAGCGACGCGGCGGGTCCGCGGCGCGGCGGTAGCGACGCGACGCGGCGGGTCCGCGGCGCGGCGGTAGCGACGCGACGCGGCGGGCCGGGGGCGGCGCGACGGGGGCGACGCCGTTCGGGTCCGCGGCGCGGCGGGGGCGGCGCGGCGGGCGACTCGAGCCGGGGAGCCGCACCGCGCTGCCGGCCACGCCCCGCAGGATTTCACTGCGAGTGAACAAGACAGGGTGATCTCCGGCCGTTGTCCGCCGAGTGGCCGCACGGCGCCGCCCAGGGATCGATCGCGCCGAGGATGCTCGAGCGCAGGTCAGGCCGACGTCGCGCACCAAGAGGAGCTCGCGGACCCGAGAACAGGCACCTCGACGCCCCTGGTGGTGGCCAGGAGCCACCGGCGTTCACTCCGAGTGAAATCCTGACGCGCCGGGACGCCCGGACCTGGGCGGGCGGCCGCGCTCAGCGAATGCCGGTGTCGTAGCCCACGTCGAGGAACGTCTCGTCGCCGTCCGTGACCGTGAACGGCATCGGGGCCGCCGTGCCCATCAGGCCCTCCACGGGCTGGGGCACCAGCGTGTAGTCGCCGGGCAGGAGGCCCAGGCGGAACAGGCCGGTCGCGTCCGTGGTGAAGCGCGCGACCTCCGCGCCGCCGGCTCCCGTCACGACCAGCACCGCCCCGGCGACCGGGCGCGGGTTGCACGAGGGATCGCCCGGGACCTCGACCGGGCAGGTGGGCCCGGCGGTGACGCGCCCGGCGACGCCCGTCGCGGTGCCGGCGGCGCGGAGCTCGTCGATGATCGGCTGGGGGACCGGCGGGTCCAGTCTCGGCGACCACGGTGATCGTGCCGTCCTCCGCCACGTCGTAGACCCACTGGTGGCGGTCGATGCAGCCGGCCGGGCAGTCGCCCCAGCCCACCTCGAACGTCACCCGCCAGCCGTCGCCGGACGGCTCCGCCGCCCACCAGTGCGCCTGGCCGATCAGGTCCGGGTCCTGGGCGGGGATGCCCTCGAGCACCGGGGAGAGCGACGCGACGTGCTTCGCGGCCGCCTCCGGGGAGTCGATGGTCACGGGACTGGGGCTGGGGGCCGGGGCGGAGGCGCCGGACGCGCCGGCGCACCGCACGCAGCGCGGCCAGGGCGACGAGGAGGAGGACCAGCGTGAAGGCCGGGAGCACGGGCAGTCGAAGGCGGGCATTCATGGCGCGATGACGGTACAGGGGCGGACGGGGTTCCCCCGGGATCGCGGGCGGGCCACGCCTACTCCGGCCCCAGGTCGTAGCCCATCGCGCGCGGCAGCCGGACCAGCCAGCGGAGCGGCGGCGGGACGTAGCCGCCCTCGTCGTCCCGCTGCTCCTTGGCCACGATCGCCTCCCGGATCACGCGCGCACCCAGGAACCGCAGCGGCTCCGGCGGGAAGCGACGCGCGCGGTGGCCCACCATCGGCAGCCGGGCGACCGGGTCGTCCAGGCGGTCCTGCGCGAGGGCCGCCAGGATCTTCCCGCCCAGCCACGCCGGGCCGACGCCCGTGCCGCTGAACCCGTGGCCCCAGTGGATCCGGCCGGGGGTGCCGTCCCCGCCGCCCATCGTCCCGAATGCGGGCAGGTGGTTGGGCGCGATGTCGATCGGGCCGCCCCAGGCGTCCACCAGCGGCACGTCGTCCAGCATCGGGAAGATGCGCCGGAAGCCGCGCGCCGCCAGCGCGACCGAGCCCCGGTCATCGGTGACCCAGCGGCCCAGCCGCCCGCCGTACCCCGCCCGGCCGCCGCCCCCGCCGAAGGCGATCCGCCCGTCTCGCGGTCGTCCGGAAGTAGTGGTTCGTGAACCGGCAGTCCGTGATCGCCTCGCCGCCGGTCCAGCCCATGGCCGCGAGCCGGTCCGGGATCGGCTCCGTGAGCACCATGTACGACGACCAGGTGATCATCCGCGACCCGAAGCCGGCGCCCGGCCAGCCGGCCGCCCACGCGTTGACCGCCAGCACGACGCGGGCCGCGGTGAGCGTCCCCCCGCCATCCGTGGTCACGCGCACCGCGCCGCCCTCCTGGCGCAGGTCGGCCACCCGGGTCCCCTCGTGGATCGCCACGCCCCGCTGCAGCAGGACCCGCCGGAGGCCACGGGCGAGGCGGGCGGGCTGGACCTGGGCGTCGGACGGGACCAGCATCCCGCCGCGGATCACCGGGGCGTCACACCGTGCCCGGACCTCCGCCGCGGTCAGGGGCTGATACCGGTCCGCCACGCCCAGCTCCCGGGCCAGCTCCGTGATGCCCATCCACGCATCGTCCTGGACGGGGGACGTGCTGACGACCAGCGTGCCGCCCGGAACGAACCACGGGTCCACGCCGTGGCGCGCGGCCCACTCCCCGATCCATGCAGGCGCCCCGTCCAGCGCCATCGCCGCCGCCAGGCCGGCCTCGCGCCCGAAGTTGCCGACCAGCGCCGGCAGGTAGTCCCACCAGGCGGTGAGGAAGCCGCCGTTCCGGCCGGACGCGCCGCCACCCACGATGTCGGACTCCAGGATCACGACCCGCGCGTCGGGCGCGTGCTCGGTCAGCCACCACGCGGCCCACAGGCCGGTGAACCCGCCGCCGACGATGACGACGTCGGCCGTTGCGTGACCGGTGAGCGGCGGGCAGGGGGCGCCCGGGTCGTCGGCGAGGGCCTCGCGCAGCCACCACGCGCGCTGCGAGCCGGGCTTGAGGCGAGCCAGGTCTGCCTCGACCAGGCGCCTCACACGGGCGCGCTCGCCGGGGCGCGCGGCGGCGTCACGTGCGGGCGGGCGGCGGGGCGCGGCGGCGGTCGGCATCGGCGGGTCCCTCGCGGCGGGCGCGGGGACATGATGACGGCCCCGGGCGCGCCGCACCCGATATGCTCGCGCCAGTGACACCTTCCGTCGATCCCTCCGCGCTGCGGCGCCCGCTGCGCCCGATCCCCTTCCGAAGCGTCCGACCGTGGGCCGGCGGGCGACTCGGGGATCCCGGCGAGCACGTGGGCGAGCTGTGGCTGGCGGGGCCGGGCTCGATCGTGGACGTGGCAGGTGCCGGGGAGCTCGGCGCTGCCGAGGCCGGGATCGCCTCGCCGCTGACCCTGGACGAGCTCACGGCCGCCGTAGGGCCGGCGCTGGTCGGCGATCGGGGGATGCGCCTCCTGGGGCCGCGCTTCCCGCTGCTGGTCAAGGTGATCGACGCGGCGGAGTGGCTCTCGCTCCAGGTCCACCCGGACGACGCGCTCGCGGCCGAGCTCTACGGCGAAGGACAGCTGGGCAAGGCCGAGGCCTGGCTGGTGCTCGATGCCGAGCCGGGCGCGACGCTGGTGACGGGGCCCCGGCTGGGCTTGGCCGAGGCGGACCTGCGGGCCGCCATCCGGGACGGCGTCGTGGACCGGGAGCACTGCGACGAGCGGCCGTGCCTCCCCGGCGACGCCCTCATGCTCCGAGCCGGAACGATGCACGCCATCGGGCCCGGCACCTTCGTGTACGAGATCGAGCAGCCGACGGACCGCACCTTCCGGATGTCGGACTGGGGACGCCCGGCCACGGCAGAGCGCCCGCTCCATGTCGCGGAGTCGCTGCGTGCGATCCGGCCGGAGCGCCACGCGCTGCCGGCGGGACGGGACTGGCGGCTGGACGGCGGCGCGCTCACGGTCCCGGAGTTCCGCCTCGAGATTGCGAAGGTCCCGGAGATCGCGGAGGCGCCCGCGCCCGGCCTCGCGCGCACGCCCGGCCTCGCGCGCACCCCCGCCGGCGAGACCCTCGAGATCGTCACCGCAATCCGCGGCCGGCTGACCCTCACCGGCGACGGCTGGCACGAGACCCTCGAGCCGTACGAGACCCTCGTCGTCCCCGCGGCCGTCTCCCGGTACCGGATCCAGGGCGATGCCGGCAGCCTCGCCGTCATCGGCTCCGTACCGTAGGGTCTGGCGCGGGTCAGCCCCGGACAAGCGCCCCGTCGCCGACGGCCGGCACGTCCAGCCCGAGGTGATGCGCGAGGGCGATCCGGATCGCCCGCCGGATGACCGGGTCCGTGACGCTCCCCTCCGGCGCCCCCGCCATCCGCCCCAGCGAGACCGTCCGCAGCTGCTGGCACAGGATCAGCCCGTCCCGCGTCTGGCCGGCGACCCCCGCCGGGATCGCGACCTCGCCCGGATAGCGCGGTTCGGTCCGCGCGGCGGTGATCGGGCACACGGTGGCGAGGCCGGACCGGTGGAACGGCTCGTAGCTGACGACGAGCGCGCGACGCGTGCCGCCCTGCTCGTGTCCCTCGACCGGGTCCAGCCCGAGCCGCACGACCGCCCACCGGAGCGGCCCCGGCGGCGTCACTCCCGCGGCCACGTCTCGGCGTCCGCGGACGCGTAGGCGCCCGCGACGTCCCAGACCTCCGCCGCGACCGCCGGATCCGCGGCCGCGGCGGCCCAGCGCTCCGCCTCCGCGCCCTCCCGCAGGCGCCGCGCCAGCTCGTCCACCGCAAGCTCGATCACGCCGTCCTGGGTCTCGGCCACGCCGTACGAGGCGGCCAGCTCCCGGACCGTCCGCACGGTCCGCTCCGGCAGGTTGTACGTCCGCTTCGTCCGCATGGCCGCGAGCCTATGACACCCGGATCGACGTGTCAATCCGGACCCATCGCTCGCCGGCGCCCCGAAGCAGACGGCCCGATCAGTAGACTGGCCTCGTGGATGTCTGGGTCGCGGGCGGGATCTTCGCGATCGCATACACGCTGATCGCCCTGGACAAGATGGACCGGACGGTCATCGCCCTCCTGGCGGGATCGGCGGTCATCGTCACCGGCGTCATCACCCAGGAGCAGGCGTTCGCCGGCATCGACATGAGCGTCATCCTGCTGCTGGCGGGGATGATGGTCATCGCCGGCATCGTGGCCCGGACGGGCTTCTTCGAGTGGCTGGCCATCCGGTCCGTGCGCCTGTCGCGCGGCGAGCCGTTCCGGCTGCTCATCCTCCTGGCGCTGGTCACGGCCGTCCTGTCCGCGTTCCTGGACAACGTGACCACCGTGGTGCTCATCACCCCGATCACCCTCTCGGTCGCGCGACGTCTCGACGTGTCGCCGATCCCCTACCTGCTGGCGCAGGTGTTCGCGTCCAACATCGGCGGCACCGCCACCCTCATCGGCGACCCGCCGAACATCCTGATCGGGTCCGCGGCCGGGCTCGACTTCAACGACTTCCTGGTCAACGTGGCGCCGGTCGTCGTGGTCGTCTTCCTGGGGTTCGTCGGCGTCATGTGGCTGCTGCTGCGCGGCAAGCTCCAGGTCCCCGCGCACCGCCGCGAGGCGGCCGTGGAGATGACCGAGGCGGGCGCGATCAAGGACCGGCCGCTGCTGATCAAGAGCCTGGTCGTGGTGGCGTTCACCATCGCTGGGTTCCTGTTCCACTCCGCCCTGGGACTGGAGCCCGCCACCGTCGCCCTGCTGGGGGCGGCCGTGATGATGCTGGTCGCCCGGGTGGAGGCGCACGACGCGCTCAAGGAGGTCGAGTGGACCACGCTCGCCTTCTTCGTCGGCCTGTTCGTGCTGGTCGAGGCGGTGATCCAGGTGGGCATCGTGGCCGGGATCGCGAACGCCCTCGCCGAGTGGGCGGGCGGCGACGCGACCGTGGCCACCATTGGCATCCTGTGGTTCTCGGCCATCGTGTCCGCGCTGGTGGACAACATCCCCTACACGGCCACCGCGATCCCCATCGTCAAGGAGCTTGGTGCCGGCGGGATCCCGATCGAGCCGATGTGGTGGGCCCTGTCGCTGGGAGCCTGCCTGGGGGGCAACCTGACGATCGTGGGGGCATCGGCCAACGTCGTCGTCGCCAACCTGGCCCTCCGTTCCGGGCGGCCGATCAGCTTCGCCGAGTTCTTCCGCTTCGGCGTCCTGGTGGTGCTGGTCTCAATGCTGATCTCGACCGTCTACGTCTGGGCGCGCTACCTGGCCTGAGCGCGCTACCTGGCCTGAGCGCGCTACCTGGCCTGAGCGCGCTCCCGGACCTGCGTCCGCTCCAGCTCATCGAGGCGCGACCGGATCTCCGCGGTGCGCCGCTCCTGTTCGTCCAGCAGGCGCCGCACCTCGAGCATCTGGGCGGCCGTCGACCCGGGCTCCAGCCGCCGCCGCCGGACCCGGCCCGCGGGCGACAGGAACAGGTTCGCGATGAAGCCCGTGAGCACGGAGAACAACGCGATGCCCGCGAACAGCAGGAAGGCGCCGACGATGCGGCCGCCGGCGGACACCGGGTACCCGTCGCCGTAGCCGACGGTCGTGATGGTCACGAGGCCCCACCACACGGCGTCCCCGGCGTTCACGATGTTGGCGCCCGGGGCGTCCAGCTCCGTGTACAGGATGGCGATCCCCGTGACCTCCACGACCAGGACCACCAGGAACATCGTGAACAGGAACGTCGCCAGCGCGCGGGTGGCGGCCAGCTCCCGGACCAGGGCGTCCGATCCCGAAGGCGCGCATCAGCCGGATCACCCGGCGCGATCCGGAACACGCGGAAGACGCGGAGCATGGGCACGACGGCGATCAGGTCCGCCCAGCCGAATCGCCGGAGGAACCAGTCGACGCCGGGACCGGGCCGTGAGCAGCCGGTACAGGAAGTCCGCGAGGAAGACCGGGGCGATGATCGCGTCAACGACCAGCGCCACATCGCGCGGGGAGGACGACGCCAGCACGACGATCACGAGGTTGCAGATCGACAGGATCGAGAGCAGCAGGATGAACAGCTCGTAGCCGACATTCTTGAGCTCGTCGGGCGGGGCGCTGTCGGTCATCGCGTGTCTCCTGCGATCGGTTGGAACCATGGCATCGGCGGACTAGGCCCCGACGACCGCGAACCCGAGCGAGCGGGCCGCCTGGCCGAGCCGGACATCGAAGGTGACGATCGGCATCGACCGGCCCCCCGCGCGCTCTGCAGCCGCCAGGTGCAGGGCGTCGAACGAGCGCGATCCGGTGGCCACGCCGAGCTCCGCCGCCCGGCGGCATACCACCTCGTCCAGCGCCACCACGAAGGTCCGCTCCCAATCCCGGAGAAACGCCGCTGATGCAACGCGACGCTCCGCCTCCCCCAGCCGGCGATGGATCGCGAGCGACACCTCCACGAAGCTGTGGCGCCCTGTCACCCACTCCGGGTCGGCAAGCAGCACGGCCTCGGCCGTCTCGCTGCCGTCCTCCGCGACATAGCGCTTGACCAGGGCGCTGCTGTCCACGTAGAGGGTCATGCGCCCCGATCCCGCGAGATCAGCTCCGTCGTCGTGGGCGTGCCCGGCAGGGGTCGCTGTCGGGGACCCGGCTCCGGCGGGCGCTCGGCGTCGCGCGTGATCCAGCCCTCGGCCAGCCCGCGCTCGAGCTGGTCCCGACCCGGCAGCGGCACGATCAGTGCCACCCGCCGGCCGCGCCGAGTCACGGTGACCACCTCACCCTTCTCGACCCGCTCGATGTGCTCCGACAACCGTGCCTTGAGCTCGCGGATGGCGACATCCATGTGGTCATCATAGCGGACTGATTCGTCAATACGTGACTACATCATGCTGGCAGCCCGCCGCCGGGCACGTCGGTCCCGGCGCTCCCTGCGCGGGCCAGACCTCGCCCCCACCCGCGGCCTGCCTCGGACATGCATCGCTCCTCGGGTATTCAGCCTGCGGGTATTCCGGCCATTTCGGGGCGACAACCAGGACCACGAGGCCCGTTGACATCTTCCCGGCCGTCCACTCCGAGCGTGGCTCAGCATGTTCCGCCCTCGGGTCGGGCTGCCACCGGCCCCCACCCTGCCCGTTGTGGCCCCGATCACGCCGAGATACCCGTGGGCTGGTTACCTGACGTGCGGCGGGCGCGGTGGCACCCTCGGCGCCTGACGGCCGGCCCTTCCATCGGTCCGTGAGCGGGTCGCATGCTCAGTCCTGCGTCCGATCGCAGGAGAGCCAACCCCGTGAACGTCCTCGTCGCCTATGCCACCCGCCATGGATCCACGGCCGGGATCGCGGAGCGCATCGCCGCCGGCCTGCGCGAGACCGGCCTGGCCGCGGACGCTCGGTCCGTGGACGACGTCCGCGACATCGCCCCGTACGACGCCTTCGTCATCGGCGGGGCGGCGTACATGTTCCACTGGCTGGACGGCGCCACCCGGTTCGTGAAGAAGCACCGCGCCGTGCTGGCCGAGCGTCCGATCTGGCTGTTCAGCAGCGGGCCCATCGGACCGGACCTCGTGGACAAGGATGGGAACGACGTCCTGGTGACCACCCGGCCGAAGGAGTGGCCGGAGCTGATCGCGATGGTCCGGCCGCGGGGCGACCGGGTGTTCTTCGGGGCCTGGGACCCATCCGCGCCGCCGGTCGGGATGGCCGAGCGGTTCATGCACCTGATGCCCGCGTCCGCGCGGGACGCGATGCCCGCCGGAGACTTCCGTGACTGGCCCGCGATCGACGCCTGGGCGGCCGAGATCGCGTGGGCGCTGCAGCCGGTACCCGCGTAGCGGCGGGCAACCCGGCGCTCCTACAGGTCGAGGTGGAGCCGCAGCGCCTCGTCGATCTCGCGCAGGACCGCGCGGGGAACCGCGCCCAGCCGATTCCCGACCCGCTGCACGTCGATCGACCGGACCTGCTCCGCCTGCGCCTTGGAGTCCTGGCCGAGCCCCGTCACCGCGGCCCGAAGCAGGACCTGGAAGGGGTACACCCGCCGGGTGTTCGAGGTCACGGGGACCACCGTGATCACGCCCCGGCCCAGTTGCGCCGCGATGGAGTTCGCAGCGTCATTGCTGACGATCACCGCCGGCCGACGCTTGCCAGCCTCCGACCCGCGGACGGGTTCCAGGTCGACGGAGTGGATGTCGCCGCGGCGCATCAGCGCGAGAGCCCGTCGCCGGCCGTGGCGTCCCAGGCCGGGCCGTCCTCCTCGGCCGCCCATTCCTCCCACGCGGCCTGATAGGTCCCGGCAAGCTCCGCCGTGCGCAGCATCCGGACCGCTCGCTGGACCGCGGCCGATCGCGACTCTAGCCCCTGGTCTCGGGCGTATTCGTCCAGGAAGCTGACGTCCTCGCCCGGCAGGCTGACACTTACTTTCATACCACAATGCTACCGCTGGTAGCACGGCGGTGGCAAGCCGACCGTACCGCGCTGCCGGTCGACATCGGCGGTCACGGCGGTACTGCTAAGATGCCATCCGCGCCGACATAGCTCAGCGGTAGAGCAGCTGTTTCGTAAACAGCAGGTCCTCGGTTCAAATCCGAGTGTCGGCTCCAGAGCTCAACGCGAAACCCGGTCGCGAGGGCCGGCTTCTTCGCTGCCTGGAGGTCTCCGCCGCGAAACCTGGCGCGCAGGTGGCCCGTCGTGCCGGGCGGCGCGACGGTGTCAGAAGTCGCGCCGGTTGCGCTGGATGAGGAGACCACAGACATGACCGAGATGATCCGCGCCGCGGCGGCTGACCACTTACGCCGTCGGTCGCGGCCTCGCCGCTCGACCTGGAGGTGCAGCCGGCGAGGTCTACGGCTTCCTGGGCGACGGCGCGGCGACCACGACGATCCGCATCCTCCTCGACCTGATCCGGCCCACCAAGGGCCTGGTCGAGCTGTTCGGCGAGGTTGCCGCGCCGCGGCGGGCCCGCCCTCGCCGCCGGTCGGCTACCTGCCCGGCGACTTCATCGTCAGGCGGGACAGTCGGCACGAGAAGCTGCTGGCGCACCTCGGCCATCTGCGCGGGCCGCGGCCACGAAGATCGACGCTGCGCCGATCGCTTCGAGCTCGACCTCGCCACCCGCATCGGCAGGCACCTTTCGCGCCGGCAACCGCGAAGGTCGGCGTCGGTGCAGCGTTATGCACGAGCCGAAGCTCCTCGGTGCTCGACGGTTCACGACGGGCTCGACCCGCTCA